>NZ_JAXCHD010000006.1:0-409537 GCF_037027525.1 Paenibacillus sp. 203
TGTCACAGGTTCGAGTCCTGTTCGGGGAGCCATATGGAGAGGTGTCCGAGTTGGCCGAAGGAGCACGATTGGAAATCGTGTAGGCGCCAAAAGCGTCTCGAGGGTTCGAATCCCTCTCTCTCCGCCAGAATTATTTTATTGCATGGCCCGTTGGTCAAGGGGTTAAGACACCTCCCTTTCACGGAGGTAACAGGGGTTCGAATCCCCTACGGGTCATAAAAATATCATAAAAGGGCTTGCAATAAAAAGTTCATTATGGTATAATATGAGAAGTGCTTAATTGTGGAGGCTTAGCTCAGCTGGGAGAGCATCTGCCTTACAAGCAGAGGGTCGGGGGTTCGAGCCCCTCAGCCTCCACCATTTGAAAAATTAATATTTATTATTGTCGCGGGGTGGAGCAGTTCGGTAGCTCGTCGGGCTCATAACCCGAAGGTCGCAGGTTCAAATCCTGCCCCCGCAACCAATTAAAATTTATTGTGGAACTGTGGTGTAGAGGCCTAACATGCCTGCCTGTCACGCAGGAGATCGCGGGTTCGAATCCCGTCAGTTCCGCCATTAGTATTATAACGTGTAATGAAGAGCCTTATTCTAAGGCTCGGTAGCTCAGTCGGTAGAGCAGAGGACTGAAAATCCTCGTGTCGGCGGTTCGATTCCGTCCCGAGCCACTTTTAATTGAATATTTTATGTGCCGGTGTAGCTCAACTGGTAGAGCAACTGACTTGTAATCAGTAGGTTGGGGGTTCAAGTCCTCTCGCCGGCACCATTTTTGGAGGATTAGCGAAGTGGCCAAACGCATCAGACTGTAAATCTGCTCCCTTACGGGTTCGGTGGTTCGAATCCATCATCCTCCACCAGTTTTATAGGGGCATAGTTTAAAGGTAGAACAACGGTCTCCAAAACCGTTGGTGTGGGTTCAATTCCTGCTGCCCCTGCCAATCATTCATTACTTGCGGCGGTCGTGGCGAAGTGGTTAACGCACCGGACTGTGACTCCGGCATTCGTGGGTTCAAGCCCCATCGGCCGCCCTTTACTTATTGGGGATTAGCCAAGCGGTAAGGCAACGGACTTTGACTCCGTCATGCATAGGTTCAAATCCTATATCCCCAGCCATCTTTATGCGGACGTGGCTCAGCGGTAGAGCATCGCCTTGCCAAGGCGAGGGTCGCGGGTTCGATTCCCGTCGTCCGCTTTGTTATACTCTGGCGCCATAGCCAAGTGGTAAGGCAAAGCTCTGCAAAAGCTTTATTCCCCAGTTCAAATCTGGGTGGCGCCTCCATAATTAAATATGCCGGCGTGGCGGAATGGCAGACGCGCTCGACTCAAAATCGAGTGGGAAACCGTGGAGGTTCGAGTCCTCTCGCCGGTATTAACTAAAAGAGTTCATTAGAGATAGTCTCTAGTGGGCTTTTTTTATTTGAGCTTTAGTACCCCACTCATTGTTTGAGCTGAAGATACTTTCGAGTTGTATTCCAAATGCGAATAAATATTGGCTATTATTGCGTAATCACTGTGACCCGGCCATTCCTGAACTTCTTTCATGCTTACCCCTAATACATCTACATAAATATAATCCAGGTATTCAAGACAATAAGAATTGTCAGAAGATAAGCGATAGGATTCCTGTTATTCCTTCATACGGATCAGAAGCTCATAGAACGTGTCCACCAGTGGCAGTATACGGCGACTGGCTTTATTCTTGATTCGGTCCTTTTCAATTTCAATATATCTATCATTCAAATTGCCCGATGTGACGGTATGTTTAATATTAATAGTCCAATTCAATAAATCAATAGCCGACCAGTTTAATCCTACGACCTCGCTTCGGCTTAGCCCATAAAAGGCAGCCAGGATAACGGAAAGCTCAATTCTTTCGCCTCGGATTACTGCGAGGAGTTGATTCAGCTCCTCGGCATTGTAGAAGTTCACGTCGTAATTGTTCTTTTTTGGGCTTTCAACTAAGTCAGCGAGATTCGCCACAATCGGCTTTATTTTCACGGCATACTGAAGGGCTCTGCAAATGTTCGCGTGGTAATGAATAACGGTATTGGCGCTGACACCTTGCACATTCATTTCATGGGTATACAAGGTCTGAAAATCCTCTGTAGTTAAATCATCAAGCAATACATCCCTTCTTTCTCTCGGAAAAAGGATCTACGCGGCCTTTTACAATGTCGGAATAGGAGATATAGGAGATAAGCCCGATACTGTTTTTCATCATCTCTAGCCATTGAAGCATAAAGTCTCCGAACAGATGGAGTAGCCGCTTTTACTCTTACAGCATATCTTCGTTTTCAACCGCGAGTGCTTGTCCTTTCATATGATAATTCTTCCTGGCTTCCTGAAGCAAGATTTCGGCTCTTTTCTTGGTTCCTTTTATCTTAAGCCCCATTGGGATCCATTTTGGTTATCGTTTACCATTCTCATCTTTACAGTTAGGCTGATGTCCCGTTGCGCTTTCTCCTCTTCCAATAACTCCAGAGGGTGAACCCGATCCTTTTTCAAATACCGGTTGGGCTTCGGAATGGATTTGCTACAAAAGTGGTAGCTGAATCCGCCGATGGATTGCTTTAGCGCCCAGAAGGTGCATTTGATTTTGAATCGGGCGGTATAAAGTTCGATGATCTAGGTCGCCTCCAGTGTCAGATCGGTGCTGGCTAGAATGGAGCATCGCCTGTTCGGATTCACCAGCAAAAACTACAGTTTTTGGTATACTCTTTGGCCCCATAACATATCCAGACACAGGTAACTGACGGATTATTCATTGCCATACATGCTCACGATAGCGTACCCAAACGCGACGGTACGGCTTTAAAACAGCTCAGCCAAGCACCACCTTTGTCGTCTTTTTACGGTAGCGACCCCGGTCTGTGGCAGGTGTACCATGACGTTCATAGGCAACGGTATTGGACTTGGCTTCGGTTACCAGATCCATCCGGGTGCTGCCGAATGGGTTCCATTGTTCAACCCCCGCAAAGCAGGATTGATCAGAGTAGGCAAAACCATTTCCGGGACGTGCCCTAGTCAAAACACAGCATGAGGCCGATGACAATGACAACAAACCCATGAAAAGCGCCTCCAAAATTGCGTCACATTTAACACAATTGATATTGATTATCAATATCAATTGTGTTAATATGATTTTGTTCACTAGTGAACAAAAAATAATCTAATGGTGACACTGATCTTGGTCTGCAACTACTACAAGAGAGGGGAGATTGGGAAATTGGAGTTTCAAAATCATTTTAAAGGTCATCTTTACGAGCAATATATTAAAATGCTACATCTGAATGAGCTGTATACTGAACAAGAATTTAACTCGTTTCGGCAACAGGCCAGAAAGTACCAGATTGACATGCTCTCTAACAATATTACTAGTGTACACGTTATTGATTGCATTGGTGATTATGAACCGATAAATCATACCGGGATTGTGGAGAAGATGGGGTTGTCCAAAGCTAGCATTACTAAAATTAGTGCAAAGCTGCTGGAAATGGGCTTCATTATGAGAAGTCAACTGAACAGCAATCGTAAGGAGATATACTTTAGTTTAACGGATAAGGGAAGACACGTTTATCATTTGCATAAAGAACTGCACAAAGAAAAAGAAGAAAGGTTTTACCAATTCATTGAATCCTATTCAGAGGTTGAGCTGCAGACTATTGGAAAATTTATGAGTGATTTGGTGGCGCGTGCCGAAGAATACTCCGAAGGGAAGTTTACGATAAATGACGACATTAAAGATTGAGGAATTAAGATCCAAGATTGAAGGGAAAGAAATTTTAAAAGGGCTCACACTGGAGATTCATGGCGGAGAGATTCATGCGATTATGGGGCCTAATGGGACGGGAAAAAGTACATTGGCTTCAGCTTTAATGGGCCATCCCAAATATGAGGTTACTGGCGGTAAGGTGACATTGGACAATGAAGACCTTCTGGAGATGGAGGTGGATGAGCGTGCCCAGGCAGGCTTGTTCCTCGCTATGCAATACCCAAGTGAAATTGCTGGCGTGACCAACTCGGACTTTCTCAGAAGTGCCATCAATGCACGGCGTGAAGAAGGCGATGAGATATCCTTAATCCGTTTTATCCGTGAAATGGAGAGCAAAATGAAGGGGCTGGAGATGAACCCGGAATTTGTGCATCGTTATTTGAATGAGGGATTCTCTGGCGGTGAAAAAAAGCGGAATGAGATTTTGCAAATGATGCTACTTGAACCCAAGTTTGTGATCCTGGATGAAGTGGACTCAGGGCTTGATATTGATGCACTGCGTATTGTGGCCAATGGCGTAAATGAGATGCGCAGCCCGGATAGAGGCTTTTTAATCATCACCCATTATCAACGACTGTTGAATTATATTACCCCGGATTTTGTGCATGTCATGATGCAAGGCCGGATAGTTAAATCTGGCGGTCCGGAGCTTGCACACCGTTTGGAGGCTGAAGGGTACGATTGGGTGAAGGAGGAACTTGGAATTACGGATGAGACGGTAAGGGAAGCTTAAAAGCCGGAGAGGAGGAACAGCACGTGGATATACAAGCTAGAGTTTCAATGAATGTGGACGATTTACGCGCATGGTCAAGCGCTAAG
Source organism: Paenibacillus sp. 203 (assembly GCF_037027525.1). NCBI lineage: Bacteria > Bacillati > Bacillota > Bacilli > Caryophanales > Paenibacillaceae > Paenibacillus > Paenibacillus sp. 203. Next base: position 4,589 of record NZ_JAXCHD010000006.1, read on the forward strand.
GATGAACCCCGTTGGCTGATTGAACGCCGCGTTCACGCACTCGAACTGGCAGGGACGCTGGAGTTGCCTAAAGTGGAGAAAATCAATCTCGAAAAATGGGATATCTACGAAAGTGGAGATTACAAAGCTGAGAATGCGTGGTCTAGTTTGGAGGAAGCGCCGGAGGTTGTTCGAGGTTTGGTTGCTTCTCCGGTGAAAGGCGGACTAATCGTTCAGTTCAACTCGGATGTAGTGTATACGAAATTGTCCGAGAGCTTAGCCGCCCAGGGAGTCATTTTAACGGATCTGCATACTGCGGCAAAAGAGCATGAGGAGCTGGTTCAACGTTATCTCTTTCAGGCAGTAAAGCCAGAAGAACATCGTTTATCTGCTGCACACAGTGCCTTATGGAGTGGTGGCGTTTTTCTATATGTCCCAGACGGTGTAGAGGTTGAAGCACCTATTCAAGCTATCTTTCTTAACGATACAAGCGGTGTGTGTTTTGCTCCTCACGTCTTAATTGTGGCAGGGAGCAACAGCAAGATCACTTATGTGGATAATTGTGTATCGAGTGGTGATGATGTCAAGGTATTGCATAACGGTGTGACGGAGGTCTTCGCGGGGGCGGGCTCAAAGGTGCAAGTAGCTTCGGTTCATCAGCTTGCTGCAACTACAACAGATTTCACCCAGCGACGGGCGGTGGTTCTTGCTGATGGGGGTGTGGAATGGATTATCGGTGAGATGAACAATGGTTATACCGCCAGCGATACCAAGACTTTGCTACAAGGCAACGGGGCGGTCTCCGACAATAAGGTGATTGCTATTGGCACGAGCAATCAAAAATCGAGCTATACAACTCAAGCTCAGCATTTTGGCAGAAGCTCGGTAAGCCAGATGATTACGCGTGCAGTCATGCTTGAAGAAGCTACGGCCATTATCAACGGCATTACAAAGATTGAAAAAGGTGCAACCCATTGTGATGGTCAGCAAACAGAACGCGTGCTTATGCTAAGTCCTAAAGCTCGCGGCGATGCCAATCCGATCCTGCTGATAGATGAGGATGATGTAACCGCGGGTCATGCTGCATCCGTGGGGCAAGTAAATGCAGAGCAAATCTATTATCTGATGTCGCGCGGGATATCACGGAGTGAAGCCGAACATCTTGTTATTTTCGGATTTCTCGCTCCTGTCATTTCGGAGATCCCGCTGGAAGGTGTTCGCAGTCGCCTAAAAGATTTAGTGGAAAGCAAGCTCGGCAGATCATAGCAAATCAAAATGAATCTTGAAAGGTTAAAAAGGAGTGATACTAATGGCTAAAAAAGCACCAGATATGGGCGAATATAAATATGGGTTTCGCGACAAGCACCAGTCTATTTTTCAATCTGGAAAAGGTCTGACGGAAGAGATTGTCCGGGAAATTTCCCGGATCAAGGAAGAGCCGGAGTGGATGCTCAATTTTCGGTTGAAAGCTTTGAATCAATTCTACAAAATGCCGATGCCTGAATGGGGAGCGGATTTGACCGGGCTAAATCTTGATGACATCCAGTATTACGTTCGTCCTTCTGAAAAACAGGGAAAGACCTGGGAGGAGGTTCCTTCCGAGATCAAAGCAACCTTTGACAAGCTGGGAATCCCTGAAGCGGAGCAAAAGTTCCTGGCGGGCGTATCCGCTCAATATGAGTCGGAAGTAGTTTATCACAGCATGCGGAAAGAACTGGAGGATCAGGGCGTTATTTTCCTTGATACGGATAGTGCATTAAAGCAATACCCTGAAGTGTTTAGGCAACATTTTGGGACGATCATCCCTCCCGCCGACAATAAATTTGCGGCGCTTAATAGTGCGGTTTGGTCAGGCGGTAGCTTTGTATACATTCCGAAGGGTGTTCAGTGCAAGGTTCCTATACAAGGTTATTTCCGTATTAATTCTGAAAATATGGGTCAATTCGAGCGGACATTAATTATTGCCGAAGAGGGCAGCTTTGTCCATTATGTTGAAGGATGTACAGCACCTATTTATAGTACCAGTTCTCTGCATAGTGGAGTTATTGAAATTATTTGCCGGAAAGATTCCCGTGTCCGTTACACGACCATTCAGAATTGGGCTCCTAATATCTACAACTTGGTAACCCAAAGGGCTGTGGCAGAAGAAAATGCGACAATGGAATGGGTGGACGGCAACATCGGCTCCAAGGTAACAATGAAGTATCCGGCAGTATTATTGAAAGGACGGGGAGCCAAGGGGTCCATCCTGTCTATTGCCGTAGCCGGTAAAGATCAGCATCAAGATGCTGGCGCGAAGGTAATTCACCTTGCTCCCGAGACAACATCAACGATTATATCCAAATCCATCAGCAAGCAGGGCGGAAAAGTAAACTACCGAGGGTTGTCCAGCTTCAGCCGCGATTCCGCAGGGTCCAAGTCCAATATTAAGTGCGATACGTTGATATTGGACAACATGTCAACATCAGATACGATTCCGTACAATGAAATTAAAAACGATCAGATTACTTTGGAGCACGAGGCAACAGTATCCAAAGTGTCCGAGGAACAATTGTTTTACTTAATGAGCCGCGGGCTTACAGAACAAGATGCTACACAAATGATTGTAATGGGCTTTATTGAACCGTTTACCAAAGAATTGCCAATGGAATATGCCGTTGAAATGAATCGGTTGATTCAATTTGAGATGGAAGGGAGCATCGGTTGATTCATTAATTTAATAGATCAAACCTTTATCATTCTTTAAAGAAGTGCGAGGTGCGTGCTAGTAATGAAGAAAAATAATTCGGACGATTCAGAACTAGCTCAAATTGCCCGAGAGATACGAAAACTTCGGTTCTGCTTCTATATGCTGTCAGGATTGAGCGCAAGTTGTGGTGTGATGATACCTTTAGACTCTATTTATACGCTTATAAGGGAACTTTCGGATCAAGAGGTCACTCTTAGGCAAAAAGCAAAGGATCACTCAGACGATCTAGGGTGAAAAAAGGTCTGAATTGACGGTTGGTAAAACAATGGGAGGAGTTGACATAATGGATGAAAATGGAGTTTTATTCGATGAAGTATCGGAAATTCTTCTCAAACTACGTCCTTTCTTACTGCGTGACGGTGGAGATGCTGAACTGGTCGAGGTTGAGAACGGCATAGCAAAATTAAGATTTTTGGGAGCTTGCAATGGTTGCCCAAGTGCTACGATTACGTTAAAGGTTGCTATTGAGCGCGCAATTCTTGAGGAAATTGATGATATTAAAGAAGTTGTACAAGTATTCTAAAATTCTTACTTCATCAAACAAGGTGTTATCAAGATTGTATTCGACATCGAGTGGGAAACCGTGGAGGTTCGAGTCCTCTCGCCGGTATACACAAAAGGGTGATAAAATGCTTAAAGGCATTTTATCATCCTTTTTATTATATATTCATGATTTTGGCAACAAGGTTAACATGGATTTGACCAGATCTTTGATCTTATAGTAAGATGGTGGTACTGAAAAAACATTTTCAGTTTATTAAGTACGAGAGAAATGAGGACGAATATGCAGGAAAGAATTTTGGAGGCTTTTGTAGATGAAGTTCATGAAAATGGATTGAAATTTACTATGGATGATCTTGCGAAAAGACTCGCTATTAGTAAGCGTACATTGTATGAAAATTTTTCGTCTAAGACGCTTATTTTAGAAACACTTATTGAGCGTACAAATGATGATATGATTCGAAAAACTGAGCAGATTATCGAAAATAATGAGTTATCTTTGTTAGACAAGATTAAGCAGTCGATTAGGGTCATGCCTCTGTATTATAAGTTTTACGATTTAAGAATATTGGACCAGATGAAAAAGTATTATCCTGAGCAATGGAAAAGGGTACATGCCGATTTAAATGACTGGTCTCCGATTAGAACATTAATTCAGGAAGGCATCCGAGAAGGAATTATTGTGAACAAAAATGAGGCTCTGATCATGAAGCTTATTATTGAATCTGTAAATTTAACGCTTGATCAGCGTTTCTTTCTGGATAACAGTGTGACGGTAGAGGAAGCAACTTATTCTATTGTAGATATTTTGTTGTTCGGATTGGTCGAAAAATAAAAAATAGCCTCATCAATATGCTGCATATTTGAAGAGGCCATTTTTTTATATGAAAACTAAGAAAACAATTTTAGTTTCAATTGTTTTTGAAAAAGAATAATGAAGTTTACCTAATGTTGAATAAAGAGATACGGAAAAGGAAGGGTGGAAATATGTCTATACTCACAAGAAATCGAGGAGCAATGCTGTTATTGATGCTTAACATTTTTTTGGCATTCATGGGGATTGGATTGGTTGTCCCTGTGTTACCTAAGTTTATAAGTGAGCTAGGGATGACTGGTTCCTCGATGGGACTGATGGTAGCAGCTTTTGCGTTGACACAGCTTTTGTTATCACCATTGTCAGGAAAGTTGTCTGATCGTTATGGACGTAAAAAGTTAATTGTTTCTGGGATGTTCATCTTCATGTTATCAGAGCTTGTTTTTGGACTGGCGAATTCCATTCCTACCCTGTTCATAGCACGAATCATGGGTGGAGCAGGGGCAGCGTTACTTACTCCTTCTATTATGGCCTATGTTGCTGACGTGACCTCGTTTGAGGAAAGAGGCAAGGGAATGGGAATGATCAATGCAGCGATCAACACAGGCTTCATAATCGGGCCAGGGATTGGCGGATTGCTTGCCACATATGGAATACGCATTCCCTTTTTTGCGGCAGCAGGAGCTGCGGGAATAGCAGCTATCTTGTCTCTGTTAGTACTGCCTGAGTCTTTAAGCAAGGAAAAGCAACAATATAATAGAGAGCTTCCACGTCAAAAAGAAAATCTTTTGCAGCAATTTGCCAAGTCATATCAATCTCCATATTTCATGGGTTTACTCATTGTATTTGTCGTTGCTTTTGGGTTAGCGAACTTTGAAACAGTATTTGGACTGTTTGTTGACCATAAATATGGTTTTACACCGATGGATATTGCCATCATCATAACGACAGGCTCCATTTTGGGAGCAGTTGTCCAAGCGACTATATTTGGATGGATCATTAATCGTTTTGGAGAGAAAAAAATAATTCACCTCTGTTTGGCTATTGGGGGCCTGTTCATTTTTCTAACCCTATTTGCTGAACAGTACGTGATGATTATGCTGACGACCTTCATCATTTTTCTGGCTATGGATATCCTTCGTCCGGCAGTAAGCACTTCTCTATCGCGGCAGGCTGGAGATGAGCAAGGCTTTGTGGCAGGCATGAACTCGTCCTATACCAGCTTGGGTAATGTGATTGGACCGCTTGTTGCGGGATTGCTATTCGATGTTCATATTAATCTGCCTTATATGGTTGCAGCTATAGCGTTACTGGCTTGTCTCGTCCTTTCACTACGTTCCAAGCAAGCGGGTGAGCAACACTCGATAGCCCATGCAGCAGAACAGCATAGAGGAGGATAGCCGCAGGTCTATACTCATCCCCGACTTAGGTCTAGGTTCAAAAACCGTCTGGGGTCCGTTTTGTCAAACGCTTGTTCAGCGTACAATAAGGACATAAGCAAGACACAGTGAAAGGCGGTGAGAGATGATGAGAGTTAACAAAGGGAATGGGTTAGCCATTGTACTGATCGTGTTGGGTTCGATTATGCTGCTCGGTAAGTTTACTCCGTTTTTCGGTCACTTTTTAGGACATCTGATTGGTTACTTAATTCCGATAGCTATGGTCATGCTAGGCTACTACGGTGTGAAAAAAGGAAATGCGCTCTTCGGCTGGATCGTACTTGTACTTGGGGTACTGATTTTGCTTGGCAAACTGTCCTGGCTTCTGGGACCGCTACTGGCAATCGGGTTAATCATATTTGGTGTTTCCCTGCTGAGTGACCGCAGAAGACGTTACTGATTTTAGCAGTTTGGCGAATGAAGAAAGATTACAGCAAGAAGTGATAATTATGGGGATACGAATTGTGAAAGGAGCAGATGCAAATGAGTGTTTTTCGAAGAATGCGCGATATCACGGTAGCGACCTTCAATGAGCATTTGGAACAAAGTCAAGACCCAGTGCAACTGATTGACCAGTTCTTGTATAATACCCGCCAGGAAATTGCCGAAGCGGAAAAACTCCATCAACAGTATGCGATGCATACAAGACAGATGAAGCAGCAGTTGGATCATGCATTGTCCATGCAGACCAAACGGGAGGAACAGGCGCTACTGGCTTTGAAGGCTGATGAAGAACATATCGCGAAGCTGGCCCTTCAGGAGAAAATGCTATATGCAGAAAAAGAAGAGCAGTATAGAGAACTGTGGGAGCAGAGCCGTGAATCACTACGTGAGCTGGAACAACAGCTAGATACATTAAAGACAGAATATCAAACGGTACACAGCAAGCGTCAGTATTATGCGGCACGTGTACAAACGTTGAGACTCCAGCAGCAAATGAACGAACGGGCTGGTACATACGGTGGACGGAATGTTCCCCGAATGTTCAACCGCTTGGAAGACCGGGTAGCCGATATGGAAGCAGAAACGATGAGTCTGCGTGATTTACGTCGGAGTGAGGGCGACCATGCACAGGATGCCCAAGGCGGTGGATCGCTGCTCGAACAAGAGTGGGCGAGACTGAAAAGCAAGCTGAACAACAGCGGGAAGGAGTAATTTGATAATGACCCGAATTTACAGATCAAGCCGGGATAGAGTAATAACAGGTGTATGTGGCGGTCTTTCTGACGCAACAGGAATGGACTCAACATGGATTCGTATTCTGGTTGTGATCAGTTTCTTTATTACAGCAGGAACCACATTTATGATTTATGTGATTGCGGCCCTAGTTATCTCCAAGGAGCCGAGATCTCCTTTCGATGGAGGATTTGGCCCTGACAGCGGTCCCTACAATCAACAGGATCCACGCTATTATGGCAGTAACAATACAAGATCGCAGTATGGGCAGGGAACTGGTTACAACCAGGGCGGTGCATATGGAAATTCGAACCCGTTTTTTGGTCAAGATGCCCGCAACTCATCTAAATTTAACACAGGTCAGAACAGTGACCTGGATTCCATGATGGAAGATATCGAGAAAAAGGCAATGAAAAAAGAATTGGCAGAGTTACGCAAAAAAGTAGAGCAATTTGAGAAGGGAGATCGTAAATAATGGGGATCTTTAAAAGAATGAAGGATATGACAAGAGCATCGGTGAATGAAGTGTTGGATAAAGTGGAAGATCCGATTATTATGTTGAATCAATATCTGCGCGATATGGAGGCGGAAATTCACGAGGCTGAGGTAACGGTTGCCAAGCAAATGGCGAATGAACGACGTATGAAACAGCGTTTGGAGGAAGCGGTACGTGTATCCAATGAGCGTGAGAAACAAGCTGAATTCGCATTACGAAATGGTCAGGAAGAAGTAGCGCGCAAGCTGTTGGGAGAGAAGATTTATTTTGTGCAGAAGCAGGACGAATACCGCGACTTGCATACACAAGCTGAGCTTCAAGCAAAAGAATTGGTACAGCAGCTTCACGACATGAAAGATGAATTCTATAAAATGCGCAACAAGCGCAATGAGTTGGTATCCCGTGCTCAAATGGCGAAAGCCAAAAAGCAAATGTCTCAAATCAATAGTTTGCACACGATTGAAAGTGGGTCTGCTTCATTGGGCTTCCACCGTATGGAAGAAAAAATCATGCAAATGGAAGCTGAAGCTGACGTACTGCGTGCTCCTTACCGTCAAGCTCCAGGAGAAGCATATGTTAATCCGGCTGAGGCTGAAAAACAGTTTAAAGTGGATGAGCAGCTTCAACAGCTTAAGTCCAAAATTCAGACAGGTGCTAAACCAGTCGATATGAAGAAGGACTGACTACTCGGAAACAAGACATTATGATATGCTGTATGGAATGGACATTGGTCGATGATCGTGCCTAATCTGTATGGTTCAGGAAAGCCATATGGCGGAATGTTGCGCCACTATGGCTTTTCCGTCCTGTATAAACAAAAAGGGGGTGCAGCATGGAGAGAAGAAAATCAGCCTTGGCACTGGCAGGGATTGGCATCGGGATTATCATTTTATTCGGTCAGTGGATTGGGTTCCTCTCCGTGGTTGCACTGATCCTAATGTTGGCCGGAATATATAAGATCCGCAATTCCAAAATCAAAAAGGGCTACACGATGCTCGCGATTGGTGCTGGATTGTTAGTGCTGGATCATTTGTTCCTGTTTGTTGTAGTTACACTAGCATCATTAGCTGTATTCTATTCACGTTCAAGGAAGCTGCATAAAGGTCAAAGCTCCATATTCAAGCACAATTTTATATCCAATCATAAATGGGATGAAGTGCCTTGGAGCCTGCGCAGCACAAGCATATGGCATGTGGTGGGGGACGTGGATGCCGACCTGACGTTGGCTCTCCCAGAGGAACGTGAGCCCGTCATATTTTTGCAGGGGATCTTCGGTGACATTGACATCACCCTACCGGATAATTACGGTGTAGAGGTGGAGATGTTCATATTGTTCGGACAGATTCAGTTTGACCGGGATCATGAGGCGGGGATGCTCAATCGACTGGTTTGGAAGTCTCCCCATTTTGAGCAGAGTGAGTATAAAGTGAAGTTTGTCGTTTCGTACTTGGCGGGCGATGTCCGCGTCCGATTTTATTGAATCAGGAGGAGCCGGGATGAATCATAAAAAAACGTCCAACATGGTAACCCGCAGTATGGGTGAAGGTATCCTCCTGTGTGTTGTTGTGGGCGTAGTTGTCTTTTATATGCTGTATACATATGGATATGTGAAGTCGTTCCCAACCTGGGGAATGATATTGAAAGTTGCAGGAGCCGTTATACTGGTGTTGATTGGTACAGGGGCAATGTACGGATTTTATGAAAGCTACCGCTTTAAAAGCAGACTGGAAATGTTGAGAGAGACGTTGCTGATGTGGGAAAAGGGAACGCCTGCACGTGAGTTGCCACCCCTAGGGCATGATGAGCTTGGCAGGTTGGGAGAGCAGCTGGAACGGATTGGGCGTAAATGGCAGGAACAAGTTACGTCTTTACAACGCTTATCCACGGATAATGCTCAGCTGGCAGAACAGGCACGGATGACTGCGATTGTGGAGGAGCGACAGCGGCTGGCCAGAGAGTTGCATGACGCCGTATCACAGCAATTATTTGCTATTTCAATGACGGCGACGGCTGTGGGGAGGACGCTGGATAAGGATTTTGATAAAGCGCAGCGGCAAGTTGCGCTAATTGAAGAAATGTCTTCCGTGGCACAATCCGAAATGCGGGCGTTACTACTTCATCTGCGGCCTGTCTATCTGGAAGGGAAACGGCTTGAGCAGGGTTTGCGTGATTTGGTACAAGAGTTGCAGGCAAAGGTACCGATGGAGATTGATTTTGAGATTGAAAGCGGAGTACAGTTGGTTAAAGGCATTGAGAACCACTTGTTTCGTATTGTTCAGGAAGCGATGTCTAATACATTGCGCCATGCCAAAGCAACCCGCATGGAAATTCGTATCGTGCAACGCCCGGATTCTATCAGGCTGACGATTCGGGACAACGGTATTGGTTTTGAACTGGATGAGAAAAAGCAGACTTCATATGGATTATCCACAATGCAGGAGCGGGTCAGTGAGATTGGGGGAGCTATTCAGTATATAACGGCTCCGGGAAAAGGAACACGGATCGAGGTGTCCGTGCCAGTTATTAATGATGAAAGCGGAAGGAACGATGATCATGGAAACGGAATTACCGATTAGCGTACTGCTGGTAGACGACCATGAAATGGTACGGATTGGTCTTGCGGCGGTGCTGGGGACGGAAGAAGGTATTGAAGTGGTCGGCGAGGCCGGAAGCGGAGAAGAAGGCATACGGTTGGCTTCTGAATACAAGCCAAATGTGATTTTAATGGATCTGGTCATGGATGGCATGGATGGCATCGAAACGACACGCCAAGTAACTCGCCTGCTTCCAGAGACCAAGGTGATTGTGCTGACGAGTTATTTGGACGATGAGAAAATGTATCCGGTCATTGAGGCAGGGGCATTCAGCTACTTGCTCAAAACGTCTCGTGCTTCCGAGATAGCGGATGCGATCCGTGCAGCTGCACGTGGACAGTCCGTACTAGAGTCACAGGTGGCCTCTAAGATGATGAATCGATTCCGCCAACCACAGGCTGAGGCACCCGCGCATACGGAGCTGACTGATCGTGAGATGGAGGTGCTTCGCCTGTTGGCACAAGGGAAGTCTAACCAGGATATCGCAGATGAGCTGATTATCGGGATTAAGACGGTAAAATTCCATGTCACGAACCTTCTCGCTAAATTAGGAGTGGAAGACCGTACACAGGCGGCGATCTATGCCTATAAGAACGGATTAGCAGAGTAGAAGTAGAATAAACGAATACAAAGAACCGGAGACGACAATAGTCCTCCGGTTTTTTTGTGTTCCATAACAAGTTGTTTAGATCAGGAGGAATAAAAAGGCGATTAAAGCCAGATCTAATGCAAGCCCTGCCCCGTATCCATATCCGCCGTACCCACCGCGATAGCCTGTTCTGCCATTTCCATAATTACTATAGCCATTTCCAGCAAATCCGCCTGCGTCATAAGGAAAGGATGGACTCAGAGGTGCGTTGGGCGGCTTAATTAAGGCATTTAGTTTGGCCGAGGTACGAGCTTTGTTTTTAGGATTCTTTTTTTTCTTTTTAGAGGAAACCTTTTTCGGGGATTGTTTTCCTTTGTTACTGTAGCTCCCGGCATAGAGACTGCCAGGAAAAGAAGGTGGATATCCGTTCAACATCAGCTTGCCTTTGCTACACCCACTTAAGATGCCGATGTGTCGTGTACCATCACGCATAACGGCACAGACCAGACGTCCACCATGAGGTGCCACATTGGCTTCATTTACAGGATAAATCGGAAACATGATTTCACCTCTTTTGGTGTAAGATGCATTGTGATCATAGTCTATTCTTACGGTGCCTACGATGTATGGTCGAACACCCAGTAGGCAGATGAATATTTTAGAAGGGCTTGGCCGTAGTGCTGTGTGTATAAAACCTCTGACAATGGGAATGCTATTGATAGATTCATAGATTTCAATCCAGCCGAAAAAGAAAGTATCCAGAGCGTAGGTGTGGGAATCGGATGGTTGTGGAGCGGGGGGAACGATAATGTTAAAATCAGAGCTGATTAAAAAGGGGATTATTGCAATTTTGGTATTAGGAACGGTGCTGGTACTAGCTGGCTGGCGTTACGGAACCTTTCAGACAAACCGAAATGACTCCCGCGAGGCAGAAACGGCTTTACGCTCATTGTTAATCATCTCGGATCAGACCCCGGGTACGTTGGATAAGCTGGTTGTGAAGTGGCAAGGCGATTGGATTTCTAACCATGAAGAGCCAGCAGATGTGGCGGCACAGATAGCTGATCAGCTGAATATACCCACAGTAAACAAACTCGTAGAAAATGGACACACGGTTTATCGTTCTGTTCGTGATAGTGAGGATCTGAGAATCCGCTTAAATGTGATGGAACGTCAAACTGGACAATGGTATGTAGTTGTTCAACTGGAGAGCAATGATGCAGGACGTGAGCGGTTGATTCAGCTTCATAAGCTTTGTGCTGAGCAATTAAAGTCTATGGGAATTCAAGCACAGTGGAACACGGCCCTTCAGCGTTCGCTGCATACAGAGGAATCCAAAGATCAACTGTTGAAACTGACAGAGGCGAGCTTAGCATGGAATATCTCGATGCAGGCCAAAGAAAGATATACGGATGCGACTACTGTGGCTATATCCTATGAAGCTCCAGAGCTGCCGTTAATGATTCAAAGCGGTGAGCATCAGGTCCGGATGCAGATGGCTGTACATGAAGATAGGGAGCAGCAGGATACACGTATAACACTCGGTTTCCCGCTCATCACGATTGAATACTGACTTATAAGGTAAATTTATGATTCATCGGATAGCTTATCCATGTAGGATATGATAAAATATCATCAAATCTTTAGTTCCATGTTTTTCGAAAATCAAGTATGATCTTGTATAAATATACACAATACTACATGCAGATTTCGGGGATTGTGGATTGCGGAATCTTGACATGGGAAGAATGAGGTACTTCATGGCTGACATACCTGTTAAAGAATCTGTTGTGACGCAAGGCGCAGTTCTGTTTATTTTTGGCGCTACGGGCGATTTGGCTCGTCGCAAGCTTTTTCCTGCTATTTACAGCTTGTACCGCGAAGGCAAGCTTGCTGACGATTTTGCCGTTATTGGTGTAGCAAGGCGTCCTCGCACAGAGGAAGAATTCCGTAATGACCTGTACGCTTCCATACAGGAGTTTAGTCGCTACAAAGCAGAAAATGATCAAGAATGGCAGGCATTTGCCGAGCATTTTGAATATAAATCGCTGGATATCAACAATGTCGAAGGGTTCCATGAGCTGAGACAGCAGACGGAGTCTATAGAAAGCAAGTTTAACATACCGGGAAATCGGTTGTTTTATTTGGCCTTGGCTCCTGAGTTATTCGGAAGCGTGTCGAAGAGTTTGAAAGATGGCGGCATGATGGATGGAAAGGGCTGGAATCGCCTGGTGATTGAGAAGCCATTCGGTTATAACCTCGAATCTGCACAAGAATTGAACGTTGAAATACGAGAAGTATTTGCCGAAGAAGAAATTTATCGGATTGATCACTATCTTGGCAAGGAAATGGTACAAAATATTGAGGTGATCCGCTTCGCGAATGCCTTCTTTGAACCACTGTGGAATAATAAGCATATTGCCAATGTGCAAATTACGCTTAGTGAAACGGTAGGGGTGGAGGAACGCGGAGGTTACTACGATCATTCCGGCGCCTTGCGGGATATGGGACAGAACCATATGTTGCAAATGCTAACGATGATTGCGATGGAGCCACCTAGTCGTTTGTTGCCTGAGGATATCCGTGATGAAAAGGTAAAAGTGTTGCGTTCGCTGCGCCCTTTTGAAACGTCTGAGGATGTGAAAACCAATGTGGTGCGTGGTCAATACACCGAAGGCAGTTATCGCGGTCAGCAGTTGCCGGGGTATCGCCAAGAAGACAAGGTTGATCCACAATCGAACACAGAGACTTATTTTGCTTCACGCGTGTTTGTTGATAATTTCCGTTGGTCTGGCGTACCGTTCTATATCCGTACGGGCAAACGTCTCCCTGTAAAAACAACGGAGATTGTTGTGGAATTTAAGAGCATGCCAACGAACGTGTACCTCGGTCAAAAGCATAAGCTGGAACCGAACTTGCTCGTGATTCGGGTCAATCCAATGGAGGGCATTTACATTAAAATCAATGCCAAGAAACCCGGTTCGGAATCAGATATTGAGCCACTGGCTATGGATTTTTGCCAAAGCTGTATGGTGGGTATCAACTCACCGGAGGCTTATGAACGGTTGCTGATGGATGCAATTGAGGGTGATTCGACGTACTTCACGCGTTGGGATGAGGTTGCCACGGCATGGGGATTCGTCGATCGAATCGCCAAAGCATGGCAGCAGACCCCGGATACGCTGGAAACCTATGCTGCAGGTTCATGGGGACCGGAAGGTGCTCACAAGCTATTGGAGCAGGATGGCTTCAAGTGGTGGCCGGTTAGCGGTCAGGATGAAGATAATGTCATCTGGCGAGTAGGCGGCGTTCAGTAATCCCGATTTGTCCTGCATCCCCCTATGTCCTGTTCAGGACGTAAGGGGATGCTTTGCGTTCGGAGTGTGCTATAATAGCTTAGTCTCAGGTTTTCAGTTTGCAACTGATTATAAGTTAAAGGCAGGCTAAAACATGTAAATAGATCGTATTTTTAATGAATATGGTAACGGAGTACGCCGAATACTGGAGCTAACGGCAATATAGCCGATAGAGCCGATGAACTTATGAAAACAGGCGTGCATCATGGCCTTTTTATGAATAGCTTGAGCAGTAATGCAATGGATTTGATCATGAAGGGATATGTGAAATGAGTAAAACAACAGATATACTTCAACAGGAAGTCGACAAACGGCGTACGTTTGCGATTATTTCTCACCCGGATGCGGGTAAAACGACACTGACGGAAAAGCTGCTGCTGTTCGGGGGCGCGATTCGTCTTGCGGGTTCAGTTAAAGCGCGTAAAGCAAGCAAACACGCTACGAGTGACTGGATGGAGATTGAAAAACAGCGGGGGATCTCTGTAACATCCTCAGTAATGCAATTTGATTATAATGGTCACCGCATCAACATTCTGGACACCCCAGGTCACCAGGATTTCAGTGAAGACACGTATCGTACATTAACAGCAGCAGATAGTGCAGTCATGCTGATTGACGTGGCGAAAGGTGTGGAAGCACAAACGATTAAACTGTTTCAGGTTTGTGCGAAGCGTGGAATTCCGATTTTCACCTTCATTAATAAACTGGATCGTGAGGGACGCAGTCCTTTTGATCTAATGGAGGAGCTGGAGCAGGTGCTTGGCATCCGTTCGGTGCCTATGAATTGGCCGATTGGTACAGGCCGTGAGCTGTGTGGTGTCTATGACCGTGTCAAAAATCAGGTCGAGCTGTTTCAGGGAGATGACCATTCCACGATCAAAGTACAGAAAGTGGAAGATTACAATGATCCGATCATTCGTGAGATGGCGGGCGAATATCTGCATGACCAATTATGTCAGGACTTGGAGTTGCTTGACGTTGCGGGTGACCCTTTTGACATGGAGAAAGTACAGCGCGGAGAATTGACACCTGTATTCTTCGGCAGTGCGATTAATAATTTTGGTGTACAAACATTTTTGGAAAACTTCCTTCAGCTTGCTCCTAAACCGGAGCCGCGCCGTAGTACAGCTGGGGAAATTGAGCCAACAAACGAAAAGTTTACCGGCTATGTATTTAAAATTCAAGCAAACATGAACCCGGCTCACCGTGACCGTATTGCATTTTTGCGTATTGTCTCCGGTAAGTTTCAACGCGGGATGAGTGTTAAGCATGTACGGATGGGCAAGGAAATTAAGCTGTCCCAGCCACAACAGTTCCTGGCACAGGACCGTGATATTGTCGAGGAGGCTTTTCCTGGCGATATTATAGGATTGTTTGACCCGGGTATTTTCCGTATTGGTGATTCACTCAGCCAAGGTAGTGAGGTTGTGTTTGATGAATTGCCGACCTTCTCGCCTGAGATTTTTGCCAAGGTAACGGTGAAAAATGCCTTGAAGCACAAACAGTATCTGAAGGGTATTGATCAGTTGACCGAGGAAGGTATGATTCAGGTGTTCCGTACGGTAAGCTTTGACGATACGCTATTGGGTGTTGTCGGTCAACTGCAATTTGAAGTATTTGAGTACCGAATGAAGGGTGAATATGGCGTTGATGTACAGCTTCAGCGTATGCCATTCCAATTTGCACGTTGGATTGTGGATGATCAGATTGACCCAAGCAAGTTCCGTATTAACTCTACGCTGGTAAAGGATAAGAAAGGCAATTATGTCGCCTTGTTCGAAAACGAGTATGCGATGCGTACGGCTATGGAGAAAAATCCGACAGCTAAGTTCTTAGAAATGGCTCCATAAGATTGAATAAGCAGAACAGTTTGATCTCAGTCATTTAGTGTATACCACGAATAGTCCACTCGATGTTAATGCGAGTGGACTATTCTCATTTTCGAATACCGGTAAAATAATGAG
Organism: Paenibacillus sp. 203; assembly: GCF_037027525.1. Lineage (NCBI taxonomy): Bacteria > Bacillati > Bacillota > Bacilli > Caryophanales > Paenibacillaceae > Paenibacillus > Paenibacillus sp. 203. Next base: position 20,246 of record NZ_JAXCHD010000006.1, read on the forward strand.
CACAATTAAATCGGAACCAAATGTTAAATAGCTAGAGCTAGGTTAAGGGTACGGGTTTGATTTTATCGATTTGTTCATGTGCCAAATGGACGAAATCGTGCTGCTGGTTTGGACTCATATGCTTCCAAGCAATTTCAAGAATGACACCCAACCCAGGCAAAGCGGCCTCCGGTCCGTCCACTGACCCAATAATCATGTCCGTAAGATCAGCTTCTGATTTGCCGTGTACTTTGTGAACAATTGCTTGTCGTAAATCCATTGTAATGGGCATGTGTACCTCCCGTATGTTGTAGTAGTGGTCGAATGTATTATGGCTTGGGCTGTTGTCCAGTATACATGGAGAAGCATTTGGCATAAGTATGTCAAAATTTATGTTTGTAGCATGATATGCTATACTATGACGGACAGTATGGTGATCGGGAGGTAAAGAAGGAATGGCAAAAAAACAGTATGCGGTCATTGGTATGGGCCGTTTTGGTTCCAGTGTTGCCAGTGCGCTGAGTGAGATGGGTTTTGATGTGCTGGCTATTGACTCGGACGAGCAGCGTACACAGGAAATGTCGAATATTGTGACGCATGCGGTGTCTGCCGACTCGACGGATGAGGAAGCGCTGCGAGCGCTGGGTATCCGTAATTTTGACGTAATCGTGGTTGCGATTGGTGAAGATATACAGGCCAGTATTCTGACAACATTGATTCTCAAGGACATGGGCGTACTCGCTCTTGTGGTCAAGGCACAAAATGAACTGCATGGGAAAGTGCTGCAAAAGATAGGTGCGGATAAAGTCGTTTATCCTGAACGGGATATGGGGTTGCGGGTAGCCCATCATTTGACATCTCCCAACATTTTGGATTATATCGAGCTGTCCAAGGACTACAGTATTTTGGAGATGAGAGCTGCCGATTCCATGATTGGCAAAAACCTGAAGGAGCTCGACATACGCGCACGCTTCGGCTGTAATGTGATGGCGATTCGCAGAAATCAGGAAATGAACATTTCACCTTATGCCGAAGATCGTCTGGAGTCGGGTGATGTGCTGGTCATTGTAGGCCACAAGGATGATCTGACCAAGCTGGAGCTGGCTTTTGCAGCCTAATGAGGCTTGGTGTTAAAGCAAAAGTGATACATCATTTATGTTTAAAGAAAAGGACCAAAGAAACGGAAGGTTAAACGAATGGAAATCATTTCACCGAATAATGCGCGTGTAAAAGAGTGGGCGCAACTGCTCGAGAAAAAGCATCGCACACGGCAGCATAAATATATTGTCGAAGGTATTCATTTGGTGCAGGAAGCGCTGCGTTCGGACGTGGCTGTCGAAACCGTCGCCTATGATTTGGACAAGGGCATTCCCGCCGAGCTGAATGGCCTTGATCAAGCCGACCAGCCGGTGGAATGGGTTCCCGTGTCAGCGGCGGTCATTGCAAAATGCACCGATACGAAGACGCCGCAGTCGGTCTTTGCCATCGTGCGTAAGGAGGAGCGCAGTGCATTCCCGGCATTGCTGGAGCAGCCGGATGCACTGGTGATGGTGCTGGACGGGGTGCAGGACCCCGGCAATGTAGGCACTATCATCCGCAGCGCGGACGCTGCTGGAGCCGCAGGCGTAATATTGGGTCATGGCTGCGCCGACCTGTACAATCCCAAAACGATCCGCTCCACGATGGGATCGTTGTTTCACCTGCCGGTGATTGAAGGCAGCCTGGAGGAGCTTTTACCGCAGGCCAAAAGTAAAGGTGCCCGCTTGCTCAGCACCTCGCTGGATGCGAGCTTGTCATGCTATACCATAGATTTGCGCGCTTCCACTTGGCTTGTGATCGGAAACGAAGGCCAAGGTATTTCTGCTGCTACCGCGCGCATGGTGGATGAGTCGGTATTCATTCCGATGCAGGGGCAAGCGGAATCACTAAACGCAGCGATGGCTTCTACAGTGCTATTATTTGAGGCGATGAGACAACGAAACTAAGAGAAGAACACGGGTGCATGTGTGTGGGTTATAACATCAATTGAGACAATTTATAATACTAAATGAGACTGTTTATATCATCTAAATGAGACAGTCAATATCCCCGAAAACCCAGTGAAAACGGGAATAAAGACTAAGTAAAATCAAAATTATCTGTTAAGATTGATCTAAATTATCTTATTTTATGGTGAAAAAGGACAGCCATTTTTTATAACAAGAAGTGAGACAAACATTATCTAAGGGAAAATTACCTTTGCTCGGCTATAATAAAATTTATATACATTCTTACCTACAGGACAATTTAATATCTAAAGTAAACAGTCTCGATGAAAGCTCTTTATTTCGGGGCTGTTTTTACGTTATGGATGGCAGGTGAAATGATAACCCATTTTTGGGAAAGTGTTACCCTCATTCAAATCTCTTTCTGCTTTTTGGAAGATACATCCGTCGATACTCAGACAAAGTTTGTCTTTAGCTTTTGAGGATATTTAGATAATTAGCAAACCTGTTTTTAGATTGTATTTGTTAAGCTAGGATGAAAAAGTACCCATCTGTTATTTCATTTTGTTTATTAATTTCTGAGAAATATTATATTGATGTAAATTGTCTATTTCGTTTGATATACGGGTATACTGATGATGAAAATAAAAAGGGAGGAGATTAAGATTAATTATAAAGATATATATAATTTACATATTCAGCTTCTTGATGTATATGAGAGGAACCAAAAGGATCGCCACCCTTATCAAAAGGATATTAATTTTTATAATCGACAGCTCAACTTTTTCAGTGAAAATATTGTACAAAAGATTTTTGTTTTAAACCAACTAATAAAAATTTATGAGAAGAATAGAGAGCCTCAAATTAAGTGGTGCTCAGAGATTTATTATTCAAAAAAACATAAGGATATTGAAAAAATAACAGATTGAAAGATGGTAAGTCCAGTGAGTGGTATCATTTCATCGTAATTGAAATGTGATTCTACATGAAATAAACAGACAAGCCAAAGGAAAATATTCAAGAAAGCAAGATCACAGATGAGTTCCCAGTTTGGGATCGATTGTGTGATTTTTCTTTTGTTTCACGAATAAACCCTAACTAAATAATGAATTTACAGCTTCATAATGTTCGAATATGAGGACTATTATAAAAATTTACAATAAAAGTTACCAATACCAGTATGCGAAATTGCTGCCTAAGACTGTATGCTTCTAAAAGAGCAGAATGAGGATGATTCACCTGGGTTATTAATTACGGATAACATGTTTGGGGAAATGTCGGGGCCGGAATTGATTGAACCACTCTTCGTTGCACTTGAGTTGCTCAAAGTTCAAGGGATTACATTATGTCCGCCGAACATCAAGCTGGACCTTACCAGCAAATTTAATACCGTATATAGCCTCGACATTGAAGCTAAGAACGGAGTGAACAGTATTACCAGCAAGGTACAGAAATATCAGATAAAGTATTTACATTCTCGTTCAGCAATCAGCCAAGCGAAAATGGAACAACAGCTCGACGTGGATGAAAGTGTTTCGTAGTAGAGCCATCCGTCACAGCTAAAGACAATTGATTTTAATATAAGATCGAAATTGATATGAAGACACGAACTGGTTCAGGTCAAAGGAATCTACACTCGGAAGTTTATTTGTCCTAGGATGAAAAAGTTTAAACTTTACTTAACCTAACTTTTTCAAAATGAAATCAATATGTGGACTCCCCTCGCCTCCATCGATCAAATCCACAACTTGTAGCTTAAAGATGACTTCTACGTGTTCTTTGTAGACGATCACCTTTTCTACATAGCTGCCGATGAACTTCTTGATCTCAGGAAGGTTCCGGCTGGTGATGTGGTCCTGAAAGCCAGAAAGCAGTTGTCGCAGAGCATCCTCTGTGATGGCTGCTTTTTCTTTTACCTGCTGAGCCTCAAGCAGTTTCGTTTCTAGCTCAATCTTTTGCTGTTCCAGTGAGGACAACTTTTCAAGAATGGTAGGATTGTTCAGACCGCCAGCCACCGCATTTACAATGTTATCAATCTGGCGCTCCACACCTTCCAGACTCTTGGTCAGGCGTTGTTGATCGGCTTTCACATTTGTTTGCTTGGATTTCTGGTAATCATTAAGCTGTTTAGCCAGAACAGGGATAGCTTCATCGTTAAAAATCTTCTCTTGGGAGCTGGGCTAGTACATAGGCTTCAATATATTCGCGGCGCAGCTCAGGGTTTTTACATGCCTTTGTCCGATCACGGTTGCCGCAACGGTAGGTGACATATTTCAGTTTGCTTCTACCACTGTATTTGGTATTGCCCATCATGGCATACTGAATACCTACGTTTTTTAAACATTCCCCACAAACAATGAGTCCGCTAAGCAGGTACATTTCTTTTGCCTTGTAAGCACCAGGCTGACGTTTGTTTTGATTCATCTTTTCCTGTGCTTTCTGGAAATCTTCCTTGGTTACAAGTTGTGGCATACCACCTTCGACACGAATTACGTCTTCACTATTTTTATGCCGATTGCCGTTTCGTTTACCAGCCGCATCCTTGCTATCGGTGAGGTTGAAAATGTAAGTGCCTGTATACTTTTCATTGCGAAGAATGGTACCTAAGGTTCCTTTGCTGATCGGTTTCCCATAACGTGATGTGTAGCCTTGCTCCGTCAGTTCCCGAATGATCTGATTATAGCCGTGGCCAGCGAGGAACATAGAAAAAACAGTTTCGACGATGCCGCGTTCCTCTTCATTAATGATGTACTTTTTTGTTACAGGATCTACAGCATAGCCGATGGGAGGTAAGCCGCCTGTATGTTTACATTGGTATGCTGTTTCTTTCATCCCCTTCATGACCTCACGGGCCAAGTTTTTGGAATAGTACTCAGCCATACCTTCCAGCAAAGATTCCATAATGACACTTTCGGGAGAGCCATCTAGGTTTTCGGTGACGCTGTACAGTTTAATACCGTTCAATTTCAGTTTGCGTTTGTATTTAGCACTGTCGTATTTATCCCGGCTAAAACGATCCAGCTTATGAACGATGAGCACATCAAAAAGGCCTTTTTCACTATCGACAATCATTTGCTGGAACTGTGGGCGTTTGTCTGTGGTGGCGCTTTTGGCGCGGTCGATATAGATTTTAACGAGTTCAAAGCCTTTTTGTTTGCAGTAGGCTTCAATGGCTCGAACCTGAGCGTCGATGGATTCATCCCGTTGGTTGTCACTGGAAAAGCGAGCGTAAGCTGCGGCGCGTTGAATAGTCATTGGTATGATTACCCCTTTCAATGTAGGCGAATGATGATGGTGATGAATCTGATATAGCCCCTCTGTAAAAAGGAGAGGCCACAGATTGATATAGCGAAAAAAAGCGTTAAAGTATTAAAGTGTATGGATGTGTTCGCGTTCTGAAAAGTCTACCGCTTAGGTATCATCAGGAACGTAACTGTGAGCCTATCGTTTTCGCTTCAAAATGGTATCCAGCATTTCAACGGCAGGTTGGTAGTATGAAATAGTCGTTTCCCGTACCTGATCGGCAGTAATCCAGGAAGAGGCATCGGGATCAGTGCAAAATTGTTTGAGCTTGCGTCTGGAAATACGAGTCGAGTAATGCATTGGCATGAGAACAAAAACTCCTTACTTATCTTTTTTTAGATTGGGCGATGATTTCGAATGCCAACTGAGCAGCAGCGACGATCAACGTGAGTATGGCTTGATTCATTACATGAGCCCCCTTTGCTTGAGGCTGACAAACGAGTTATCGCCCAAAATGATGTGATCCAGCAGTTCAATACCTAAAATAGCACCGCTTTGTTGGAGCCGCTTGGTCAAAACTGGGGGAACGGATGGAGTTGGGACTCCTCCTCGCTATGGTGAAAGAAGGATTTCTAAGGAATTATACAAAAAGCTTAGGTCTAAAACCCCGACAAAAGAGTTACAGGATAAAATGAATGAAGGTGTTATACTACCAATAGATGATCCTGTACTAGCAGGTAAAAAAGTTGAAACAGCATTAGAGGCTGATCATATTGTGCCAATGGACAAAATAGCCAAAATGGAGAATTTTGATAAACTCACTTTTGAACAACAAGTTAAGATTCTGAATAATCCTGAGAATTTCACAGCTTTAAGTAAGTCGGCAAACACTTCTAAAAAGGCAAAATCTTATGAAGATTGGACACATTATAAAAAAGGAAAACCGGGTGAGATCGAAGTCAATCCAGATTTTAGAAAAGAAATGATAAAGAAGGAGAAAGAGCTGGAACGGAAAATACAAAAGCTAATAGATGATCTTTTAAATACGGATGAGTAAAAAGGGGGATAAACAGTAATCATGGTGCAAAATGGAAAATTAGACTATCTAAGAAAATATACAAAGAAAAAAAATGGATCTGTAAAACTGATAAGCGATATGGATCTTCACAATTTGGATGTGCTTACGAAAGAATGGTATAAAATATTTGAAGAGAAGAGTGTTGAAAAAAGAATTAAACTTATTCTTCAACGATGGGAGCAATATGTTGGAAGTGAACTAAGAAATACAATCTCATATTTGAAAGAGTATTTAGATAATGTTGAGCTTATTGAAGTTAATGAGCGAATATCTGTGTTGTATACGGTAAAAGATAACTCAGGTCAGGTTGCTTATTATGAAGGAAGATTACCTCAAACAGAAATCGTGAATAACGAAATAAAAAATGTATGGGATAAACTTCCAGTATCAGTTCGTTCCTTTTATGAAAATGTACACAATGGTTTTTATTATTATGCTAGTGGTTCAATGGGGTTAGTATGCTTGGAAGAAGTAGCCTTCTTAGGCGATGATGATTTTGATTGGAGTATTATTGATGACCTAGATGAACCCTTGCAAATTAATTTGGATACTTCATTTGGTTTTTTCAGTAATGGAATGGGTACTTATGTTGCGATAGATTATAATAATTGTGAAAATGATAATGCTACCCTGTGGTCAGCAAAAGATGAGCCAGAATACAATCTTAATTTTTGGGATGTAGTGGATGAATGGATCTTAATAGGACTTGAAGGGTGATTGCCTGTCTAATTCATTATAAATTTTTGGTGCAGGTTGATGTCAGACCAAGGTGATAAAATCCTTAATTGGTTCTTAAATAAAGGTGTTTCTTTGACAATTGTTAATTATATGCGGAATGTTTCTACGTTCTCAATAAAGTTGATATGTTATAGAGTTCATCTCCCCTATATGTATAGAAAGAAAGCGACGATACTGACTTTGGCGTAGGTTGACGCTGTCGTCGGTATCGTCGCTTTTTGAGTTAAAGGGGTACTTTTCTGCGAGCTTGAGCTTAATTAAAGAGTGGAAACGAACATAAAAAGTAATCTATTGAAAGGTATATGACAATATTCCAAAAGATGGTATGATGGATTGCGGAAGGGCTGTTCTCTCATTGAATTGCATTAGTTTCACTTGAGATCGGTTACTTCCTTATACAGTTACTTTAAGGGGTGGTCTATGTTGTCCAATACAACCGCGATACTCACAGAGATAACGAAATATATGGAAGATAATCAGTTGATCCTTAGCGATTTAGCCAGAAAAGCAGACATGAATCCAGGTACCATGAGTAGCATTATCAATGGGAACCGTACGCTTTCAGTTGACCAGTTGGATCGAATTACGGAAGCGATGGGTCATCCTGTTGGCCATTACTACGAACGATATGTGACTGAGTATTTAACGGAGGCCAATCCAAATTGGCGACGAATGAGTCCTTTTATACATAATTGTGCGAAACTAAATAAATTGGACTGTATTCATGAAGTAGTCAACCTATTAATGGATAAACTGGGCTATTTGGAATCTTTATTTGAGCTTGCTGAAGAACTATTTAAAGAGGAACTTCACGAGGCAGCAGCCATACTATTTGAAAACGTAGCAGTTAGTGAAAAGAAGCAATATTCGGAGCGGTTGGCGTTTTGCCAGTATCGCTTGTTTACAATTCGTATTGGGAACGATCAGAGCCGAAATTTCGAAGTTGCATGTTATTTTCAACCTTATGTGGAACGATTGGATGAAGTCGATCAGCTGGATGCGCTGAAGGATTTGACAAATGTGTATCGTTCTCTACGTGAGTGGGATAAAGTTGAGGAAAACGCTAAAAAAATAAAGATAAAAGCGGAAATCCAGTACACACTCAGTCATGAGGAGAAACGAAATCATAGGGGGCCTATAAAGAAGACAAGGGGCCTACTATTTGGATATATCGCCTATGCGGATCTGTTGTGTGCAGCTTCCTGTGAAGCCCGAGAAGATTATGAACGGGCATTGCAATATACATATGCTTACACGGATTTAGGCTGGGTCAAGGAAACAGATGCGGAAACTCGACACTGGGTCAGCTTATTCCAACATTGGGCACAAGGGAACATGTATGTTTACAAGCTTTTGTCAGGGGATACTAGCGTACTTCAAGAATATGTGGAGTACGTAAATACTTCGTCAAATGAATCAGAAAGAGAACTGATTGCCAAGCTAATGAACATTATGATCGTAGCTAACCAGCATGGGATTAAAGTGGATGATATACTTCAGCGATTTAAAACGAAAATTGATTCTTTCATGCATCAATCGACTTCTACTGGTATGTATGCTCAGCAGGTTGTTCCAGAACAGTTAGCGCGTTTGGAGTATGAACTAGCTTACTACTACTTGAATCAAGGAATGTACAGTGATGGTTTTAAATATTTGATGAATGCTTTAACAAAAGCGAATATACTAAAGAATGAGGCATATCTTATAAATTGTATAGGATTGTTTTCCCATTTCTGGGCTCAAGCGGTTCCTGAGACTAAAGAAGAGTATTTCAAATTTATTGAAGAGGTGTGGTTGGGTAATGCTAAAAAGATCGGTTCTACTCGTCATCGCAACTAGCTTTTTGTTTATGTTGACTGTACCTATACAAAATTATAGTCATGATCCAATAGTACAACTTCAAGAAACGATTGGAGGGTTTTAAGCTGACTAATGGATAAGGAATTTGTTAATTATTTGTTTTGTAGTATATATTTTGAATGTTAGACTGCTATTTAAATCAGCAAAAGAAAAAAGTGACGGTACCAACATTGGCGTTAAATGACGCTTTTGTCAGTGCCGTCGCTTTTTGAGGTTCAAAGAGTATGAATACTTTCCTAAAGAGCGCGGTTATTCTAGTGCGGTGTCGTGTTAAATGATTTGGACATAAAGATGGCTGTCGAGACTTTCTCGACAGCCTAAAGACCTGCCTTCCGGCAGGTTCAGAGTGTCGAGAAAGTCTAGAGGACTTTTCGACACTTCTATATTTATATGGGGAGACGCATCTTTTAAAACAAAAATCGATTTAAAACGATCTGAGGACCCTAGTTTTTAGACCACTAAGACAGTTTTAAACCCCCTGCAAAAAAACAGGGGGTTTCTCGACAGCCTGGACCTGCCTTCCGGCAGGTTTTTATTTTGAACGATAAAGTGAAGACAAAATAGATAACCAAGCAGGGTCCGTTTGTTCTTGAGCATTAAGAGCAGTTAATAAGATTATGGCGTCGTCACTAAAGAAGAAGTGGTGAGACGAGGTGTATTATCAGGTATGGTTCTTGCCTTAGTCGCTTGCTCAAAGGAATAGGCAAGATTTAATAAAGACTGTTCGCTGTAAGCCGTTCCCAAGAAGGAAATGCCTACAGGCACCTTAGCCTCCGATACGCCAGCTGGAACGGTAATCTCAGGATAGCCTGTTGCAGAAGCAACATACCCTGCGGCGTAAGTATCAAATGCGTCGCATGCGTAGGTCGGATCCTGGATATCGAAACGAGGAGAGGCAGGGCAGGACATCGTAGGAAATACAATCGCATCCAAATTGTTAACCTTCATCAGCTTTTGTACCTCTGCTCTTGCAGCCGGAATATCTTTGCTTATGATCGATTTATAGCTTGCCGATTCTTTCTGGCTTACCGCCTTGATTGCGTCTTTCATTCCTTCAAGGCGCGCAGGATTGACAGGTGTAGCCGAGTTAAGGACCTCCGGTGATTCACTGATCTGAATAATCTCCTCTAAAGTTTTTGGTTGATCTTGTCGGAGGAGGGTGAGATATTTCTCTAACTGAACCTTGAAGTCAGCATCGCCGATTGGTCCAAGAATCGGCGTCCACAAATACTGCGTCTTGTCCGTGAACGATACCTGTACGAATTGAGCACCTTGTTCCTTCATAGCAGCTATAGCCCGATTGGTTATCGCGTCAACCTCACTGTTTTCGCCAAAGAAGTCACCCGCAATACCGATACGAGCGGTTTTAAGTGCATCGGTACTGAGTGCTTTACTATAATCCGGCTCAGCGAGTTTATCCGACATTCTTGTTGAATAATCATTCTTGTCCGTACCGGCCATATAACTGAGCGCGATAGCTGCATCCTTGACACTCCGTGCCATTGGTCCGGTTGTGTCAAACGTCAGAGAAGAAGGGATGACTCCGCTGCGGCTGGTTAGACCAAGCGTAGGTCGAATTCCGACGAGCCCGGTGACGTTCGCCGGTCCGCGAACTGAACCTGAAGTATCCGTACCGAGCCCGAAAACAGCAAAGTTGGAAGCGACAGCGGCGGCGGAACCGCTGCTGGAGCCCGATGCGTCGCGATTAAGATTGTACGGGTTCAACGTCAGCCCCCCGAGGGAACTATAGCCAAGTCTGCCGTAGGAAGCAGCAAATTCGGACATATTCGTCTTGGCAATCACGATAGCTCCGGCATCAATCAATTTCTGGACCACAAAAGAATTTTTAGAAGGATATGCGTTTTTCAGGGCAACAGAGCCGGCCGTAGTCGGCATGCCCACCACATTATAATTATCCTTAACGACGATTGGGATTCCGTGAAGCTCGCTTCTAGGGCCTTTCAACTTGCGTTCCTTATCCAGCTCCTTGGCCAATTCAACGGCTTTAGAGTTTATTGTAATGACCGCATTTATTTTTGGCCCTGCTTTGTCATAATCTTCAATTCGATTCAGATAATATTGAACTAATTGTTCGGAAGTGGTTTGACCGCTATTCAATGCATCCTGAATTTCCTCAATACTTTTCTCAAACGGGTCGAACGTATGTACCTCCCTCTCTTGCGCAACTGGTGTCGCTGTTTCTGCAAGAGCAGAATCGGTTGCACTTAAGCTGACCACGATCATCGAACCTACCATTATTGAGATCGATAGTACTAGCCTTGTCCATGTTTTCCTCATGTTAAGACCTCCTTGATGATGTTCTTGTCATATTATATACCATAGATTAAATCAAATTACTTAAATAATCAATATTAAAAATTTATATATCAGGATAATGGGATTTAACTTGAAGATAAAATCTATAATCATACTCTTTTATGCATAAATGTGATTTTATACTATTTATTATGATATGAAATATGACATGATCGAATGCGCCTATAACCGGCCAAGAATTCATTATTGATGCCGGCAAATATGTGTTACCTAAGTTCGCCAAACGAGCTAATTCTAATAGAGGCCGGCTAATGACGGTGGATCTCAAGATTGAGAAGATCAATATATCTACCATAATATATATATTTTGTATTATAAGGGAAAAAAGTAATTGTTGGATGGTTGGACTAGACACCGGCGGCGAAAAGTGCAGCAAGCAGCAGTACAGGGGGAAGCTCCAATTCAAGCGTTACATCGAAAGATAGGGGAGTCGTTAAGTCAGCTGTAAACACTCCTAGCTCACCGAAGTAGTCTACTGGATGGTTTATTGGGATTAGCCCAGAAAGTATGTGATGTAGCTGCGTCTATTCCTGTATTGGGGGCCATTCCGAAGGCAGCAAGTCAAAAAATAGCTTCGATTCGTTCCGAGGTCGCTTCCTTTGGACCGTCATCCATAGTTAAATATGCGGTAGCCGGTTTGTCCATGATTCCAGCGTACCTTCCCATGGTTGGGGAGTGGTGTTGGGGAAGACGGCCAAGGTTGCTGCTCAAACCTTACATGCGCACACGGAGGAACAGAGGGCCCGTGAACGGCATGCGATGATGGATTTTCTTGGTAAGGTATGGACGAGTGCCAGAGGGTATGGAGAAGTACAATCCGCACATGACTTCATCAACTATGTAAAGGGAGTCAATCAAGCTTCCGTACAAGCCTATAGCGATATTCCCAAGGGGACAATTAATCTATTTACTGAGCGTCTTACATGCCAGAGTTGTACTGATGTAATTATGGACTTTAGAAGAGAGTATCCAAACATTACAGTAAATGTTCTTACAAACGACGGAAAGGTAGTAAAATAGGAAGAAAGGGAAGGGGGGACTGTATGCAAGAATGGGATTATAACGAACTAAGCGAATATGTCAACGAGGTCTTCTCTAATTCTATAAGCGATGGACTAAACGCTCTTCAAGCAGGGGGGCGATGCTTATATGAGTTTGCCAATGTAATTGAGGAGGGGGAAACCGAGAAGATTATATTTTATATTACCTTAGCTTTTTTGCAGATTGAAAAAGGGGTACTATCTCAACGAATCTATGATGAAGTGAAAAGCATTACTAGGGAGTTTGATATAGATAAATTCGTCAGCGAGTTAGGTTTTGATGATGCTAAAGACTTAAGTAAGCGTGTCAAATCAGTAGAAGCAAAGTTTCATATTGTTGAGGTTATTAGTTGACTAGTGTTTTTTCTTGATTTGGGGAATTGTTGTGGGGCTACCCAGTGCCGAATGAATCACTTCACCTCATGATTGCAAACATAACCCTTGTTCTACCTATACAATATTTTTCGTGAAATGAGATGTACGCACATAAAGTCTTGAATAAGTACACCTAAATAACGTAATACCGTTACGACAAACAGGTTGATTATGGTCAGATACCACCATGATTGACCTGTTTTTTGTTATCTTCGTTTTCTCACAGGTTTTTCAAAATGCTACGCAACTGTAGAATACTCCTGACCCTAGAGGATATGCTTATAAATGGAAAGACTCAGAAAGATTTGTGGCTTATATTGGTGAGAGAGTAATCAGTTTGTCAGAAAAGGGAAACGTATTCTTCTCAAGTACCGACAGTACTGATATTTAAAACCTTATTACTAAGCTGCATCCCCAAATAATCTCAACATCATCACCCGCCGAATTGTGGATTTACCGTGCCACGGTTCGCCTCCATTTAAAAAACCCGCTCACTGAGTGAAGTGCACCCCTTAGAATAGACATTGGAATAAACCCCTAGTTTATCCGATGAAATCTAGGGGGTGCATTTTTTATGCCAGCGAAAAAAGGAACAAAGTTTAATGAGTATACGTTTGAAACCAAGGTAGAGGCTATACGACTCCATATCGAAGAAGGTTGGACGTATCGTAGACTCATGGAGAAGTTTGGGATCGCAGATCGACATATTTAAGGGATTCTGGCGTGCCTGATGTTTTAGTTCTAGTTTTCGTTAAACTGATTAAGTGTAAGTGTGGGTATGGAAGACATGCGAGGGATGGAAATAATCCGGATGCCAGTATTTTTGATGAGCAGGATGATGTGTACACTAATCAAGAGGTTGAAAGCATGCTTGGTTTTGAGATAGAAGCTTTCTCGGAATTTGCGGAGAAATATGAAGAAAGTATCTCTGAAAAAGATTTGTTGAAATTTCGGGATGTCCTCAGAAAGCAACCAATGCTGGCGTTTAAGAATAAGACAGGAGCAGCCATATACAATGTTCTAAAAAAACATTACGATGCTGGAGAGTACGACATATTAAAAGCTTCAGAAGTAAAGCTATTTAGAGGTAGAACAAGAGCAGTGGACTCCAGTAAGGCTTACACAGTTGAGGAGTTGTGGATAGCTCTGCTAGGCAAGCCTTCACATGGTCGGTATAACTCTATTGGTGTACCTGTACTGTATGTAACGAATCAAGAACGCGCCATTCCTTATGAGATTAATCCTTCACATGATCAACTTATTGATATCGCTACTTTTGATATTCTCAAGAAGAAACTAAAACTGTTTAACTTGGGGGCGTTTGATTCGAACTTCGAAGTTTTTTTAGCGAAGTTAATGAAGATACGAATATCGTAAAAACAGCATATTTATTACCCAATTATATTGGAGCATGTTGTAATGAGTTCTGGCGGATCATTATCAGTGAGTCCAGCACACGCAATTGGTAATTTCGGTTGTTTCCTATGTTCTATGCCATTCCAATAATAATTCGCTGGGTTTTTGAGACATTGGAGCTTGCCATGCAATCCGAACCGAAGGGGCGTCCACTGCTCACGGCGACCGTGGATATCAGTATACTTCTTTGAAATTTAAGGAGAGGTTAGACGAATCGAGGCTGGAACAAGGCATGTCCCGAGTGAGCTGTTGTATTGATAACGGGCCGATGGAGTCCTTCTGGGGGATATTGAAATGTGAGAAGTACTACCTGCATAGTTACCGAACCTTTGAAGAACTCCAACGGAGTACATCCATTTTTACAATAACGAACGATTACAGGCCAAACCAAACGGCCTCAGTCCGTGGAATTCAGGACCAAGGTCGCTTAAATATCTCTTATTATTTATACTGTCTACTAGACGGGGGGCAGTTGAAATTGTATTGAAACCAGAAATATGGCATGACACATCGAAATATTTAAAGTAATTTGTCAATAATATACTCCAGACTTGGAACAGACATATCTTTGTATGGTTATATACTCATACCTTCATCAGAACGATAGATATTGACAGGCTGCACTTGTATATAAAGAAAAGAGAACAACAGGGGAAGGTTACCTGTTTCCCACTTTGCTTGCTTTGGTGTGTATATACCAAGTATTCATATTTTTTATAGAGGTAATTTATGCGTGTAATGTTCTGTTTGCGGATCAAAGATAAAGCCTAATGAATGATAAAAAGCTCTTCCTTCATTTGTTAATGTTCTTAAGACCAGTATTTTAAAATATTGTCTGGCGTGGGTGATAATATACTCCACTAACTTACGGCCAACTCCATGGCGTCTGTAAACAGGTGATACATAAACTCTGCGTAAACGCGATACATACTTATCATTTAGGAAAGGATCTTGATTCAACCCACATATGCCAATCAACTTTTCTGAATGATATGCACCGATTAGTAGTTCGCCTTTTTTATCAAAACGGTTAATGTTATGTTTGTATTCTTCAGTTAACCGTCTTAAATAGGAAAAACCCTCTAATTCACTTGATTTTACCAAAGGTAGAATTTCTGAAGCGACTAAACAGTGTATGATTTTGATTTCAATAACTTTTAGCATCACTATACCTCCTTGTAGCATTTTAACTTAAGAAAAAAAGGCAATTAATATAAGTGTAGCTTATCAATACGGTGAACGGCTTCTTCAAGAAGTTTGTCCGAGCTCACAAGACTGAATCGAACAAAACCCTCACCCGAATTGCCAAAACCAGAACCCGGAACAGTTACCACATGAGCTTGGTTTAGCAATATCTCACTAAAATGCATAGAAGAGAATCCTTTAGGTGTAGGGATCCAGCAAAAAAAAGACCCTTTTGAAGGGATTGCTTCACAATTGATGCTATGAAGAGCATTATAAAATACATCTCTTCTTGTTTGATAAAGGGATACTAAATCTTTTACACAATCTTGTGAGCCGAGCAGTGCCTCACAAGCTGCTTTTTGAATAGGTCCAAAAATTCCACAATATTGGTGGTTCTGAAATTTATTTATCATGTTTATAATTTTGGAGTTTCCTATTATAAATCCTATTCTCCAGCCAGCCATATTGTATATTTTAGAGAGTGTATATATTTCAACTCCTACTTTCTTGGCACGGGGATGCTTAAGAAAACTCTCAGGCTTCAGTCCGTCGAAGACAATGGGACCATAGGCAAAATCACTGGCAATCACGATATTATGATAGAGTGCAAATTCTATCAACCTGTCGTAGAATTCTGAAGTTGCTACAGCTCCTGTCGGATTATTCGGATAATTCACAAACATTAGTTTACTTCGCCTTGCTTGCTCGTATGAAATAAGATCTAAATTCGGCAAATAATTTGAATTTTTATCTAGTGGCAATGAAATCATTTCTCCACCTGTTAGATCAATTCCTGACCAATAGTCAGTATATCCTGGATCTGGAACTATGCATGCATCTCCTTGATTTAGCAGGCACTGACAGAGTTCTATGATCCCGGTTTTCCCTCCGGGGATCACTGCTATTTCATTTTCTGGATCTAAATGAACTTTGTAATCTTCCCAATATCGTTTTGCAACAGCTTGTTTCAAAAAGAAATAGCCTTCAAAGGGCGGATACCGATGATTTTCACTCAATTCAGCTTCTTCCTGGAGTTTTCTCACAATATGTGTAGGCGTTGGGAGGTCATGATTTCCCGTACTCAGATTAATTATATCCGCGCCACTTTCTTTCATAGTCGTGGCATTTCGTATAATCTGCTGAAAAAAATGGACGGGTAGTCTTTCGAATGCATTGGAAGGTACTATTTTGAATTCACTTTTGGTCCTCATCACTGTAATACCTTATCCTTGATAATTAGCGGCGCACTCTGCAATTGAAGAGCAACCTCAATAATTGTATCTTCCTGACCAGCGACGACTTTCCTTTTGCCAAGTTCCAGGAAAAGCTCTAGCGGATTAACGTGATACTCTTCGGCAGCTCTTTCAATTGGTTTTAAGAATGTGGATACGACACCGGAAATTCCACACATTATAGCATTTGGGGCAATCAGCGGGTGCTCAATTTCTAGGATTTTACGCAATTCGGGAATGCGTTCAATCAACAGATTGCTGTTAATACCTGTAGTGTATTTCATTTTATCCAGTAGCATAACTAATAACTCTATTTGGGTGTTGCCTGCACCAGCACCATATCCTAGAAGTGTTCCATCTATGATTGAAGCTCCTGATTCAATTGCTGCAAGAGAGTTAGCGATGGCCAAACCAAGATTGTTATGGGCATGAAAGCCAACAGGAATGTTTAGCTGGGAGGAAAGCAGTGAAATTCTTTGCTTCACTTCATCCGGTAACAGAGCACCCGCTGAATCCATTAGAACAATCCCATACGCTCCGTAAGACTCCATCTTATGCGCTTCCTGAAGTAGTCTTTCCGGTTGAGCCATATGGCTCATCATCAGCACTCCGTAAACTTCGGAATTTCTCTTTCTTACAAATTCAATATGTTTCTGAGTAACATTTGCTTCGGTACAATGTGAAGCGATTCGAAAAATATCAACGCCTGCTTCGAATGCTGGTTCCAAATCTTTATGAATAGTTGCAAATCCAGGTATGACATGCACTGCTAGTTTAGAAGTAGTTAGCATAGCGCGTGCTGCTGTCAGCATTTCATAATCAGAAGTTAATGATTCTCCTAATTGTAAAGAAGAGGCCCCAATACCACAGCCATGCCCTACTTCAACTACAGGAATACCAATAGAATTTGCAGCTTTGCAGTATTCTTCAATTTGAAATGGGTTAAACCGATGACTGTTAGCATGTGAGCCGTCGCGTAATGTGGGATCATAGACAGTAACATTCATTGACCAACCACCTCGCTTCTATAAGAATTGAGTACATATTCTTCAGCTATTTTGATTGCCGCACAATTAATAATATCTAGATTGCCGGAATAGGAAGGGAGAAAATCTCCCGAACCTTGAACCGAGGCCATCAATACTATTCGCTCATTATCAATTACAGGAGGAGATATGATACGGTATCCACTTGCGTACTCTTGGATTTTGGCTACCATAGTTTGGACTTCCTGATTAAGTTTGTCCAAATGGTAATCTTTAACTTTAGCAAAAACTGTAGTTTGCATATTAATCGCAGGAGAAGCCGGATTAAGAATTAGAATAGCTTTGACTTTAGTGCAGCCCGTAAAATATTTTAACGCCTGTTCTGTCGTTTCGATATATTCATCTAAATTTGAACGAGTAGCATTACCTGCACTTAAAGAAGAAATAGTTGTAACTACTTCTATATATTGAGTATTTTTGTGGGTTTCGCTGATTGCATAAGCCAAGGGAATCGACACTTGTCCCCCACACGTAATCAGTCCCACATTATTATGTAGAAGACTTTCAGCAGTGTTTAGGGCAGGAATACAAGGAAACCCGAGATTTGACGGAGTAATATCAATTATTTTTTTATTAAGGGCTTTTAAAATCGGGGCATGCTTGAAATGGTTTTCTGCCGAGCTTGCATCAAACACCAGGTTACAAGAAGAAGGATTCTCAATAATCTCCTGAATCCCCCTATGGGAGGTTTTTATACCAATCTCTTGAGCGGTTCTGAGACCATCGGATTCTGGGTTTCTGCCTATAAAGACACTGCATTCAAGATATGGCGACTTTATAATTTTCCTCAGTAGATCTGTACCTATTTTCCCACTACCAATTATTGCACATTTTAATTTTGGAAATGTAGTTAGCATAAGTTTCTCACGTCCTTTCAATAAACTGTAAATGGTTTCTGCGGGTCTAGCATTACATACCGACGTACTTGGAATAAAGCGATTTTGCTTGAGAAAGATCGCTTGTACCCTGAACTAGTACACGACCATCTTCAAAATATATCAACTGATATGAATCTACATGAAGCTTTACAAGAAACTTATTGTAATCAACAGTCCCCAGATGTCCAATTTTATTTGATAGTGCTTCTAAGTTTACCTTTTTAGGATTTGATGGAGTGATTTGAATGGTATTTCTACCGCAAAGAGAGGTGAAGTTATCATATGTTTTCGCTGGGTCTAGAAAATTAAATTGATGCTTTCCGCAACATGGACACTCTGGGTTTATTGGTCCAATCTCGAAATGTTCAACTTCATTATGCCAAATATCAAGATGTTGAATAAAAGAGCTAAGCATATGCTCATTAGCTGTCAGAATCTTCAGAGCCTCAGTGGCTTGATATGAAGCTACAATGTTTACTAAAGGTCCCAAAACCCCTGAAGTATCACAAGTTTCACCGTGGTTAAGATCAGAAGAATATTCATAAAGACAGCAAAAGCAAGGTGTAATATGAGGGCGGATCACAGAAAACATTCCGTTTGAGCTAACTGCACCGCCATAAATCCATGGCGTATTACTTTTTACGCATACATCATTAATGAGAAACCGTGTTAAGAAATTATCAGTTCCGTCCAATACGAGATCAAATCCATCCAAAAGTAATTCGGCATTACCGGAATTGATGTCAGCGACAACAGGATCTATTTTGACAGAGGAGTTAATTAAGTTTAGTTTGTTAAATGCTGCAACTGCCTTTGGCAAAAACTGCTCAACATCGGTTTCATCATAGAGCATCTGCCGTTGCAGATTACTGGTTTCAACGAAATCCCTGTCAATAATTCGAATGTACCCTACCCCCGATCGAACCATATGGTTGGCTAACACCGAGCCTAACGCCCCCAAGCCTACAATCGCTACTCGGCTACTCAAAAGCTTGCTCTGTCCTGATTTCCCAATAGGTGAAAATAGTGTTTGTCTTGAATACCTGTCCATAAAGCTACCTCCTAGTATCTTTTAAATGACAAGATGGTTCTACAAGAAGAAATAAAAAATTTCTGGAAATTTAGTATGGTAAAAATCCCCTCTCTATGATAAGCTAACTAAAAAAATACGTCAATCTACTATAAATGTTAAAAATTTTAAATTATTAAAAAATTTATAAGTGTAATATTTTAAGAGGATGGTTATTTATATGGAAATTATTTATTTAGATAATGCAGCTACGACTTGGCCTAAACCCCAGAGTGTAATTGATGCAGTTCATGGACATCTCTTATACGGCGTTAATCCTGGAAGAGGAAACTACAAAATGTCGGTAAAAACTGGGGATTTATTGTCTGAAACGAGAATTAAATTAGCAAAATTGTTTAATATAAACAATTATAATTCCATTATATTCACCTTAAATGCCACTCACGCTTTAAATCAGGCAATCCATGGTTATCTCAAGGCTGGTTCCCATATTATTACGACTACTCTTGAGCACAATTCTGTTAGACGTCCTCTGGAAAAATTGCGAAAAAGCGGACTGATTGAGATTACTTATATTTCTCCTGAGAAAGATTGGACATGGGATTTAGATAAATTTAAAGCTGAAATTAGAAAGGATACCGCACTTATTATCGTTTCCCATGTTTCTAATTTGACTGGGTCCATTACACCGATAGAGAAAATTGGTTCTCTATCTAAAGAATTTAATATTCCTTTTTTAGTGGATGCTTCGCAGTCTGCAGGGGTTATTAAGATAGATGTACAAAAAATGCATATTGATATGCTTGCCTTTCCTGGACACAAAGGTTTGTATGGCCCACAGGGAACTGGGGGGTTATACCTTAATCCGAAATTGAAGTTGGAACCATTAATGCAAGGGGGAACAGGTAATCATTCCGAAGATTCAGATCAGCCACAATTGTTGCCTTTCCGGTATGAGAGCGGTACACAAAATACTTTAGGTATCAGTGGACTTTTAGCGGGTGTGAATTTTGTAATGGAACATACGGTAGAGTACATATATGAGAAGGAGATGGAATTAGCCAAACTTCTAATTGGAGAATTGAAAAACATAAAACAAATAAAAGTATACGGTCCAGACGATTTACGAATGCGTACGGGAGTTATTTCCTTTAATGTGAATGGAATTGAGCCTATTTTGCTAGGGCAATTGCTTGATGAGCATTTTGGAATTGCTCTTAGAACAGGCTTCCATTGTACCCCATTAGCCCATCAAACAGCTGGTTCGTTCTCAACAGGTTCGCTTCGGGCTAGCTTTGGTTTTTATAATACGAAAGAAGACGTATATGCACTTGTGACTGCCTTAAAAGATATTATTGAAAGCTTCAATATTGTATGAAGTAGCTTAAAAGAAGTTTGGAAAGGAGGTGAGAAAGTTGGACATGATGAAGGTTGCTAATGTTATTTTTATGGATAAAATGGTGGAAAATGAAATATACTCACACTGCATTCGAAAGCTCAACTGTCATTATATGCCTGAAGAAACCATGGAACAGCAAGCTTTTGGATTGGTTGGAGGAAGGATAGACAATAATGTGCTTTCGGTACAAATGGTTATACCATTATGTGAAAATTTTCGCTATGACCAATCAATGCGAGATGATATGAATGAGGCGATAATAAACTATTCAATTCCTGCTGAACTTGCTGTCGAAGAACGTGCATGGACTGCATCTCCGAAAGAAGTGCAGAAGGCGTTGGCATTATTTGATAAGTACGACTTATCTTTAATCGGCTCGTATCACATGCATCATGAAAATTCGTGGAATGGAATTCAATCAAAAGAACTTCCGTCGAAGTTAGATGAATACTTGGCTCGTGATTCTGAAATGGTAATGTTTATTGTCTATATATCTGATACTGGAGAAGCAAAGGTGCGGGCATTTTATGAAGGTAAGCTTGGAGAAGAAATTAAGATTTTCCTTAAGTAATTTGAAAATGGGGGAGAAAAACTCGATGGAAATTACCGTTAAGTATTTAACTGCAGTGAAAAAAATAACAGGAATTTCTTCGGAAAAATTTAAAGCTCCAGTAAATTGTAATTTGGAAAATTTGTTTCTTGATCAAATATGTAGTAGTTATGGAGCATTCAAGGGTTATGTCGATAATATGTTAAACAGCAATGGAAAAATATTGTTTTTTTTGAATAACAATATTGTCAATGATTTGCGGGGAACGTTTTTGAACGACGGAGATGTGATTACTATTATGTCGCCTATTGCAGGTGGTTAATTTGTGAACCAGCATAATGAAAAAATTAGAGGGAGTGAGAAAGTTGAACAACCATAAAATCGAGTATGTTGATCTGAGAAGCGATACCGTTACTTCTCCAACTCAAGAAATGCGTCAAGAGATCTATATGGCTAGAGTTGGGGACCACGGATACGGTGAGGATGAAACGACCATTGAGCTGGAACAATATTGTGCCAGATTGTTTGGTAAAGAAGCTGCGCTCTTTATGCCTTCAGGTACAATGAGTGATCAGGTATCTATTCGATGTTGGACAGAATCAGGAGATGAAGTCATACTTGACCGGAGCTATCATATTAATTACTTCCAAGCAGGTCCATCAACTGATCTGGGGAAAATACTATTACATACGTGCGAAACAGAAGATGGAGTACTCGGAGTTGAACAGATTGATAATGCTATCACGCAAAGAATCCGAGGCAATTTATTTAGTAGGCCAGCTTTGATTTCCTTAGAAAATACAATTAACGGACATGGTGGACGTATCTTTCCTATAGAGGCTTTAAAGGATGTTTACAGCTATGCCCAGGCCAAAGGGATACCAGTGCATATAGACGGAGAACGATTCTTAAACGCTTGTGTGGCTACTAACATTCCTGTAAATGAATATGCCTCATTCTCTGATAGTATTTCTTGTTCATTTTCGAAGGGATTGGGTGCACCGTTTGGATCGATCATTATGGGGAAATCAGAGTTTATTGAAAAGGCAAAAAAATACCGCAGATGGTATGGAGGTAGTCTCCATCAATCGGGATTCATGGCTGGAGCTGCTTTGTATGCTATTACCAATAATATTTCTAGATTGAAAGAAGATCATGATCATGCAAAATTATTGGCAACTTTGATCCAGTCCAATTGTGAATGTGAGTTAGATATAGAGCCTCCAGAGACGAACATGATTATGCTGGATACGAGAAAATTAGGAATTAAAGCAGTTAACTTTGCAGGAAAATGTAAAGAAATGGGTGTTTTGGTCTACCCGTGGGCCCCATACACTATTCGGGCTGTAACCCACCTCGATATTAATACGGAAAAGATCAGACTGGCATCTAATGTAATTGCTAATTTATGTTCGCAAGCAATGCAACATAGCCAAACAGAAAGAAGATTACAAGGTGTTGAACTTTAAAATCCTATATTCGGCACACTTGCTTGGAATATTGTTTTTGGCATACTAATTAGTAGGATCGCGTTCTTTATGAGTATGCTGTTTATTTAAATTGATCATACTCAAATTAAAGGAATATCACCTCCAATGACAGGGCTAATTTTAGGCTCAAGTTCACTTGGAGGTGTAATAGTAAGTTTTTCTGCTGATAAGTCTATTCCTATAAGTCCTGGAACAAAAAATAATGTTGCTATCTTCATATTTGAAGAACCTATTCTGTCATGTGGAGCGCCTAAAAGATGACCATGATAATACAAAGCTATTTTCAAAGCGAATAAATCTAAATTTTCAAAATTAGAGATTAGTGATACAGAGATAAAAATTGTCATGATTCATACAAAAACTTAGGAATGACGGCCATGTAGTTGGTATAGTCCTTAAAAAAATAAATTTATGGTTATATCCCTATGGAGAATATGTTGTGAGGTAGATTATAAGTGTTAATGTAAACGGAGAAGATATTGTAAGTGTTGCAAATTTAGTGAAAAATGCACTTCAGAAAATTATAGTTACTGAGAGTGTGAGTAAGGGGGCGTAAGGTGATTAATAAATTTCTAACGATACGACCAATAACTTGGAATATCTTGATAGGAACTCTATTTAGCCGCATTGCATATTTTATGTGTATGCCATTTCTTGCTATTTATCTCACGTCAATAAAGGGAATTCCAGCAAGTGTAGCAGGGATAATTTTAGCGTCTAGTGCTTTGGTGGGAGTCATCACAAGCTTTTGGGGCGGTGTATTGACCGATCAATATGGTGCCAGAAAGATATTAATTAGTACAGCAGTGGTCTGGGCTTTAGTCTTTTTTTCATTTACGGTAGCAAGCAGCGCATTACAATTTTTTATAATAAATGTTTTAAATGGTATTTGTTATTCCATATTTGAGCCAGCAACGCGGAAGGTTTTATCTGACTATGCCAGTGAAGGAAATAAGCTAATGGTTTTTAATTTCCGATTGACGGCATTGAACTTGGGCGCCATTATAGGTCCAATACTCGGTATTGCTCTTGGCAAAAATTCGAGTATCCTGCCATTTGTGTTATTAGGCACTATGTATCTGCTATATGGCTTTTCGATTTTGTTGACATTGAAGGAAAATGGCACAGTAGAGAAGGGCACTCAAAAGAGTGAAGTCAAGCTAGTACCTGCCCTCAAGGTTATCTTTACAGATAAGGTGTTCATGTGGACTTTAGTGGGGACTATTTTTACATTTACTGGTTACTCGCATTTGACGTCAACACTCCCTCAATACTTTAGCGAACCCAGCATTTTTACGAAAGGTGTAGAGACATTTTCAATTTTGCTCTCTGTAAATGGATTTGTGGTGATTTTAATTCAATATCCTGTCGTTAACCTCATGAAGCGCTTTACACCCTTCATATCTATTGCATTAGGTAACGTACTAATCAGTTTAAGTTTAGTGATGTTTTCACTATCCCATCATTTTGTTTATTTGATTGCGACCATGGTGGTATTTACTGTAGGTGAGCTTTTGTTGGGGGCAATGATAGATTTTCTGATTGATGAGCTCGCTGTAGAGTCGCTAAAAGGCACCTATTTTGGTGCTATAAGTTTTATGAGGTTAGGTAATGCCCTAGGACCGATGCTCGGAGGCGTTGGTATCAGTGTTTTAGGATTTGGGAAATCAACCCTTCTATTTTCTATTCTTGCAGTAATTACATTATTTGGAGTTTTGGCTCTATTAGTATCAAGGAATTTGTATTTAAGAGAAAACGATATGAAGATAATGGAGGCTCTGAGGAAAAATGCATAGTAAAAAACGATTGTTTCTAGTGGGAATTGCACCAGATTTAACAAAAAGAGCTGTTTTGAGAGCAAAGCAAATGAATTATGAGGTTATAGTTGGTGAGACGCCTACAGAAATGCAGAAGAATAGGGCTCTGGTAGAGGCGGCAGATCAAGTTATTGAAGTTAATATTAATGATTTTAATGCTCTGTATTCTGTGGCAGAACAACTTCATCATGAGAAAAAAATTGATGGGATGTACACGTTTAGAGAATTTTCTTCTGAACCGACGGCTAAAGTGATTGAAAAGTTGGGATTGTATGGCTTGCCGTTTGACGTTGTAGAAGCCTGCAACGATAAATTTAAAACAAAGGCTAATTTTGAAAAGCAGGGTGTTTTATCTGCGAAGTATCAATTGTGCAGCACTTTAGAAGAAGTAGAGGACTTTTTTAAAAGTATAGCTGCACCTATCATAATTAAGCCTTTAAAAATGCAAGGAAGCTTAGGGGTATTTAAAATTACCAAAGAAGAAGAAATTCATCTTTTTTTTGAGCGTTGCAAAACAGAAGGCAATGACGGAGTTGTCTTAGCAGAAGAGTTTATTGAAGGGCAAGAGATTTCATTTGAGGTCGTCGTGTGTAATGGTAAAGTTTACGTTTTAGGCGTGACTGAAAAGTTATTATTCCCAGGGACATTCGTTGAGAGGGGGCATACCACAGCCTATGAATCAGAAGTGTTAGATGCTGAAGACTTCCAAAATATCGCTGAAAACATTGTAAAAGCTGCAAGTGTTTTTTTTGGTGCCATGTTTATAGAAGGATTTGTTACACCAAAAGGTTTTTATTGTGGTGAAATACACACACGTTACGGTGGAGATCAAATTAGCACAATTACAGAGTTAGGGAATAAGTATGATCTCATTACGCCTATTTTTTCAGAGCTTATGGGAGAAGTAGTTGAAGTTGTACCAGTGGGAGAGAGAGAGATTTCTGGGGCGAGATTTATTTCTGCAAAGCCAGGAAAGATTGTTGAAATAGAAGGTGTTGAAGCGATTAAACGGATGGACGGAGTACATTCTATCGATTTATATTGCCAAGTAGGAAATGTTGTAAATGAATTATGTTGGAATCGTGATCGATTAGGGTGTGTGGTTGCCAAAGCCCCATCTAGGGAGGCTCTTGAATCGATTTTTAATGATGTATTTAACGTTTTAAGAATTGAAACGGTTTAAAGGGGAAGAGAGGAGAGTTATTATGAAAAATATTTTAATTATTCATCTACCTAACCCAAGTCGAAAAATGCATTTTCAGCAGGCAAAGGTCTATGGTGCAACATTATATTTGATGATGGAAAACCCAACATGGGAACTTGAATATGTGGACCACGTCGTATGTGCCAACGTTAGAAAAATAGAAGAGGCGGTACAAAGCGCTAAGGCTTTATCGCAAAAAGTTGCCATAGATGGGGTTGTCACATTTGTAGAACATGCAGTGCCTACTGCAGCGGCAGTTGCTGAAGCGCTAGGTCTGCCTTTTATTTCTCAAGAAGCTGCCTATAAGTCGAGAAATAAATATGAAATGCGTCAGCAGTATGAAGCGTTTGGTATAAAGTGTCCCGAATATGCTCTTGTAGATAGCGTTGATGAAGCAAGAGCATTTACTAAGCAATCTGGGTATCCTGTTGTGGTTAAGCCAATAATAGGGGGCGGCAGCCTAGCTGTTCTTAAAATAAATAATGAAAAGGAATTGAGAGCGCATTTTGAAAGTATGAGGCTTTCAGTATGGGCGACTTTTAAGGAGGATGCGGTGTATCCTAAAGCGTGGGCAGTTTATGGTGGAAAGATACTTATCGAGGAATACATAAAAGGGATAGAAATTAGTGTCGAGTCATTAACTTATGAGGATGTGACTGAGGTATTGGCGATACACGATAAGCAAATGCCAGAAGAGTCCAATTTTTTTCCAGAGGTGATGTTTTCAACACCAACCTCCTTCCCTCAAAATATTGAAGAAAAAGTCATTCAGACGACTCAAATAGCCAATAAAGCGCTTGGAATTCATTGTGGTGCAACGCATACGGAATATAGAATTACCGATGATAATGAACTGTACATCATAGAAACAGGGGCGAGAATAGGGGGCGGACCTATCTTTTTATCCGTCCTGAACTCTACAAAGATTAATATGATACACAAAATTATGGATATCGCTCTAGGGATAAATCCTAAAATCAAAAAAATCCAACCAGACCCAATTGCTTTTTATCAACATTTCATTGATGCAGATGGGATTGTGGATGAGGTTGATGTTGTGGGTATTGAACGTATTCATCAAAACCCTAATCTCGTAGAGCTACATATTTATAGAACAAAAGGCGATCGAATTATTTCAGAAAGGCGAACCTTAGCGCATGCCCATGTTATTGCTAAAGGCGAGACGGTTGAATTGGCCTTAAAAAATGTGTGTGAGATGGCGCAAAATATTCATTTTAGACTTACAGACGGGTAAATATGAAAGGGTTGATGGGCGTATTCAAGGGAAAAGTGCTTGAATGTTGCGATTATAGGTACGGGCAATATAGGAGCGAGTCTATTGTACAAAGTACAGAAAAGTTCTTATTTACATTGCACGCTATTTCTCGGAAGAAGAGAAAGCTTCCCAAATCTTCAAAATGCTGAACGTATAAATCATTTGATGAAACTCGAAGATACATGCGTAATGGGAAACATGCATAATTGTATCTCTTATTTACAATCGACTTTTAGACGTGAATTGTCTCAGAATCTCTTTAACATCATTGGATTCTTAAACACATAATAGGTGAAATCACCAGATTAAATTTTATTCACCACGAAGAATTACGAATAGCTAGGTTAGACCGAGGAAATTGCCCGTAATTGCGGTTCCAAGCGAACAAAGTCTCTCTGAGTGGTTTATGAAGGCACAGAAAGAGTGCTTAGTAGTGATAAGATTTTTAATGATAAACAACAAAAGGAACTATTAAAGCAGTTTCGATATCATGAATAATTTATTTATGCAAAAAGGTATAATCCGTTTTCAGACTAAGCTATGTGCACTCTTAATCGACCAATTAGAATTCGACAAGGATTTTTGGGAATATTATTTTTTAATTGGTTCCCTTGTGACTTTTGCCACTTTGAGGACCGGTGGAAAATTCAATACTTATCAGGAACCACGTTGCACATAACAAGTTGATTTATAATTAATTGTTTGGGAAATTTAAAACTAGCATGGGCCAGTTATTAAAAGTTATTACCGAGGTTGAAGAGAAACTCTTAACTTATCTGGAAGATGAGTTAAGAGTTTTTCAATTAATTGGAATAGATATATGAAGCCGTTTCCTTTCATGGAGACCTTGATTCAATAAGTCTTATCAAGGAAAAAACCGTGTTAATATTCTCGAATCCGATTCGATAGTGAAATATTTTAAGAATATATTATTTACACTTTGATAATCCTCTAAAACAACAACTATATTACAGAGCTACTTTAGAAGGCACTTTTTTGCAAAACTATCAGTAGGAGATTCAAATTGTTACCGGATTGCCTCGAGTTGCACTTAGCGCAGGAAGGAAATTGATATAGGGATACTAAAGGGAGAGCCAGTTTGATCTTCATATAGTGAGCTATCATGGTTGTCCTGTGAAATTTATAGTCCTCTCTGTTTCATTTGTGCAGACATCAAAAGCTAGTCACATGATTTTTTTTGGGATATTGTAACGGGTAGCTATTCATATTTCAATCTAGATCGTAAAGGCTCTTTAGAGTATAGATTGTGGTTACTGTCATTAATGTAACTGAGAAATAAGGGTGTATTATTAGTTACCAACATTAATGTAATTCAAAATATTGATGAATTACCCGAAATTACTTGTAAGTATGGGATTTCTCAGTTACCAACTTTAATGTAACTAAACACATGAAATTATTAAGGGACAAATTGTACTAGAACTTGTAGACATCATGTCTACAAACTTGGATTATAAATTTTATGCACTGCATATAACTGAATAGTATTGATTTTTCATTTACATAAGTTTAATTTGAAAGGGAAAAGAGCAGGTAGAAAGAATGCTTGGCAAGCAGTTTGAAAGGGAATTTGTTCCATTTCTTAAAGAAAAATAGCGACAGTACCGATGTTGGCGTAGAATGACGCTTTCGTCGGTACCGTCAATTTTTTTAGGTTCAATGGGGATGATTATTTGCCCTTAAAAAAGAAAAGGAACATCTGGTGTGTGCTCTCATGATAATTTCTTTTTTTTTGGCTAAGACGGATTTAGTTTGATCGGTAGTCCGTTCCTATTCATCCTCATTTCTATATTAATTTCAGAAATATACATTGAAAATAACGCTTCGTATGGTTCTTTCTGTAAACATAATCTCTATTCTGGCCGATACATACATAAGATGGGCTATTGTTAAAT
Organism: Paenibacillus sp. 203; assembly: GCF_037027525.1. Classification (NCBI taxonomy): domain Bacteria; kingdom Bacillati; phylum Bacillota; class Bacilli; order Caryophanales; family Paenibacillaceae; genus Paenibacillus; species Paenibacillus sp. 203. Next base: position 49,320 of record NZ_JAXCHD010000006.1, read on the forward strand.
ATCCCCTCTTACTTTCGTATTTTGAAGTAAACTCTCATCCTTTTAAGAAGAAGGGACTACCTCTATGAACTATATGGACGAGCATATCCTAAGTCTCAAAAATAAGCTTAATCATGATGCAGCATCAATAACGTAAATACGAACCTATCTCAAGCTGATGTACCCGATCAGGACAACTCCGTTGCTGAACAAAACAGGGTGCTACGGATGGGTGATGAGCTGATCCCGTTGGAATGGAAAACGATTTTGGATGGACAAATGGCGGTTAGCATCCCCAAATTTTTTAGCCTGATGCCACTGGAGCAAGCCCGATTTAAATATCCCTCGGAACAACGTCCGCAGATCATTTATACCTCTTTGGACGGTACGGTGAACATCACCTTTAATCCGACAGAATCGGCTTTGGAGGTGGACGAGCTTCTCGAGTTTGTAGAACAAATGGCAGATGTATTGCGGTCTGTACAACCGATTCGTAACTGGATCGGTACGGAAATGATTGTGAATCCTTCCGGGCTGGCCATCGGGCTGATTCGTTTTGTGGCAGCAGGTGTGGACGTTAATCTGTACAACGAAATGCTGTTGTTTGTCCATGAGGGACAGGTGACGATGGGTACGTTTAACTGTATGGAATCGGACATGGAAGCGTGGTTGCCTGTGGCAGAAAATACAGTGCAATCGCTCCATATTGTTCCGTCACCTTCGGATTCCACATTTGAGAAAGGAGTGGCTTTCCTATGAGCCTCGGTTACGATCAAATTCAAATCTATCCCTTCGAGTTGGTTGAGCTGGAGCAGCTTACCCTCACAAAAAAATCAATGAGCATACCCGGCTCTATTTTACAGGAATTATCCCCGAGGATATGCAGGACAGCTATGTGGAAACAACGGAAAAGAACACCGCCATTCAGGTGAGCCAACGGGATGAATCGGGCGAAAGCAAGCCGCTCTTCAGCGGAATGGCTCTATCAGTCGAAGTTAAGGTCGTGCGGGACGTGTACTATCTGGAAGTGGAGGCAATCTCCCATACCTACAGGATGGATATCCTAAAGCGTACTCGCTCTTCAATATACCAAAATGACCATTCCTCAGATGCTGGAGCAGATTGGCAAGGACTACGAAGGGCTGGATGTGATTGATGGAGCGACAGGTGGAGAGCAAATCGGAAGGCTTGCCATCCAGTATCAGGAGACGGACTGGGCGTTCTTGAGACGTATAGCCTCCCGGTATCATACGAGCCTGATGCCTGTGGCTCGTTTTGACAGTCCTAAATTTTATTTTGGCATTGAGGATAGCCCTGCACAGGTCGTGCTGGATCATACCCGTTATACCGTGCGCAAGCAGATGCTGCCTTTCCGTTATTTTCAGGAAAATGAGCAGGCGATGGTGACAGAAAATGACTTTATTTTATATGAGGTAGAAACGGACGAGGTACTGGATTTGGGAGCTCAGATGGCCTTTCAGGGACACAGCTTGTATGTAGTGGAAGCCTATACCGAAAAGGGCTGCTGCGGCATCAATATGTGCTTGCCTCGTACAAAGGCTTACGGCAAAAAAGCTACTACCAGGAAAAGCTGGCGGGAGCCTCTTTAAGCGGTATGGTTGTGGACGTCCGCCAGGATCAGGTGCGCATCCATCTGGATTGCGATGAGAAGCAGGATGTAGATAAGGCACACTGGTTCAACTATTCGACGGTGTATAGTGCTGGGGGCCATACTGGCTGGTATGTGATGCCGGAAAAAGGTGATCCGGTTTCACTCTATTTTCCGGGCAGTCGTGAAGAAGATGGGATAGCGGGGAGGGCGGTTCGACGTGCAGGCAGAGGGGACGGACACAACAAGTTTTCCAATCCGCAGATGAAAATATGGCGAACACCCCATTTTATCAAGCTGGACGACAAGGAAGGCATTCATATCGTAAGCAGCAAGCAAGTAAGTATCTCAGCGGGTGGAAATTTGAGTCTATCTGCTGGGAAAACGATGAGTCTGTCCGCAGGCAGTGAGCTGCGTATGGATTGCAACGGCAGTCATATTCAATTGAGCGGATCAGTGGATATGAAGGGCAGTGAAGTGAAGTCGAATTAGGCTGTAGTGCGGCAGTATGATGATATGACATATGAAGAGCTTCAACTAGTGGAGGAATGCAAATGGAGAAGCCTATAGATGAGCTAAACCCGCAGCAGCAAGTCATCTTAAATCAGGCGTGGTTCCTGATCCGCAGAGACTGGGCGCTGAAGTTCAAAGCGAAGCAAGATCAGCGGATTCAAGCCTGTGTCGAGGAGTTTCGGGGATATTGCCGGGACATTCGGCAAGAGCAGCTTCAAGGAAGAAAAGAAAAGATCGGTTATATCACGTACTCCATGCTACGTACCACATGGTTGGAGGAGCGGCCTACCTATCTGGTGGAGGCAGCGAACGCTTTATGGGTACTTGATCCTGAACCGATCCGATTCGAATGGGATACAAGCTGGACATATTCCTATTGGACCGATTTGCAACAAAAATTGCGAAGGGAGGTAGAGAAGCAGCATGTTTCTCTACCGGAGCTTGAATGGGAGCAGGTCATGCTGGAGGCAGCGGTACATATTCATGTACTTGTTGTAAATATAATGCGGCTGGCGATGAAATATGCGGTGCACTTACCTGAATTTCAGGAGCTGGATCGGGAAGAAACATTTGAGATTCGTGTGGGGGAATATATGGACCACACTGTATCGGTGTATAAAGAAGATCGCAGAGCGTTGGAGGCGAGCGAAATCCGGTCGTGGCTGGAGGAACAAGAAGAGCATGCCTATAGCTATCAGGCGTTGGAGAAAATCCAGCTTTCGGACGGAGATTATAGTCAGTTGGATTTCCGCTATACGGCTTTTCGCCAAATCGAGATGGAACATAGTCGCTTGCATGGCTGTGTCTTGGTTGGAACGATGTGGCAGGAAAGTCAACTCGATGGAATCGACTTAACGTACAGCTTGCTTCATGGAGCCGATTTTAGCGGATGCTCGATGAAAGGGGCGATACTGGATGTCGTTATGGGTAACGCCGGATATGGCTCGGATGCTTCTTTAGATTGGGAGCCATTGGGTTTTGCTGGCGTAGATTTCACAGGGGCGAGTTTGCAGGGGGCCCGTTTTCAAGATGCACAGTTGCGAGGAGCCGTATTTCAAAATTCGTTACTACAAAGGGCGTTCTTGAACGGGGCGGATCTTACGGATGCCTGCTTTGCTGGAGCGGATGTGTCAGGTGCTTCCTTTAAAGGGGCTTGTTTGATCGGAACTGATTTTACGGACGCCAATGTACAAGGAGTCATATTTACCGATGCACAGCGTAGAGGAGCCATTGGATTGGAATGGGCAACTCTTGAGGCTTCCCTTTCATACAAAGAGCCGTCTGCGTCTGCACAGGCGAGGGATGCCGTTAGAAAAAGGGAGTGGCTGCATTGAGATATTTTCGACTGATGGTAGACGAGCGGGTAAAACATCGGGTGGAGCCTGCTGCGCTGACTCCTCTGCAAGTAGAAGACATCTTGACAGAGACCCAGGGACAGAAACAGCAGGATGATCCTCTTTTTCTGGCTGTACATACCGATTCACGAACAGTGTACCCGGACTTGTTGGAATTTCCTCTGCCGCTGGTGTCGGATCGGCTGAAAGCATTATTGGAAAAATATATGCCGGGACTGAAATGGAAAGCGGCCGTCCTTACTAATTTCCAGCAGGTCAGACAGGAGGTGTACTGGGTGCTTCGTCCGCCGATGGTGGACTGTTTGTCCGCACAAACGGAATGGTACCCCAATGATACGTTGAAGCATTTAGTGCTCAAACCGGGAGATATCCCATCGTCCGTTTTTCGGATTGTGGGATTGATCGAACCTCATATCTATATCGATTTGGCTGTGGCAGAAAGTCTGCTGCGTCGATCTTTTACAGGCATTCGAGTACAAAGAATCGAGATGGAGCACTAAGGAGGAAGGAGTAAGGTGGGAGAAGCCCAAGTGAAACCAGGAACGAGTGCAAAAAAGAGCTATGTCGTGGCAGGAGCAATTTTAAGCTGTAGTTATGGCACGCAGCCTACCCGTTTGAAACGACCTTTTAGCCCTGGGGTCTACGTGAAAAACAAAGCGCAAATGAACATTGGAGATTACGTGCCTAGAGTGAACATTCAGTCTTTTGGGAATTGCTCCAGTCTTCTAAATCCAGCCGTACAGGCTAGTGAGATGGTGGACATCTATGGCGTGAAGAAGGCTCCGTGTGTTCCGGTCCTGACCATGCCGTGGCTGAACGGGAAAAGTGACGTGAAGATCGAGGGCAGCCCGCCTTGACACAGAACTGTACCCATCAATGTCTGTATTGTGGTCATATCCGAATTGAAAATGACGGGCAGGAGCTGGATTAAGGGCCTGTTTCAAAGCCGTTGGGTTTCGGAAGCGGCCTCGCGGCTTTAAGCCGCCTGAAAGGAGACATGAACTCACTTGAGTGTATTACAAAACGGAATCGGGTATGAAAGCCTGCGTTTTTACGGTTCCTTTCAGCCTCAACATATAGAGAAGCTTCAAATTACAAGAGCCATCAACGATCATGCATATTTGATGGTAAGTGGCATGCTGTCGGAAGAACAGGGAGCCGCGTGTATTGGGCAGAACATGGAGGAGGAGCCGATTGTCATCCGCCAATTGGATGAGCAGGGACAGTCGATAAGACGATTGTTCCATGGGATTGTTAGACGTATGTCGGTGCATTGCAGGCGAGGGGTGTATACCTTTGAACTGGAGGCAGCTTCACATTCGTATCAGATGGATATCAAGCTGAAAAAGCGATCCTATCAGGATATTCATCGTACCTATGATGATCTGGTCACAACAATGGTTCGAAAATACCAGTATGGAGATGCCATTGATACCGTCACGAACTATGCCAAACTAGACACTTTTGTTTTACAATATGAGGAGACAGATTGGGCGTTTTTAAAGCGCCTTGCCTCTCGCTTTGGGTCGGTGCTGGTGCCGGAGATCACCGCAGCTTCGCCCAAGGTTTTTTTCGGGATGCCGGAAGGCAAACCGTACAGGGTGGAACGGGATGTATTTTACCGGGTACGGAAAACGTTTCATGAGTTGGACGAGGGAAAGCCGGGAAAACGTGCAGGCTCGTATGTGACTTACGTGATCGAAAGCCTGCAATACTATGCGCTAGGAGATCTCATTACGTTACCGATTGGATCAGGAAAAGAACTGGTTGTCGTTCGGGCGGTGACACGGTTAGAGGATGGCTTGTTGCTCACTCGTTACGATCTCCAGGCCGAACAGGATATCCGCTATGCCCGTTATGAAAACGATAAGGTTACGGGCATTACACTTACGGGTAGTGTGTTAAAGGTACAGCAAGACTTTGTACAGCTCCAGCTAGATATCGATCCCAAACAAGACCCAGCTAAAGCATGCTGGTTTCCGGTGGTCACTCGTTATGTAGCGGAAGAACACAGCGGCTGGTATGATATGCCGGAGATCGGGGAGCGTGTGGAGCTTTACTTGCCGACGAGCCGGGAACATGAAGCGTATGTGACGGATTCGCTACGGCAGCAGCGACACGCAACGGGGCAGCCAGACGTCAAAGTATGGAGACATGCGCAAGGAAGTGGCGTGGACATGTCGGAGCAAGAGCTAACTCTGTCCACCTCGGGGGCATTTTCCATTACACTCCATGAAGGGAGTGGTATAACCGTCAGCAGTCCGGGAAATGTGCAGATTCAAGGCGGTCATGTGAAGCTGGATGCAGGTCAGGAGCTGTCACTTGAGGCGGGAAGTGCATTGTATCTAAAGGGCGGAGCCAGCAGTATGGTGCTGGATGGTGAAACGGATGTTAAAGCCCCAGTGATTGATCAAGAGGGTACGGTGAAGGCTCCAGTGTTCGTCATGGATCTTCCTCCCGTGCCGGAACCGCCGCTGATGAGTATTAAGGCATATGAAGCAGCACAATCCGAAGCAGCGAAGGTTTCATCCAACAGCACAGCAAAGCCCCCGACCGCGAAAATCACGAGCCCGGCAGCTCAAAAACAAGCCGATGCGATGCTGGGTACGGTGTCCAAGCTGTTAGGCTCCATTCCGGTGATGGGAGTAGTGGCGGGAGTTGCGATGGGAGCAGCAGCGCTAATCGGACCTATGGGAATAGCAGCGGGTTCGATTCTGCTCGCAACCGCAGCTATTCCTGTTCGTAGCACAGGAACGAGTCGTGCTGGAGGCGGAGGTGCTAAAGGTGGGTTGCACCCGCTGAAATATTTGGCTGGTTTAGCACTGGAAGGACTCATCAGTCAGTACGAGCACGAGAAAGCCAGGGATGCCTATTATAGCAAGTGGATACTGGGGAAGGTGTTTACGAGTGCACGTGAATTAGGGTTACCCACATCAATGGAGGATATAGTACCCTATATACGGCGGCTTGCAAATGAAGTGGGGGAGGCATACCAACAGATTCCTGCGGATTTGAGACAACGCTGGAAGGTGAATTCCGAAAATTACATGGCCCAACAGTCGAAGCCAAAGGAAGAAGAAAAAGAGCAATCATGGTGGGATCTTATGACGGCAGGCCAGCTCCAGAATGCCGAAAATGAAGCCATTATGGCGAAGCAGATGGCGAACGAGTTGGAGTATACGGCAGATGTGAGTGGAGAAGTGGTATTAGGAGCAGGAGCAGCGGTTGTAACAAATTACTCGTTTGGAATAATGAATAAGGAATATGCTTCAGATCATCCGAAGGCGCGTAAAACAGGTGAAGTGATCGGACATGCCTTGACAACTGTAGCCGGAGTCGTAGAAATGGCTGGTGCTGTGGGGGAAGGATTCTTAGGTGGTTTGGTAACGACCACGGGAGTAGGGGCACCTGTAGGCGTCCTTGCTATGGCACAATCTGCCCTTTTGGGAGCACATGGGGCAGCGGTAACGTATACCGGAGCATCCAATAGTGTGGAAAGTACTAAGGATCTTTATCGAATGTTTAAAAGCGAGGGGCCAAGTAGCTCAGCGCCGTCTAAACCCTCTAGTGCGAAGTCAGGCAAGAGTGAAGGCACACCTTCCTCGGAGAAACCAAGTAAACCAAACGAAAAGCTTCCTGAAACTAAAACTACTGGTGAAGTTGGAAAAAATGTAGTTACTGCAGGTAATAATTTCAAAAAGCATTTTCTCAAACACAAAACACTTTTAGAAAAGAAGCTAGGTACAAAATATCCTAAACTCGAAGCAGATGGGCCTAGATTTTTGCAGGATATTCAAAAAAATATTGATAATGGGACATTTGAATTTGTTGGTAAGGGGACAATAAATAGAGATTCTGGAGTACTTAACATATATAGGGGAGAGGGGCTGACAGTGGTAACAAAGCCTAATGGTGAATGGGTCACGCTTCTTGAACAAGGTAAGGCAATGGACCTGAATATAGTTTTTGTCCCATAAAAATTGGAGGGTATTATATTATGTTAGAAAAAATGAAAGAACTGATAGGGTATAATTCAATAGATGATATCCATTTAACTGGTGTTGTACATGTGGAAGAGGATGGGGTTTCTGAATTTGTTGCTAATACGAATTTTGTATACTTTGAGTTTGGTGATCAGTTTATTGAACTTGAAGCAATAGATGGTTATGGTAGACTTCGTATCACAATAGTTGATTCCTTCAAATATGAAAATGATATTGAAGATATGACTCCTAGTAAAGCTAAGATCGGTGATTTTATATTCACGAACCCATTAGCAACTAATGAAGTGAGTTGTATGATATTTTTCAATTTGGAGATGGAGCATGATGCGTTAATATGTGATGTTTTGCATATTAAATTGATTAACGGGCAGGATTTATTTATTGATCCCTCATTTCTCGGGATTAATATAGGTGGTATAGAACAGAAGCATTTTTGGGAAGAAAACTTTGTGGAGAGAGTCCTGCCAAGAGTGGGGGCTTACCCAAAAGAAACTTGTATTGAATTTAATCATTAAAGACGGTGGAATTGTTTTGCATCAATATGAGTTAGCCGCATGATGGTATCTTTTTTATGTAACGTACGTTATTTAAGTAGGCCCAGTTTTGACCAATTCAGGTCGAAGCTTGTTAGTGTTTCTAATGGACACATGTGATAAATAGCAAAAGAGAAGCTAGATAGATGCGTGTTCTACCTCCTTTTTCCATTAAGAGTAAGAATGACGGGACTCTCTCCATTTCTACAGAAAGAAAGCGACGATACTGACTTTGGCTTAGTTTGACGCTTTCGTCGGTATCGTCGCTTTTTGAGATTAAAAAGGGGATGGTTATTTGTCCTTAAACAAAAAAAAGGGTCATCTTGTGTTGTATTCTGCATGAATATGATACGTTGCTATGACGTATGGATCGGCTACACTAAGTTGGACAGAAAAAATAAGGGCTTGTAGAATAAGGTTTTGGGGAAACCTTAACAGGGTTCGACTCCCTTCGTCTCCATACTAAAAGCCCTCTCATAGGGCGGATTTTTTTCATTGTTAGTATTAAGACTGTAGACATCTTATAGACCAAAGATGGTAAGATACAATCATAAATATGAATTAAGGAGAATTCAGTGTGAGGTTTTGGTCTGAAGAAGAAAAGGAAAATGTTAATGTAGTTTTTGACACTAAACTAAAGTCTAAACGCAAATACAGATATTATTTTGAATATGCTTGGAGCGAGTCTTCCTTAAATAAAATAACTACTTTAATAATGCTCAATCCTAGTAAAACCGACGAAGATGTTGTTGATCCGACAATTGATAAATGTATTAATGCTATCCATAGACACTTAAATTGCAAAGCTGTAATTATTGTGAATTTATATCCCTGGATAACCCCTAAACCAACTGAGTTATTTAAGCTCAATTACAAACAGATTAGTGGTGGGAATAAGAATAACATGGAGATAATTGAAAAATCTATAGCTAAATCAGATTATGCAATTTTAGCGTGGGGTAAAGATGGGGAGAAATTTCATATGAATCATAAGGTTTTACGTCTTCTAGAACAACAAAAAGAAAAAGAAATTATGTGCTTTGGAGAAACAAAATTCGGTCACCCAGTCCATCCAGGACGCTTGCCAGATAGTATGTTGATACCCCAACCGTTTAAGTTGAAGTGATTTAATGTTAAAGACTACATAAAAATGTATCGATTTGGTTGAAAGCGCTTATTATGATTGGTTTTTTTGATATGGAAAAAGACTTTGGTTTGATAGGTTTGAAAAAAATAGGGTATAAAGTATGGTTTTTTAGAACTAATTTATACTATTCAGTGTTATACTCAATCATATAACATACAAATCGTACCATTCTGGGTGAATTTTTATTAAGGTGGAATAGAACTATGAGAGATGGATATCGAAAGCTAAGAGAAGAGTTTGTGGAAAATTTAAGGAAAGACTTGATTGGTCCTTATGAAGAAAATGAAGTGCTTTATGAGAGTCCTACATCAAGTTACATCATGGGAAGGCTAAGTCCTATTACAGAAAATGTGATAATTGATGAAGTAGATGATAGTTTCTTTGAAGAAAATCAAGAAGAAGATGACGATAATGAGTTTGAATCTATAGAACTTTCAGAGGAGCTATATCCAAGTAAAAATAAACAGAGTTCTGCAGGATTGAAAGTATTTTTACCAAAGGAAACAGATGTAATATTGGCGAAAATAAGATGGGCTGATTATATAGTGCAAGAAACGAATGGGGAAGAATCAAACTCTCGTAAATATAAAAGAGTACCTAAAGAATTCGTAAGAATAATAAACATTACAAATGGAAATATTGAAGGTGAATTGTTAGAGAAAGATGTATATATAAGTTGGATAACTCATAGGTTGCATAATAATAATAAAATGATCTCGATTTACGTTGAAAATAGAAGAAGACAAGAAGAAATTAATGATCCTACTAAGCATGTTTATCAAATTGAACTAATATTAGAATCTACCGATAATACATAGGTGTTTTTATCCGAATCTCTTGCATATTCTAAGACCGAGGAAGAGGATTATTTTTATAATAAAAAGCCTATTTTCTCTAGAGGATATGGATGTGCTGCTGTATGGGAAGATGTAATTGGTCATACGGCAAAAAGAATATTAACAAGTTTTGTTCCATCCAAGGAGATCAATGGAGTAGATGCTGAGATTTCTAAATTCAGTGGTTATTTTTCAATGTTAAAATACTCAGAGAGCGATAATAAGGAAGAAATTATAAGGGAGTTGCTTGATCTCCTAGGAGACTACAAGATTTGGATTGAGAGACTAAAATCACACGAGTATATGAAGGACCCAGCATACAAGGACATTGGAGATAATAAAATAAAAATCTGCGAAGAGAACTTATCTAGAATGTCAGAGGGGGTTAATATACTCCAAACTAATGATAAGGCATTTTATGCATTTATTTATATGAATAAGTCATTACATTTATCTAGAAGCATGGGAGAGTATTCGAAAAGTACAGAGGAAAATAAAAAATTTAATTATTACAAATATAATCATTCTTTTTGGAGACCTTTTCAAATTGGTTTTGTTCTTCTTAATATTCAAGGGATTGTTTATCCAGAAACACCTGACCGTAATATTTTAGATTTGCTATATTTTCCTACTGGCGGTGGTAAGACTGAAGCCTATTTGGGTGTTATTGCTTTCCTACTCTTTCATAGAAGAATTACTAAAGAAAATTCTGCTGAGTTTGAGAAGGATGGTGGTGTTACAGTAATTGTTAGGTATACACTTAGACTTCTAACAACTCAACAAAGAGATCGGATGTTAAGACTAATCTCTGCATGTGAGATGTTAAGAAATGAAAATACTATGTCTTTCGGAGATAAAGAATTTTCAATAGGATTCTGGGTAGGGAGCACTGTTACGGTAAACAAGTATGCAGATTTAGTTGAAAGTAAATTCAATCAGTCCTATAAAATTGAAAACAAAATAAAAAACTTGAAAGGACAGATACTTAAATGTCCATGCTGTGGTTCAAAACTTGATAATGCATCTTATAAACTTGACATAATTAATAAGAAATTTGAAGTTTTTTGCTCAAACAACGATTGTTATTTCAATAATACCCATATTCCTGTCTATTTGATAGATGAAGACATTTACAAAAAAACGCCTACTGTAATAATTGGCACTGTTGATAAATTTGCTAGAATTACTTTTGAAGAGAAGACAAATCTGTTGTTTGGAAAAAGAAAAATGGAGTGTCCAGATTGCGGAAGTATGTTGGATGCAGAATCTATTAAAAGTTGTACTGACAAAGGCCATAAAATAGGAGACAAACAAAAACAAGCCCAACCATTTTATCCACCAGAACTTATATTACAAGATGAACTTCATCTAATTACAGGACCGCTAGGAACTATTTACGGTAGTTATGAAATGGCTATCGACGAGTTGTCGAAAGTATATGAAAACAAAAAAGTGATTCTTCCTAAGTACATCGCTTCAACAGCAACAATAAAAAATGCTGATAAGCAAATCACTTCTTTATATGCTAGATCAATGTTTAATCAATTTCCTTCTAATGGCCACGATTCTGACGACTCTTATTTCTCGCTTGAAAAAAGTATAAGCGAGCATCCATTTAGAGAATACATAGGAATCAGCTCGCCATATACATCTATGAAAACAACCATTTCACGGGTATATGCTGTTTTACTACAAACAGCGGAAAGATACAAAAACGATCCTACTTATAAGGATTTCATTGATCCTTTTTGGACGTTGGTCGGTTATTACAACAGTAAGAGAGAACTAGGAGGAGCTGTGAGATTAATACAAGATGACATTCCGGCTAGAGCTCTTATATTAAAACAGAGAAATGGTGATAAGTGGGCTAGAAATAGTTTAGTCTACGATGAAATAACCTCACGAAAGAACTCAAGGGAGATTCCTAAAGTTTTGGAAAGATTAGAAACTTCTTTCAACGGAGATGGGTATCCCTATGACGTCGTAGTGGCGACTAACATGATACAAGTAGGTATGGATGTTGAAAGGTTAGGGTTAATGGCGGTAACAGGACAGCCGAAAACAACAGCAGAATATATACAGGCTACTTCTAGAATAGGAAGGAAGACACCTGGCCTAGTGGTAACTATTTATAATGCATATAGATCGAGAGATTTATCGCATTATGAAAACTTCACAACCTATCATTCTCATTTGTATAGGTATGTTGAAGGTAATTCAGCCACGCCTTTCTCTGCAAGATCTAGGGAAAGAAGTTTGCATGCAGCGTTAATAGCAATTTTAAGAGGGAGGTTTGATGAATTAAGGGACAATAAAATTGGCGCTAGAGCTATTGAACGATTAAGTCAAGAAGATATAAATGAAGTTCTCCGTATAGTTAAAGATAGAGTTACAATAGTTGATCATAATAACTGGGAAAAAACATTAGAAGATATTAGATATTTCTATGACGAGTGGATTAACTTGGCTAGAAAACACAAAAATTTATATTATCATGTGTCTTCGTTTAATAGAGGATATAAAATGAAAACCGTCCACCGTTTATTAAAAGTGTTTGGAGAAAACGGTGTTAACCATGAAAAATCAACATTGAATAGCATGAGGAACGTACAAAAAGAAGTAGGGCTTTATTTATGGGAGGAATAAAGGTGGATATCGGAGAACTCAGTCAAAGTCAAATTATTACAACATTCGGTCCTGGTTCAATAATAGATGCAAAGTTAGACTCTGTTGTACCACTCGACATAAGTTATTGGTATAACATTGGAGAAAAAAATGGTAAGAAAATATATTTTAATAAGCTTGCATCTTACCTGAATGTTAAGTATTTTATGGAACCCAAGCAGGGGAAGTCCTCAATACCAGTTATCATTTTTCCTGACTGGCATGTTTGTTCGAAAGACGCGTGCAGCCTTTCATTATTTGAAACAAAATAAGCAACTTGATTTTTATTACGCTTATCTAAGAGGCGAGATAGATCAAGATAAACTCTATAGTGAAGTAGATGCTAGGATTATAAATTCTGTGATGAATATGGAAATCTCAGATTCAACTATTGATGAAATCTTCAAAATCATTGACGATAATCTTGTAAGTAATGGGATAAATTCAATTGATGTTCTTATAGGAGGACCACCTTGTCAAGCATATTCGTTGGTTGGTAGGGCTCGTGACCCATACAAAAAAGAAAATGATCCACGAAACTATCTTTATCAACAGTATGTTAAATTTCTTAGAAAATATGAGCCAAAGTTATTTTTATTTGAGAATGTCCCTGGTATTTTAACTGCTGGAAAAGGACATTTATTTGAAGATGTACAGAGGATTATGAATGAGGCTGGATATAATATTGAAGCAAAAGTTCTTGACGCAAGTTTTTTCGGTGTGTTACAAAAAAGAAGACGTGTTATCTTAGTTGGATGGAAAAAGGGCAGTGATCTCTTTTATCCTAAATTCAATAAAGTAACCCATAATTTTTCAGTAAACGATTTGTTGTCTGATTTGCCAGCACTTAATCCGGGCGAAACTAGAGATTATCACTATAAATCTTCTCCCAGTAGATATCTTATAGATTTCGGTATTCGTGATGATACTGATATTTTAGTGCAGCATATTAGTAGAAATCACAACAGTCGGGATAGGGATATATATAAATCAGCGATTGAGAAATGGAACAAAGAAAAAAAACGGTTGAAGTATACTGATGTACCCGAGGCTAAAAGAACTCATAAAAACGTTACTTCTTTCTTAGACCGTTTTAAAGTGGTAGCCGGTGATATTGGCTATTCACATACTATGGTTGCACATATAGCAAAAGACGGGCATTACTATATTCACCCAGACATTAATCAATTACGTTCTTTGTCCGTAAGAGAAGCAGCTAGAATTCAATCCTTCCCTGATAACTTCTTTTTTGAAGGGCCGAGAACAGCGGTGTTTACGCAAATCGGAAATGCAGTTCCACCTCTTATGGCAGAAAGTCTTGCCAAAAAAATAAATTTATTATTGCAAGGCAAACTTCCCAGACAAATTGAGTTAATTATATGAAACGTTAATTGGTAAGTTTCGGATATACATTGTGGTTCGAGGGCCATTAAGAAGGGTATCTTGAGAATTCTCAAGATACCCTGTTTTATTTGTTTTGAATGAAAGGAGAAAATTATTATGAGTATAGTTGATGGAGAAATAATGAGTTTATTATCACAAGCTTTAATGAAAGAGGCGAACAGTAGAATTATATATTGACAATTAAGTAATTTCCCTACTTTGCTAAATTTAATGGATACATTCGAATCAGAACTTAGTAATATTGCTGGTATAGATACCGAACGAGCAAAATAAATTATTTTATAAATTTAGGTGATGATGTTTGGAATCATGGTGGAGAAATTGATTATGTTAAAAATTCTAGCCGTATAGATAAGTACACTTTCTACAAATAATGAGTATTATTCAACTAGAAAAGGAATAATGTTGTATGTTAAAAAAAAGCAGTTAATGCGATACTCTTTGCAGTGATTTTCTTTGTAACAGCAGATCAGACTAATGCTGCTCTTCCTAAGTACTTGTTTAATCTTATTCTTAAAGTAAACAATGTTGAAGTCACATCTGATGCAAATCCTTATATCGAACGAACAACAAATACAACGTATGTTCCAATTAGATTTGTATCAGAGAATTTTGGAGGGAAGTAAGTTGGAATAGAGGAAAACAGGAGGTTACAATCCGTTCCGAAAAGGTAATACGTAAGTCTGACTATTAGAAGTAAAGTGGCGTATGTAAACGATAAAGAAAAGTTGATGCCTAGTTCACCTGTTATGCCAGTATTGCCTAACCGTGTTATGGTGCTTCTCAGATTTGTTTCAGAGGTTATGGGCGCTACTGTCGACAGTACCAAAAAGGATGAGACTTTGTGTATAAACATTACTAAGCCTAATTAATTATATTGCTCCTGTATTTGAAACGTCAGGTATAAAAATGGATAAACAAATGATAAGTTAACAGGGTAATCTCAATTAATAGGAAGGCAATTTTATTAAATGTCCCGTCCGTTTCTGTAGACGAATAATAGACCGGAGCCTCAATACTTTCTAAAATATTATAAAGTTCATTAATGTCGAATAACGAACTGATTTCCCTCAATGCCTTACCCCGTAAGACTTGAAGGAGAATGATGACTTTATTTAATTCAAGTTAAAAAATGAGGGACAGGGGTTCGACTCACCTTACTCCATATTCAGTACCAGACGGACACCATTTGGTGTACTTTTTTCTCGTTCGTACTACCACCTCAGGCTCTAGGGTTTTGTCTTATCTGACGTCGAATGGGACAGATTTCTAATGAGGTACATGGTAGTACCTCTGAATGCAGTAGCCCCGTCGCTAGATTTCCTTCGGGTCAGTCTGTTTGTCTTCTTTTGTCTTTCTCAGTCGAAGACAAGTCAGCGCTTCCCGCCTAACAGTGCGGCTAGGGCTTCTTCATCGTCTTAGTTGTCCCTGTTCTCAAGTATTGTTTTGGTTAAATCATCTGTTGCTCCAATACAATTGTTTCTTGTATACCAAATAAAATCCCTGTCACTCGAATATACATATCTTTGAGAGTCGCTAGCGGTATAGCTGTTCATGATTGCAATAGCCTAGCTTCAGGCGAAAGGTACTGAGTTGGCAATTCTTCTTCGAATCTTCCAAGCAACAAGACATTCTTGCTTAGCGGTGACATCAGTTTTTCTTAATCCAAAGCCCGGCCCCCAAATCGTTTCTTGAGGTATTGTACAGTGCAAATTCACGGGAGAATCAGATCAAATGAAATATCCGGTCTGTTCATCCGCCAGAAGAACAGACCATTTTCGTTCCAGAAGCAAAGGAATGATGGTATTTAGAGAAGTCATCATATTGTTTAAATGGATATGGTTATGGAACGAAATTGTGTATTGGGAGTTGGTGTTTACGAGTTCTTTCATTTCCTCATATATTGTTGAGTTATCTACTTCATTACCGGATTCAATCATCTTTGTACGGTAGGACTCGTAATGTTCAGGACTCTGGAAAATCATCTGCATCCACACCTGCATCGCATCACTCATTGCTTCATCAAAAACTTCACGCCTTGAAGGAACTCTGCATGCCAACAAAGCTATGAAGTTGATAAGAATGACATAGTCATCCCCTTCAGGCATTGTTTGGTTCTGAATCAGATTTTTGATTATGGGTCCTCCCATAGTCTCAAATTGAGCAAGAGCCTTCTCAAAATCATCGGATTCACCGTCTGGAACTTCAACACGGTAAAAATTGTTCTGATTATGCCACGTTTCGAGGTTTAGCTCCCCATTGATTTACCGTAGTCTGATCAAACACCCAGAAAAGACTATCCTTTGCTCCTAAATTGGTGAAACCGGCCAGATAAAACTGCGGCAAGAAATGATGTTTACGCGCGGTTTGTTTGCCATACATAACACCTCGTTACATTATGTTTTCATACCAAGTTCTTTAAAAGGCTGTATTGGTAGTAAATTTACACAAAATCTATTGACTTTGTCTCTCTACCTCGAAGTTTCTTTATTTTACTATGTCTAGGGTTCTTCATTCTATATAAAGTAATATGAGAAGAACATAGTATCTGAAATGTAATACAACTCCTATATGAAGAGAACGACAATTCCTTTGACAGTGAGTTCACGTTATGGGAATATGGGTGCATCTCGTTTCAGAATATTGAATGTTTATCGTCCGAGTTTTAAAAGGGAAATCATTTTTTTAAACGTAATACTTGTTGTCTGACTTTATTTCGTTGTGATTCATATTGTTCTGTCACTTCGTGATGATGTCTTTTTTGCTCGTTGTGATTCCTGTTTTTAAAGCTTTCTATGGCTTTACTGATTTCAGAACGGTAGCCATCTGGATCAAGTTGTTTTTTCATCTCATTCTTTCCCCAAGACTCTCCATCTAACCAAGCCATTTGAAGTTGCACAGCGACTTCATCCGCAAGTGCTTCGGTTGGAAGCTCTATAATTAATTTTTCAACGACCCCATCTCTTAACACCACACAGTACCTATTGTTTTCAACTATTGAATAGTACAATAATAGTTCCTCCTTTTAGAATGTTGTTTATCGCACGAAAATCTCAATAAAAGACAAAATTCAATATGATAGCTGATTTTATGCAATTAAAGTGTTAAATACATTCTTGTGGTGAATCATCCAATATTATTGCCATTCGGAGATTCTAATATTTAATGAATATAAAAAATCCTATTGTCAATAAATAGAGACGTAAGCTAAAGGGAGAACAATGATGCCCCTAAAATCGGATTCTTTAAAAAATGTATGATTATGCTTCGGTGACATCCAGTTTCAGCATGTTAAATTATACTTGTTCTAAAGCGATACGAGAAGGTTGGTTTGAGATTGCCCAACATAATGGGGCATGAAACGTTTGTATTAGGTAGAACCCAAAAGGATATGAAATCTATTTATACTTGACAGAGTGTGTGGAGGGAGAAGATTGCAGGGGTCTTCAGGGTTTAGACCAAGAGATTTATTTGCAAAGTTCACCTTATGAAGTTGGCAAACAGATGATGGAATAAATAACGGATTCTTTTTTTTGGTTATGATTTGATTTCTACGGAGACATTGTACTTTAGGAGGATGAAAGGTGTATCTAGTTTAGCTTCAATTATTTATTCTGAAGGGAGAATTCAAAAGCTAAAAAAGGTGCCTTGCATCCTGAATATCAGGGGAGGACTGGATTAGAGAGCAAACATAGGAAAGCAATGGTTGTTGGAATGTCTACTAAAGTGCACATCTATCAGGAATATTAAGATCGTCCGTAAAAGGAAGTGTGATCGAACATTTGGATAGTGGATTTGTTTACGAAAGGAGTATTCACGAGATCCAGAAATCAATGTATCATCAAGGAGCTTCTAAGTTGTTGGACTACATCCACTGATTAAAGCTATCATCATTATGGAGCAATTGAATGTTTCTGGTTTAAGCCGTTCGGGCTCTGTTAATTATGAAAAGGTAATGTAGTTTGCAGCAAAAAGATACTTTAATAAAACTGAAATTGATCAATACCGCGAAGCTAAAAATATATCTACCGGATACAATTACACTGTGCTCTATAAGAAAATAAAAGGCATGAATTTTTAAAAGATAAGTAAGAATATTGTCTGAATTGAGTCCGTATCGTTAAATTACTTTAGATATTCTGAGGAAATAAAGATAAACGTGTTTAATTCAAGCTATATGTGGTTAATAACCGCCATAAGACGCTTTGAAACAACAATTAAAAATAACACTAACAAGACGACACTGCAGAAAATATGTAGTGTCGTTTTTTTAGAGGTTACATGTGAAAATCTCTATTCTTAATTTTATTTATGAGAAGATAAAAATAGATCAGCTAATTAATTCGTTTCCCGAAAGGAGAAGGAGATATATTTCCAAAGAGGAAAACCGCATTTTCAGCACGGTGTTTCTTGTCGAGCAACCATATCTGATAACGGACTGTGGGCCAGAAGTCAAACTTAGCATTGGTTTTTATATCGATTATTATAGCCGAGTGATTTACGCTTTGGAGGTTGGTAATATTGATTACCAGGAAGGTAGGTTTTCTTCATGGAATCTTTGATGTGGAATAATAAAAACTGGCTACAAGAAGACCAAGAATTCTCACCAAAACGGAGAGTAGATAATAAAATCAGCTGGCAAAGGCCTCACATCATCGGAAGTTTTCACAGTAGAAAGATGAAGCGTACTGTCGAGTACCACTCATTGAATGAGTGTTTATTTTATTATTTTCTAGAGGTGGATGTTTCAACATTATATTACTATGTTCAACCCATTGAAGTCCCCATTCCATGTAAAACAAAAAAATTAGAGGGGGAATTTTGGTTACATGTGCCTGATGTTCTGGTATTTCGAAATGGTTGTCCTCCTTTGTTATATCAGATAAAAGAGGCACCAGACGACCCTAGTAAAACGTTTCAGCAATGCAATGAGTTTTGTGAGAAGTTTGCTGCCCATAAGGGCTGGAACTATGATGTGATTTATCCTAAAATTTTGCCGCAAACAGTGCTAAACAATATACAAATGCTTCAAGGCCATCTTCGGGAGCGCAGACTATATCCATCAATTAGAAAGGATGTCATGTTCAAGATGATGATGAATGGTCCCGTGTCAATTGAAGAATTATCTTGTAGCTTTCCTTCGTATTCTTCAGCTGATATAAAACCATTTTTGTACCACCTGATTGCAACAGGAGAGGTGGAAACAAATATGAATATAGTCATTTCTCAACATACCGTAATCGAGCTAAATGTAGCTACGACCGCCCATCCCTTAAATGAGTTATATCAAATAGCTTTTGGTAATCGAATATGAAGATTACTTTGAATGTGAATGAAGAAATCCACTTCATGGGAAGGAAGCATAGATTAATTGCTATTAAGGGGAGTCATGTTGTACTGCAGCGTTCGGATGGAGATAATGAAACCTTTAAATATAGTCTTGAAAAACTTGTTTCCGATTCGACCTTTCGGGGTGGGAAAACGATCGCTCGTGTCGAACAGAGAAAGTATGAATCCATACTTGAAAAGTTACCTGAGCATAAGCGCGAAGAAGTATCGTGGAAGTACGAATTAATCCGTCCCATATTACTTCTTTCCAGAATCAAGCAAAATGATATGAAAGCACTGCTTGAGTTTTCAGATAAATACCTAAAAACATACGTGAACAAAAACGAGAACATTACAAAGTTGTCTCAAGAGGAGCTGGCTACAAGAATATTAGTGAACAGCAAGAACGAAGGGAAAAAACTGGCACGTTCAACGCTCATGAGGTATGTGAAGGCTTACCGCGATGGAATGAAACAGGGTGTACCCATGGCATTGGAGTGTTTTGTTAAAGCTACAGATATTAATTACATACAGAGAAAAGACACAATAGCTATTGAGATCTGTAGCCCACGACACCCTGAAGTTGTGGTCGATGTTGTCTATACCAAGTATGCAGATGAATACCACTCCATTATTAAAGAAACGATTGAGAAAGATTATTTAAACACTAGACGTCTTAAAGCTAGTGCGATATTTCGCATTATGGAGGCTAAATGTACAAAAAGTGGTTTGAAACCGATTCCCGAAATTACAGTTCGTTCTCTTTTAAAACAGTTAAGTCCAAAGACGGTTGCAATTTTTAGAGACGGAAAGAAGGGAATTGAGTCTTACAGCACAACGCAACGTGGGTATTCGGAAACCGCAGCCCAGTATCCTCTACATATGGTACAGATCGACCATACGAGATTGGATATTATTGTGGTTGATGAAAAGACAGGTTTGGCTATTGGTAGACCTGTTATCACGCTGGGCATTGATGTTTTTACAAGGATGATCTGGTGCATGCATTTGTCATTTGATGAGCCGTCAGCCAATAAAGTTCGAAAAGCGATTGAACATGGTATATTCCCTAAGGGGGCCAAAGAACGCTATGGCACGACCAATGAATGGTCTATATTTGGTATCCCTTCAGTCATTTTCTTAGATAACGGTTCAGACTTTACAAGTGTGAACGTTAAAAGAATGATAAACGAAACGCTTGAATCGGAAGTCCGCTATCGTCCTAGAAAAACTCCCCATTATGGTGGAGTAATTGAACGACTGATGGGCTCAATCAACACACAGATTATTCACAACCTCCCAGGTTCCACAGGTTCTAATGTCATGGACAAAGGTGATCGGGATCCAGTTAAAGAAGCGAAACTTACACTAGCTGAATTGGAGAAGATCGTAGCCAAGTATATCGTTGACATCTACCATTTTGAAAAACATAGGGGCTTGCCGGATGACTGCAACGTTCCTATCCTCAAGTATGAAGATGGTGTGGACATTTATGGTAATCCACCTATTGTAGAACCTCAACTAAGAGAATTTTACCACATCGAATTGTTACCAACCGAGCTTAAACCCTATACCCGCAAAGATGGAATCACAATGGATCATATCCATTATAGGGCCGATCATTTGGCACACCTTGTGAATAAGAGGGAGGTCAAATATAAAATTAAATACGATGATGATGATATATCACATATATTTATTCAATTACCTGACTCGAAAGAATATGTTGAAGTGGTTGCTTCCTCTCCTCCTCCAGAGGTGCTTCAAGATATAAACCGCTATACCTGGAATAAAATCAAAGACAACCTTCGGAAAACAGGTTATCTAAAACGGAAAAATCGATTGGATAATGAGACAGTTCAAAAAGCCAAAGAAGAATTACAGGATTTAATTGCTAATTCTTACAAACCAAAACTTACTGCGCGAAAAATGAATGAACGAATGGGGGGGGAAATAGCGATCTCTTTAACGAATAATTTAATCTTAGAAGGAAACAACGATTTGGATGAATTACTATTGGGGGCTAAAGCCATTTTTGCCGAGATGGAGGATATAAAATGAAAAATATAGTAGAACAAAAGGAAACTCAATCTTTAGCCTATAGAGTTGCGAATCTACATGTTCGTTTTCCGAAAATTGAACAAGTATGGTATGTACTCGACTCCATCCGAACTCAAAACAAGTTTAAACAAGGTACAACACAGTATGGTAAGCGGCATATATCTGTTATCGGTCCCTCTGGAGTTGGAAAGTCGCAAGCATTATTAAAATATGAAGAGCTCAACATGGGATACACCGAGGTGAGTCCAGATAACTCTAAAGAAGTTGATATTAAGCCAGTTGTATATATGGAGTTGCCAGATCCCTTCACCATTAAAGAGCTATATCAGCAGATCTCCTATGCTTTGGGTTTTCCAGAAATGCCACGACGCATATCTATTGGTGATGCACAACGTCAGGCATTTCATTTGCTTATGGAACAAAAAGTAGAAGTACTTATTTTAGATGAGATGGACTATATTCTTACCTCCAATGTCCCTCATAAAGCAGCCATGAATGCACTCAAGAAAATAGCCAATAAAGCAAACATCACTCTTGTACTGGCAGGAACTCCTGAAGTGGAGACTCTACTAAAAATAAACTTTCAGAACTATCGACGGTACCCTAAATTGTACATTAACCGGTTTGAAAGGTGTGATGAAGAGTGGTGCCGATTACTGTCAAGAATAGAGGAAAGTCTGGCACCTGAAAAACCTATAGGTTTGGGGGACCCTGCGACAAAACTGCCACAGATTTTACACACCATGAGTTCTGGATTGATGGGGATCCTCACGCCCGTACTTCAAGAAATGTACAGCCTCCTTGGTGTATTCGACGGAGAATATGCGGATGTAACGTTCACATCAGAAACGATAGAAGTACTCAGGAGAGCTTATCAGAATATAAATGGTGATTTACCAATAGAAGAGTTTAAAACGATGTTGGCTAAAGGCTATTAATATATGCTTTCTGGGAAATAATGATAGTATCATTATTTTCCGGAAGGTGATTTTTCTTGAAAACTAAAGGTAACTGTGCACTTCCCTCTAGAACTTTTTATATTGAAGGAGAGTCTCTGTTTAGTTATCTCCTACGAACTGCCGAAAACAATGGAGTTACATTGATTTTATTGATGAATATGATTAGAAAAAATGAGAAGTACTTACTTCACGCAGGAGATATTCGTAGGATTGATTACTATCCTGAAAGTGTATTTAATATTGAAAAGTTATCTAAACTTACAGGCATCAGTCAATCTGATGTGAACAAAGGTAGCTTCACGAATGTTGTAAATACCTTTGGATATTCTACAAATGGAGAGCAAGCTCGTTTTACAAACGATATGATACGTGCAACTCTTCATTTCTGCCCTCAATGCTTGAAAGAAAATCGAGGTTACGATTTGTTATGGAAGGTAGAAGGAATTGATTCTTGTCAAAAACACAATCAAAGGCTCGTAAATAAGTGCAGTTACTGTAATCATCGGATAAATTATAACGAGATTACGAGCTTGAGACGCTGTCCCCACTGCGATCAACTTTTAACAGACATACCAGCAGAGCCTACACATGAGGGAAATAGTATAGCACGTCAGAAATCCGTACGAACCAATATGAATCAACTTATCTACGGGGATAAGTTGCATTTTGAAGTTCAGAGTCTTGCGCAGAAATTGTTATTTTTGTTAAATGATTCTCAGTCTATGTATCATCCTGAAATAGTTAAAAAGTCATTGGATGGATACACTTTAGCCCACCTTCTCCAATACGCACGAAATACTATTAAAGCCAAAAAGATTTTAAAACTAAATTTTGTATTCAACGTTCTATACAAGAATAAGGTATGTATAAACGACCTGTACAAAATGAAAATACCTCCAGAATTCTTAGAGTCATTATTAAAGGATACATCTACTCAGTGGACTCGAGGGCATATGTGCATAGCCCCATGGTGTAAACAAAAAGATCAACCAGGTAGCCTTGTATCTACAAACACTAAACATACCCATAAGTCAGGCAAAGGTTTGTCCCATTATTTAATTTGTAAAGAATGCTTCTGTGAGTATGCTTTTAATCAGGAGAAGAAATTAATTGAACGAACCAGTTTTATTGCTGTGTATGATGTTTTGACCAAGCGTGATATAAGCAATATGAGTTGGTTGGATAAAAAGAAATGTTTCTTTATGAATAAAGAGCGTATTAGGCGAGGAGTGGCATATTTTAATGTAAGGCAAATCTTATTGGAGAAAACGGCTAAAGCTCAATATGAAGTCAACGAATTATTGTTAGAAATGTTCATATCAGCGTTGAAACAAGGACAAGATATAGCCCAAATCCGATTTTGGCCGAAATGGAATGGGTATGGCCAATATCTTTTGCACCGATACCATCCAGCAGTGATGAGAGAATTATTTAATAGAAGATATAATAAAGAGAAAATGATATTCAGTGATCATACCTTTGAACATGAAGTTCAATTTATATGTGAACAACTAATTGTCTTGGATATTTCTATTACTCTACCTAATGTATCTAAAGAGTTAGGAATCTCCACATCCACCCTCTATAAAAGAGGTGGAGCAAGGGTAGTGCATAATCATAAAGAGATTCAATTGAAACGAAGAAGAGAACATTTGTTCTTGAATATATCAAAAAAAGCAATTTCATATATCGGTGAATGTTCAGAACATGTTTATTCGCAAAAACTATACGCTTTTCTTGGTATAAGGCACGGTTACCTAAAAAAAGTTATACCAGAGCTAGTTGAGCAAATTGAAGAATGGCGGGAGGAGCGTAACAGCGAGATACAAAGGTCAGGGGATTTGGTTTTCTCAATAAACATTCCAGATTATTAAAATATCTAATGATGAGGGAGAGAGATGAAGGACAAAAATATTTTCCCAATCAGACCGAGAATCGAAGAAGGAGAGGCGTTAACCAGTTACTTATTTCGAATAGCAGAAGCCAATCGGACAACATTTCACCAGATACTTCAAGTCATTCACAATCAGAAAAAAGAGAAAATTACATCTAGAGAGTATCGTTATTTGGATTTGCTGCCCCAATGCCAAGCGGATATATATCTATTAGGAAACTTATTAGGTATGAGTGAGGATGAAATCCTTTCTCATACCTATTATTCAGCAGTAGAAAAAATTTCAAAAATTTCTGGTGAAGAGCTAGACATCACTTTACATCAACTGAGCTTGTTAGTGGAAACGAAAAAACGATTGTTTTGCAGAAAATGCTTAGAAAATAAAAAAGGGTTTAGTTTAATATGGCAAATTAAAGGTTTACAAATATGCGAGATTCATAAAACAAATTTGGAATCCAGTTGTATAAATTGCGGAAAACTACAGCCGTATACAAGGGACCAAATGAAGGAATCCTGCTGTGTGCTCTGTTCTTATTCACTTAGTTATGGAAGTATCGACGGAAAAATAGCAGAAGAACAAGAAACGGAGTACACACACCAATTGAAAAAGTATAAAATTTGGAAACAACTATTAGGAAATAATTGTTTGTCACCACAACAAAGTATCAGACAATTCAATTTAAAACAAACGCTGGCCTTAAAGTTGATATTTCTTTCTCAATCAAAGGAAAGTAGATATAGATCGAATCGAGTAAAGTATTTAACTCGAGGTAATATAAAAATTTTAATGCGGTTAATAAGAGGGAAAAGGGATAAGCATTATTCAATTGTGGGTATGTTAATTCGTTTTTTTTTAAATAGTAACAATTCTGTTGAGGACTTAGAAAGAGTCGAAGTGAGTCAGGAGTATATTCAATCTATTCTTGAGGATAAGCCAACTAAGGAGCATGGCCCTTGTTTAACGCCTTGGTGTAAATATAAAAATACGAATGTTCATATGACAAACCATTATTTTAAAGCTAGTCACACTCATCGGGAACCATCAATTTGTACTTCTTGCTTCATACCATATGGGTATGACCGGAATTCTGGAAATTGGTGTGAAATTGGTAATACAATTAATTTGGTTTCCAATCATTTTTTACTACTCTTAAAATCTGGAGTATCCAGAAAAAGGATACAACATATACTCAATATTTCATCTCAAAAGGTTAATGATGTTATCGGTTATATGTACAACCAGAATTTAATTCCCGAAGGTTATAAGTTTGTAACAAGACCAAAATCTGAATCAGATCTTATAAATAAGTTCAAAACATTAAGTGAGCATGTTGGTGGTTTATTTAGATTTAAAATGATTCCTGCAGCAAAAAAAATATTTAATTGGAACGTATTAGAATTTCATCAGTATTACTATACTTTTGAGATTCAGATGTATTGGATTCATAATAAGAAAAAGGTGGAAAGGATACCGAGGTATCATAAGAATTTATCAAAGCAAATTGTGGAATATCGAGAATTGTGTCGACAACAGGGAAAATCATTCTCAAAAAAGGATTTCGAACAAATCTATGGGGTATCGAGAGGTGTCCTAAAGTATCATAATTTACATGATGAGGCTACTTCTGCTCGCCAACTCCAAAACAAGTCGATTTTGTCATATCAAATTCAAACTTGTTGGTTTTTGGCTAGGGATTACACAGAGAAATTACTTAGGGAGGAACGGGCTTTCAATTGCCAAAATGTATACAGTTATATTAGAAGGAATCGAAAGTGGCTAACGAAAAATTGCCCAGAATTAGGAGAGTGGATACAAGAACAAGTTGTTGTTTCAAAGGAGCAACAAGCTACAAAGAAATTGAATGAAGAAAAGAAAAAGCTCAAAGAAACCATTCACTACTTATTCAAACATGACATCAATTTGTCTAAATCTAATCTTGGTAAGTATTCTAATATTAATGTAGGTAAGTTGTGGGGGCAAACAGAACTGGGACTATTTTGCGATAAAACTATTGAAGAATTAGTCTGGGAGACAATGCCTTTGAAAGAGGTTGAGTCTGAATTTTCAGAAGACTTTATAGAACAAATTTATGAAAATAATTAACCATTAAAGTGAGCTTGCCAGAGGAACGCGAGCAGCATGGTTTCATGAAGAGATGGATACCGGAGCGTTCCTCTGTTTATAAGTGTTACTAGGATCAAAAGCTTATCAGGAAATACTAAATCGAGTCACCCATACCGTGGTGATTGATAGCAACGTCGTAAATCTCCTACGTCTGCGGACGGATGAAAAAAAATTTGCTACAAGATTGAGGAGAGGGTTCCACAAAACTAATCACTAGCAGATTGAAAATACTTCAAGCTTGGAGAAAAAGTGCCTAACAATAAATTTTTATAAGTTGATTAAATAACTAACTATAGTTTTAGTCCATATGTACCAATTAGCCTGGTGCAATGTCTTGATGAGCGCTTATAGCATAAGACTATATTTATAAGCTAGGAATACAAAGTTAGAATGTCTGAAGCTCAATAGCAAATGATATCTATGATCAAAAGATGGGGAGTGACCAATATGCAAGACGAAAATCCGAGACGTTTAGAAGGAGATGAAACTTGGTTTAGACTGAAAGAATGGACTAAAGGGCAAAAAGCTGCTGAGCGACTAGCAAGCCATATTTTGAACTCAGAAGGCTTTGAATCCATTGATCCATCTCATCCATTAGGTGGAAGGGACGGGACAAAAGACTTTATATGTTTTAAAAATAATGAGAAGTGGATAGGAGCAGTATACTTTCCAAGAGGGCAAAAAACATATAAAGTTATCAAAGAAAAATGCATTGAAGATATTAGAGGTATTAGTAAGAATGGGGCTTTTGGGTTAGCCTTTATAACAAATCAAGAGATAACAGTTTCTCAAAGAGAAGATTTAATGACCAGTACATCATATGAAATAAAAATCTACCACTTGGAAAGGTTAGTTAATATTTTGAATAATCGTCTGAATTATGGCGTTAGAAGAGAGTTCTTAGGTATTTCACTAACGACGGATGAAAAATTTGCGTACTTAGCAGATTCGAATATAGAGGTTAATGGAATAATAGACCAAGGGCATAATTACTCCAAGAAGATGTTCATAATTAAGGATCTAATAGATAATTTACAGGAAATTTGGGAAGAAATTGATGATCCAGTTAGTTTGTATGATGACGATTTAGCATGGCTTACTGTAGTTGCTCATAAATCATATTTATGCAACGTTAAAAATGTAGTTTTAAATGAAATAAGTGATGATATTGCGCTTCATTTATACGACCACTTGCAAATTATTTCTTCTATAAATAAAATGCAAAGTGATATTGAAGAAGCAAAGAAATATGGACATAAACATTTACGAAGCAAAAAACAACTTCAGGATCACTACTCTCAGGTAATTCAAAAAGCTTTATTTAATATTATATCGGATCTAGATAAATATGAAGATCACATTACAAAAGGTGCATAAATAAAGGACTGCTCTCAGAGTGGAAAAACTTGTACTCATAAGAAGGCGTGATAATCGCGTTTTTTTTTGATTTAGCGTTATAGTTCTTGTCCAGACCTATGGACAGGGACATAAGTTCAAAACCAATTTGTCATTGCTCAAATTTTTAAAAAATATATAATTCCAAAAGGTGAGTTTGAAATTAAGTTTGAAGGTGAGTGGATATATCAAATATTATCGCAGGCATCTATCTATGAAAATTAGAAACAGACGGGTATCTAGTCGGTTATTACGACTATAAATTAAGAAAAGCAACTATTGTTTGTAATAGTGATGCATAAAATGACTCAAAGCAAAGTAGGAATAGATTTCATAGGGGCATGTATGAAAATTTGACTTTAGGAAGAATGGACACGGAAAAAATATTTATGTGAGGGAGTAGTACTTTGTTCTGTATGCATCATCTAAAATGAGTATGCTTGATCGTAGTCAAGTGAATTAATTTCACTGATAGATCTATTCATTTTCCAAAATCAATATTACTTAACATTTACGTATTGGTAACAATTAATGGAAAATACTTATCTCAGTTTATTTTATAGAAAAGGTACGTTTATCCTACTAGATGTTATAAATATCTTTGACTAATGTTATAGAAACAACGATTGTAAGCATGTTATAGTCTCAATTGATGATATAACCCACAATGTGTGCGGTTAACATCAATTGAGACTATTATATTGTCAAATGAGATTAGGAACATCTACGCTTATATAATATATTTGCTCTTATCATAAACAATTGGAATTTTGAATAAATATTCTAAAAAGCTATTTCATTTGAATTCCAAATAGAAAGGTATTTGATTATGATATTCATTAACAAAAAAACTATTAATAAGCTAACTGAATCGCATAGAGAACCTAACATGCTTATCTGCTATTCAACTCCTCAAAGCCTTTCGGCTTGGACAAGTCGAGCTATATTACTCCTAAATAATGATAAAATTATTATCCTTTTCCTGAATCTATTTTCCACTAAAGTAGTACAAAAAGTTGAATTTGAAGTAGCTGATTTACAAGAACAAAAATATCATTCCATATATCTGTCTTCTGCAATATGGTCATTTAACAGTAAAGGACAGCATTGGAGGTTCAAGATAATCAAAAAAATTATACCTCTTGGCTCTATGCAAAGGGATTTTCTAAATTTCTTGCAACAAAATATTTTAAATTAGCGACTGAGTAGATCGCCGATCTTCGAAAACATGTGCCCTTCCAGACGAAGGCGAACAGCCAGGTATCTTTCGTAAAGTCGTTTATCTGAGGTCTCTTTCATGGTTCTTTTCATTACCCAATAGGCGATTGAAATAATGTTGTTGGTTTGTTAATTGCGTGTTATTATATCAAATGAATTTGACAGGTTCCCAAATCTTTGTTAGAGTTTCAATCAAATACGTATAACCTTTTCATGGGATGTTACCGATAGGGCATAACCTGAATTGGCTTGTTTACACTTTAAGTGTATACAGGCTGGTTTGGGTTTTTTTATTGTCTATCACCCTTCGCTACCCCTTTTATCACACATTTGGAAGGAGAATGTTTATGTCCAGTTATATTTTTCCTAAAGACTTTTTATGGGGCGGTGCTCTTGCTGCCAATCAGGCTGAGGGTGCTTATTTGGAAGACGGTAAAGGATTGAGTCTGGTGGATCTGCTGCCTACCGGAGAGAAGAGAAGAAGCATAATGAAAGGAAATGTTCCCTCGCTGACTCCACTTGAAAGCGAATTCTATCCTTCCCACGAAGCCATTGATTTCTATCATCACTATCGCGAGGATATTGCGCTATTTGCAGAAATGGGCTTCAAGGCGCTGCGTGTTTCCATTGCCTGGGCTCGTATTTTTCCAACGGGAGAAGACGCAGCTCCTAATGAAGCAGGTTTGCAATTCTACGATGATTTGTTCGACGAGTTGCATAAACATGGCATTCAGCCAGTCGTTACCCTCGCTCATTTTGACGTGCCGGTAGATCTGGTCGAGAAATATGGAAGCTGGCGGAGCCGGAAGCTGGTAGGCCTGTTTGAAACCTATGCCAAAACAGTATTCACCCGCTATAAGGATAAAGTGAAATACTGGATGACATTCAACGAGATTAACATGCTTCTCCATTTGCCGTTTCTCGGTGCCGGGCTTGTTTTTAAAGAAGGTGAAAACGTTAAACAAATTCAGTACCAGGCTGCACATCATCAGCTTGTCGCAAGTGCGCTGGCTGTTAAAGCGTGTCACGAGATTATCCCGGATGCCCAGATTGGCTGTATGCTTGCTGCCGGCAGCTTCTATCCGTATACATGTAATCCCGAAGATGTATATCAGGGCATGGAAAAAGACCGCGAGTCCTACTTCTTTATTGATGTACAGTCACGCGGCGAATATCCTGGTTATGCGAAGCGCTTCTTCAAGGACCATGGATTAAACATTGAGATGGAATCAGGCGACGCAGCCATTCTGAAAGATCATACCGTTGACTATATCGGATTCAGCTATTATTCGAGCCGGACGACCAGCACAAACCCGGAAATCGTCAAGAACATGACCAGTGGTAATGTATTTGGTTCCGTAGCCAATCCATATCTGGACAAGTCCGAATGGGGCTGGACGATCGATCCCAAAGGTTTCCGCATCACAGCCAACCAATTGCATGACCGTTACCAAAAGCCACTGTTCGTAGTGGAAAACGGTTTTGGTGCCAATGATGTGGTTTCGCCTGAAGGAGAAGTTAACGACGATTACCGGATCGACTATCTCAAGCGGCATATTGCCGAAATGGGTGAGGCTCTTCAAGATGGAGTCGAAATTATCGGTTACACAAGTTGGGGACCTATTGACATTGTCAGCGCTTCCTCAGGAGAGATGAAAAAGCGCTATGGTTATATTTATGTGGACCGTGACAACGAAGGCAACGGTTCGTTGAAACGTATTAAAAAGAAAAGCTTCCACTGGTACAAAAATGTAATTCATTCCGACGGCGAAAATCTGGGCGAATAATCGTACTACAAGTAAATAGGATCGGACGTCCCGGGCCCACGGGGATTTCCGATCTCCGTTTCTTCATTGAAAGCGTTGACAATCGTTCCTCTTCGGGCTATACTTGACGCAATTCCATCATTTTTAGGATTGTTACTGCGTAGCAGGCAAAACCTAAGCCACGAATAAGCGGATGTTACAGTCTTGTTTATTTGGCGTGCTTCGGTTTTTTTCTGTTTACAATAAAGAGGATGGAGCATGTGTGGCTCTTGCTGGCATATGGAACGGGGGATCGAGATGAACATAGCAAAGGTCATTAACAACAATGTAATCAGCGTCTACCAGACGGACGGCACCGAACTCGTGGTGATGGGTCGGGGGATTGCTTTTAAGAAAAAGCCTGGAGACAAAGTAGACGAAACCAGAATTCAGAAGGTATTTGCTCTGAAAAACAAGCAGACGTCCGATAACTTTAAAATGCTGTTGCGTGAGGTACCGCTTGATTTGATTGTGATTGTGGAGGAAGTCATTAATGACGCCAAGCATAATCTGAATAGAAAGCTGAACGAAAATATTTATGTTTCACTGACCGATCATATCAATTTCGCTGTTGAAAGATACCGGGAAGGATTGGAAATCAAAAACGCGTTATTGTGGGAAGTCAAGCAACTGTACAAAGAAGAATTCGCGATGGGTCTGAAAACGTTGGAACAAATTAAACAAAGGCTCGGTATTGAACTGCCTGTGGACGAAGCGGCTTATATTGCGATTCACATCGTGAATGCTGAAATGAACGAGGAAGTCATTACGACCATGAGTATCACAAAGTTTATCCAGCAAATTATCAATATCGCAAAATATCATTTTAAGGTGGAGTTCGACGAGGACTCTCTGAGCTATTTCCGTTTTATTACGCATCTGAAATTTTTCGCCCAGCGCGTATTTAAGGGAAATCACTACGAAAATAACTATGATCATTTGTATGACATGATTAAGGAAAAGCATAAGGAAGCGGCTGCTTGTACAGAGAAAATCGGAGCTTTTGTGCAAAAAGAATACAACCACGAATTGACGAACGAAGAAAAATTATATCTAACCGTGCATATTGAACGGGTGGTGAACAGATAAGTCGAACGTTTTCAACGAAAAAGGACCAAGAATAGACGATTAAAAGTTTTTGTTGACAGATATGGTAGAATGATTATATTATGAGAGTAACAGGAATTTAATAAGTTTTAACTGGGATTGTTACTGGTTATGCAGGCAAAACCTAAGTCATGAAAAATTGCGGGAATAAAGTGCCCACCATTTTTCAAGGCTTAGGTTTTTTGTGTGCCTAAATATGTAAAAAGCCCCTTAGAACATGGAGGTGTCCATCATGAGTTATGAAAAACTGGCTAAGGAAATTGTACACCTGGTAGGTGGCGAAAAAAATGTAGTATCGCTCGTTCACTGCGCCACACGCCTGCGTTTTGTGCTAAAAGATGAGGCAAAAGCGGACAAGGGAAAGTTGGAAAAAACCGACGGAATTATCACTGTGAAGCAGAGCGGTGGTCAGTTCCAGGTTGTAGTCGGCAACAAAGTACCAGAGGTATATAATGCAATCGGCAATGTATCCAATATCTTGAATGAAACTGGAAAAGAAGATCATTCAGCTAAAGGAAACAAAGGATTTGGTGCCGTAATCGACGTGATTTCCAGCATTTTTGCACCTTTGCTCGGAGTTATGGCGGGGTCCGGTATTTTGAAAGGTCTGCTGCTGATTGCGAGTAACCTTGGCTGGTTGCTACCGAAAGACACTACCTATATGATTTTGTATGCTGCGGCCGACAGCTTGTTTTATTTCCTCCCTCTCTTGTTAGCGGTTACAACGGCACGGAAATTTGGAGGTAATATCTTCGTTGCCCTGACCATTGCCGGAGGGTTGCTTTACCCGACCATTGTCACGCTAAAAACGGAAGGTACACCTACGGACTTTTTCGGTATTCCTATTGTTATGATGAGTTATTCATCTACCGTTATTCCGATCATTTTAGCCGTCATCGTCATGAGTAAGCTGGAAAAATGGTGCAATCGAGTGATCCACGAGAGCGTCAAAAACTTTATTACACCTTTGATTCTACTTGTAATTATGCTTCCTCTAACCCTGATCGTGTTTGGTCCAGTCGGGGTGTATGTGGGCAACGCGATCGCTACTGCACTCGTTGCTGCATTTAGCTTTAGTCCATTGCTAGCTGGAGCAATCCTTGGTGCTTGCTGGCAGTTGCTCGTTATTTTCGGTGTTCACTGGGGTCTTGTACCTGTATTCATTAATAATATTGCTGTTAATGGCAGAGACGGAATCAAGCCTTCCGCTGCGGCTTCCATCTTTGCTCAAACCGGCGCTGCGTTCGGTGTTATGCTGAAAACCAAAAATAAGAAGCTGAAAACTTTGGCGGGTTCCGCTACACTTACCGCTTTATTCGGCATCACGGAGCCAGCAGTTTATGGGGTTACGCTGCCGCTGAAACGTCCGTTTATTGCAGGTATTATCGGTGGTGCTGTCGGTGGTGCCATTATCGGTCAAGCGGGAACGCAAGCATTTGCCTCCGGCGCACCTGGATTGCTAACCTTGCCGATCTTTTACGGCCCTGGTGGACAAGGATTCCCGGGATTGATTTTAGGGATTACCGTTTCATTCCTGGTGTCGGCCATCTTGACTTATATTTTAGGTTTTGAAGATCCAGTTGAAGAAGAGGAAACTACTAACAATTCGGCTAAAGAATCGACCTCTACAGTTGTTGTTTCTAATGAAGAGGTACTCAGCCCAATTGAAGGAACTGTGGTCGCTTTGTCGGAGGTTCCCGATCCTGCATTTGCTTCGGAAGCTATGGGCAAAGGGATCGCCATCCAACCGACAACGGGCAGAGTCGTGGCCCCGTTCGATGGAACCATCACCGTGGCGTTCAAGAAAAAACATGCGCTTGCAGTTGTTTCGCATCATGGCGCAGAAGTTCTGATTCACGTCGGAGTAGATACGGTCAAGCTGGACGGTAAACATTTTACGTCCCATATCAAAGAAGGCGATCAGGTAAAAGCTGGGGACCTACTGCTTGAGTTTGATGTTGAGCAAATCAGGGCAGAGGGTTATCCTACGATTACGCCAGTTATCATTACGAATTCTTCTGAATATACTGAAGTCCTTCCAATCGCTCAAGGAGAGGTAACGGAGCAGGCCCCGCTGTTGAAACTGTCTAGCGCTCTGAATGAGAAAGAAAGCATTGCCTAAATGTCTTAAGGACAAGGCTCTGATGATCCATATTCTCGGATCATCAGAGCTTTTTTGTCGTCATTTTATGTACTGGTAAGCCTACTTGTAATTGACAATATGTCAATTAAATTAACTTGTATGGGGGTAAAAACTAATCTATAATTTTTTGTAATTATGCAAATTTTCTGAAAACGTAGACTAGAAATCAATTGATTGATCAGGGGGAAATACAAGGAATGTTAGAGCAGTGGGCAGAGGCAGTAAACGGCGTCATTTGGAGCAATCCTGTGGTATATGTCTGTTTGGGTGTGGGACTATTATTTTCGATCATGACTCGATTCCTGCAAATCAGGCATTTCAAAGAGATGATCCGCCTAGTATTTAAAGGGAAAAGTTCCGAGGCAGGTGTATCCTCCTTTCAGGCCTTTACGATGGCACTATCGGGGCGTGTAGGGACGGGGAATATTGCTGGGATTGCTTTGGCGGTTGGTATGGGTGGACCTGGGGCGATATTTTGGATGTGGGTCATGGCCTTTATCGGGTCGGCTACAGCTTTTGTAGAATCCACACTGGCTCAGGTGTATAAGGTAAAGCGCGATGGTCAGTACCGGGGCGGTCCAGCCTTTTATATTGAAAAAGGGACAGGCTTAAAATGGTTTGCCGTCATTTTTGCGGTTACTGCGTTGGTCGCGATGTGTTTACTGATGCCGGGAACTCAATCGAACTCCATTGCTGTAGCTTTTCACAGTTCGTTTGGCATGGATATGAAGGTTTCGGGGATTTTAGTAGTCGTGTTGCTGGCGCTTATCATTTTTGGTGGTGTAAAAAGGATTGCCAATGTGGCTCAGGTTGTCATTCCGTTTATGGCACTCGGTTACATCCTCGTTTCTTTCTACATTATGATGACGAACATTACTGCACTTCCCGATGTATTTTCGCTGATCTTTCGTAGTGCCTTTGGCGTGGATTCTGTGTTCGGCGGTATGGCAGGGACGGCGATTGCTTGGGGTGTAAAGCGGGGGATTTATTCCAACGAAGCCGGACAAGGCTCTGGTGCGCATCCGGCAGCCGCCGCAGAAGTGTCCCATCCAGCAAAACAGGGGCTAGTTCAGGCGTTTTCCGTGTATGTGGATACCTTTTTAGTCTGTACGTCTACGGCTTTTATGGTCCTGTTTACTGGTATGTATAATGTGAAGGGACCTGGTGGCGATTTTATTGTGCAACATCTTCCGGGTGTTGAAGAGGGAACCCAATATACACAGGCTGCTATTGAATCGGTATTTCCCGGTTTTGGATCGAGTCTGCTGTCCATTACCTTGTTCTTTTTCGCATTTACGACCATTATCTCTTATTATTACATCGCAGAAACAAATATGGCCTATCTGGTTGCAGATTATAAAGCAAAGTGGCCCATGTTCGTCTTAAAGCTGGTTATTCTGGGTTCGACGTTCTATGGAACGGTCGTCAAGGAATCGGCTCTGGCGTGGACACTGGGGGATATGGGTGTCGGCATTATGCTTTGGGTGAATCTGATTGCTATGATTCTGTTGGCCAAGCCTGCTCTTCTTGTGCTTAAGGATTACGAACAGCAGCGGAGGCAAGGGCTGGACCCGGTGTTTGACCCGAAGAAGGCAGGTATTTCAAATGCCGAGTACTGGTCAAAGGAATATCAGCCTCCTTCAGATGAGTTGACGATCACCGCCAAACCGAGCAAGCTTCAAGCCTAAATATAAGATAGATAAGTAAGATCAAAGGTGGCTCCGCGGGGAGTCATCTTTTTTTCGTTATCTTGCCTTTACATCCCAAGAAGGGTACATATGTTCACTATTTAGTCTATAATTTAGACAGAAGGATTTTGAATAATTCTGCCATGGATATGTGGGGAGGCCACATTTGCATTAGAGAGGTGATTTGAATGAGTACATCCGATTTATCCATAACTGACGACAAGTGGAACGCTATCGTAGAAAACGACAAGTCATATGATGGGGTATTTTTGTACGCTGTGAAGACAACGGGAATATTTTGTCGCCCCTCCTGCAAATCCCGACCTCCCAAAAGAGAGAACATCCGTATATTTAAAACAGTAGAGCAGGCATTGGTCGAGCATTTCCGTCCATGCAAAAGATGTAAACCGACAGGACAACGATTGCCTGATTATGAATGGATCGCACTGGTTACAGAATACGTGAATTCTAACTATATGAAGGATTTAACATTGCACATCCTAGCTGAAATAAGCCATGGAAGTCCGTATCATTTACATCGTACCTTCAAGCGGATCATGCATCTAACTCCAATGGAATATATACAGCAGACCAGGTTGGAACAAGCGAAGAAGCTGCTCATTTGTTCAGATATATCTGTTGCGGAAGTGGGGGAGAACGTAGGTCTGTGCAATGCACCTTACTTTATTACGTTATTTAAAAAGAATACAGGCTACACCCCATTGCAATATCGCCAACTCAAATTGAAAGCAACACAAAATGGAGGTACACAGCATGGCACAGCAAATAAATAAAACGATCTATTGGTCATTGTTGACACATGAGGATTGGAATTTATATATTGCAGCTACATCGGAAGGACTATGTTATGTAGGTTCGCCCAATCAACCTGTAGAGGAATTGTTTTCATGGGCGGGAAGACGATTTCCCGGCAGTCCTTTAGTTGAAGAGGATGCTGCTTTACAGCCCTATGCCAAGGAGTTGATTGAATATCTCCAAGGGAAGCGCGCCCAATTTACATTGCCCTTTGATTTTCATGGGACTGCGTTCCAGATGGCGGTTTGGAATGCGTTGTGTGATATTCCGTATGGGGAAACACTATCCTATTCAGACATTGCCAACGCTATTCAAAAGCCAGCCTCTGTTCGTGCGGTGGGGGCTGCCATCGGTGCTAATCCGATTTTGGTCACAGTCCCTTGTCATCGGGTCATCGGTAAAAATGGAGCTATGACCGGATATCGTGGTGGTTTGGACATGAAGGTGAAGCTTTTGCAGCTCGAAAAGGAAAGTGTGGCATCGGTTCAGTATGAAAAATGAGTATTACAAATCCCCCAAGACTCTTTTGAATAAAGGGACCGGCTTCTTGTCAGGATATACACATTCGTTGAACCCGTATACAGGTTGTACCTTTGGTTGTTCGTATTGCTATGTACGCCAATTGCCAGTCTCCACATTTCGGAAGGAAGCGTGGGGGACATGGGTTGATATTAAAAATCAGGCGGCAGATATTCTTCGCAAGGAGCTTCGTAGAGCCAAATCCAAAGGTAAAGTCACGATTTTCATGTCGTCAAGCACAGATCCTTATCAGCCTGCCGAGTATAAGGAAGAGGTGACCCGGTCTCTGCTGGGGGTGATGGTGGAGGATCCCCCGGATTTTCTCTTTTTACAGACGCGCAGTCCACTGGTACGGCGGGATACTGATTTACTGCTCCGATTGGGGGATCGTGTTCGTGTGAGTATGACTGTAGAAACAGACCGAGAAGATATACGCAAACATTTTACCCCGGAGGCTCCTCCCATCCAGGCTCGTCTCCAAACGCTACATCTCTTAAAGGAGGCAGGTGTGCCTACGCAAGCTACGATTGCTCCGATGCTTCCAAGCAGTGAACATTTTGCAGACAAGCTTTTGCCTCTGGTCAACCGTGTCTGTATTGATGATTATTTTATGGGAGATGGGAGTGGGGGGAGACGAACGCGTAGCTTGAAAATGGGTGTGCTGTACGAGTCATTGGGGCTGGAAGAATGGTATCATCCTGCTGCCTATAAGGCGGTTTATGAGCGTTTTCTTCATGTTTTTCCGAAGGAACAGCTCTACGTGAGCAAAGAAGGTTTCGAACCTTGATGTAAAAGCAGTCCATGCCATTGAATCAAGAGTGAACCATATAAGGGGGCAGCGGGAGAACGAATGCAAACCGTAATGACCAAAAACTTTGACTATGGGGAAAAGGAAATCAGTTATCTAAAAAACGTAGACACCGTACTTGGTGCAGCGATGACGCAAATGGGCAAGGTAGAACGTGTGATCATTCCCGACCTGTTTGCAGCGCTCGTTCATGCGATTGTGGGACAGCTTATATCGGCCAAGGCGGTTCAGACCATATGGGCAAGGATGCAGGAGAAGTTAGGCGTGATCACTCCACAAAATATAGCTGTTCAGTCGGCTTTAGATATTCAAAGCTGTGGCATCACCATGAAAAAGGCCACATGTATTCTTAATATAGCCCAAACGATCGGGCAGGGCCTGTTGGATTTACAGGAATTATATGAGCTTTCCGATGCACAGGTGATTCAGAAATTGTCCTCGCTGCAAGGAATAGGACCTTGGACGGCTGAAATGATGCTGATTAATTGTATGGAGCGTCCAGATGTCGTCAGTTGGGGTGATATGGCTATTCGACGGGGAATGATGAAGTTGTACCATTTAGATACCTTGACCAAGCAGCAATTTGAGGAGTACCGCCGAGTCTATTCGCCTTATGGTTCGGTGGCCTCCATTTATTTATGGAGTATTTCATCTCGTTAAGAATCAGGGAGTGGAAATGATGGAGAAAACAATTAGAGAACAGATACTGTCATATGTGGATGCAGATTTTCAGAAATTTACGGCTGCATTGCTTCCGACGATTAATAATGTGCTGGGTGTACGTCTGCCAGTGCTGCGTAAGCTTGCTCAAGATATTGCCAAAGGGGATTGGCGCCTCTACCTGGAGACCGCTGAAAGTGAACACTTCGAAGAAGTAATGCTGCAAGGTATGGTGATTGGTTCTGTAAAAACGGATATAGAGGAAGTTTTGAGTTATACCGCCAAGTTTGTTCCTAAAATTGATAATTGGTCCGTATGTGATAGTTTCTGTGCCGGATTGAAAATCACGAAACATCATAAAGAACGGGTGTGGGAGTTTATTCAGCCCTATCTATTCTCCAAGAAAGAATATGAAATTCGGTTTGGTGTAGTTATGCTTCTTAATTTTTATATTGAGGAACAGTATATGAAGCGGGTGTTTACTTTACTGGATCAGACCCATCGCGAGGATTATTATGTACAAATGGCGGTAGCATGGGCGATATCGATCTGTTATATCAAGCTACCAGAGGTAACCATGGCGTATTTAAGTCATAATACATTAGATGATTTTACCTTCAATAAAGCACTGCAAAAAATCACGGAATCATATCGGGTGGATCAGGCCACAAAAACGACCATCCGCAGTATGAAGCGAAAAAGAAAATAGGATCGGGCTCAGCAGCCAGGTACGCACTTTGCTTTTTTTGGAATCTAATAATAAAATGGAAGTAACTTTCGAAAAGGAGATGACGTGAATTGGCAGAGCAAGTGCGTCTTGGTAAAACAGATTTATATGTAAAACCAATCGGTTTGGGTGCAAATAAAGTGGGAGGACATAATCTCTTTTCCGATTTGAATGATGAAACGGGCAAAGAAGTTGTTCGCACAGCTTTGGATAACGGCATCAATTTTCTGGATACGGCTTTTATTTATGGACCTGAGCACTCGGAACGGTTGATTGGTGAGGTATTGAAAGAGCGTGGTCAGCGTGATAAAGCTGTTATTGCCACGAAGGGTGCCCACAAATTCGTAAACGGAGAGGTCGTTTTTGACAACTCGCCTGCTTTTTTGCGTGAATCCGTCGAATCCAGTCTGAAAAGATTGCAGACCGATTATATTGATCTGTTTTATATCCATTTCCCGGACGAAACTACACCAAAGGCAGAGGCAGTCGGAGAACTGAAGAAGCTCAAGGACGAAGGCAAAATCAAGGCCATTGGTGTATCTAACTTCTCCATTGAACAACTTAAGGATGCGAATAGTGACGGTTATGTAGATGTGCTTCAATCCCAATATAATTTGTTTCAACGGGAAGCTGAGAAGGATCTGCTGCCTTATACCAAGGAAAATGGCATTTCGTTTGTGCCTTATTTCCCGTTAGCTTCGGGATTGCTGGGGGGGAAGTATACGAAAGACATGACCTTCTCGGACATCAGAGCGAAAAATCCATTGTTTCAGGGCGATGCATTTGCTCGTAATTTGGACAAAGTGGAGCAGGTACGGGAGATTGCCAATGCGTTGAATGCAGAGGTTGCTCATGTTGTACTCGCATGGTATTTGACCCGTGATTCGATTGATGCCCTCATTCCAGGCGCGAAGGGGCCGGAGCAGGTGCTGGCGAATCTGAAGACGCTAAATGTCCAATTGAGTCAGGCTGATATCGAAAAAATTGACCATATTTTCAAATAATGAGTGCACCTTATATTTGCAATTATATATTTGTTCCATCTAGAGAAGCTGCCGGACGGGCGGCTTCTTTTTCGTGTACAACTCGCATATCCTTGTAGGGTAAGTTCAACGCTGCGGGGGGATCGGATGATGAGAAGACCGCAATGGCACAGCGCACCCAACAGAAGGCGACGCGGCAGACATAGGTTTTTTTTTATTGTGGCACTGGCGCTGCTGGTAGGGATCATACAAATGGCTGCTTATGTGGAGCAGCATTTGAAGCCGCCCATGATGCACCTGGCAAAAGTGCGGGTTAAACAAATGGCGACGGAGGCTATTAATTCAGCAATTACAGCACAGGTAGAGCAGGGGAAGACAGCTGATAATTTGATCGAATGGAGAACGGATGCACAAGGGAGAACCTCCGGTTTTGTTCTGAATTATGCGGAACATATGAGAATTACGTCAGACACGCTCAAAGCAGTCAAGGCAACGATGGACAGCATGAGCCATTTTGATGAGAGTGTTCCGATTGGTCAGGCATTGGGCAGTCCACTGTTGGCAGCTTATGGACCAACGGTCCCCCTAAAGGTGGAGCCGCATGGAGCAATCAAGGTGGATTTAAATACCCGTCAACAGGATGCGGGCATAAACATGATCTTGGTGGAAGTGTACATTCGGATTACGACGGAAGTGTCCGTGGTTATACCGTTTGAGATGCAACCTCAGATTGTGGAGACGGAAATTCCGGTTTCTTATTTATTAGTGGTAGGCAACGTTCCGATGTACTAC
The DNA here is from genome assembly GCF_037027525.1 of Paenibacillus sp. 203. Taxonomy (NCBI): domain Bacteria; kingdom Bacillati; phylum Bacillota; class Bacilli; order Caryophanales; family Paenibacillaceae; genus Paenibacillus; species Paenibacillus sp. 203. Next base: position 90,392 of record NZ_JAXCHD010000006.1, read on the forward strand.
TATGACAATCAGGGTAAACCAGTGGGTAAAAATGGTGCAGCCGCTCCGCAGTTGGCGTTGCCTCCCCATTCCATAGAGAGTAGCGGCGCTATAGATCCCACCATAGTAAGTGTTCCAGAGGCACAGGAAAACCAAAACACCTCTAGCCAGTCCCCAACGCCATAGAGCGGAGGAGACTGACGCGAGCTGCCTAGGAAAAACAAAAGGGCCCCTATGAGGAGGGCCCTTTTGTTTTTCCTGTTTTGAGCGCTTTGCGTTCGGACTGCTCCCACTGTCTTAATAACGGATACGGGTCAAAGGACCAATCTGCCCAACCATTGTCCCGATATATACCATAGTGCAGATGCGGTGGAAACTTGCCTTGGGTACCGGGTTTTCCATAGCCCGAGCTTCCGACCCAGCCAACCGTCTGGCCGGGTGTAACGATGTCACCGTTGTGGACGGTTTTGTCAAAGCCGGAAAGATGCGCATAGTAGTGATAGCGGTTGTTGAGATCTCGGATTCCGATTCGCCATCCGCCGAAGGGATTCCAGCCCTTCATTTCAACTACACCGTAGCAGGTACTGCGAACTGGAACTCCATAGCCAGCAAACAGATCAGTTCCTTCATGTATCCGGAAGCCGCCCCAGCTGCGACGGCTTCCCCATGTGCTACGGTAGCTATAAATGCTGCCTAAAGGAAGGGGGAAAGCTTGACTGACCAGATCCAGCTTGCCATACGTCCGATACAGCTTAGCAAACTGCTGAACTCTTTGAACTGCGCGGCTGTTATGGTAATATTCCCAAACGGCAATACCAAATTCATCCTCGTTGTTTCCATAATTTCCGAGATAAGAAGCGATGCTAAACAGCAAATCCTTGTCATTATTGCGGTCAGCGATTCCATCACCCGAACCGTCTTGTCCCAGCCCGGAAAATAGTTCAATGGAACGCGGATTTTGATCCTCCGAATCAGGGTTCATCAGGCCGGACCAGACTGGTCCCGTGATGAAAATACCTATGATTCGTTCCGCATGCTTCCGATCCTTGGGATGGGCCACCGTAAGTGTGCGTTCATACTGGTCGATGGCGGCCAGCCTGTACCAAGGAACTCCAGTCAGGGCTTCGATGGAATGATATAAAGCCAGCCTGGACGTATACGACGAAGACTGAGCATGTGAAGCATCTACATTTGCGGTCAGGCTGCTTCTGGCGGACGAGGACTGTAAGTGATTGGCAAAGGCATGGGCAGGAAGCGGACAGGCCGTTGTCAGTGTAGTAGCACATAACAGCAGCGATAACAAACGAACAGCTCGGGCTGTCCGCGTAGGGTAAGGCACGTGAACCGACCTCCTATAGAAGGGCTTGATCGCCCGATAAATTCTAGGCCCGTATACAATAGCGTGAATAGGGCGCTTTTGTTTAGATTGAGCCATATCCGCCGCTTTTATCCATGTAAAGAGTTTACTTTTTCCGGCATCAATGTCATATCAAAAAGGGAACAATGAATGGAGGTTTTTCCATGGCTTTCATGTTATAATGTATGGCAATGACAGCTTAAGCTTATCAGAAAGAAGGTCTATGCCATTGTCTAGAAAAGTAAAGGAAGCTAAGCCCGACTGGATTCGTATTAAACTTACGACAGGCGATAACTATCAGGAAATCAAGAGCATGATGCGTTCCAAGACATTACATACCGTATGTGAGGAGGCACGATGCCCTAATATATATGAATGCTGGGCCAATAGGACAGCTACATTTATGATTTTGGGTGATATTTGTACGCGTGCGTGTCGTTTTTGCGCAGTAAATACGGGAATGCCTACGGAACTGGACTTGCAGGAGCCTGAACGCGTCGCGGAAGCGGCTGAAAACATGAATTTGAAGCACTGTGTCGTTACCAGTGTGGCTCGCGACGATTTGAAAGATGGGGGCGCTACTATATTTGCAGAAACGGTTCGTGCGATTCGCCGCCGATTACCTCTTTGCAGTGTAGAAGTACTGATTCCCGATTTTATGGGCGATATTGAATCGCTGCGAATCGTCATGGATGCCAAACCAGATATTCTGAATCATAATATTGAAACGGTGGAGCGTATGTCCGACAAGGTTCGGGCTAAAGCGAAATACCGTCGCTCTCTGGAGCTGCTTCAACATGCGAAGCAATTAAATCCGGCTATTCCAACGAAATCAAGCATCATGCTAGGTGTCGGAGAAGAGTGGGACGAGATCTTACAAGCCATGGATGATCTGCGTAAAGTCGATTGTGACATTCTGACAATTGGTCAATATTTGCAGCCGTCCGAGAAACATTTATATGTGCAAAAATATTATCCACCGGAAGATTTTGCGAAGTTAAAGGAAGAGGGATTACAGCGGGGATTCAGCCACGTTGAATCTGGACCGTTGGTCCGCAGCTCCTACCAAGCGCATGAGCAGGTGAAGTCAGCCGCTCAGCATAAGGAAGAAGGCGCCCTTTCGCAGGCTTGATCCGGGAAAGGCGGTCAGAATAGCTTGTTTCAAATCGGTGGTAAAAACTATGAATTGTTGCAGGATCACAAGAACGGGTGGAATCCCGAAGCGTTTCGTGATCGGTATAGTGAAGTGCTGGATCGCTATGATTACATTATTGGTGATTGGGGTTACAATCAGCTACGTCTGAAGGGCTTTTATCGAGACGGTCATCCCAAAGCAAATAAGGATACATCTATAGTGGTACTGGACGATTACATTAATGAATACTGCAATTTTGGCTGTGCCTATTTTGTGTTGCAAAAAAGCCGTGAAGTGGTTAATAAAAACGGCGTCAATGATGAAATCATTGCTCCAGATATTCAGCAGTTGGTAGATGCTCAAAGGGAACAAGCGGGAACGTTAGAACCCGAAGAGCAGCAAGAAGTATTGCAACATACAGCTGGAGAACAGGAGTGGCCGCAACCACAGCAGGATTCCACAGCTACAGAGGAATCGCGAGTGGAGCAGCCTCGAGAATCCCGAGAACCACGTGAGTTGCAACGTCGGGAACCGAAGGATGCCCAGGAAGTACGTGAACGACAGCCGCGTGAAGCTCGCGAAAGCCGTCCATCCAGAGAAAGACGTGAAGCAAAGGATGGACGGAATCCGGGTGAAGGGCAGCAAACCCGTGAACCACGTAGACAGCGCAATCAGCAGGGAAGTTTCGATAAAAAAGAATCCCGTGGATCACGCTATGAGCGCCAATCAAAGGAAAGTCGGGAGGGACGGCAAGTTCGTGTCTCTCGTGAACCTGAGGGCCAGCGTCAGACCCAGCCAGCTGCTAAAGCCGAAAGAGCTGAGGGTAGTAAAAAGAATAAACCATTTACAGCTCCACAACAAAACGGTTCCTGAATTTTCAGGAACCGTTTTGTTTGTAAAAAAAGAGCCAGAGTCGGCTCTTTTATAGGTTCTAATTAAGAAAAGCGTTGCGTACTCGATCCCAAAATGGGAAAGGACGGTAACGAGCGAAGCTGATCTTCTGACTTGAGACCTGACATCGAACAGAGATTAAGTCATCGACAGGAAAGTTCAGGTGATCTACTGTCAATAAAAGACGCTGATCTTTCCGTGAAAAAATATCACAATGATGGTGTTTGGGCAGTAGCAATGGCGATCCCAGTGTCCGATACACGCGGTTATTAATGGAAGCGATCTCAGTCAATTGCAATGCTTCAATGGTGGGGTGAACCATAGCTCCGCCAAGTGCTTTATTATAGGCGGTCGTTCCTGAGGGGGTAGAAACACATATACCGTCACCGCGAAACATTTCAAAGGTGATATCGTTAATATCTACTTGGGCAACGACAGTGCCATCCACCCCTTTTAACGTAAACTCATTCAAGGCAATAAAAGAAGCATTGCCTGACTTCTTGTGAATTTCCAACTCAATCAGTGGATACTTAACGATTCTCGGGTTAAGCGGTCCCTCAGATCCGCTTTGGCTCATCAGGTGGATTAGCTCCTCCAGCTCGTCCGCACGCCAATCAGCATAAAAGCCCAGATGACCGGTATGTACACCAACAAAGGCAATATCCGGAATGCGGTCGATGAAGGTATGAAACGCATGAAGCATCGTACCATCGCCTCCAATAGACACGACGATTTCCGGCGATTCGGCATCCAGCTTGAAATTCTTTTCTTGGGCAAGACGGTGAAATTGCTGACTCAAGTCCATGGAGTGCTGATCCCCGCGATCCAGAACATAATATCTCAAGATGAAAAGCTCCTTTGTCATGGGTATATATCGATCATAATCAATTATGAGCAAGAACACAATCGTTCATTGCCTATGTGTTCTTCTCAAACGTACGTATAAGCGACTTGTACCCACACTCAACCATGAGAGACTAAGCATTCCAGCCAGTATAAAGGCAAGAACTAGCAGACTTTGCAACAGCATGGCGGACGAGAAGCCAGGAGACCACGCGATGTCGTATATTGGAGAAAAGACGGGAGAGCTTCCCTGTCCCATCAGAGGTCGCCATAACACGAGAGCTAGCAGTGCTGAGATGATGCCATGCGCAGCCCGGGCCAACAAAAATGGCATATAGCGGAGATTTGTCATATTTAAAATACTTGCAACCTGCGCATGAACCGACAGCCCGCCCCAGGAGAGAACAAAAGCGGCTGCGGCTACCTTGAATGGTAACGCTGCTGCCGTGGCTTCACCTGCGGCTTGCGCTCCTAAAGTGACTTCGAAAATACCACCCACGATGGACTCCGTTAACGTAGGAGGAAGACCACATGCAGTCAATAGGCTTGCCGTAAGCAGATGAAGCCCGCTCATTAAACCGGAGTTCGTCAAAGCTTCTAAAATGACGCAGAAGAATACAACTAGCCCTCCTACGACAATAATAAGGCGTAGGGAGGAAGTAATCGCCTGACGAAGTAACTCACCCAATGGGCGACCATCTTCCAAACGAGCTGTATGCATGGCATATAATGCTTGGCGTAGGGGGCCAGGCTGCCTATTGCGACCTGCTGCTTTTGTATTCGTGGACTTCGACCAGGCTTTTTGAGTAGGTTGAGGCCGGTCGCTGCGAGTATCTGTTTCTCCTGAACGGGAACCGTGGAAGCGCATAAGCAGCCCGATGATGAGCACGCCACCATAATGGGCCGCGCCCAGTACGAGTGCAATTTCTGGTTGATGGAAGAAGCCAACGGAAACCGCACCGATTAAAAATATCGGATCAGAGGAAGTGGTAAACGCGACCAAACGCTCTCCTTCAATGCGTGTGATCCATTTTTGCTCCCACAGCTTGGCTGTTAGTTTAGCTCCAATCGGGTAACCGGATGCGCAGCTGACCGCAGCGACAAAACCCCCACAGCCAGGTACACGGAATAGGGGCTGCATCAGCGGATCCAACAGCGCACCTATGAAATGAACAATTCCGAAACCGAGGAGAAGCTCGGAAATAACGAAAAACGGGAATAAAGACGGAAACAGCACGTCCCACCAGATGGCAAGCCCCCGAAGTCCGGCATTCAGAGAAGATTGCGGGTATACAGCTATAAGCATAAATAGGAATAGCAGTGTAAGGATGAGCAGAGGAAGCGAGTAACGACGGTATAGCGACATAGAGGCCCCTCCTTTGGAGTTGTACTAATATACCTATGTCGGGGATGGACAAAGAGTACAAAAAAATCAAAGAAAACGATTACATCTAATGCTGTATTTTTGTAAATAGTATGTTAAAATAGGAAAACAACGATCCCATAACCTTAAGGATGGAGTGATCAGGATGAGTATCGTTGCCGGTCTGTTCGTATGTGCTTTTGTGTATGTTATTCGTGTCTCTCTCGTCCATCCCGGTGAAGAGGATTGGCGGAGTTATTAGTTGTGTTTATAGAATGACGAAGCTGTGTGCAACGAAGCACACCCTCTTCATATGTTAAATTGATAAAATGACGCTTATTTTTAGCGTCATTTTTTGTTTTTTGTTATAATACGGGTGTATATTTATTACCATAGCACAGAAAGTTGGAGAAAAGTGAATCCTAGCCTAAGCATTTATGACAACCTTGGGGGTGCGGAAGGTGTTCGTGCTATTATTGAGGCCTTCTACCCGAGAGTTTATAAAGATCCGTTGTTAAGTCCCCTGTTTCCTAAAGACATGGAACCGGTTAAGGAAAAGCAGTATATGTTCCTGAGCCAGTTTTTTGGAGGACCGTCTCTTTTTTCTGATGCATATGGTCATCCGATGTTACGTGCCAGACATATGAAGTTTCCCGTAACGGAGGAGCGAGCAGAGGCATGGTTGTCTTGTATGGCAGGTGCGTTAACGGATACGGGCATTGAGGAGCCGCTTCGTTCAATCATACTTAACCGTTTGTCTGGTCCTGCGCATCATTTTGTAAATACCCCGTAAGCTTTCGGGGATTGCCGAATTTTGGAGAGGGTTGTAAAAACATTGGAACTTGAACCGTTATATCAGATCAAAATCGCTTGCCCACATTGCGAAGAAGAATTTCAGACATCCCGTGTCAGACCAAGCCTAAAGAAGGCCATTCGTACGGATTCAGATTTTTGTGCTTATTATAAGAATGAAAATCCGGATTTTTATGTCGTAAGGGTCTGTCCTCATTGTGGATTTACCTCGACAGAGCACTCTACCGTTCAGTTAAGCGATCAGCAAACCAAGATATTTAAGGATAAAATCGGTAACCGCTGGCAGTCTCGCGAATATGGCGGGCATCGTAGCTGGGAAGAGGCATTAGAAACGTATAAACTGGGTTTACTCTGTGCCCAGGTCATCGGAGAAAAGGAACGCGTAGTAGCCAGTCTATTACAGCATATCGCATGGATGTACAGATACCAGGGAAATGAGGAGCAGGAGCTTCGCTTTCTCAAATTTAGTCTGGATTCGTATGTTCGGGTCTATGAGCTGGAGGGTGTCGGGGCGAATAATGCCAAACTGCTTTATCTGATTGGTGAACTGCATCGACGTACAGGCAACTTTCACGAAGCGGTACGCTGGTTTTCGCGTGTCATTAATGACAAAAAGATTATGGATGCAGCCATGATCCGGGCTTCCCGTGAACAGTGGTCTGTACTGCGAGAACAAATGTTGGCTAAAAATTTCCAACTGCCGGAGGAAATGCAGGACGCAAGCTCCTCTTGAAGAAATAAAGGTGTGCACTATGGCCGATTTAGGCTCATGGTTCACACCTTGTTTGTAAAACGGGTTATCTTATCTTAACAACTGCCTCATGAATTAATGATGACGCAATGTGGTATCTGACAGCAAATAATCGTCATCACAATCCACCAAAGTAACCTTGTTATGGCAGCATGGAAACACAAGCAACTTTTTCATACCTTCGTGTATGAGCTTAAGTTCTTTTGGCTTCAGGGGCAGCAAAACATTATCATGGTCGCAAAATGGACAAGACTGTACATAAACGTCTCCCATGACGATGTCATAAGGCCAGGTTTTATGAAAAGGGATCATGATTTGTTCGATTCTCCGCCGTTCGGGTCAGCGGTTTCTTCTTTAGCCAGTTCGGCCAGCTTTTGCATCAAAATGTGCTGGGGTGTATGCATAAGGTGTTCCAGCGGAATGCCGAGCTTTTCGGATAATTTCACAGCCGTTTCCGGCGAAATTTGTAAGGGTCTCATCCTGTTTTCCTCCCAATTGTAGTGATTTACTATCACGATGTAGCTTTATTGTATATGAAACCACATGAATTCGCCAAAAAAGAAAGGTGGAACTATTATGAAAACGCCGTTAAAGCAAACATGGGATCTGGAATCTATTTTTAGCGGAGGATCTTCCTCTGCCTCATTTCATGCATTTTTGGAAGAAATGGAGAGCAAGGTTCAACAGCTGCAATCCCAGCTTAAAGCAGCCAAAGTACCACAGACGGTATTGGATACCGAGCGTCTGGATAGTGTACTGAATAGCATACAGGAGCTGTTTAATGGTGCGTCGCAGGCGGGTTCCTTTGTCTCTTGTCTAACTGCTCAAAACCAGCACGACAAGCTGGCTGTTCAATTGGGGGCGCGTGTCAACACGCTGTATGCCCAAGGGAAAAGTGCTTTAGTATCTTTCCAGAACTTGCTGGCACAAACCAGTGAAGACATTTGGCAGAAATGGATGGAGCGCGAATCTATCCAGCCGATTTCTTTTGTCCTGACTGAATATCGGAACGAAGCACGTGAAAAAATGGCTCCTGAGCTGGAAAGCCTTGCATTGGATCTCGCAGTGGATGGCTACCATGGCTGGGGTGACTTTTATGATACCATTGTCAAAAATATGACGATCCCCGTGCCGGAAAATGGCGAGATCGTAAACCTGTCTGTAGGTCAGGCTGCTAATAAGCTGGATGAAGCAGATCGCAGCGTACGTAAAGACGTGTTTGCACGTTGGGAAGAGGCATGGACTCAGGTAGAGGACTATTGCGCGGATACATTGAATCATTTGGCAGGCTTTCGTCTGAAGCTATATGAAAAACGAGGCTGGACAGATGTGCTTAAGGAACCGTTGGAAATCAGCCGTATGTCTGCACAAACGCTAGATACGATGTGGCAGGTTATTAATGAAACAAAGCCTATTGTAGTCCAATACTTGGAGCGGAAAGCAAAACTGCTGGGCTTAGAGAAGCTTTCCTGGCATGACGTTGAAGCTCCGCTGGGGACGTCAACTACTAAAATCCCTTACGACGATGCTGCTGTAACGATTGTTGAGCAATTTGGTAAATTTAGCTCAAGAATGGCTGACTTTGCCCAAATGGCTTTTGAGAAAAGCTGGATCGAAGCAGAGGATCGTCCAGGCAAACGTCCGGGCGGTTTCTGTACATCTCTGCGTCTGAGCAAAGAGACCCGTATTTTTATGACCTATGCCGGATCACCATCCAACGTTTCGACACTGGCCCATGAGCTCGGACACGGTTATCATCAGCATGTGATGAATGAATTGCACCCATTGAATCAAAACTATGCCATGAACGTAGCTGAGACGGCATCAACGCTGGCAGAACTAATTGTATCAGATGCTTTGCTGGAAGCTGCGGAGGGTCAGGAGAAGGTCGCTTTGCTGGAGGATAAAATTCAGCGTGGTGTAGCCTTCTTTATGAACATTCATGCTCGTTTCCTGTTTGAAACCCGTTTTTACGAGCTGCGGAAAAAAGGAGTTGTAGGAGCGCAACAATTAAGCGAGTTGATGGAACAAGCGCAGCGTGAAGCGTTTAGTGGTATCCTGGATGAGGCTCATCCTCATTTTTGGGCATCCAAGCTACATTTCTATATTACGAACACTCCTTTCTACAACTTCCCGTACACATTCGGGTATATGTTCAGTGCAGGAATTTACGCTTTTGCGAAGGAAAATCCTGACGGCTTCGCCGACCAATATGATGCCTTGCTGCGTGATACGGGGCGCATGACAGTCGAAGAATTGGCTTCCAAGCACTTAGGTACCGATTTAACACAGGCTGACTTCTGGCGTAATGCTGCGCAAGTTACTGTTCAGGATATTGAGCAATTTTTACAAATGACAAAATAACGGATTTACACTTTTGAAAGGTCTCCTATAAGGGAGGCCTTTTTTGTGATTTTTGCAGAAGATGATGAACAAAGTCGCAAAATGTCGAAGTATAATTAACATTACCTGTTGGCGAAATTTAAAATGATGGATATACTTAGAAAATAGTTATAAATACCCAATTATGTTGGTTTTGATTGTAAGGTTAAAAATCTTCGCATATAATTGAGCCGTAAGACCTATTAATTATTTCTTGATAAGGTATATAGGAGGGTTTTTGTAATGGACGAAGTAGGTCAATTGTCGTTAGCAAGGCAGATGGATATCGTTTTAAAAGAACTGGATAATGAACTCGCAGGTTTGTCGTCAGGTATCGTATTTGTACAAATACGTAACAATGTAGTTGGGAAATTTGGGATTCGTCATAATCCGCTTGCAGGTAAAGGGGGCACATTTGCAGCAGTAGAACCGGGGTTATCAGCAAAGCATCGGGAGGATTTTCGGCGTATGGCTCTAGAAACGCTAAATCATAAGCGTAGCTGGACTCATGGTGAGATTGCTTTCGATTTTGCCATTAGACAAGGAACGATTTTGGTAGATGCAACACTGGAGTCCAACTACAACATGGCGAATCTCATGATCCGCTACAACAAGCCTACATACCGAGCGGCTAATTCCGAATAATTCAATTAAAAAAAGTAAAGAAAAGGCGGCCTTCCTAAGGGAAGACCGCCTTTGTTATATACCCGTTATAACACATTTTGGTAAATTACGATGAACGGAATGCTCATGTGGAATAATGACGCTTATTGACCTGAACGACCTGATAATTGCTGTTCGGCCAGCTGTACCAAGCGTTTAGTGATATAGCCTCCCAGAGAACCAGCTTCACGGGATGGCATGTCACCGTAGTAACCATCTGCCGGAATGGTGATGCCCAGCTCTTGTGCAGCTTCATATTTCAATTGTTGCAATGCGTTGTTGGCTTGAGGAACAACTAGGTTGTTACTGCGACGGCTTCTGCCTTGATTAGCTTCATTCATGTGTAGTCACCTCCTTCGGCTGTGATGAGGTTAGTATGCGACAGAGTTATGAAAATATGCGCCGAAGGAAGAAAAGTGACTAGAGGAAAATTACGGATATATGATATGAATCTGAGTTTTGAGATCGATGGATTGCTGAGGCTCCAAACGGATCAGTCCGGCTTCCCCGGCAGGATCAGGTGAATTGGGCGCATCAGGCAGACAGGTATAAGGCTCAATGCAAAGATACTGGTCGCATTCACCTTTGGTATATAAAACCCAATACTTATAGTATAGCTCATCTGCTGTGTAGCGGATTTGATAACCGTCGTCACGAGTCAAAAGGGCTTCAGCAGGGCCTTCCGTTGCCCGCAGCAGAGTGTCTAGATTTGTTCCTTTCAGAGAAAGTCCCGAAGAGAGCTGTTCCAAGTCATCTAACGAAGAAATGATACCTGTAGGTAGCTGTTCAGCATCCTGCTCATATACGCCGTTCACAGGTAGCTTTAGGCGCCAGCGCTCAGGTTCTCCGTCCACCATAAACCAAGTGTGATATCCCAAGCCAAATGGGGCTGCTTTTTCACCCAAATTCGTTACGCGCAGCGTTTGACTTAATACAGCTCCCTGCAAGCGATACGTCATCTCCAGACGTAAAGGAATGGGGAATTGTTCCATCCAGTGCGGATCACTTTCTGTTAAAAGCTCGGTAGTAACACTGCAACCTTCTTCATCCTCTTCAATATCACTGCAGCGCCAGGACTGATTACGATGCAGACCGTGTATATGATTGTCATTGGCTGTATTTCGGTCGAACTGATATGGAACACCGTCAAACTCAAATTGTCCCTTGCGAATTCGGCCTGGAGGAATCAAAATGGGCAAGCCAAAATGATAAGGCTTTTGTAAATAGAAAGCCAATTCTTCCTCACCGGGCCGACGTACGATATCCCGGTTGAGCTTCAGATCACGCACTGAAATAATATTATTCCCGAGGCGAGGGATCATCGTAACTTCCAGTTCACCACTATGTAGAACATACGTGTCGTAACCGTTCCAGTGTTCTTTGGTCACTTGTTTCATATCCATGCTCCTTTGTCCACTATAATCGGTTGAAGCTTCGTGTCATTATGATAACAGATTTTTGGTCGTAGGGCACAATCGTCATTTGACAATAACATTATGCGGAATTATCATTAATGTAGTTTAGAAAGTAATGACATGGATAACGCGATGATGAGGACAAGTAAGCTTTCGCATAAGCTCTTCAGAAAGCCGGTGGTGGATGGGAACCGGTGAGCCTGCACTGCTGAATGGACCTTGGAGTGCCGCACAGAACAGGAATTTACTGTCCTCAGTATGACGGCCGATTGCTCCCCGTTAACGGAGCTTTAAGATTGCAGGCAGCCACGGAGCATAGCTCCGACAAGTAATAGGCTGACGGCAATGAATAAGGGTGGTACCACGGTCTCGCGTCCCTTGAGGATGCGGGGCCTCTTTGCGTTCTAATTTTGAAATACTGAGGAGGAAGAATATGAAAACTGTACTTTCAGGTATTCAGCCTAGCGGACAACTTACTTTGGGCAATTACATTGGTGCCATGAAAAACTTTGTCAAATTGCAAGAGGATCATCAATGTTACTTTATGGTCGTAGACCTTCATGCAATTACCGTACCGCAGGAACCGGCTCAATTACGTGAGCAGTCGGAGGCGGTAGCAGCATTATTTATCGCAGCAGGTATTAACCCGGAGAAATCCAATGTCTTTTTACAATCCCATGTTCCTCAGCACGCTGAGTTGGGATGGTTGATGACAACACTGACGAATATGGGCGAGTTGGAACGTATGACTCAGTTTAAGGACAAAGCAGCAGGCAAGGACTCTGTAGGAGCAGGGCTGTTCGTATATCCATCGTTGATGGCAGCTGACATTTTGCTCTACAATGCGGATCTCGTCCCGGTAGGTGACGATCAGAAACAGCATCTGGAGCTGACACGCGATTTGGCGGGTCGCTTTAATCACCGTTATGGAGATTATTTTACTGTTCCTGAACCGTATATCCCTGAAGTAGGGGCGAGAATTATGTCCCTGGATGATGTATCCAAAAAAATGAGCAAGAGCAATCCGAATGCAGGCAGCTTTATTGCGCTACTAGACGAACCGAAAGTCATACGCAAGAAAATCAGCCGCGCTACTACCGATTCCGGTAGTGAGGTTAGATATGATCCGGCCAATAAACCGGAAATTAGTAATCTGATGGGCATCTACAGCCAGTGTTCCGGTTTGTCACTCCAAGAAGTGCAGGATCGCTATGAAGGTCAAATGTACGGAACATTTAAAAAAGAACTGGCAGAGACCGTTGTAGCTATGCTTGAACCGATTCAGCAACGCTATCGCGACATCCGGGAATCCGGTGAGATTGGACGTATTTTAGCCCAATCCGCAGAGCGTGCACAAGAAGCGGCTGAAGTCACGCTGTCTGCGGTCAAAGAGCGCATGGGCTTTCTGCCACGTGTACGCTAAAGCATATTGAGACGAAACGGATTAGGCCTTTTAAAGGATTGGATTAGGAGCGGCGTTGTCGAGCTTTGACCACGAAACCCCAGCCGATATTGCCGACAGATAATAGCCCCAGTAGAATGGCAAGCCATGCGGAATAACTAATGGATATTGCGGCCGCGGTCAGCAGGACAATGGATGAAACGGCGAACCATAGGGATAAACCTTTGCTCATTGGTAAAAACCTCCAGTGTTCGAATGTTGAATTTCAGGAATAAGTAGTTGTAAGCGAGCCATAATAATCTTGCAAGCTTGCAATGAACCTCACTCACAAAGAACTGAAAGGAGATTCAAATATGAGCAGACGTCGTTCAAACAACCTGCAAGTACCGCAGGCCAACGCCGCTTTACAACAATTAAAATATGAGGCAGCTCAAGAACTTGGCATCACGATCCCTCAGGACGGTTACTTCGGTAATGTCGTTTCCCGCGAAACAGGTTCTCTTGGGGGATATATCACGAAAAAGCTGGTCCAACAAGCAGAACAATCCTTGTCGGGCAGCAGCCGTTTGCAGTAATACACATAAACACTCCATCTTGGAAGCTGTATTATGAGCAACTGTGATGAAGAAAATCCGGAGCGATCATGCTCCGGATTTTTTTACGCATGGCTTATCACCATTTTGAATCACGCAAGTCCGCTTCGTCAAGAGGGCGCTTTCATGAGAAGTGATTTTTTACGCGAGTGGCCAAAAAAACAGCAAGCTCCAGATGAAGGGAGACTTGCTGTCTGTTGTTCATACGGCTTGTTGTTAGCTTGTAGGCAGGTTTTAATTCGTATGCAGGGAAAGGCGTTTTTGCATCTTTTCGTCACTGAGCCATCCAATATAGCTGTTGATCAGTCCGAACTGCTTATCCATCGCGACCACAGCCACGAATGGATATTGTCTCCGGTGTCGATACCTGACGTCTCCCCATCGCACAATGTAGCCCCATTCCAGTTCCTCCACCTCGGCAACGGCAAAGGAGGAAAAATAGCGAAATGCCTGCACATCGCGATAGGATTTGGATGCTTCTACGGCAGGATGTGTGGATGGAATCGCATGTTTAGTCCAAAATAAATGTTTGCCATTTAATCCGCCAATGTCATAACTTCCATTCTGATGAGCTTTTACCACATGCCACCGGTTCCATGATACGGTGGGAATGATATAATAGATGTCGCCCTCCTGACGCTCATTGTCCATATCACGTACCGCTTTTCTGGTTATAAAATGACTCCAGGTTCGCCAAATGTAATATAGGCCAATAATAACGTACAGCGTAATAAATAAGGGAGCGGGTGGAATCAATCCGGTGACCCACAGCATAATCGCAGCAACATGGGTGCCAAAAATAAAGGGATCGAAAATATGGATGATATTCCAAGATATCCACTTGTTTGTAAACGGGCGGAATGCCTGTGTTCCGTACGTATTAAATAAATCTGTGAATACATGCAGGCAGACAGCAATCGTTACCCATAATGCTACATGACCTGGGGGCACATCTCTGAAGATCAGGCAAATCAGTCCTGTTATGGACAAGATCCATATCAACCAGAAGGGAATTGAATGCGACAGTCCACGGTGATTGCGAATGTAGGCTGCATTGTTTTTCAACCGAAGCAAAGTGTCAAAATCCGGAGCTTGTGACCCTACGACTGTAGCGAGCAGTACGACTGCGGCCAACTTTGGATCTCCGGCGACGACAGGATCAGTGTAGGCCAGCCCGGCCAATCCGATTCCCATGACAAAGTGTGTGGCTGTATCCATATCTGTCGCTCCTTTTGTATTGTTTCCTGTACTTATTACTACCCAAATTTACTGTAAACGATCAACAGGGGCGATTTGCCATCGGAATTGTGAACGTTTTGTGCGTTTTCTGTCAAACTTTTTGGGGTAGGTATATGATAAAATTTATATCGGAGTTCAACTTACTCCCGAATTCATACATCTCTAAGGGGGAGTTACTCACAATGGATAATATAAGTTATAAGACTTCTTCGGATGCGGCTACCTATTCTGTAAAATCTAAACCACCCGGCAAAGCGGGCACTTGGAAAGATTTTATTACAGTTACCAAGCCAGGCATCCTTCGTACCAATCTGGTTGCAGCCTTTGGTGGTTTTTGGTTAGCATCGCAATGGGACGTTGATTATATAAAGCTAATTCTTACACTTTTAGGTACAATGCTGGTTATGGCGTCTTCTTGTGTTTTTAACAACTATTTTGACCGTGAGCTGGATTTGAAAATGGAACGTACACGTAATCGCTCACTGCCAACAGGGCGTCTGACCCCTACAACGGTGTTGTCATACGCTATTATTTTGGGTGTTGTCGGGTTAGCTGTTCTATTCTTCTTCTCTGGTGTAAAGGCAGGATTACTGGGATTACTTGGTATGTTCGTCTACGTCGGTATTTATACACTTTGGTTAAAACGTTCGTCTACATGGAGCACATCCATCGGCGGTATTTCTGGTGCAATGCCTCCTGTGATTGGTTATGTGGCCGCTTCAGGTCGTATTGATATGGGCGCTTGGCTCTTATTCGCTCTCCTGTTCTTATGGCAGCCGCCTCACTTTTGGGCACTTGCTATTCGCAGAGTCGAGGAATATCGCGCAGCAGGATTTCCGTTGTTGCCAGTCGTAAAAGGTATCCATCGGACCAAGATCCAGATGATTCCTTATATTGTATTGCTGATTCCGGTACCCATCCTTATGTATGCTTATGGATATGCCGGTATGATTTTTATGATCGTGTCCGTGTTATTGTCCGTGCTGTGGGCATTCTACGCCTTTAAAGGTTTTACGATTAAGGAAGAAGAAACGGATTCCTGGGCAAAAAAAGTATTTTTCTTTTCCATTAACCATCTGACACTCAGCTTCTTGCTGATGATCGTCGATACGGTTCATAAGTTCTAATATTATTTTAGAGGCATTTTATAGTGCACCATATAGCTGTCCAACAGGCAAGCAGCCTTAGGACAGCTTTTTTGTTATTTTCAAGACTAAAGAACAGGTGGCGGGTATATAATATATTCTTCCAACCCTGCTTTTTCCAATTGAGCGATCACATATTCGTCTGGAGTGCCTTCTACGCCAGCGTATCCTTTGCGGGTATACATATGGCAGGCATCCGGAAAAGAGTCTGCAAGCACACCCCTTATTTTCTTCCCTGAGCTGTCATTGTCCATAAATAAAAATATTTCGTCGTGCTTGGCCCGCTTGTGGAGGGATTCCAGTTTTATAGAGTTGAGTGTACCGAAGGTGCATAAAATGTGGACCTCCGGGTCAAGTAATCGGCGAAGTTTGCTGCGGTCATTTTTCCCTTCAACAATCACGGTTATCGCCATTTAAGCTCACCCCTTGTATGATACATATGCTCGAAATTCCCCGGGAAATGAAGAATATGTGTATAGTGTAGCTCCAAATAGGGTTCTCATGCAAAAAATAACAAAACAGCCTGCCAGAAGTGGCAGGCATGGGTACAAAGGGACAACATGTTAGGGCAATTCAGACATTAAATCCAGCAAGTACGGAGAATGATGACGAGCAAAATATAAAGAACAAGAATGGTGCCAGTTGAAGTTCCAAAAACAGGGCAAGGGCTTACAGGATGACAGTGGCTCACAGGCTGCACCTCCCTTTGTTAGTGAATGTTCAGTCAAAATAGTCTATGTGGATAGGGGGATAGTGTACTGTGCATTTGCCCTCTGAAACGACATTTTGGGCTTTAAAGGTAGCATATTAGCATACCACTGCCCTCAGACTAGCTAGGAATGATAAGGTCCTGAGGCAGACAGTGGCGGCGTCGGAGATAATCGCTTAATAGGAACGAATAGCAGGCCAGCCATAAGAATTAGAAATGCGATGAAAAAAGGAGAAATGTGATCGGGTAGCTGACCTGCCAGTACAGGCCCGGCAAAGGAGCCGATAGATGTTGCAATAGACTGTAGTGCAAAGGTTTTGCCCAGTCGCGCACCTCCAATTCGTATGAAAAGGGAGGCTAGCGCTGGGAAAATGATACCTTTGGCAGTTCCCAAAATAAAAAGTATAATGCCAATCGCCGCTTCGGGCGTGGTGGCGAGTGCGTAAAAACTTAGAGACATCAAAATAATGCCACAAAGTAGTCGCACCATTGGTGAATATTTGTTCAGAAACAGCAAGCTGAGCGTACAAAGTGCTCCCAAACTGATGATGGAAAAGAGCAATCCGGTGGACATCATGGAAGCAGAACCGTTATTCCGTAATGGAATTTCGTAAAATAAAATGCCTTGTGCACACGCCAAAACAAAAGGCAGGAGCAGGTAACGCCAATTGAATGGTAAGCGAGTCTTTTGTGCTCCCGATAGCGGAGTAGGTGTCGCATGACCATCAGATAATTGGGCCTGTGGAGCGGGTGCTGTTTTGGGCAAGGTGAAATAAGCCATAAGCCCCGTGACTACGAGAATGATGCCAAGGGAACTAAACGTCTCACTAAAGCCGAAACTGGCTACGATAAAAGCGCCGGCGGCTGGAGACAGGACAGAGGCCAACGTATGAACGACACCATGTCCCGACATATATTTGCCCTGCGTAACTGGATGATCGGATAGCTGTGCCAACATGGCTAGACAGGCCGGAGATAAAAAGGCTAACACAAAACCGCTAATCGCCCGAAGAAAAAGTAATTCCCACGGTGTGTGGATGTATGATTGAATGACAAGAATGATGCCTGCGGCTGTTAGGCTGAACATAATATATCGGCGGCTGCCGTGTTTGTCGACCTTGGGGCCGGCCATCAAATTACCAGGCAGATGAGTTAGGGAGTAAATCCCCATCATCCAGCCAATAAAAGTAGGTGCCGCACCCAAGGAGATAGCGAATGGTGTCAAAATAGGATATTGTGCATGCAGATCGAAAAAAGCAATGAATAAAAAGAGATACAGCCAGAGGGCTGTTTTCATGGGATGACCCCCTTCCCTAATGTAAACTTTCATGTTACTTCGTATTGGCCCTTCCTAAGTTGTACGCTGGATTGGACGAACATAGACCACTTTGTATGGACAAGAATTGAAAGACAAGGTATGTATAAGACCTAAGCTGACAGGACATTGCGTAATCATGTATAATTACAGAGACAATTTTGCAATTCGAATCATGTAGTTGAAAACGGGAGTGTAGCGAAATGGATAAGGGCGTCTGGAGAGAGTTTTTGGAACATAATTGGCAGATTGTTCAAGATAATTGGCTGTATATATTAATTGGGCTTGTCCTATTGTTAGTCATATTGAAGGTTGTAAGAACTCTCATAAAATGGCTGATTGTCATCGTCGTAATTGCAGGCTTACTTATCTACAGTGGCATTTCCTTTGAACAGGTCGGCAAGGTCGTTACTCAGGCAAAGGATGATGCGATTAACAAGGTTCAGAGCGAGGCCTTGAACATGATGATCAAAGAGGGACGGGATGCCCAATACACATCCAACGCGGATGGTACGTTTTCGGTAACCAGCTCCAACTTGGAAGTTAAAGGTCCATTTGATGGTGACAAGGTCAAGGTATGGTTTCAGGGGATGTCGCTGGGCGAGTGGAGTATGGGCGATACCGTCAAGAAATATATCGAAGGTGCGAAAGGCTCGGCTGTAACACAGTCGCCACAGTCGCCGTAGAGACAGGAGGAACACAATGAAACCATCCTGGCTGGAGCCTATTCTTCATTGGAATGGCGTGACGGTGTTTTTGATTGTCATTGTACTGCTGTCGTTGATTCAGGGCTGGAGACGAGGAGCTTCCAGATCTGTAGGGGCGCTGTTCAGTCTTATTGTGGATGGCATACTGACTGTGGCGGGTATTTTGTGCTCGCTCGGATTAGCCATGTGGCTTTCACCGAAGGTACAACAATGGCTGGCGGCTTACATGGAACATTTGCCTCAGCGAGAACTAAGTGGGATTGAGCAATTTTATTATACGTTGGTGGCGGGGTTAGAGGGGTTTCCCCTGCTGCGGTTCGCCGTATTGTTTATGCTCAGTTATGCGATCGCCCAATTTGTACTACGTGCAATTTATGTGTTGATGGTAGGTGGCAAGTCAGATTCTTCTTTCCATGAGCATGAAAAAAAATCAGGCTTTTTCAGCAGGGTGGCAGGGGCTGGAATAGGTACTCTTATTGGTGGAGCACGCGCTATCATGGTTATAGCCCTGCTATTCATCGGCGTAAGTCTGTATCCAGACAGCGGGTTTAGCAGCTACGTCCAAGCTTCACCGATTTATAAGCAAGGTGCGCAATCGGTCATTGAACCGTTGTCCGGGACTCTGATTAAGGATAAGCTGCCCGTATTTACGCAGGCTGTTACCAAGGAACTGAATGGCATCATGCAGCGCAAATATGAAATAATCGACCGGGACATTCCAAGCGATATCGTTCAGGCAGCGGCCAAGATTACAGAAGGGGCTAGCGGTGACGAGCAAAAAGCTAGAGCGTTGTATGAATGGGTAGGCACCCGTATTAGCTATGATTACAGTAAGGTGGAAGCCTATGAGCAACGTGGTGACTGGCATGAACAGACTCCTAGAGATACGTTTGATACACGTAAAGGAGTGTGCATTGATTATGCCCGCCTTTACTCAATGATGGCTCGTTCGCAGGGGCTACAGGTCAAGGTGGTGACAGGGCTTGGTTATAACGGACAGGGAGGCTACGGTTCCCATGCATGGAATGAAGTATATTTGAGCGCACAGGATCAGTGGGTACCGCTAGACCCGACCTGGGCGCAAAGTGGGGACTGGTTTAATCCGCCTGGTTTTGCCCAAACACATATCAAGGATAAAGTGATTTAATAAGGAGTGGAAAAGGGCACATGAGAAAGATAGACAACGAGCAGGGAAAAGACAATGAGACGTCTGATCGGAAAAGATTTAGCTTTCGGATCAATCTGTTCTTTTTCAGCTCGTTCATTATATTTACGGTCATTATTGTAAGATTGGCGATACTTCAATTTGTAGATGGACCTCAGCTTAAGCAGCAGGAGGCCAGTAATGTTACCAAAAATGTACCACTTACGCCGATTCGCGGAACGATTTATGATTCCACCGGGCAGAATAGACTGGCGTATTCTACACCTGTACAATCGCTGTATATCACGCTCTCCAAGAATTATAGTGACAGCCTGGAAGAAAAGCGTAATCCAGATAAAAAGCTGTTGCCTGAGCTGGAAAATATGACACAAAAGCTAGCAAATCGGTTTGCTCAATATGGTAATAAAGATGAGCCGAAAATGACGGCAGAGCAAATTATGGACGCTATGGACCGAAACTATCAGAGATTTAGCGGTTTTACGCCGCGTCTGATTAAAACGAATCTTAATAAAGATGAAGTTGCCTATTTTATGCAGCATAAGAGTGAGTTCCCGGGCGTAGATGTCGTAGAGGAAACGGTACGTCATTACGATCCAGATACGGTGGCTGTTCAAACGGTTGGCTACATTAAAAGCTATAAAAGTGCGCGTGAAACGTTGGATAAATATAGAAATATTCAAAAGTCTATGTCAGCTGAAAATGATCCGGGTCTCATCTATATGGACAACGAATCGGTTGGCTTTGATGGGCTGGAATTCCAATATCAGGAACAGTTACGAGGGAAAAACGGATATAAAACAGTTCCAATTGATCCACGGAATATGCCGGAAGGCGTAGATTCTGTTACACCTCCGCAAAAAGGGGATAATGTCTATTCCACGATTAACAAAGAAATTCAGGTGAAGACTGAAAATGCTATTATGGATCAATTGAGATGGCTTCATACACACGCTGTATCTGGCAGGACTCATCCTTATGCTAAAACAGGCTTTGCTGTGGCTATGGAAGTGGATACAGGAAATGTGGTGGCGATGGCTAGTATGCCGGATTATGATGCGAATTATTGGCAAACGGGTACGATTTCAAAAGACAAATATGAAGAAATAAAACATGTGTATCAAAACGCTACAATTAAGAATGTTGGCTCAGGCCAATCTGGACAGCACCCAGATTCTACCGTGCTTCTCGGATCAACTATTAAACCGCTGTCTGTTCTTATTGGATTGGAAGAAGGACTGTTTACAACAAATACGTATTATCAAGACACAGGAGCAGCCTATTTCGGACGTAACAACTCTGCACGGGTGCGGAACTCATCTGGTCATGTGTACGGTTCAATGGACCCGGCTACCGCTATACGTCATTCCTCTAATGCTTTCATGGTCGATATGGTTGGCAAGCGCTTATATAATAAATACAGAAATAATGCTACAGAAGACCAGGGCGTTAACGTATGGGATCGTTATATGAAGGAGTTTGGATTAGGTGTTTCTACTGGAGTAGACTTGCCCGGTGAGTTCAAGGGGCTTTTAGAATATACGAAAAAAGACGAGTCAGCCCTCTCCAAACTGGCATATGCTTCCTTTGGTCAACAAGGTAAATATACACCTATGCAACTTGCCCAGTACACAACGATGATTGCAACAAAGGGCAAACGGATGGAGCCACATTTGGTCAGCCAAATTAAAGATACCAACGGTAATGTAGTTCAAACGTTTAAGCCGAAGGTGCTGAATGAAGTGAAATTCCCAGATGCTTACTGGAATGAAGTCATACGCGGGATGGCAACAGATGTTAGCGCATTTAAAGGTTTCCCTTACGACTTTGCTCGCAAAACGGGGACATCGCAGCAAAGTGTTGGCAGAGAATTGAAAGATAATGGAGTATTTATCGCCTTTGCACCACGTCAGAATCCCAAACTTGCAGTAGCGGTTGTTATTCCTGAAGGGGGCTTTGGGGCCTGGAGTGCTGGGCCTGTGGCACGCAAAATCTTTGATGCCTACGATGAAGTATATGGTTTGGACGGGGTACCTAAGAAAAAGGTTGAAACAGCAACCGATTCTAACGCAATCAAACAGCCATAATCATTTTATACGATATCATTTCATTAAAGCTTCCCTTAGCCTTTGGGCTGAGGGAAGCTTTTTTATGTTTTTTCTACGTTTTCTTACAAAATTGTCATCTTAGAATTCATCGTTTATTGCTTTCGATATGGTAGGATCAGGAATATGGAACCCTAATCGGAAGGAGTAATGACCAGCTAATATGGACAGAGGTAGTTTGGATAAAAAGTTTTCATTTAAAAAGAAAAATGTTGAAGAGAATGAAGGGTCACGAAAAAAACAGACGGTTTTACGAACCAACCTACTGTTTTTTAGTGCTTTTGTGCTGTTTGCCCTGATCATTACCAGACTAGCTGTATTGCAGTTTGTACAATCGGAGGAGCTGAAAGGGCAGCAGCAATCTGTAAATACGAAAAATGTCCCGTTAGCCCCGAGTCGCGGCACGATTTATGACTCCACAGGTACGGTTAAGCTGGCGTATTCGACTTCAGTACAGTCCTTGTATGTAACTTTATCTAAGGATTATAGCAAACGTACGGAGAAAGATCGCAAGCCGGGGGAAAAGCTGCTCCCTGAGCTCAATGCATTTGCTGCCAAGCTTGCTGCCAAATTAAACGAACTGGGTCGTACCGAAGGAGAGCAGCTTAATGCAGAGGAAATAAAAAAGAGACTGGACCCGGACTATAATCAATATAGGGGATTTACCCCACGTTTGGTCAAATCCGACCTGAGTCGGGAGGAAATCGCTTATTTTCTGGAGCATCGGACAGAGTTCCCTGGTGTAGAGGTTGTAGAAGAAAGTGTACGCCATTATGACCCGGATCGGGTGGCGGTACAAACGATTGGATATATGTACAAGTTCAAAGGAGCTCGAACGAACCGGCCCAAATATAAAGAGCTCTATGAAGCGAATTCGGAGGTTTTAAAACCGGCACAGGTTTATTCGGAAAGTGAAACGGTCGGATATGATGGCTTGGAGCTTCAGTACCAGGACGAGCTGAGAGGAAAAAACGGATATAAAACGGTAGAGGTCAATCCTCGCAGCATGCCGGAGGGCATTGAATCCATTACTCCTCCTGAAAAAGGACATCATTTATATTCCACCATCAACAAGGAAATTCAGCAGAAAACCGAACAGGCCATTATGGATCAGCTTCGCTGGCTTCATACTCATGCCGTATCGGGGAAGCTTCATCAAGACGCAACCACTGGCTTCGCTGTAGCGATGGAGGTAGAGACCGGAAATATCGTGGCAATGGCTAGTATGCCGGATTATGACTCTAATGTATGGAAAAGTGGAAGTACCTCACCTTCGGTATATGACGAAATTCAGCACAAAATGGGAAATGGAACAATTAAATCTGTACCTAGCGGAAAAGCGGGTCCACATCCAGAATCCTCGGTGCTTCTGGGTTCAACCATTAAACCGCTGACCGTGCTGATCGGGTTGAAGGAAAACCTGTTTTCTCCCGGACAGACTTATCAGGATACGGGAAGTGCGTACTACGGCAAAAATCGCTCCAGCCGGGTTGGGAATTCTAGCGGACATGTGTATGGTTCTTTGACACCTAGCAGGGCAATTGAGGTCTCGTCGAATACGTTTATGGTAGATATGATCGGCAAGCCAATGTATGACAAATACGGAAGTAATGCAGGGGTGCATCAGGGAATTGACGTATGGGACAAGTATATGAAGGAATTTGGATTAGGCGTACCGACAGAAGTAGATCTGCCGGGTGAATGGGCGGGGAGACTTGAGTATACGAGCAAGCATGAAAGTGCGCTGACACGATTGGTGCAGGCATCCTTTGGTCAGCAGGGAAAATATACAGCCATGCAGTTAGCCCAGTATACAACTGTGCTGGCAACAAAGGGCAAGCGTATGCAGCCTCATTTGGTCAGCAAAATTGTAGATGATCAGGGGAATCTCGTACGTGAGTTTAAGCCGCAGGTGCTGAATGAGGTCGCCTTTTCAGATACGCACTGGAATACAGTGATTCGGGGTATGGCTACGGATGTTAAAGCCTTTAACGGATTTCCTTATGATTATGCCCGCAAAACGGGAACTTCTCAGCAGGTGGTGGGGCGTACGGTTAAAGATAATGGGGTGTTCATCGCTTTTGCTCCCCGTCAAAATCCGAAGCTGGCGGTAGCGGTCATCATTCCTGAAGGGGGCTTTGGTGCGACGTGCGCGGGGCCAGTTGCACGTAAAATATTTGATGCGTATGACGAAGTATATGGGCTAGATGGTACTCCTAAAAAGCCTCTGGTAGCAAAGTGAGGACTTGAATACTTTTGTGGGCTTCTCTTTTTCATGGTAAAATGTCGTTGGACATAAGGGACATACAGGAGGAAGAGAGACTATGGGAGAAAACCAATATAAATACAAACTGCTTGCGCTCGACATGGACGGAACTTTACTGAATGATAATCATGAAATTTCCTTGGAAACGATTAACTGGATTAACAAGGCGATTCAGGAAGGGATTCATGTATGCTTGTCCACCGGACGTGCAGCCATGCATGCTCTGCCGTACGGTCAGCAGCTCGGTTTGGAGACGCCAATGGTAACCGTCAACGGCAGTGAGGTGTGGAAATCACCCCACGAGTTGTGGCGCCGTTATTTACTTGATAAGGAGCTCGTTCGCAAGATGCACCAGATTGCTGTAGAAACAGGCTCCTGGTTCTGGGCGTACTCAACAGAGGAATTATATAACAGGGATCGTTGGCCGGATACATTGGACACACAGGAGTGGCTCAAATTCGGTTATAATACGGAAAATGACGAAATTCGCCACCAAATTTTGCTTAAGCTTCAGGACATGGGTGGACTTGAAATTTCCAATTCTTCGATGACAAATCTGGAAATTAACCCGGCTGGTATATCCAAAGCCAGTGGAATCGCTGAAGTGTGCGATCTGCTTGGCATTACTCTGGAGCAGGTGGTTGCCGTTGGCGACAGTCTGAATGATCTGGCAGTGATTCAAGCGGTTGGACTGGGTGTAGCAATGGGAAATGCTCAGGATACGGTTAAAGAAGCCGCTGATGTGGTCGTGGCTTCGAACAATGACGACGGTATTGTAGAAGTGATCCGTGATTATGTGCTTGTGTAATGAAACGAATGATGCAGCAAGCAGGATGAATGAACGAGAAGGAGGAGGCCCATGGACGTTGTAGGCTGGATTGTTGTCATTGTGCTGTTCATTGTGGGCATGGCTGGGGCGGTATATCCCGTATTGCCGGGGGCGCTCGCCATCTATTTTGCATTTTTTGTTTACGGCTGGTTTTTCTCGTTTGCTCCATACAATGCATTGTTTTGGATTATACAAACACTAATCGTGGTTGCCCTTTTTGTTGCAGATTATGCTGTGAATGCCTGGGGAGTCAAGCGATTTGGCGGCTCGCGTCTGTCGGCGATCCTCAGCACTGTCGGAATTATTATTGGTCCCTTCGTTATTCCGGCATTTGGTCTGATTTTGGGGCCATTTATCGGCGCTGTACTGGGTGAGCTAATTGGCAAAGCCCCGCTGGACCGAGCTATTAAAGTGGGCTTTGGCTCTGTATTAGGCCTTTTTACCAGCACCGTGATGAAAGTGATTTTGCAGCTTGCCATGATTATTGTATTCTTGATTTGGGTGTTATGACCCGAGATTCGTTTTCGTTTATTATGATTTGCAGAGACAGAATCGACATGCGGCTCCGCACCGGTGATGGCTCAGGCCATGACTGTTTGTGCGGGGCTTTTGCATGCGTGTGAACAGCAAGAAAGAAGGGAACGTATTTTGTCCAATAAAGAAACATTCCTTAAAGGTACGCTTATTTTAGCCGCTGCTGCCTTGGTGGCCAGAGTGCTTGGTCTGGTACAGCGTGTTCCATTGGAGCATCTGCTTGGTTCCGTTGGGAACGCCTCGTTTACCATTGCGAACAACGCTTATTTGATGCTGCTCACGGTGGCTACGGCCGGTATTCCAAGCACATTGAGCAAAATGGTTTCAGAACGTTATGCACTGGATCGGCCTTCGGAAGCACGACGTGTGTATCGTGCGGCTTTGATATTCGCGGCAGCGGCAGGCATTATCATTACAGCGCTACTGTATTTTGGAGCACCTTACTTTGCCGAGCATGTAGCAGGGGTTCCGCAATCCGCTTTGGCCATTCAGGCTTTGGCACCAGCATTACTGCTGTTCCCTGCCATTGCCATGATGCGTGGATACTTCCAAGGGCGCGGTAATATGACCGCAGGCGGTATTTCACAAATTGTGGAGCAGGTTGCACGTGTAGCGACTGCTATTGTACTCGCTTTTATTATTTTGAAGCTGGGTTATGGAGATCGCGAGGTTGCGGCCGGGGCCTCCTTTGGAGGTGTCATGGGAAGTCTTGGCGCTCTAGCGGTCATGTTGTACTACACGGTGAAATTGCGCCGCCAGGATCGACAGGACCGCCAAGATCAATTCCAAGAGGAAAGCTCCGCGCTACCGATGATGCGCATTTACAAAGATATTTTCAAGCTTTCCATTCCCATTGTATTGTCGTCTCTGACAGTTCCGGCGGTCAACTTTATTGATACGTCGATTGTGGTGAGACTGCTATCTGGTCAAGTGGGATTGGATCAGGCGACTACTCAGTTGGGTTATCTAGGCTCTCGGGCACAGAGTGTGGCGGGAATTCCGCCGATTTTGGCCATTGCGCTCAGCCAATCGCTCATTCCGATCATTTCAGCGGCATTTGCCCGTAAAGATGAGCAGCATTTACAAAATCAGATGACGCTGGCCTTGCGTATCTCTATTTTGACTGGAATGCCAATTGTGCTAGCTTTATGTGTAACCGCCTATTCTATTAATGGTTTACTGTTCAGCTCGCTTGGAGGCAGTGGTATCATCGCTGTTCTGACACTCGGAACGATATTTCAGATTACGATGATGACTTCTAATTCAATACTGATCGGTATGGGCAAGCCGCGTATTTCAATGGTTAATGTCATGGTCGGTATCGTCGTCAAGTTTGCAGTGAGCTGGCTGCTGGCAGGTTGGCTTGGGATTTACGGGATCATTGCCGCAACCGGATTATGTTTCCTCGTGATCACGTTGCTGAATTTGCGTGTGCTTAAAGGGATCGTCTCCTTTTCCATCATGGGCCGTCGCTGGGCAGGGTTCTTAACCGCAGTCGTCGTCTCGGGAGCTATCGGATACGGTGTAAATGAAGCCTGTATTCTGCTGGTGCATCTGATGCCTGCGCGTGTGGCCTTCTTGATCGCGTGCTGCATTGCCGGGGCAGCTGTACTGGTATGCTACTTGCTGTTGCTGGTTGTACTGCGCGTATTGCGCAGGGACGAGCTGGGGAACTACCCACGTATGTTGCAAAAGGTACTGCGTCCGTTAATGCGCCTACAGCGTGAATCCACAGGACAACAAGGCTAAAAGAGTCCTCCAGTCTATCAGTGGAAAGGTTGCAAGCTGTTATGGGCAACGTGGGCCATTGCTGTTTTTTGGATGCCGTGGCGATGCTCATGGCGCATGGCAAATAACAGGGGTCGCCTTGGTTCGCTCAGATGCCCAAGTGTGGAGCCGTCCTGAAACCAGTCATAACGGGGGATTGGATCATAAGCTGTATCGGACCAGACGGCGTTCAGCTCCGGGCTGTATAGACGTTGTCCTGGCGGTAGCCATTCATGTGCTAAAAGCGTTGCACTTTCATCTGGAGAGTGCAGCGCTTTTTGTTCATTCGGGGTGAACAATCCGGGCCAATAGTCGCTGCGTGAACCCGTATGTGGCACACTGTTAGCGAATGCTGATACCTGGTCCAGCACCTGCTGATGGCCGAAGAGCATAGCATAGAGACTTTTGCCAAAGCCGATCCGCTCGTCCAAATGGCCGAAACGCTCCATCACTAGTCCAGCAAGTCCACCGTTCAGCCCAAGTGGAAATATAACCTGATTAAGCTGGAGCCAGTCATGCAAATAAAAGCCCGGCTTGTGTGTCACAAATTTTTGAAAATACGGATCTTTTACCACACGTCCTTCAATATAGTTTTGTTCATTAATGATGAGCGCCACAGTTAACAGAGAGCTATCCCGCCAAGCCCAAAAACGTTCCCAAAAGGGCTTCATGAATGGCGAAACATGAAAATAAGGCAACAAATGAAAGCAACTCCGACCCAAATGACGGCTGTGCATGTAAAGTTGCAACTGCGGATAAGCGTCTTGAAAAATAAGGGCATTACAGCGCTCCAGTAGCCGATACAGCCATTCCTTTTCCTGTTCGTCGAACAGGTTGCCAATTAGTCCCCCTTTCAGATCGGTCATATTATAGCCGCCATTACGAGAAACCAGGTGGGCCAGTAATGCCCAGTGTAACTCCGGGTAGCCACGATAGCATTCAAGGTAAGCGGCCGTGCGGGTGACGTTGCTGCGATTCTCCTGTGCTGTATCATTTTTGATCCGCTCCAGCAGCTCACAGTCTGTTTCGCATAAGGGCATATTCAGAGAAGATGGACGCGTAGCGGGTCCGTTCACCAGCATTAACGCTTCAGCTTCATTCATAGCGGCCTGTGCTGTATGATAATCCCACGCTAGTTCACGCAAGGGGTAGCGTAATTTGCGGGATTCGGTCCAAGCCGCCCGTTTGCCCTCCCAAGCTTCCTCTGCAACACGGGGAACGGAACCCAGTAGTTTTAGCCCTCCTTGAAGCTGTCGAGATGCTGTATGGAGCCATTCGGTAAGAGACATGACTAAATAACCTCCTTTCCAATCGCAAGCATCCCCGTATCCTGCCAAGTATGTTGGGTATGCTGTTAGGATGTCGTCGCTTATGTGGATTCTTAAGTATATCTTTAGTATGCCTCAATGAGAGGGCTTCCAATCGGCATGTGAGCAGAATGGGGGAGTGTGCAAAAGCTTCACTTGGCGTTACAATAGAAAGTGCAATCTCTACAGCATAAAAAGAATTTAAGGAGGAATCATCCATGCAAAAAATCGTCTCTCATGAAGACTTTAATAAGGCAATATCTACTTCCGGCGTAACGGTGGCTGTATTTAAGGCGGACTGGTGTGGGGATTGTCATTTCATTGATCCGTTCATGCCTGATGTGGAACAACAATATGCAGATAAGCTTACATTAATTGAGATTGATGTAGAACAGGCTGAAAGCGTCAGTCAAGAGCAGAATGTATTGGGTATTCCTAGCTTTATCGCTTACAGTGAAGGCAGGGAACTGGTACGTCTGGTGAACAGACTGCGCAAATCCCGCGAGGAGATTGAGCAATTTTTGGATCGGGCTGTTGAAGTCCATGCGAGCTTGGCAAAATAATGAATGCTGTGCATGCATGCATGAAGGTTACAAAGTGAATTTTAAACATCAAGACATTCAGAAAGCCGCTTCCTTCTAAGGGGGCGGCTTTCTCACGGACACGTTCACATTTTGTCAACAAAGCTCGTATGTCAAGGAACGATATATCAGTTATAATTACTATAAGTGATCATTTCACAACATATAAAGTGAATAAATATTATATTTGGAAGGATACGGGTGAATTTGAATAACAAAATTAGAATATTAAAATGGCTGGCACTCGTAACATGTATTGTCATGTTTTTGGCTACCTTCGGTGGAGGTGTCGTGACGCGGACGGATTCGGGTCTTGGCTGTGGCCGGGAATTTCCGCTTTGCAATGGCAAGCTGGTTCCGGCACACACGATTGCATCCCTTATTGAGTTCTCTCATCGCTCTGTCAGTGCCATGGCCGGGATTCTTTCTATCGCCTCATTTGTTGGCTTTTTGCTGTTTATGAAGCATCGGAAGGATTTACAGCTATTCTCGCTGCTCACGCTCTTGTTTGTCATCATACAAGGTGCCATGGGGGCGTTGGCTGTCATCTTCTCCCAATCGGCTGCTGTCATGGGACTGCATTTTGGCTTTGCGCTTATCGCCTTTGCCAGTGCAACTATGATGACGCTGGGGGCCTGGCAGGAGCACGCGGACTCACGCCACACTCCGCGTCTGATTCCTGGGCGTGTCAGTCGGGGCTATCGCAACTTTATATGGCTATCGACGATCTATACCTATATTGCTGTTTATTCAGGGGCGTTGCTTAGTCACTCGGTCATCCAGAAGGTTGTAAATATTGGGGGCTTCATATCTCCACTGCTGCTTCATCAGATTTCAGCCGGTCTGCTGTTCGTCATTATCTTGGCTGTGGGTCACTACTCATACCGTTATCACCCTAATCACCGAGATATCCGTATATTGGGTGTCGTATCGGTCTTGTTAATTTTGCTTCAAGTGGTGATTGGAATTATCTTGTTGTACGTCAACAGACCTGAAATCTATATGTTTATCGTGCTGGGACATATGCTGGTGATTGCATCGTTGTTCTCCATTTTGGCTTATCTGAGCTATCGTGTATGGCAATTGTCACCAGACCGCAAGCTTGTTCCGACCCAAGCACAACGTACCTAAGCATTTCATAGATCATAGTGAAACGGATTTTTGCCCAAGAGGCGTTTAAACACGTATAATAGCATATAAGAAACAAACCAGGCCCACGAGTTTCTCGAGGGCTTGATTTGCTTAGGAGGAGTCGTCCAGTTGATCTACCAGAATTTGCGCCAATTTATTGAAGCGCTGCGTAAAGAAAATCATCTTAAAATTATAGAGGCACCTGTCGATCCTTACTTGGAGCTGGCTGAGATTCATCGAAGAGTCATTGAGGAAGAAGGGCCGGCACTGCTGTTCACGAATGTAAAAGGAACCCCGTTTCCTGTAGCCAGTAATCTGTTTGGCACGAATCGCCGTGTGGATATGGCTTTTGGCCCGCGACCAGAGCAACTGATGGATGCGATTGTCGGAGCCACCAAAACATTGTTTCCACCTACACCCAAAGCATTGTGGAATGAACGTGGCCTGATTAAGGACATGCTAAAAGTAGGGCTAAAAACAGTATCTCATAGCGAGGCCCCTGTATTGGGAGTTCGCCGTACAGAGGCTCCGTTAGCGCCACTGCCTAAAGTGATCAGTTGGCATGAGGACGGGGGGCCGTTTATTACGCTTCCACTTGTGTATACCGAGAAGCCAGGTCAGCCCAAGGATCATAATCTGGGGATGTACCGCATTCAGATTTATGATGATCAGACGACGGGCATTCACTGGCAAATTCATAAAGGCGGCGGTTTCCATTATCATGAAGCGGAGCTGCGTAATGAGCCATTGCCTACGACGATTATCATTGGTGGCCCGCCTGCCCTGATTGCGTCTGCCATTGCTCCAGCACCAGAAAACTTACCTGAGCTGCTGCTGGCTTCGCTTATTATGGGAGACAAGCTGCCCATGACAGAAGATCCGCTTGGGGGTCACCGGATTCCAGCAGAAGCAGAATTTGCAATCAGCGGTTATGTGCCGCCTCATGAACGCCGTCCAGAAGGCCCGTTTGGTGATCATTTTGGATATTATTCATTACAGCATGATTTCCCTGTATTTCATGTCAAACATATGCATCACCGCAAGGATGCCATTTATCCGGCAACCATTGTAGGTAAGCCTCGGCAAGAAGACTACTATCTCGGTGAGTTTTTGCAACGTCTGCTGTCGCCTGCTTATCCGCTTGTGATGCCTTCCGTAAAGTCCCTGTGGGCGTATGCGGAAACGGGCGTACATGCGCTGGCAGCGGCAGTCGTACGAGAAAGCTACTCCCGTGAAGCGCTTGTATCCGGTTTTACTATTTTGGGTCAAGGTCAATTATCCTTGACCAAGTTCCTGATGCTGACGGATCGAGTAATTGATTTATCTGACTTTAACCTGCTGCTGGAAACCATTCTGGAGCGATTTAATCCAGCAACGGATTTATTTATTTTCAATCACACGTCACACGATACACTCGATTACACAGGCCGCAAGCTGAATCATGGTAGTAAGGCGATCCTGATGGGGATAGGTGAGCCTGTACGTGAATTGCCTCGTGCTTATGAGGGAGGCGATCTGCCGGGAATTCGTGAAATTGAGCCCTATTGCGGAGGATGCCTCGTCGTATCGGGTGCGTCCTTTGAGCAGGAGCCTGAGCTGGCGGCACGTGTTTTGGAGCGATTAGCCGCAGGTGAGCAAGAGTGGCCGCTCGTCTTCATTGTGGATGATGCCAAAGAAGTTGTTCGCTCTCAAGCCTCGTTCCTGTGGACGGTGTTCACACGCTTTAACCCGGCTACGGATATGTACGCGGACAGCGAAGTGCGTTTGCATCATCTGAACTATAAGCTGCCGATTGTAGTGGATGCGCGTATGAAGCCGGGGTATCCGGATGAGGTGTTACCGCGTGAGGATATTGTTAAGCTTGTAGATCAACGATGGACGAGTTATTTCGCTTGACGCCCTAATGAAACCTACAGCCGGATTTTACATTTATAAGGAGGCGTAAGCATGATACGCAAGCTACTGGGTGAGCCGCCACGTGTGAACAAGGGCATCTTGCTGGATGCCATGAATAGCATGTCAGATATGTTGAACCTGCTGGAGCGGCAAATTCAGGCTGGTGGAGATCCGACCCACGATTTTCGGAAGGCGGATATTTTGACACGCGGTCTAATGTCATCTCTGGATGAACTGGAGCAGAGCCATCATGCTGCCGCCTTTTTCCGTATGAATGTGAAAGCCGGATATGCTGAAGATATGAGCGAGGATGAAAAATCCGACTATGCATTATATGTTTTCTTTTATAAAGATGGGTTTGTGAGGGTATTCTCCATTTTAGATAAGCTGGGCAACTGGCTAAATGATCTGTGTGATTTAAAAACAGGGCAGTATAAGGCTCATTATTCGTATTTTACCGTGTTGCGGCAGCTCAAATATCTCAAAATGCATCCTGTATTGACCGATAATTTAATTGATATCAAGGACACATACAACGATGCCATCAATCGGCTGCGTAAGCGTCGGAATACGGAGATACACTATATGAATACGGAAATGCAGGATGATCTCTGGCAACGACACCGAGCTTTGTATGGAAAAATCCAACTGGAGGACCTCAATCACCATTTGGAAGATTTGCAGCAGGGCTTGGAAATGGTGTGTCGGTCGCTGTCAAACGCCTTTACTTATACTGCGAAACAATGGGAGAACCGGGCAGTACGCCCAAAAATATGATAGAAAATATCCTTTGACAAAGCTATGTAAACTATCTATACTGAAACCTAGTTTCAGAAAAATGCTTGAATTATATTTTTTTATATAAACTTAACGGACAGCTAAAGCTGGAGTTTAACATATTTTTCTTATCCAGAGAGGTGGAGGGACTGGCCCGATGAAGCCCGGCAACCCGTTCTTTCCCGGTGTAATACACTGGGAGGGAACATGATGGTGCTAATTCCTACAAAACCGCTAGAGTTATAGCGATTTTGGCAGATGAGAAAAGGTTCGCAAGGTGGGGCCCTTTTCATTCTGTGAAAGGGGCTCTTTTTTGTATAAATAAATAGCGATTTTATACAATCCTGAGAGATGACAACTGGTTAAAAGGGTAAGGAAGAAGTGAAGGGGGTCGCAGCACGTTGATAGAGCTTAAGCAGTTAACCAAGCATTATGGCAAAGGCAACCGACGCGTTAATGCGCTGTCTGGGTTGAATCTTTCTATAAAGCGTGGAGAAATATTCGGAGTGATTGGTCACTCCGGGGCGGGGAAAAGTACATTGATCCGCTGTATTAATTTATTGGAACGCCCTACTTCAGGTGAAGTATGGGTAGACGGGGTAAACCTCACCACTGTGAGTCAATCCCAGTTACAGAAGCAACGTCGAAAAATCGGAATGATTTTTCAGCATTTTAATTTGTTGTCTTCGGCGACGGTGTATGACAATATTGCATTTCCATTGCGTCTCGTAAACACTCCCAAGCAGAAGGTGGACATGAAGGTTCGTGAGCTGCTGGAACTGGTGGGTCTGGAAGAACATAGTAGAAAGTATCCGTCACAGCTCTCAGGTGGACAGAAACAGCGGGTAGGAATTGCACGGGCGCTGGCTAGTGATCCTCATGTATTGCTGTGTGACGAAGCGACTTCTGCGCTTGATCCGCAGACGACGGGGTCTATCCTGAAATTGCTGCTGGATATTAATCAACGTTTTAATTTAACCATCGTGCTGATTACACATGAAATGCATGTCATTCAAAGCATTTGTGATCGAGTTGGTGTTATTCATCAGGGCGACATCGTGGAGCAAGGTCCGGTAGCGGAAGTATTTTTGAAGCCGCAGCACCAGGTAACCAAGGACTTTATTCAACGGGAGTCAGAACATCCCGAGGAGCTGCAAGCAGCGATTGCGGCAGCAGGTGGCGGCGAGTCAGCGCAGGTGGTGCGTATCTCCTTCTTGGGCAGCAAAACATATGATGCGATTCTGTCGCGTACGGCTCGAAGTACTGGTGTTGATTTTGCGATCTTGCAGGGAACTATATCTACGATTAAAAATGTACCCTATGGACAGCTAATCGTTCGTTTTGAAGGAAATCATGAGGATATAGAGCATACGTTGCGCGAAGTGTCTGGGCAAGGGCTTGATGTGGAGGTGATTGGACAATGAGCGAACTTGATTTTTCACAAGTGAGTTGGGAAGAGCTAGGGAATTCTACGCTGGAAACCCTTCAGATGCTTGGGGCATCTGCATTGTTCACCCTCGTTATTGGTTTGCCGCTTGGTATATTATTGTTTCTGGCGAGCCGCTCCTCGTTGACTCTGATGAAGGTGATATACATTGTATTATCATTTATCGTTAACATTTTACGTTCCGTACCCTTTATCATTTTGATCGTTGCACTTATTCCTTTTACACGATCGCTGGTAGGTACCTCGACCGGGGTGCTGGGAACCATTCCGCCATTGGTTATCGGGGCTGCCCCATTCTTTGCACGTCTTGTCGAAACGTCTCTGCGTGAAGTGGACAAGGGCGTCATTGAAGCCGCACAAGCGATGGGTGCCTCGACAGGACAAATTATCCGGCGTGTGCTGTTACGTGAGGCACTTCCGGGTCTGCTCGCCGCATTAACCATTACCGTCGTTACACTCGTATCCTACACGGCAATGTCCGGGATGATCGGGGGCGGTGGACTGGGTACACTGGCTATCAACTACGGCTATTATCGTTATGAAACGGCTGTCATGATCGTTGCGGTCGTGCTGATGGTTGTATTGGTACAATTGCTGCAAATGGCGGGAGATCGGCTCGTGCGGCATTATACTCGAAAATAGGGAAAACATATAGATATCCTTATTGATCAGGACGTCTGCTCCTGAATATTACAAATTATTGGAGGGGTAATAACATGAAGAAATGGGTATTGGCTATATTAAGCTTGACATTAATTGCGGTGCTGGCTGCTTGCGGCACAAAGAGCACAACATCGGATACAAACAATGCGAACGAGAATACAGGCGGATCACCACGTGAAGTGGAACTGAAAGTTGGAGCTTCTCCTGTGCCGCATGCGGAAATTTTGGAAGCGATCAAGCCTCAGTTGGAAAAAGAAGGGGTTCGTCTCCAAGTCGTTCAGTTTAACGACTACGTACAGCCGAACGTTCAATTGTTTGACAAGCAGCTGGATGCTAACTTCTATCAACATGTACCTTACTTGAATGTGATGAACAAAGAGCGCAAAATGGATTTGGTTTCTGTGGGCGCGGTTCACCTGGAGCCTTTCGGCATCTACTCCCAAAAATATAAAAAGCTTGATGAACTTCCAGATGGCGCAACTGTAGCCATTCCGAACGATGCGACAAACGGAGGCCGTGCTTTGCTGTTGTTGGAAAAACAAGGTCTGATCAAGCTGAAAGACGCAAGCAACATTGAAGCTACGGTAAAAGATATTACTGAAAATAAGAAAAACCTGGAATTCAAGGAGCTGGAGGCGGCTATGCTGCCACGTCAGTTGCCTGAAGTGGATATTGCGTTGATCAACACGAACTACGCTTTGGAAGCGAAGCTGAACCCTACGAAAGATGCACTGGCACTGGAAGACAAGGATTCTCCATATGCTAACGTTCTGGTAGCACGTCCTGATAATAAAGATTCCGAAGCGATTCAGAAGTTGCTTAAAGCTTTGCAATCTCCAGAAACTAAAAAATTCATTGAAGATAAATACCAAGGCGCAATTATCCCGGCATTTTAAGTAGGGAACGAGAACGCATTGCACGCAACCCCCAGATTCTCTTGAACAAGAGGACTGGGGGTTTCTTTTTGGATGGAGTTGTAGGGGAAGCTTAAATATTTTATACTTGGGGGTGACCGTTCTCTGTGAACAGGAGGAAAATTGTTGAGAGATAAAGTCGCATTCATAACGGGCAGTGCCAAAGGTCTAGGTAAAACGACCGCTCTGCGTCTGGCGGATGAAGGCTGTAATATTGCACTGAATTATGTGCATAGCCAAGCAGAAGCTGAAGCGCTTAAGCGGGTGATTGAGTCTAAGGGAGTACGCTGCTTGTCTTTACAAGGGGATATCTCTGTTCAGGAAGATATTAGGAGGCTGATTGGTGAAGTACAGGATCGGCTAGGCGGAGTCGATATTATGGTGAACAATGCCGGACCGTTCATCCGGGAACGCCGTCTGTTTGCGGATTACAGTGTAGCTGAGATTCATGCTATGATACAAGGGAATCTGGTCGGTACCATGTTGCTGGATCATTTGGTATTGCCTCACATGCGTAGCCAGCAATGGGGACGTATTATTCATTTTGGCTTTGGTCATGCTGGAGAAGCAAGGGCTTGGCCTCATCGCGCCGTCTACGCAGCCGCTAAGGTGGGGCTGGTGTCTTTTACGAAATCACTGGCTGTGGAGGAAGCTCCTTATGGCATTACGGTCAATATGATCTGTCCAGGGGATATTCGAGGAGCAAATAAGGAAATGTCAATTGCCGATGTTATCGGCATGCAGGATAAAGAGACACCGCGTGGACGTCCGGGGAGTGGAGAGGACATTGCGCGAGTGATCGCCTATTTGTGTGAGGAGCATTCGGATTTTATAACAGGTAATATTATGGATGTATCGGGAGGATTGGACCCCATTCGGCCAACCATATAAGCTTGAGTGCTCCCTCAGACGCTGTAACACAAAAAAGAGTCTTGAGCTTCGTTACCGAAGTCAAGACTCTCATGATCATTATGCATCAAGCATTAGAATACTTGTACCACTTCTTGGACGCCGTCGACTTCTTCGAGAAGAGCACGTTCAATCCCTGCTTTCAGCGTGATTGTGGAACTTGGGCAACTGCCGCAAGCGCCTACCAGCTTCAGCTTAACGATGCCGTCTTCAACGTCAACCAGCTCAACGTCGCCACCATCGCGTTGCAGGAACGGACGGAGCTTATCCAGTACATCAGCTACTTCATCATACATTTGAACGCTTTGTGTTTCGCTCATTAGAATTCAACTCCTTTCCTATACCTTTATTATTATATTACAAAGCGGGCCAAATTAAAATGCCCGTCATCCAAAGCAGGTGAAAAAATGTTAAGACCTATTATTGAGTTTTGCACCAGTAATATGCATTGGGGTACCGATGAAATCATGTCCAAGCTGGAACAGAATCCAGATTATGATGTGATTGAATACGGCTGCCTAAGCAATTGCGGTCAGTGCAACGCCGAACCCTATGCGATGGTCAACGGCGAGATTGTATCCGCAGATTCAGCAGAGCTTCTGTATGAAGTGATTATGAACAAAATTAAGGAAGCTGAAGCATGGGATAACCTAGATTTGGATTGAAAGGCTCTGTTAGCCAGCTCCTTTTTGTAGAGAATATACATGATGCAAACAATCAAGAAACAAAGAAGACCTGCTCTGAGAGCGGGTCTCCTTTGTTTGTTTAGCATACGTTTAGCCAAAATGGCGTTTGGACTTCCAGAGCACACCGCTTTTAAGCAGGCGTGGTACTCGTCCACGCAATGAGGTACTGCCCATAAAGCCATAGCCGAACCCGGCCTTCTTGCCAAGCGCGCCTAATGTACCGCGCAGCTTTAAAGGATGCGGATGAGGCGTTTGACCTTTCCACAGGTCGCGTACAATGTGTGCGATCTGCTCCCCTTGCACTTCTGCCGCTTGAGCGCTTGGAGAGTAGGGAAGGCTCGCACAGTCTCCGACCACATACACCTCAGGATGGTCCGGTATTTGATAATATTCGTTGAGCACGATGCGGCCCTGAGGGTCTTTAGGGACGGCTAAATCCTGCACAATTTTTACCGGCTGAATCCCCGCTGTCCATACTACTGCATCCGTTACAATTTGCTCGTCACGGTTATAAATAGCCCCCGGCTCAATACGGGAAACCGCAACATGATTCAGGGCATTAACCTGATGCTCCTTGAACCAAGCATGTACATAGGCAGACAAACGTTGCGGGAATGCCGACAGCACCCGCTCGCCCCGATCCATAATGGTAATATTCAAATCCGTACGGCTTTCGCGTAACTCCGCAGCAATCTCAACACCGCTAAGACCACCGCCTACAATATGAACATGTCCATATGGCTTGATTTCGTTCAAGCGCAGATAGGTTTGGCGGGTATGGTTAAACGACTGGATTGTACAGCTGTATTCTTCAGCCCCGGGTGTATTGTGAAAGCGGTCGGTACAACCCAACGCAATGACAAGCTGATCATAGGGCAAGGGTTCACCGTCTTGAAAATGGACCATTTTATTCTCCAGATCCATCGAGGTGACTTCTCCATATTTGCGAATAAGACGTTGTTCATCTGGAAAATGCACCCGCAAATCAAAATCAGATACCGTACCTGCCGCGAGGGCATAGTATTCTGTTTTCAACCCCTGAAAGGGCATCCGATCCACTAAAATAACTTGAACATCGTCGGGAATGTGTTTATCCAGCAATTCTTTGGCAATGGTAAGGCCGCCATAGCCGCCTCCCAGAATAACGAAATTTTTCATCAAAATCCGCCTTCCTTTCGCTACCGTGTCCCCGGCAAATGGTCTGGTGTCTCGTTGATCTAACACAAGCTTTTGTTGTTATAAAACCCGAGAATCGGGCCTGCCTTTGGCAGGCAGACCAGCGTATTCCGAGGCAGCATGATGCTGCATGGTGTGAGTAATGGGGATGAAATGCTCGCGGGAAATCTGAATCCGATATTACATTTATTCGAAAACTTCGATTTCGTTATAGAAGGTGTCCCGTTCTACAGGTATGCGTCCGGCACCTTTGACCAGCCAGATCAGCTCTTTACGGGTCAATCCGGCAGGGGTCAACGCACCTGCGGCGTGGCTGATTTGCTCGCGTACAATCGTACCATGGACGTCTGATGCGCCAAAGGTGAGAGCGACCTGCGTCAATTGCGGGCCAATATTAATGAAGTAAGCTTTGACATGGTCGATATTGTCCAGCATCAGGCGGCTGATCGCAATCGTTTTGAGATCCTCGTAAGCGGAGTTGCGGCGCATGATGTTGGCATTTTTGCTTTTCGGCTGCATGGACAGTGGGATAAATACCATGAATCCGTTCGTTTCGTCCTGCAATTCACGAATTTGCAGCATATGTTCAATACGATCCTGGTACGTTTCAACGGAACCGTACAGCATGGTCGTATGAGTTTTCATGCCGAGATTGTGGGCCGTGCGATGTACTTCGAGATAGCGGTCCACGTTGGCTTTCGTAACACGCATCTTCTTCCGATATTCGTCGGACAAGATTTCTGCGCCACCACCAGTCAGGGATTGAAGTCCAGCCTTTTGCAGCTCCTGAAGCACTTCTTTAATACTCAAGCCGCTTATGCGTGTGAAAAAGTCAATTTCCGCTGCTGTATAAGCTTTCAGTGTAACGTGGGGATATTTTTCATTCAGAGCCTTCAATGAGTCTACATAGTATTGGAAAGGCACATGATTATTATGACCACCGACGATATGGAATTCTCTTACTCCCGGATGGATGTGTTGCTCTACATAATCAATCATTTCCTGCCCGGACAACGTATAAGAGCCGTCCTCCCCCTGATCCTTGCGGAAATTGCAGAACGCGCAGCGCGCTTCGCATACATTGGTGAAGTACAGGCTCATGTTTTCGATAAAATAAACCTTTTTTCCGTTCTTGCGTAAATTAGCTTCGTTAGCCAACTGACCCAGTGTGAGGATATCGTCAGTTTCATACAAATATATACCGTCTTCAAGGTTCAAACGAATACCGTTCTGTACCTTTTCTACAATTTCCGCCATTCTGCGGTCTGTAAAAGGTGTAACTAATGTGGACATGCCTATTCCTCCTTCAAGTTGCTCTGTGCGAGGCTGTCCGCCAAATCAGCGGCACAAGCGCTAAGTGCGCACAGGATGTCCCGTTCCGTCGGTAAGAATCCGGCAGCGCGGATATACGATATGTGAAAAATGTTACAATGCCAGGCTACAATGATGAATATCTCAAAATATCGCCTTTGAAATGACAAATTTCCGACAGTTTCTTTTACACACTCTTCACCTATTATAAACCTCACACCACCGGTGTTCAATACAAACGAATAGAAAAACAGGTCTTTAAGCCTGTAAGGGAAGGACATTCCATGACTTGAGCACCTGCAAATAGTGGAGTATACTGAAGGGGAACATGAAGTAAAAGAGGAGGATGGAGCTATGATTAACATCACCGATTCCGCTGCTGAGCGTTTGAAGGATATGCTGGAGCAGCAGGAAACGCCGAATATGTTTTTACGTCTGGGTGTTACGCCGGGCGGTTGCACCGGATTTTCGTATGCAATGGGCTTTGACGACAACGAGACGGATCAGGATATATATATGAACGTACAGGATATGAAGATTGTAGTGGAAAAGGAAAGCATCCGCTACCTGGACGGTCTGGAAATCGACTTTGAAGAGTCTGGAATGTCAGGCGGCTTCACGATTCATAATCCGAATGCTGTAGCTACATGCGGCTGCGGTTCAAGCTTCCGTACGGCTACGGATGCCGGAAAACCGAACGAAGAGCCTTGTTAAACCGCGCTATATCAACGTTTTGTCTTCCGATGATCTGTTCGGTGGCCGACACGTTAGCCTAGCGGAATAGATATTCGGGATTGCGGATTGTAAGCGGGAATTTGAGCGTTAACAATCCCGTATGATGAACGTTAACAACCCCAAAACATGCGATTTAGGGTTGTGGATTACGGCCTCTACGGCGGTATAGTTACGTACTATACTTATGTGGAGGTCTTCTTTATTATGGCGTTAAAGAAACGTGAAAGACGGGTACCGGCTGGCGGAAGGTTAGCGCGCGAGTATCCGCAGATATCGCTAGAGCAAGCGATAAATCTCGTTATAAGTACGAAGAAGTCGGAGGGCTTACGTGAACGTTCGCTCAAGGACTACGCGAAGCACTACGGGTATTTCGTCGATTGGCTACGCGAGAAACATCCGGATATTCAATATGTCGAGGATATTACGACAGAGATTATCCGTGACCACGTTGCGTATATGAAATTTGACAAGGTGCGTTATTCCGGTCATAAGCACATTCCTACGGAGAATCAACCCGTCGGACTGTCCGATACAACGGTCAATATACGCCTTCGTACGTTAAAAGCGATATTTAATCAGTTGGAACGAGATGAGCTTATTGAGGTCAATCCGGTCGGTAAAGTGCGGTTATTGCGTCAGGACGTTGACCTCACGAATTGTCTGACTGACGACGAAGTAAAAGCGATATTGGCGCAACCTAAACAGCGGGATTTCGTTGGGTACCGGGATTACGTGGCAATTGCGCTACTACTTGACTCGGGTTGTCGCGTATCGGAAATGCTTAGTCTCCGTATATCTGATATAGACTTTCAAACACGATTTATCACGTTGAGCGGTGAAGTGAACAAGAACCGTAAGCCTCGGATGGTCCCTATATCCGCGCATGTGGCAAAATTGTTATTACAGTTAATAGAGGAGAACCGCCAGTATTTCACAACGGATCGCATATTCATGTCTTGTTACGGTGATCCGGTAAGCGCGAACCACTTCAATAAACGACTGAAACATTATGGAGAAAAAGCGGGTGTAGCCGGTAAGAAGATGACGGCACACGTTTACCGCCATACTTGGGCTCGTGCGATGATACTTAACGGGGCCGATCCATTCACCGTACAGAAAATGGGCGGGTGGTCCGACATACGTACGATGCGTCGGTACATTCAGATGGATACGAACGATATACGGCGAAGTCATGACGAGTATTCGCCAACATCACGCTTTATTAAGAAGCGAGTTTGATAACGACGCTCATCTCTTCGGAGGTGGGCGTTTTTCTGTTATCATTAACCCCGTATTTTATATCAGGGGGAGTAGAGTTGGATAAACGGATAGGAAAGAATTATAAGTTTTCGAGAGCAAAAAAAGCGCCTAAAAATTCATTGTGGGAGTTATTCGAAATATTTCATAATGCAAAGGTATCGGAAGGGCGCTCACCTCGAACGTTGGAGATGTATGGAGATTGTTTACGATATCTATGCGAATATATGGAGTTAGAGTGTTTAGAACTTACGATAACTGCGGTTACTCCGGAGGTGATTCGTTCATATATGAGTTGGCTTCTACACAGTAAACGCAAATGGGAAGGACACGCACATAAAGGGGAAGCGGACAAGACTGTCGGACTGTCACCGGTTACTGTGAATACTCGGATTAAAGGATTGCGGACAATGTTTCGGTTCTTGAACGAAGAAGGTCATATTTCTTCGAATCCGTGTTCGCGTGTGGGAAAAGCAAAAGAGCCAGTCAAGAAGATACGAATATTAACG
Source organism: Paenibacillus sp. 203 (assembly GCF_037027525.1). NCBI lineage: Bacteria > Bacillati > Bacillota > Bacilli > Caryophanales > Paenibacillaceae > Paenibacillus > Paenibacillus sp. 203. The sequence continues at coordinate 133,056 of NZ_JAXCHD010000006.1, forward strand.
GTAGATGAGCTTAAGCGGTTGCTCGCTGTCCCTGACCGCCGTTCGTACGCGGGATTTCGGGACTACGTGGCTATAAACGTTTTGATTGACTCTTTTGCGCGCATCGGAGAAATTCTGTCACTAAAGAAATCCGATATTGATTTTAAGCTTGGTATGGTGTGGCTGGATGAAACGATAGTTAAGACACGACGAGGTCGAGGCATCCCATTAACTAAACGCACTATACGTCTTTTAAAAGAGTTAATTGAGGAAAATGCGGACTTTAGTTCAGAGTATGTTTTTCTAACCAATTATGGAGAACCGATACGTGACGATCGACTACGGGATCGTATCAAACAACACGCGAGGGAAGCGGGGATTGAGGTTAACGTTCATCCGCATCTATTTCGTCATACTTCAGCGACAATGTTTCTTGAAAAGGGTGGTGACTTACGTCATCTTGCGTCTATACTAGGACACACGGACTTGCGAATGGTGATGAAATATACGCATCTATCTGACCGCTCAATCAAAGCGCAGCACGAAGTATACTCGCCTATTCACGATGTAGTTGGGAAACTCGGTCAGGATCGCAAGACAAGACGATAGAAACGGAGGTGTCACTTATTAAAAACAGATACGTATACCCGGCCATATTCGATTACCCAGGCGAAGGATCAGACGACGGGATCTTCGTCAGCTTCCCGGACTTACCTGGCGCCTACACTTGCGGCGGCACAGACGAAGAAGCGCTATATATGGCGAAGGATTGTCTTGCGTTGCACCTTTACGGAATGGAAGCGGATGGCGACGATATTCCAGAGCCTTCACGCTTGGTAAGCGTCGTAACAGAGGCGAACCAGTCCGTCGTGTTGATTGACGTATGGATGCCGAAATAATGGTGATAACAACGGACTCATTTATGCAGAGATGGGTCCGCTTTTTCGAATATCCGTAGTGACAGAGGCCTAGTCCGATGGTATTATTTAGGTAAACGTTAGATGGCGGAGGGGATACGGTTTGATTAACGGTGTCGTAAAGAACGATGCGCCGACGGAAAGGCAAGAGCAGCGAAAGGGAAGTGCGCTCGCGTTCCTCGGCTGGACGTTTGTTGTACTCTCGTTGTTGTGGCTTCCTGTGGTAACGTCGCCGATTGCGGTTATTCTCGGGTTCCTTACGAAAAAAGTCGAAGGTCGCGATATACAAGGGCCGGTAATTATGATCGCGGCGATTGCGTGTGGTGTGCTTGGGGCGTTGGGCGGTCTTTATGCTATTACCAAGGGGTGATTAAGTGCTACAAGAAACTAATATGAAAGAAACTGAGTCAAAGAATGCAAGCGAAGAGGAAGTCAATAACGATCCGAGTTTTTGGGACATGTTTCCGGTAGATAAACAAGTTGCGAGATTAATTTCCGGTTTGATAATCGGAGGCATCATACTGTGGTTCTTGTACGGGCTATTACGTTATGGGCTCGTATTCAATGTAATAATAAACTAGGTAGTTTTACCCTTCTTTCACCGTATATCAGCGTTGTTTTAGCATCTTGAATACATACGTAAGCAACACGAATAGAAAGCCTAATTTCACGTTAAAAGCCCGTGTCCTCAACGCGAGGGATTACGGGCTTTTTCGTCGTTTATAATGATAGTATTCGCTCTAAGTTTCTTAGTGCGTTCGTAGTCGACCTCCGCTTTTTCCGTGCTTCACGCTCCGCCTTGAATGCTTGATTTCGGCAGTTATCGTAGGTAATTCGGGAACTATGGAGTAGTTAGAAAAACGTGATCCTTCATCTCGTAAACTGTCCCATTAACGACAATAAAGTTAGCATCTGCGTTTGGTTGTTCTATGAAACCCGAATCAATGGGATTTTGTAAATCTTCAAGTGAAAAAACATAGATAATGATATTAGCGGCATGACAGAAAGCAATATCCTCTGGCTTTTGTAATTGCTCAGGCACTTGTTTCAAGACGGCACCTCCTATTCTTCTAACAAGAGTATACCACACTTGATGAATGTTCTGTCGCAATGTTTACCATAAAATCAACGTGTATCAGGACACTAAAGCCTGCGTTAAGGGATACGGAAGGGTACGATTGGGGGCGCTAATTTAACGCTGATTTCACGTAATTACAAAGGGAATTGATTTCGCGTATGCCCTCGCTTATTGAGTCTATGCGTGCGTTAACGTTGTCGATCTTATTTATCGTAACGCGTTGCTTGTGATTTAGTTCGAGGACGAGTGCGTGAATTTCGTCGTTCATTTCCATAATAGGCCTCCTACGTAAAAAAGACCGCGAGATTAACGGTCTTCTTTTTTTGGTTCGGTACTTTCTTTGGTACTCGTTATGTATTCAATACGAATTAGCTTTGCTATATCGTCTATTTCCAGAACGTTAATAATTTTCTCTAGTACCTGACGTGGAAACATTTTATTCTTGTTTCTAACCATCTCCGAAATTGTCGCCTCTCGAATACCAGTTAATTCAGAGAGCTTTTTCTGCTCCCATCCTTTCTCAAGTAGAAGATTTTTCAAATCACAGACAAGTGTCCTATTACTCAAAAATTTCCCCCTCTTTCTTTTATAAACGTTGATTTTAAAATATCGAAAAACGTAATTTAAGTATTGACAATAACGAAAAACGTAATTATAGTTAAATTACGAAATACGTAATCGAATATAAAAAGTTTCATTTACTTACCGAGCAACATCGTACCGTAACGAAGCATCACGCAATTCATACTATATATCCCGCTAGGAGGCGCAATTATATGTCAATCACGTTAGGTTTCATCCGTAATCGTCGCGAAAGTAACGTCATCCTCACGGTCGGAAGCGGCCGCACTCGCCAAGAACTCCGCGTTACATCGGAATTATTCTTCACCATTATACCGCAAGCTAATCCGTATCTCTACGGTGACATTGTCCGAGCTACCCCGGCACAACTCGTCGAACTCGGCTTTGAGTTGGACGCAGAAATGAAGCGCGAAGTCTTCCGTGTTGTACGCCCGCTAGTTACTCCGGCTCAAGTTCGCTACGTACTCGATCCGATCACAGGGAACTACATAGTTCGGTACGTCGGCACACGTCAGGAACTCGTCATACAGCCGCGGGCGTTCTCGAAGATAACCGGAGTCAGTCGGCGGTCACCACTCGGGAGTTTAACGCTATCAATGGACGTAATGAAGGAACTCGGATTCATCGTCGGGAAGGGAGGCGTGCAGATTGAACGCAGTAAGCAATTTATTAACTATGCGTAACATCGTACTATCGCGTAAGAACCGCAAACGTATTGTCGCAATTCTTAGGTTTATTTACGCTGTCGTGTTGATAGCGCGAGAGGTGTTGACGTAATGTCTTACTTGGAAATTTTCACGGATTATCGGCTGGGTTCCGAAACGACGGGCGAGGCGTTAATGATCGCGTTTCGGTTCTATGTTCTCGCGGTCGGCAACGTATTAGGGAGTCCGCATTTCACCGATGCCGAACGAATTGAGACGTTAAAAGAACTAGATACGGCATTTAACAACGTATTTCCGAATGGAGGCGTTTGAGTATGAATGGTATCGCTGTTCTCGAAAAGATCGTTATTTTGCACGTATGGGAAGACGATGACCTCGATTACGACATGAGCGAGGGCTTCCTCGTCAAACCGGGATACGCCGCTTTTGTACTGGAGGGAACCGTCTATCTATCGAAGGTTGAGCGGATATATCAGACGGGTATCAGTCGGTTTTATATCGAAAACCGAAACACGTCTAGCGTTAGACTCGCAACCAACGTCACGCGAGATCCGGCTGTAGTCATACCGGAGATCGTTACCAAACTGCAAGGCCGTGATGTCATCGAATGGTTGACGCAAGACGTCCTCAATCATATGGTCGGAGAGTTTCCGTTTCAGGTTCTCCGATGAACCTACGTTTTGTTCGAAATGACGCCAATCATTTCGGGCATTCAATGGGGAGGAGACGGTTTAATATCCTACCAGGTCGGCTGCCTCGCGCCAACGAGCGGTCAAATCTAATGTCCGTACTTTCCGACGCCAATCGGAGGGAACAATCGCTGAGTAACGCCAATTGCTCGGTAAACTTCGGTCGGTAGCGAAAGGACGCGCCAACGTCCCAACTACCGGCCGGCTTCGATAATTCCTACGTCCGGATACGGCAATATCCGTCAGGCAGGCGTAGTTCATATAGATTTTTTCACACTAGGACGATCGGCCGGTAAATCCGGTTCAGGCACCGGTCGTCTGCTTGTTATATCGAGTAATACGAACGTAGGTTCCATTGGTTTCAGAAATTGCAAAAAAGTTATTAGCGTGCCCCATTTTGGCGATTTTGTGTCCTTATCATATATAGGGGGAAAAATTCTCACAGGACTGTGCGGAATCAAAATTCGTTGTAGATAATACGGTATCCGATGTGCGAAACGGCCATCGACCAACGTGTTATCTATGACGGACGAAATAAATTTCCGCAAAAGTGTGTCACGAGAGGTTGAGCGGCGTTGAAGTAGGTGTAAGGCGGAAAACATTACGCTCAACTGTGTGAAACTCATTCCGCCGGAAACAAACGTAGTGTAAGTGTGCATAACGACGTCGCGTATTCGGTTAAGTAGGTAGACCGCGGTTAACCGCATCTCATAAAACCAAACGAAAAGGGAGCGATTTTATATGTTTATGAACATCAAACAACGCAAAAACGGAAAAACAACGGTGTATATCTATACAGGATACGCAAGCGATACCGTCCTGTCTGATATCCTATCCCAAAGCAGAAACGCAGGTGTGTCGATACGTCCGCTACGTTCCGGCAAAATTGCTATTGATATTCGTAACACGCCTGAAGGAATACGTTTGGTTACTGAACTCCTCCGGAAGTACGGTGACTATGAGGAGGCGGTATACGCAGCGTATGAGGCAGAAGACCAACGGCTAAGGGAAAGCGGTCTCTACCTTGTTTCGGAAAGATGAATAACATTAAATGCGGCGGCTCCGTTGTGGGCTGCCGCTCAATTATTTTACGGGAGGGAGGTACGCCATGGAACCGGGAGAAGGCGCAGTCGATTACGCAAAGTCATTAACGGAAGGGCTGACGCGAGAGGAAGCCGCTTCTATTATACATACCATAATGATAGGACCGTTTGAGGACCCGCGTGTTAAACGGTGTGCTGTCTGCGGATATCCATTTTACGATAGAACAAGAAACAGGTGGGCGGAGGTATGTGGACCATCGTGCAAGACAGTTCGTAAATCGGCGCAGAGAAGGGAGCAACGCCAAGTCAAATCGGGACGAAGCGTCTCAATTAAGACGAATAAACCAATACGTTATCTGTGGTGGTTGGAGTATCCATATTGGACGTCGGAACGCTGGATGAACTCACATGTCGGAAGCTACGAGCGTCCACACGATCCAGACAAGTTGTTGACTATAGCTGCGGCCAAACAACGATATGAGATGATGGGCGGACGGCGGAAACCCGTGCGGAAGGCTGAATATTAGGTGGCGACATTCTCCTATATATGAGAGAACCGCGTAAATTCCTCCGTTTTATGGTTGTTTTTTTAGAGGTTTCATGACTATATACATTGAGGAAGTAGAACGCTGCGGATAAAATCCGAATGTCTTTTTCAATTGTGAATTTTGTGTGACTTTTTTAGTTTGTACCCTGTATTTTCTGTCGTTTTGCGGCTATACGTTATGAGGGAGTAGAATGTTGCGGGTACACTCGCGAATCTCTTTCTAATTGTGAATTTTATGTGAACATTCAGTCTTTCACCCTGTTTTTTATGCCTTTAGTTATCCTCTTGTTATGAGGAAACTTTTTAGGTTGAGGTTGTTTTTCTTGTAATTTCAAAGACATATACGTAGAAGTAGAATCGCTCTCGTGTCGATTGCCTAACGACATGACGGCGATCTTTTTATTTACACTACACGCAAGAAATCTTGCGCAATTAAAGGAGGCTGACGTAATGATTATCGACTTTACCACCGTCAAAAAGCTGCGGCTGATCTACCGTCTATCCCTTGCGGAAATGGCGGCCTTACTCGGCGTGTCCGAATCGCATCTATGGCGCGTGGAGAAAGGAGAACGCCCGATTAATGAAACGATGCGCCAGCGCTGTGTTGAGGAACTCGAACTTACGTCCGATAAATTAACGCGCCTACTCGATATGTACCAGGATACGTTACTACCGGGAAAGTAGACGCTACAACGGTAGATATGACGTGCTCATTCGCTTTACCTTCCGCGTCGCTACGCTCCTGCGGACATCCGCCCCTACCGGGACGTCTGTACATATTCTAAACGCGAGAAAGACTTTGGTAGAGATACACTTTCATCGTGCCATCTTTTGGGCGCGGTGAGGCAACGACCGAAGGGAGGCGGCAGCATGGTGTTATGGTATATTCACATGTATTCTGCGCGTCCAAGAAGAAAAAAAGAATAAGACTTACTATAGGGATAGAATCTCCGAAAAGTCGATAAAAACAGAGGAAAGCCGCGCCAGACGTGGGTTTTTAGCCTCTAATCACCAAAAATTTATGTAACTGAAAAGCATGATATCTTGCCGATTTTGTAACTGAAAAGCATGATATTTTTTATCTGGGAGGGGTAACATGAGCAATTCTGATAAAAGATCACGTGCCAATCGAGTTTGGAGAAACCTACCGCAAAAGACGAAGGGGGCTGCGATCGTAGCGCAGGAGCGTGCCGATAAACTGCTAGCAGAAGCCGGACTTTCCTCTACGATTGACACAGTCATCCGGACAACTGAGGCGCAGGCACGCGGGGCGCGTAACGTCACAGTACTCGGCCAATGGGCGGAGGAGCACGGCGGTTTTGTGTTCGCGCTCTTTAAAGGCTGCGAAACATTTATCGAGCGGTTCCCGTCGCTCAGTCAATCCGATTATGCTCGTGTAATGTTCCTCGGGACTTATACGAGTTACGACGGCGGCAGGCTCCAGCACGACAACGGGCGGCCCATTAAACGCGCCGGCCTTGCCAATCTCCTCGGCATGCACCGTGTTAGATACTCCGAACTACACAGGAAGCTGGTCGCGGAATCAATCATCTCGGAGGACGAGGAGACCGGGGACTTATACATGAACCCGTCAATATTCTATCGTGGCGAGATCAAGAAAGAGAACACATACGATCTTTCCGAGTACCGCTATATCTGTATGTTCCGCAATACTGTACGCGGCTTGTATGAGACTTACGGAAAAGGCCGTGAAGTCAAACAATTAGCGATCCTCTACGCGGTGCTTCCGTTTATCAACTTCAACACTAACATCGTATGTTTTAATCCTGAAGAGACGCAGGAAGACCGGCTGCAACCGATGGACGTCGAGAGACTCGCGGCATTACTCGGTTATAAGGACGCGCAGAAACTTCGCAAAGCACTCGACGCGGTTAAGCTCAACGGCAAGAACGTTTTCCTGCTCGTGCCCGACGTCCATGATAAACGGAAGCGCCGGGTTATAGTTAATCCGCGTGTTGTCTTCGCAGGGTCAGCGGAAAAGCTGACGGCGATTAAAGTTCTCTTCAATTAAAAACGCATCACCAAGGCGGCCCGAATTTCGAGGCGGCTTATTTGTCGTGCTTTCAGGAGGTGAAACAGATTAGCGCTAAAGATGACGCGAAAGCCTATTGCCCGTATTTCAAACCGGATTCAAGCTGTGTGCTACTCCACGCGATGGCGAAAACGGATAGGCGCTGCAAGGTGTGGCGCGGAGACTCTTCAATCCCGTGTCGCTATCTAAGTACGCAGGTTGCTAGACGATAATGAGGAGGCAACGAGTATGAAAACCAAATCACTAAACGTGAGGCACACGCTAATTAAAGTTGGCCCTCAATGTAACGAGCGTGTCGAAATATTCCGCGAAGGCCAGGCGGAGCCCATTCACGTACTGGATCGGGCGTTTCCCGTTCAATTTGGGGACGAGGTCGAATGCGCAATCCAAAGCCTGACGTTCGGCGGAGTCGTTGCGAGAAAGCTGACGAAGAAGGACGAGGCGATCGAGTACGAGTCGAATGTGCCGGAGGCTGTTGCGCTATACCTAGCCGCAGAGGAGGCGATTTGATGAAAGCGACCGTTTATCAGCATGTGTATGTATCAGGCGACAAGACGATGACGCTCGTTATTCTCGCGGACGAGAACGGCAGCGTCATAGATCGCCATAACGTAACTTACGAAGCTTATCCGCTTATTGACGTTGCTTGGTCTAATTTTGAGCATGTGACGCGCATAGTTCATCGATGCCTCGGAGCAGATATCGTCGACTATCACTGCAATGTACTCGGCCATTATCACCTTACCAAAAGAGGGAGCGGATATGGTCGCAAGCTTGTACAAAATCGGCTGACGGGAAAGCAGAGTACAAAGATATCATGGTCAAACGCGACGGAGGAAGAACAAGAGGAGGAATCAGCGTGAGTAAATTCATCAATTCAAAAACGTGGACAGGCGGCATCGGTACGGGTGATGAGATCGCCAACATCGGCCCGTCACTCGGATATAGTCGCCGCCAGTCGGACGAGCCAGCGAAGGTAAAACGTAAATCCGGTGTAGTTTCGTACTTTAGCGATCGCGGCTACGGATTCATTTCGTCCGGTGAGGATCGCGTGTTCTTCCACATAGCCGACTGCGAATCTTTCGATACGGCGGAAGTACCGGTCGGCTTGCGCGTGAGTTACGTGCTAACGGAAGGTAGGGGCGGCAAGCCTGCGGCGAAGGACGTACAAGCAAACTAAACTAAAAGGGGAAATGAACAATGACAACTTACAACGATACTATCCAAAAAGTAAAAGATTTGATTTATGGAGATGGCTCCATCATAGCCTCTCATGATATCTTCACCCGTGTAAAAAAAGAGGTTAAAGAAGCGCAAGAAGACCCGACTTTATCGGGCATAGGCATCGCACAAAAGGCGCGCGGAATACGCGAAAAAGGGGCTGTCGAACTGGCAAAGATTATCCGCGCCAATAAAGCCGCTATAGATGCCGAGTTGGACGTAGCGGAAAAGAGCGTTCGCGCTGTGATTAGCGCTCCGAATCCCCAACCGTCCGCCGAGCAATTACGGGAGTTCACCGATAAGTACGGCTCTCTAAAAACGGAATTGCTCGTATTCAATAACAAACGCGCTGCCCAACAGCTCCTAGAATTTATGGAGGACATCCGCGATCCGTACATTGCCAAAATCATCGTAGACGACTTTGCAAATACCGGGGTCGAGCTGAACAAACACATAACCGATCCGTTACGATTGCGGACTTCATATGAGCAAATAAAGGCTACGGCAGAGACTGACGCGAAGACACAGGCAAGACAGAATCTTGACGAGATTGCTCGACTTAGGGCTGCGCAGCCTGTTAACTCAATGGTCCGATTAGGAGCCGCCCCTACATTGGGCGAAGAACTCACGGACAAGGTGTTGCGGGATCACGAGTCGTTTTTACAAGTACATGGAGAGTGACCGGATAGTAGAGAGGATGGTTTAAATGGTTAAATTACCGCAGAAAGTACAAGACGCAATTAAAGCGTATCATGACGTCAAGGCACAGATAGACAGGGTAGTGGAGGCTCATTATTCCCATGCCGTCGAGCTGTCTACAGAACTCGAAAAAACCAACGCAGAACTTCGGAAAGCGGGGGACGCAACGCTAGACGATCCGACACCCAGAAATGTACATCGTGAGGCCGAGTTGCAACGTAAGGTTGCCGAACTCACCAGTGATCTCGCGGCGGCCAAAGCACGAGCGTCTAAGGCGTCCGTACGGTCATCCGATGAGAGGAGCGCACTTGCGGAAGTGGCAATGCGTACCGGGCGGGCTGAGGCGCTGGACTATTTCCAACGACATTATGACGATAAATTGAGAGCAATTGAGGATGCCAAGTATGTGTATTTGAGGGCGCTCTTAGACTTGTATACTCTGAAAAAAGATGCATCTGATATCTACAAGAATACCGTAGAGGCGACAGAGCCCGGTCGAGAGAAATGGGAAAACCGGCCCAGCTTTCCGGAAACGGCGTTGCACTGGCGCGGAGGCGGACGTCAGGTGTGGGGGATTTCCGATATGGAGATCACGAGGGCATACAATTACGGCAAGATACTTCGGACAAGCGTAGCGCCTGGCAGAGAAATCGAATAGCGATAGCACGGAGGTCCTTCGGGGCCTCTTTTTGTTTCCCAAAAATACCATACGGAGGCTGATTATATGACAACAAGCAGACTTGAAGCGTTACTCGGAGCCACTACGGATTTACAGGAAGGCGTGTATATTCCGCGTTTGGGTACGGACTTCATCGTCAAAGCACTAGACGAGGATATGCTCGAAAAAGCTCGCGCACAGGCAACGACGGGTAAGGACGGCAGTGTCGACGAGTCGCTATTTAACCGTTTGCTCATCTCAAAAGCCGTAGCTGATCCGGATCTTAACGATAAGGCGCTAAGGGACCATTACGAAGCTTCCGACGCAGCCGACGTCGTTAAAAAGGCGCTGTTACCCGGGGAACAATCCCGCATCGTACAAGCGTTGCTGAGACTGTCCGGATTCGTGGGAGACGCGGAGCTTATCCAAGACGCAAAAAACTAATCAAGTCGGGCGGAGAAGCTTACGTGCTGCATGAAATCTTTCAGCGTCACGGCATCCCGCCCGACGAGGTTTACGCGAAAGACCGGAGACACCGGATGTTTATGTACGCGTCGATGATGCTCCAGTTCGAACGGGAAGCGAAGGCGGCGCAACAAAGATAAAGGGGGAATACGAATGAGCAAGTCTAAACTACCGGACAGCGTTCTCGCAGATATGGAGCGCGTAACGCCCATAATTCGGTTGATTGAATCGGTCTTAACGCACAAGCGTCCCGGTTCGTATGATTTCGCAGATAGTTTTCCTGAGCAGGCAGCGATATGGAACGAAGTGGCCGCAAAGTTTGAAGCTTCAGACATGGTGCGTGTACAAGCAATGGGCTTCCGCATGAGGAAGCTACTTCCCGCGATCGACGACGTAGACGAAGCTGTCCGGGCTGGAAAAGGCGTAGTAGGACCGGCTATGGCGGTTTACAAGGTGTTGGGACTCCTGGTGCGTGCGATCGAAAGGACGGCGATTTAAATTTCATTCGATCTGGTAGGACACTTACGTTTAGTAGATGACTTGAGCCGCCCGCTACGTAAGGCATTCGGTAATATGACGAAATTTGGCGTGGCAGCAACGGGGATTGGTGTTGCGACTACGGGGATTGCTTTCGCGGCGGATTCCGTTAAAAAAGCGATGGATTTCGAGTCGCAGATGAAGACGGTTCAGGCGTTAACAGGCGCGACCGACGAGCAAACGAAAGCCATGCAACAACTCGCGCTCGAGCAGGGGGCGTTAACAAAATATAGCGCGCTCGAGGCCGCACAAGGGATCGAGGAGCTTCTGAAAGCGGGCATGTCCACCGCGCAGGTCCAAGCGGGCGGACTTAACGCAGCGCTCAACCTCGCAACAGCGGGCGGACTCGGCCTAGCGGAGTCTGCGGAAATTATGTCGACCGCGCTTAACTCGTTTAAGAAAGACGGCTTAACTGCGGCGCAGGCTGCTGATATCTTGGCGGGCACAGCGAACGCCTCAGCTACGGACGTACACGATTTACGATATTCCCTAGCTGAGGTTGGCTCCGTAGCTGACGGTGTTGGTATGTCGTTTAGAGATACGAATACGGCGCTCGGTTTGTTTGCGAATAATGGTCTGAAAGGGGCATCCGCAGGTACATCGCTGAAGACGATGCTATCGAACCTGACTCCCATGACTGATAAGGCATACGGCTTGTTCGAGGACTTCAACTTACTGACTGTTAATACTACGGATGCTCTGGCGTTCATGTCCAAAAAGGGAATCAAATCTACGGGAATGTCTGTACAGGCGGTTACGAAGGACATCGAGAAATACGTTGCAGCTCAGACGGGGCTCAAGGTTGGGACGGCTAAGTCGGCAAAGGAAACGAAGAAGTTCCTGACAGCGAGTAACCTCATTCACTCCGCGTTCTACGATAATAAAGGCGAGATTAAAGACCTGGCACAGGTAGCGGATTTGCTGAGAAATCGGTTCAGTAAATTAACCGCTGAACAGCGTCAAACCTACATGTATGATATGTTCGGGTCCGATGCGATTCGTGCGGGTAACTATCTATTCAAAGAGGGTGCGGCCGGCGTTAAGAAATTCCAACAAGAGATGGCGAATGTCACCGCATTACAGGTCGCAACCAAGAAGATGGATAACGCAGCTGGTGCGGTCGAGCAGTTCCAGGGCGCGATTGAAACGTTGCAAATATCTGCGTTGCTTCCGACGATGCCGATCTTAAAACGACTGGCGCAAGCTGCCGCAGACTTCGTCGTTAAGTACACTCCGCAGATTACCGCAGCGGTAGAGAGCGCAGTAACAACCGCTAAAACGTTCCTCAAGGATAACTTTATTAATAACCCTGAGTTTACGAAGCTTCCAGACATTAAAAGTAAAGTCGCGTTCGCCTTCGAAAAGATAGAAAAGGCGTTCTCCAATTGGTGGAATGGTGGGGGGCGAGACGCTGTAGAGAAATTGACAGCACAGGTCGTTCAGTTCATGGCATCGTCTCTCGAAGCAGCCGTACCAACGTTTGTGAGTGTCGGGTTAAAACTTGGGTCTGGATTAATTGACGGGATACAGAAAGCGATCGCTAATGACCCTATCGCTAGTGCGGTGCTTAACGGTGGTGGCGGGGCAATAGTCGGAGGTTTATTTGGTCCTGGTGGTGCACTCGCGGGGGCTGCAATAGGAGCAGGGGGCGGTGCATCTAATGTTTACATTGGTCAGGGAGCGAAGTCTCTTGGATCGAGCGACGCTGTGAATGGATTCTTTGACTGGACGAATAAGCACTTGCCTACGTGGATGGGCGGTGTTCCAGACGACCAGTTGGCGGCACATAATGCGGAGCGGCGGAAAAAGCTTGGCAATAAGCACGCGGGCGGACTTGACCGGGTACCTATGAACGGTTATCCCGCTACACTTCACCGTGATGAGGCGGTCTTAACGAAGCACGAAGCATCCGAATGGCGCGACCAGCAGCGTGGTAAGGGTGGTTCAGGAGGCGTGAACATATATCTCGGCGGAGTCACGATTAACAATGATTCTGACATCGAGGTACTGTGTGGGCGGCTTGTAAAGGCGCTGTCACGTGCTTAAACTTACGGGCGTGCTTCGGCTCGCTCTTTTACTTACGAAAGGGGATATGATTGTATGAACGGCGTCACACGTTTAACGGAGCGCATACGTAAACTCCGTATTGAACAAGGGTTAGACCCGTACCCGAAACCATTACCCGAGCTCGTCAGCACTCCGCTGGCGCTCGCTATAATTGACCGACTCAAACCTTTTACCGCGATCATGGTCAAGTACGCGCGGATACTGGCCGAGGGCGAGGTTACACGTATTGATACGGATAGACTATCTCAATACGTGGTTTATGCGAAGCTACTGAAACACGCGGGGGAGAAGCTTTGCAGCATACCGGGCTTGGGCGTTGAGCTGTCTCTTGGAGTTATTAACCGCGTAAACAACGCAATAGACGAGGATAAGCTGGATACACTCGACATTAATACTCAAGTGCGGAGCCTTCATATTGCGCTCAATTGGTTGACGAGTAGGGACACATTGAAAAAGGCGGAAGCGTTTAGCGATGAGGAAACGTTTCAAGCCGCAATAGCTGATGTGAGGAAGCGTATAGAGGAGGAGTCCGAATGAGTTCACAGCGTATACGACTGGAGGAACAGCTTACACCGCAGCAGCAACGAGCCGCGCAATTACTCGTATCTAACGAGTGGGGCGAACTACTTTCCGACGGTGGAAAGAAGCGCACAATGCAGGAGCTTGCGGACGAACTCGGCATAGCGCGTTCGACGTTGTACGAGTGGAAGGCGCAGACGACGTTCGCTGCCTACGTCAACTACTTAGCCGAGCGTCAACTTGATTCGATGCGGTCGACCGTGTACACTCAATTGATGAAAGCAATCATGGGCGGAAATAACGGTATGCCTTCCGTAAAGGCAATCGACCTGTTCATGCGTAGATACGGATTGCTAACGGATCGGACGGAGGTTGTCGATATGCGTGAAGAGGTCGAGAACAAACGTAGATCGGACGAAGCTATCCGCAAAGACATCGAAGAACTGGACCGAATGCTCGCGGGATAGTCCGACGATTCCGGACAGATAGCCCGTTTTACCTACACGAAGCTTCTGACGCACACCCGCCTTAAAACTCGGGGGTTGGCTGGCGCGGGAGCTTCCGTAGTAGCGGATTTAAGTGCCGCATCCTACGTTGGTTAAACGAGATATTTATGCATCTACCTCCATGCATAAATTACCAGCGTGTATACCCGTTAGGCCGCGCTGTTATGCGGTTTTCTCGCGTATTAACTGGAAATGTATATACGGTGTATACGGTACGTTTTCGTAGCTGTCCGTTAAACGTAGACGGGGCGCGGGATTCGGACGTTTACACAGGATTGCGGATTGCAAATTAACAATCTCCAGTGTATACACCCGTTGTATATTTATCCGGCACGTGGGCCAGTGCGTCCGAGTGTCCGATTCAAAAGCTAACGTAAATGAGTCGGTGAAAAACGCTGAGTAAACCGAAGACAGAGCGCTATGAGGATTAACCGCGTACCCCCAAGCGCCCCCTCGCGCGGCTCGGAATCTGGAGTACGAAAAATCCAGACAGTATTTTTTATCTCGGGGATAACCTAACATAACGATAAACTAAGCGCTTGTCTCTTCGGAGGCAGGCGCTTTTTCTTCGTTTATAGGCGTTGCGTTACGCCTTCCATTAGGGTAGAATACGATTAACGTGATTATGCGCTGTAGAGGCGTGTGATTAACAAGTAGTCATACGAATTAACAATCCTGTCCAACGCTCAAAAACGTTGATCTGACGCGGTTTTGGCCGAACGTGAGCCTAACGCCAGATTCACGATTCATAATCCGAATGCTGTAGCTACATGCGGCTGCGGTTCAAGCTTCCGTACGGCTACGGATGCCGGAAAACCGAACGAAGAGCCTTGTTAAGATAGTTTAAAAGGGTACAATGAAAATGAATTGTCTGCAAACCTTCATGATGGGGCGTTAAGAATTCGAAAATGTAAATCAAGACCTCCAGAACGGTATAGTCACGTACTATATTCGTCCTGGAGGTCTTTTTAATGTGTAAAGATTACTTTACTTAAGATCATTATCACTACGTATGGATTGGACCAATTTACTCAGGGCATTAAAAAACGCGAATACAACTGTAAAAAGTAAGAGAACTACGGGTTTAATTTCAATCTCCGAAAAGACACTATATAAAACTAAAAATGCAAAAAAGAGTACTGAGCTATTTACGTTTTGTTTTGTGTAAATAGATTTTATAAAATCCATCGTATCACTCTCCATTTTAATTATAAGAATTCAAAACATATACTATGAGTACCTCATTAATATAATAGAAGTTAACTCGGTATATATACCATATTGCGGATGATTTTTGAGAGAGAATATATGCGGATGTATTTAATGAACGACTTCTTATACATAAATTACAGTATTGCATACAAACATCCAGGACTTATCAAATAAAAAGTTCACATTATTTAAATTAGAGTTTTACTTCACTAAAATTTCAAGTATAGGAATTTACAATTACAATTCTGAGGGGGTGAAAGTATATATGAGCAATCCAGTTGGCTTAAAAAGAGTTGTCATGGTATATGGACTTGATGATAACCCTCATATGTATGAATTATTTGAGGGAGTTCTGTATGATCGTAGCTATTTTTTTTATCTTGAACATGGGATATTGTGTCTGCGGCATGTACGAAAGATAGATCAACCGGATCATCCATATCTTTATGTGGATGGGGAAAGTGGGGGCCTCCAACTAGCGAAGAATATACAGCGTGAGATTATGGAAGTCGTTACAGAACTGATCGAGCGTTTGCGTAGTAAGGATGGATTGGCGTTTTTACTGGATGAACTGCTATGGCTACATGGTCGAAGTCATATTGAACTTAACCTCGTAAAAAATAAAGGATGGTATATTTCTATTGAAAACCAACAACCTGTGGCTACATTATGCTTCTTTTGAGATAGAGTCTGTTAATATGGTTGCTGTATTCAGTGACGCTATTTATCAATCATTTCATTTTTCCATCAACATGATTTGTAACCTTCCCCCACGGAGTTGGCACTTAAGAATAAGAACACGAAAGAAAAGAGGCTAGGGACGTATGAGGGAGTGGGTTGAAAAGGCGCGGCTAGGGGATGCAGAAGCGTTCGGGCAGCTGATGCTGCATTTTCACGGAATGGCATATGCCGTGTCCTATGACATGCTGAAGGATGTCCATCTCGCGGAAGATGCCGTGCAGGATGCGTTCATAGAGGCTTATCAGAATCTGGAGAAGCTACAGAACCCGGCAGCTTTTCCAGGCTGGTTCAAGACTATTGTCGTAAGACAGTGCCAGCGGATGCTGCGTCGCAAGCATCATTCGATGCTTCCTCTGGATGAAGCTGTGCAGGTATCGGGAGGAGTACCGGGTTTGGCAGAAATTGCGGAGCGTAGAGAGGAGAGCCAAGTTCTGCAACAATCGGTGAAGGCACTGTCTGCCAAGCTGCGCGTGCCTCTGCGGCTGTTTTATTTTTACGGCTACTCTCTTCAGGAAATTTCCGATTATTTGGGCACTCCGGTCCCGACGCTTAAGAAGCGGCTGCACGATGCCCGCCGAAAATTGAAAGGTACACTCCCGGTGGCCGACCTCGTCTCCGTGTTCAATCATTTGTATGAGGGAGGGCAAAACATGCTACATATTGTTAACGGTGATGTTGTAGGTGACATGTTGAAGCAGGGTGTTGTACAAGGTGACGTGCTTGTATGGAGAGAGGTATATCCGGCAGGACCGATATTTGCAAATCCAGCGGGGGCGGAAGAACGGGCATTGCGGGCCAGGGTGTTGGAAGAAACGATGGGTATTCCGGCCAGCGAATATATTACGGCATGTGAGGAACAAGAGCAGAAACTTCGTGAATTTATCAAGTATGATGAAGTCGTATTGTGGTTTGAGCATGACCTGTTTGATCAGAGCATGCTCGCCTATCTGCTCCACTGGTTCAAGAGACAGAAACTGGGCCGCACGAAGCTGAGCCTACTCTGTATTGGGGAGTTTCCGGGAATCGAACGGTTTCATGGTCTGGGACAGCTCACTCCGGCACAGCTTCAGACATTATCCGGGACCTGGCGAACTATTGAACGGCAAGAAATGGAGCTCGGAAGCGAGCTTTGGCAGGCGTATGCTTCTCCTGATCCTGCTCAAATGGCTAATCTGCTGGAAGACAAGAAGGCAGAATTGGCAGCCTCCGGCCTGCCTTTTGCCTATGAAGCTTTCACAGCGCATCTCAAGCGGTTGCCCTCGGAGCGGAATGGTCTGGGCATTGTGGAACAGACCACGCTTCAGACCGTTCATAATGGAGTGGATACACCATTGAAATTATTTCGTCAGGTAACTGACATCCTGCATGTGCTCGGCATGGGTGATCTCGAATACTGGAAATTTATTCGTGCTTTGGCGCAAGGCGAACATCCTTTGCTGATCATTGACGGGGATGAGGTCGGCTTGGATTTCAGACAAATTCCAGATTTTCTGAACCGAAAGGTAATTCTGACAGAGTTGGGTAAAGAAGTACTGAATGGATCAGCGGACCGCATTGCAGTTCAAGGAATCGACGAGTGGTTTGGGGGGCTGCATCTCCATGGACATGAGGTTTCTTGGCGCTGGGATGATGTAGCCGGAGAATTGGTGGTCCGACATTGAACAAGCTGTAGCAGTAAATAGCTTAACGTGCGAAGGAGTTTTCCGTTTATGGAAAACTCCTTTTTATTTTTTTAAGTACACCATATTAAAACAAGAAAAAATCACCGGGAATAGGTTAGGAACTTAGCTATCTGGTCCAATGAATTGATTTTCCTGCATATGAAAAGACACCTCTTATAATATGATTTAAGTAATATTTAGGAAACATTATAGACCTGCCAAAATCTCGTTACCAATGCTTCTACTGCTTCGAATCTGTAAACAGCTCCTGCGCGGTCCGCACAAATAACTGTACAGCAAGTGAAGCATTGTGCAGGGACGGTACAGCTATACCGATTTGACGTGTGATCAGAGGCGAAGTTTCCTTGACGGTCAGATTATGAGGGAACGTGGACAAGGCAAGCGAAGAAACAATACCCATACCTAGTCCCTGTCGAACCATGCTGACCAAGGTGCTGATATTATGAGTAATGAACTGTGCCTGCAACTGACTTTGCTCGCGTTCAAAACCTTCCATAATGGCGACTTCATGTCCACCTTTACAAAAGATCATATCCTGCTGATTCAAGTCTCGAATGGCGATTTTATTGTGCGATTGCAAAGGGTGACCGTCTGGCAGGAGAATAACCATGTCATCCTGACATAATGGGATTACATCTACCTGAGGGTCTGGCAACAGGATGATACCCGCCTCGATTTCTCTGGTATGCACCCACTCCTTGACTTCATTCGTGGAGCCTTCATGTAGATCGAAAACAAGGTTCGGATAATGCTGACGAATATGATGAATAATCGGGGGCAGAAAATAGGCTGAAGCAGAAGGAAAGGCACCGATCGTGATTGTGCCCACGTCTAGACCTTTTTCAGCAGCCACCTGCTGCTGTACCTTTTCCATGCTTTGCAGCATCATACGAAATTCCAGCAGTACTTTGTGCCCGATATCGGTCAGCAGCACTCCTTTTTTTCGGTCGCGCAGCAATAGCTGGACATCCAGTTCGTTTTCGATGCTGGCGATGGCATGGCTGACCGCGGGCTGCGTCATATGCAGCTCATGGGCAGTTTGGGTGAAGTTTAGCGTTTCAGCTACGCGAACGAAGATCATAATTTGAGTAATGGTCATAAGTGAAAAGTTATCTCCCTTATTGAAAACATTCATTTTATTTATTAGTGACCACAGTATAAGCTAGTAAAGCAAAACTTTGCAAACGGCTATTCAGATTTTAGTCGTAAGCAATGAGCGATGAAAATCTAAGGGAGAGAAGACATCTATGAAAAAATTAACACCTAAAGCTACGCTGTGGCTTGTCTTGATATTAGTAATGGTATGGGGGATCAACTGGCCGTTGACCAAGCTGGCTCTGCCAGATACGCCGCCGATATTTTTTTCAGGAATCCGTACCCTACTGGGTGGTGTGATTCTGCTGTTGTTCGCTATGCGTAACCGGGAAACCTTACGCCTTAGACAGAATGGGTGGACTTATCTGGTGCTGGCCATATTTAATATTGCAGGCTACTATGGCTTACAGACGGTAGGGCTGCGTTATTTGCCTGCTGGGTTATTTTCCACTTTAGTATTCCTTCAGCCGATCCTGTTGGGATTATTCTCCTGGATGTGGCTAGGGGAGCGTATGTTTCCCCTGAAGGTGGTTGGACTGGTACTGGGTTTTGGCGGAGTGATCGTGATTAGCTCTGGTGGAATGGCAGGACATTTGTCTGTACTGGGCATTGTGTTGGGGCTAGCTTCAGGACTATGCTGGGCGCTCGGAACAATTTATATGAAGAAGAAAAGCAAGCAATTAGACTCCATTTGGGCGGTGACGATGCAACTCATTTTTGGGGGGATCATACTCAATGGCATTGGATTTACGACCGAGAAATGGAGTGACATTCACTGGACGACCTCCTTTATCGCAATTTTATTGTTTATTTCGATATTCGTGATTGCGATGGGCTGGATGATTTATTTTAAACTAATCGACAACGGAGATGCGGGAACCGTCGGCTCCTATACGTTTATGATACCGGTGTTGTCCACGGTCTTTAGTATGGTAATGCTCAAGGAATCACTTACTTTGACGTTTGTTGTGGGGCTGGTGCTGATTGCAGGTAGTGTGTATCTGGTAAATACAGCATCTCCCGGAAAACGGAGGAACCGAAGCTCCAAGGCTGATGAAACGAATTCCTGTACAAATGCATAGAAATACGGGATTAGGAAAAATATACTAGATTAACAGAGAGGAGAATAGTAAAATATGACTATATAAGTAGAGAGGAAGTTTGATATGGGAGAATTAAGCATTCATACTCAGTCTGTGGAGCCGCAACCACATTCTGTTCGTAAGCTCGCAGTTGTAGCAACAGTCATTTCAGGAGTAGCGGTACTAGGATGTATAGCCTTGACGGTATGGAATTATAATCTGAATACGAAGGTAAATACTTTAACTTTAGCGAACGCATCACTAAATAAGACAACACAAGCATTGGCGAAGCAACAAAACGATACAGAGGCGCTGCTGCAACGGGTTAGATTAGCAGCCAACCTGTCATCTATATCGCATCAATTGGAACAGACATCTGTCGTTACTGATGATTTTGTATTGGAAAAAGTGACCTTTGATGTAGCAGAGAACGGTACGTTGCAGGGTGTGCTTTTAAATGTGAATAATCAACCAAATCTTGGTTTTGGCGGTGCCTATCAAGGTTATGGTAAATATAATATGGCTTCTGCTACTTTGACGAAGAAGGCGGAGGAAGTCATAAATATAGCTATGAAAGAGTACGGTACATCTGACAAGCTTCCGCTATGGGATAAGAATACGAAGGTGGAATTGACGGTTCAAAATTATCCGCTTGGTAAGCGGGAAGGCGGCACTTTCAAACTCACCGGTCAGCAATAGGAGGAACCTATGAAGGATTTTGACGTAACCAAAGCCAAGTATGACCCAAAACAGGAAGAACAGGTGAAAAAGGGATTTTTCAAAAAGGTAAAGTCTACGGCTGGAAAAGTGCCCTTTTTGAAGGATGCTGTAGCCATGTATTATTGTGCAATAGATCCTGAAACGCCTCTTTATGCCAAAGGGGTAGCATTCGGAGCCTTGGCGTATTTTATTTCACCATTGGATGTGATTTCGGATGTTATTCCGATGCTAGGGTTCACGGATGATGCGGGGGTTGTGCTAGCAGCTTTGAAAGTGTTGGATATGCATATCAAGCCTGCCCATCGGGAGAAGGCGAGCGAATTTTTTTCTTAAGGATTGCAAGATGATGCGGGGGAGAAGGAATGGACAGATATACACCTACAGCGAGGGAACGCTGGCAGATGAAGCAGAGTGAGCCGCAGCAGCAAGGATGGCTGCTCGCTTTCTTTGGCTGGATTTTTGCAGGTTTGGGGTTCATATTTAGTTTTTTTGTCTTTGGAGGCTTGTTGGGGATCATAGGTCTTGTTTTCGGAATTTTGACTAGAAAGATGGAACAAAGAAACACGCAGGGTATCTTCATTATCGTAATCAGCTCCGTAGCTATTGGTATTGGACTATTGATTTTTATGATTTTTTTTGCGCAAGGTTTTGTAGAGGGTCTGAGAGAAGGGTATAATGAGCATTATTAGGTCAGGGAGGTAACAGCATTGAGCGTCATTATTTCACAGCAGATCTCGGCAACGGGCGTGAAGGAATATACGAAGGTGATGAAAACATTTGATTCCCAGTTTACACCTTTGGTTGGACAGAAAATCAGGGATACGGCATTTGGCGATATGCAATATTACGATGTCGAGGACGTATTTATTGATCTAGCGGAGAATGAATATTGGGTAATTCTACCTGCCGTTTTGCTGCATTCTGATGATATTGAGGATATACGAGACGCTGTGCGTGAGTATCGTTCACATGGTTGGGAATGTACGAAGCCTCTGTAAATGCATACCACTTGGGCATCTATACGGAAACGTCTTTCTTTTGCGAGATAGGCGTTTTTTTGTGTATTTGTGTATAAACTATTTCTAATTATTGGCATGAAAAGAAAGAATTTATGCTGAAAATGCGCAAATTGTATCATTTTTTATCATAAAACGACAAGTTGGGAAATGAAAACGGCCTTAATGTGTTATACTTAGTATATCAAAGGACAAGAGTCTAAAACGACCGGTAAGGCCCTTTCTTTGAAGAGCCTCTGAAAGGTTCAACGTTTATCCAAAATAAATGGTCAAAAGGAAAAGGGGAAATGCTAACGTGAGAGTGAATTTGAAATTTACTAACAAAGGGCAAGTTGCAGTTGAGAAGTTCAACAATGAGGAGCTTATCGAAATCTTTACCCGCTACATTAAAACGTTAAGCAAGAAGTATGATATCTCGGTTACCGTACCGGAGGATCTGAATGAGCAGATCTTGGCAGAGGGCACCGTGAAGGTCGTGTTGGATAAGATTAATTGTGACATGGACGCTTTTTTCAAGGAGCTGAGCCGGGATATCAAGGTGCCGCTGGTCAAAAGATTGGGTACCAAACTGGATAACGTATTTAAGACCGAGGTTGTGGAGCAGGAACAGAACTAAGAATAAGGATCAAGCGAGTCCGAATGAGGATTCGCCATATGAAATGATAAAACCTCCCGAATGGGGCGCACGGCTAGGCCATGTGCTCGTTCGGGAGGTTTTATATGTTTAAACTACTCTATTCAGCAGAAAAACATGCATGGCATGTCTGTCCCTTTTAACGTGTTGTTGTGGAAGTAGGGCGCAGTTGGGCTAAATCAAACGAAGGTACCAGCCCTTCCTGCGCAGCGCGACCAAGCAAAGCTTCGATGGCGGCATATCCGCTGTCGCCCAAATTGGCGGTAAAATCGTTAACATACAGGTCGATATGAGATTGGGCGACAGCGGGTGAAAGCTCCTGCGCATGAGACAATACATATTCACGCGAAGCTTCTGGATGCTTCCAAGCGTATTCGACAGAGGCGCGTATCCAGTTTGTGATCGCATCCAAATCCAGCGTACGTCGGGCAATAATGGCTCCGAGCGGGATTGGGAGCCCTGTATCTTCTTCCCACCAGTTCCCCAGATCGACTTGCTTACTAAGTCCGTAGGACGGATACGTGAACCGTGCTTCATGAATGACCAGCCCGGCATCTATCTCCCCGTCACGGACAGCAGGCATGATTTGGTCGAACGGCATCACGACGATCTCGCCGACACCCCCAGGCACATGCTTGGCTGCCCACAGGCGGAACAGCAGATAGGCAGTGGAACGTTCACTCGGAACGGCTACACGCTTGCCGGACAGGGCCTCCGGGCCTTCGACGGTGGAACCTTCCTTGGTCAGCACGAGCGGACCACACCCCCGACCTAGTGCGCCTCCGCAAGGCAGCAGGGCGTATTCATCCAGCACCCAAGGAAGTGCAGCATACGAAATTTTCATGATATCCAGTCCGTCTGGTGTGATCGCCAGATTGTTGGTGATGTCGATATCGGCAAATGTAATGTCCAGCGCGGGTGCGCCCGGAATCAATCCATGCGCCAGGGCATGGAAGACAAAAGTGTCGTTGGGACAAGGTGAAAAAGCAATTTGCATCTATATAACCTCCGTCAATGTAGAAAATGCGGCTTCCAACGCTTGCAAAGCCTCTTTGATCCGCCAGGCTGCACGGTCACGTGGACCGACAGCATTGGAAACCGTGCGGATTTCCATCGTCGGCAGTTCCAGTCTATTTGCCGCCACGGCTACGCCGTAGCCTTCCATCGCTTCGGCAGCAGCTCCGGGAACGCGCTTGGCCAGCCGTTCCGCTGTTGCCGCCGTACCGGTGGCTGTGGAGACGGTCAGGATCGGCCCCGCGACAGCCGTCTGTCCAGCGGCACGCAACGCCTGAACGAATCGCTGCGCGGTAGCAACGTTCACGGTAATCCGGCTTGAGCCGAAACCCAGCTCGTCCACGCTGCTGAAGCCCTCTGCCGTCTCTGCCCCCAGGTCGGCGGCAATGATCGCGTCAGCAACAACGACGCTCTCCAGTGCAGCGACCTCGACGAAGCCGCCACCAATTCCGGCGCTGATGACCAGACGGTAGTCACCGGCCGCCGCCAGTGCTAGCGCGGTTGAAGCCGCTGCGGACGGTGCGCCCACGCCAGCCAGCTCGACCACAAAACGGGTATCGCCTTTCAGGCCCCGCAGTACAGCTTCCCGTTCGGCTTCAACCGCGGTCATAACCAGGATGCGCCCATCTGATGTTGTATGCTCCATCGGTTGATTCCCCTTTAAATTTAGGTAATATGCTCCCTTATCATACTGCTTTTCGAAACGATGTTCAAAAAAAGTCGACAAAAAAAGCGCTCTGAGGCGCTTTTTGGAAAAACTGCAAGATTAGCAGATATGAAAAATCGATAGTTGTAAACATTAAACAATTCTAATCTGGAAGAACAGCGCAGGCATAGCATATAATAATTATATCGGCTGATCCTTCGTGATTAACTGAAACATGGTGATATTGCGGTCATAATGGCTTGGGGTTCCATCTTGATTGCGCACCCGAATCATCTCGCTACTGAATAACTCGATATATCCACAGCCAATCTCACAGTATACACCTGTAGGGTCCTCTTGCCAGACCGAAACGAGGTGTTGAGATAGCGCCGCGGTGAAAAATTCGATGTTTTTTTGCAGTACGCGTGGCGTTTTCTTGGGTTCCATAACGTAAATCCTCCCTATATCATGCCATTTGAAAATCAGCAATTGAACGTGGCTACTAAATGATTACTACACATCATAATGAACATAAACAACTGAAAAAGGAACGGTTTGTTAATCTACTCTATGAAACAGACGTAAACACTGTACCGCTTAATGCTATTTTTGTAAAGCGTCCGATTGACCTTTTCAAACATCCAGATTGTGTTTACACACATTTTACATTGCGTTTACACTGCTGTG
This sequence comes from Paenibacillus sp. 203, assembly GCF_037027525.1. Lineage (NCBI taxonomy): Bacteria > Bacillati > Bacillota > Bacilli > Caryophanales > Paenibacillaceae > Paenibacillus > Paenibacillus sp. 203. The sequence goes on from NZ_JAXCHD010000006.1 coordinate 157,810, forward strand.
ATGCTAGTGCGTTTCATCTAATAGTACAATAAAGGGATACTATACTGCATGAATTGATGGAGGCCATATGTTGATAGAGAGTCAGAATAAGGATAAAGCCGGGTCAGAACGTTACTTTAACCGAGATTTAAGCTGGATTGAATTTAATCGCCGTGTGCTTCAGGAAGCTCAGGATGCAGATACACCGTTGCTGGAGAGAGCCAAATTTTTGGCGATTGTATCTAGCAATTTGGATGAGTTTATGGCTGTTCGTGTTGCAGAGACGCGCGAGAAGATCAAGGCGGGTTTTATGCAAAAGGATTTTACGGGATATACCCCCTCCGGTTTGTACAAACGACTGATCAAGCGTACCGTCTCGATGGTATCAGAACAATACCGGACCTATCGTGATATTTCTCGCCTCTTGACGAAAAAAGGTCTTTTACTGCTCGAATATGAAGACTTAAATACAACACAGCGCAAGTCGCTGGATGCATATTTTCATGAAATTATATTTCCGGTACTCACGCCGATGGCGGTCGATCAGAGCCGTCCTTTTCCACTCGTTCACAATAAATACGTATATTTAGCGGTCGTCTTGAGACGTCCAGGGGATACGGAGGAGGATAAACCGCTTTTTGCCATTGTGCAGGTGCCTTCGAATATTCCACGTGTTGTTACCGTGCCTTTGCGGTCGAACAGCAAGAAGAAATCATTTATTTTAATTGAGGAACTAATCAAGCATCACATCCAAACGCTGTTCACCGGATATGTTCCAGAGGCGGTTCATGCCTTTCGTGTTACGCGTAACTCCGATTTATCCATTAATGAAGAAGAGATCGAAGATTTGCTCGAAGAGATTGAAAAAGAGCTGCGTCGAAGACGCCGGGGGGCGCCGGTTAGACTGGAAGTAGAAAAAGGGATTCATCCCTATGCCCTGATGGAGCTTCAACGCGAATTCAAGCTGTTCGATCATGTGTTTGAGATGGACGGGCCGCTCGATCTGACATTTTTGTCGTCTTTTGCCGATCATTTGGAGGGGTATTCGCATTTGAAATTTCCGGCAATCAAACCACTGTATCCAGAAGAACTGCCCCCACAAGAGGATATTTTCAACGTACTTCGTAAACGAGACGTGCTCGTGTACCATCCATATGAATCATTCGATGCGGTAACTGATTTTATCATTGAGGCATCAGAGGACCCGGATGTGATGGCAATCAAAATGACCCTGTACCGTGTCAACGGGGAATCGAAGCTGATTCCGGCATTGGCACGTGCGGCCGAATCGGGCAAGCAGGTAACGGTGGTGGTAGAGCTGAAAGCCCGTTTTGACGAGGAGCGTAATATTGCCTGGGCGCGTACGCTTGAAAAAGCAGGCTGTCACGTAGTGTATGGATTGGTTGGCTTGAAGACGCACGCCAAAATCATTCTTGTCATACGCCATGAGCGTAACGCACTCAAACGATATGTGCATGTAGGTACAGGCAATTATAATGAAAGCACGGCGCGCGTGTATACGGATATCGGATTGTTTACGTCGGATCCGGTACTGGGAGAGGATGCCTCCGAACTGTTTAATGAAATTACGGGATTCTCTGCGCTCAAGACTTTGCAAGCTTTTACGGTGGCTCCAACGGGAATGAAGAACAAGCTGTTTGAGCTCATCCGTAGGGAAGCAGAGCAAGCATTGGCAGGTAAGCCCGCCCGGATTATTGCCAAGATCAACTCCTTATCCAATCAAGAGATGATCGATGAACTATATGCGGCTTCCCAGGCAGGTGTGAAGATTGATCTTATCATTAGAGGGGTCTGCTGTTTGCGTCCCGGTGTGGAAGGATTCAGCGAGAACATACGTGTCATCAGTATTGTAGACCGCTTCCTGGAGCATTCCAGATTGTTTTATTTTGAAAATGGAGGGAACTCCGAGTTATTTTTGTCCAGTGCGGATTGGATGACGCGCAATTTGACCCGCCGAATTGAACTGATGTGCCCGATTTATGATGACGGGATCAAAGAAATGCTGGCAGATATTCTGCATTTATCGTTAAGGGATAATGTGAAGGCACGCCAGCTTTTACCTAACGGCAGCTATCAATTTGTGTCCAGAAACGACAAAGAGGCTCCCATTAGGAGCCAATCTGAAGCGATGAAGGTTAGAAATTGGAAGAAGGTAGAATGGACCACGACAATGTAAGGTTCCACGCCTTTTGAAAATCCTTGGCAACCGATTCTAGCTCCCGTTGTTCTAATATGGGTTCACTCTTGCTTTCCAGACGAAGATGCAGTGCGTCATCCCCAGTAGTGGGATTGATGCTGGTAATCATTCCCGACTCACTCCGATCCATGCCAATCGCGAGCTGGAGCAGCGAGCCGAGCCGATGTACACGTTCCTCGTCGGAAGGCTCCAAAATATCGGCATGTGTGCGTAGCAAACGGGGAGTCCGGTTCTTGGGATGGTAATCCGCGATCAACGCGGCTAGTACCGTTTCCCTATGGGACAGACCGCCAATGCCTGCATGTAAAATCCAGAATACGGAATTCTGGCGGAAATGATAGTAATTCAAGGCAGCCCCCGTTTTGTAAAGAGTTGCTGCGGTCAGTAACAAGCGCTTGTCCATAGCAGCTGAGGTTCCGTTAGCCAATGTGTCATAAAGACGGACGGCGTACTCGTTAACCCGCTTGACATGCGCTTCGCTAACCGGGACAGCAAACGAAAGGATATTGCGAATGGATGTGATAAGCGGATTAGCTACCACGGGCTGTTCAGCGTTGACCAGCTCATGAAATAGGCCGTCTCGCAGACCCGCTCCACTGACCAAATACGCGGAGCCTTGAGCAGCTTCAAATATCGTTTTCAATATAATAAGACCCGGTACAATGATGTCGGCTCTGTCCTTGGACAGGCCGGCTGTTTTTTTGCGTTTTTCATAGGGAAGATGGGGCAGACTGCCATAGAAGTAATCGACATCTTCTATCGTCATTTCGTAATGGTGTGTCACAGGAAGTGAGTAATCCTGCCGCTTCTGATTGATTTTAGCCAAAGTACGCAGGGTTCCGCCCAGCCCGATGAATGGCAGACCCGGATTGGAGAAGATCCAATCATGATTTTGCAGTGAAGAACGGACAAAGCTCTCCATTTCCTCAATCTGCTGAGGAGACCATTCGCCATTCTTAACCTCACGTCCAAAGCGCCAATTCATATTGACGGCGCCAAAGGGAAATGACACCGTATGCAGTCGCTTTCGATCGCGGAACAGCGTAATTTCGGTACTGCCACCCCCGATGTCAATAATGATTCCGTCACTTACATTCATAGTGTTCACTACGCCCAGAAAACCGGCATAGCCTTCTTGCTCCCCGCTCAGTATTTCCAGTGTTAAATTTGTCTCCTCCGCGATCCATTGGACGATTTCGTCCGAATTCGTGGCATTGCGGATGGCTGCCGTTGCTGCTGCACGCATACGGACCACCCCGTGCATATGGCATACCGCCATAAATTGGCGTAACAATGGAGCGATGCTTCGAATCGCCTCCCGTTCCATACGGCCGTTGGCCCCAACCTTTTCGCTCAGTCGGGCAGCTTCTTTGCATTCCTGCACAATTCGATAGGCTCCTGTCTCTGTCATTTCATAGATCACCAGACGTATGGAGTTTGAGCCAATGTCCATGATGCCAATTTTGCTATTCATGAGTTGACCTCCTTGTTGAAAAAACGATTTGCCGGTAATTTCCGTTGCTCCGTGCAAATGGTAGTAGATTATTGTCATTGTACCAGTGATGTTCGGTGCATGCTACCGTTCGCCATGATCTTGTCGAAATAGGCACATGCCGCGGACAATCATCCAAGAATAGAACATTCCTGTTGAGTATGTATAAGTATACCTGACGGCGAAAGGAGAGGGTTAGATGAGACAACTTGCAAGCAAATGGCTAAAGACGAAGGCGCTGCTCCACCATCCACATACCGCCGTTTATATACCGGAAACCTGTCTATATAGTGAAGAACAATTGCGCATGATGCTGCGGCGGCATGCTTTTGTATTTATAAAACCTGTGAAAGGAGGCGGAGGAGTCGGAGTCATGCGTGTGGCAAAGGAGCGTAGGGGATACACCTGTACGCGTATGGAGCACACGCACCGGTTCAGTCATTTTAAAGCGCTTGTAATCGGAATTAATAAGCTCAGAATCCAACGTCCATATCTCATTCAACAAGGCATCCAACTGGCAAGTATTCAAGGTAGACCTGTCGACTATCGAGTCAAAGTTGTGAAGGAAGGGCAGAGATGGGTTTTCCGTGCGGTGGTTGCACGTCATGCTCGGCCTGGGCTGGTCATTACGAATCTGTGCAAAGGGGGAACTTTGCTGAAGGGAACAGAGGCGCTTCGGATGATATATCCCCGGCGGCTTGCTACTCAAAAGCGGCGAGAGATCATTGAACTTACACGACGCTGTATTCCTGTACTGGAAAGAAGATTTCCTGGGATCGGACAACTGGGATTTGATTACGGGCTTAATCAGAGTGGACGGGTATGGATTTTAGAGGTTAATACAAGACCGCAATAAATTTCTGATTTCTTTAAAAAAATTCCAATATAATCTATTAACAAGACGCTAAATATAATATATTTGTATAAATAATAAAAATATTTTTTTTGTGTTCGAGCGTCAAAATTCTGTGTATAAATATTGTCCACATTATCCCCTGTCACATATATGGGTTAACGACACTTACCAACAATTTATACACAGGATTTCCACAATTGACTGTGGATAACATAACGCTTGTTCCGATTTTGGTATTTTGATAGAATAGATTTTGAAATAAAAGGAAAGGTTGTGTCGAGGATGGCTATGCTGACGGATGAAATGCTTTTGGATTCCTATCAGATGGCAATCGAGCTTAAACTTGAATGTGACTTCATTGCACTGTTGCTGGCTGAGATTCACAAAAGAAATCTAGAGATGAATACAGCCGTAGTCCTTCATTAGACCGGACAAGCTCTCGTACTGCGACTGTAAAGTCATTCAGGGTTCGGATGACTTTACGGACAATCACTGCAACGAATAGGCACACCGTAAAAAAGGGTATTTCACTCCAAAGAATCAAATTTGGAGTAAAATACCCTTTTTTGTCATAGTCTAAACTAGACTACAATTTCATGTTACTGCTGTGCCCGGGAGACAACTTGGCATCTGGATCTACATAGACCTTGGCGTTGTTGACTGCCGTAGGAGCTTCACCAAAGCCGACCGCAATCAGCTTGAGCTTGCCTGGATAGGTCGTAATGTCCCCTGCGGCGAAAATGCCGGGAATATTTGTTTCCTGGCGAGAGTCGACCACGATAGAGTTACTTTCGATTTCAATTCCCCATTCAGCAATCGGGCCAAGTGTGGATACAAATCCAAAGTTAACGATCACATCGTCCACTTCAATTTCCTGTGTTTCTTTGGTTTTTACATGAGCAAGAGTGACTTTAGTAATCGTGTCTTCTCCATGCAATTCTGTAATTTCCGTTGGTGTAATAACGTTTACTTTGGAAGCGAGGAGGTTTTCGACACTGTGTTCATGCGCACGGAATTTGTCACGGCGGTGAATCAATGTAACCTGTTCTGCAATCGGTTCCAGCATAAGTGCCCAGTCTACAGCAGAGTCACCACCACCACTGATAAGCACTTTTCGGCCTGCAAATTTGCTCAGGTCGCTGACAAAGTAATGCAGGTTCGTTTTTTCAAAACGCTCGGCACCTGGAAGCTCCAGTCTGCGCGGCTCGAAAGCACCAACACCAGCGGTAATAATAACCGCTTTACCATGATACTCGCCACCTTTGTCTGTTTTTACAATGAAGTGGCGTTCTTCCTTTTTCTCTAACGATACGACTTTCTCTTCTAGCTGCACCTCTGGATTAAAGTGGTTCATTTGTTGAACCAAATTGTTAACCAGTTCTTGTGCAGTCACTTTAGGAAAGCCAGCAACGTCATAAATATATTTTTCAGGATAAAGGGCTGCAAGCTGGCCGCCCAGTTGGGGCATACTTTCAATTAAGGTGACGGATGCCTGACGCATTCCTCCGTAAAAAGCGGCGAAAATACCGGCTGGACCGCCTCCGATAATAATCAGATCGCGGATCTCCGCACCTGTGGATTGAGCTGTCACTCTAAAAACACCTCCGAAAGGGATAGTATGGGATTTGTAGATATTGAATCAGCCGCATAGAGGTTCAGATAGCCGCCGAACGCATGATTCACTGTTTATCATTATAAACTGCTGGGTTCCGCTTGCAAAGTTAAAGCGATTAATATTTGATGAAGACTTTTCTGTGAGTATCAATTAACCGTTTTGAGAGAACAGCTGTGAACAATTAATGATTATGATTATGTATATCGGAAGGGGTAGAAGCATGAGCAGTATTCCCAAAATTGTCATTGTGGGCGCCGGATATGGCGGTATATTGACGGCTCAGCAATTGCAAAAGGAGCTCAAGCACAATGAGGCGGATGTCACGCTAATCAACCGTCATGATTACCACTATATTACGACACATCTTCATATGCCTGCGGCAGGTACAGATACGATTGAACATTCAAGGATTCCGATTGCTCAGCTAATCGATGAGTTCAAGGTGGATTTAGTCAAAGGAACGGTTAAGGAAATCATACCAAAGGAGAAAAAAATCGTGCTGGAGGATGGCTCGCTGTCCTACGATTATTTGGTCATCGGACTAGGCGGGGAGCCAGAAACATTCGGTATTCCGGGGATGGATAAGTTCGCGCTGACGATTCGCAGTATTAACTCGGTTCGCCTGATTCGTGAGCATATTGAATACCAACTGGCCCTGTATAAAAATGACGGTAAGCCAGGTCGCCTCAATTTTGTCGTTGGGGGCGCTGGTTTCAGCGGGATTGAGTTTGTAGCGGAGTTGGCGGATCGTTTGCCACAGCTCGCTAGAGCGTATGACATCGATTTTAACCGGATTCAAATCATTAACGTCGAGGCAGCTCCTACGGCACTGCCAGGGTTCGATCCTGAACTGGTGGAGTATGCGATGGATGTCCTTAAGCGTAAAGGGGTCACCTTCCGCATTGGAATTCCGATTAAGGAATGCTTGCAGGATGGTGTAATTGTTGGTGAGGGTGAGAAAATCGAAGCCTGCACGGTGGTGTGGACGGGAGGGATTCGTGGGAACGGATTAATTGAGAAAGCCGGATTCGAAGTGATGCGCGGAAGGGTGAAAATCGACGATTTTCTGCGTGCACCCGGCCACGATGATATTTTTATTATCGGGGACAGCTCCCTGATGTTTAATCCCGAAGGACGTCCTTATCCACCGACTGCCCAAATTGCGATGCAGCAAGGGGTCCTTTGTGCTAAGAATCTGGCCGCTACTCTTCGCAAAAAGGAGCTGCACAAGTTCGTATTTTCCAACAAAGGGACGGTTGCTTCGCTTGGAAAAGGCGAAGCCGTCGCCGTGGTGGGCAAACGTAAAATAAAAGGCTGGGTGGCCGCACAATTGAAAAAAATTGTGGATCTCCGCTATCTGTTCATCATTGGCGGAATTCCACTGGTACTGAAAAAGGGACGGTTTTTCTAACCTCAGACGAGTAGTCAACATGCAAAAACAATACGAGCAGAAAAAGGTTTCCACAGCTCTTATACAGGAGCTCGGAGGCCTTTTTTTCATTGTTCTTGTTATCATTATAGTTTTAGATCTTATAAAAAAGGATTCCGTCGTCCCGAAAGTGGGAGTTCACGAAATCCTCGGTTTTATTCAGTAAAGAGTTGATGTCTGCATCTTACAGCTTCAACATGTCTTCAAATGTCTCTTCATTCAACACGCTGCCGACATAGAAGGAGCCGAATTCACCGTAACGGGCACTGACTTCATCAAAACGCATTTCGTAGATTAGCTTCTTGAACTGAAGTGCGTCATCGGAGAACAGTGTTACGCCCCATTCCCAATCGTCAAAGCCGACGGAACCGGAAATGATTTGCTTTACTTTGCCAGCATAGCTGCGTCCAATTAAACCGTGGCTGCGCATCAAGGTGCGACGCTCGTCCATCGAAAGCATATACCAGTTGTCGTCCAAGTCACGTTTTTTGTTCATTGGATAGAAGCAAATATAACGCGCCTTGTTTAATACGGGCTTCAATCGTGCGACGATTTGTGGATTTTGCATTGGATCTTCATCTTTGCTCAAATAATTACTTAGTTCCACCACACTCACATAAGAATAGGTTTTGGTTGTATATTTGGCGAAGGTTGTTTTGTTAAAGTCATTTTCCAGTTTATTGAGGTCTTCCAGCGTTTCGCGCAGGTGCATCATGACAAAATCAGCCTTTTGTCCGACTACAGTATAGACAGCTGAGCTGCCCAGACCCGCTTCCTCTGTAACGTTCCATTCCTTCATAAACTCTTGAAGCTCGTCCAGTGCTCCGGCGCGCTCTTCATCGTCTGCGGTCTTCCATGCTGTCCAGTTGATGGACCGGAAATCGTGAAGCGCATACCAGCCTTCCAGTGTGGAGGCTACTTCGTTGGGTGTTGCTGGGGTTTGTTGTGGTTGATGTTGACTCACGATCTACACTCCTTTACGATCTGTAAATGATAATCGGCTTAGCCGAAATATGTGTACTTCCTTATATCTTCCTGTATCCAAATACGTGATGCTTACCATTATATTGTAGCTCAAAGTAAAGCTTTTCACCAATGAAAGAAGTGTGAAGAATTTTATTTTTACCATGATGCAGGTCACAAAGTCATAAAATAGTTAGTATTCTCGAAAAAAGTAGAACTCAGACGAATATGGCTGCCAAAAAGGAGAACAATTGCCCTTATTTTGTTGGTCCCACGAGAAGGCAAGTATGATAGAATAGAAAAACATCTTGGAGACCGTTATGTCAGGAAAGGAAGAATGTTGGAATGCGGATGAAAAACCTGCTGCACTATACTGAGAACCACCGCTATTGCGTTTATCGGGAATTTGGCTTGAGCGCACTGGATGAATTGATGCTGGGAAGCGTCTATCAGCCGATGGTAGGCGCATTTGCGGTCAGTCTGTATCGACTGTTGTTCCAGCATGTGCCAGTTGGACAAATCGGTTATTCGCCGCTGGAACAGCAGCGTCGCCTTTTTCTGACACTGGGACTGGAGCCGAGTGAGAAGGGACGCAAGTATTTGATTGAACAGACCTCCAAGCTGGAGGCCGTCGGTCTGTTACAGACGTCCAGGCTGTATGCACCCGAAACGGACGACTATATGTACGAATATGAGATGCAGCCACCGCTTGCACCTGCTGAATTTTTCAGAACACAGCATCTCACCCTTTTGTTGAGAGACAAAATCGGTAAGTTTGCAGTGCTCTCTCTGAGAGAATCGTTGTGGAGCAGGGAATCTAGCGAATGGTCGCAATCTTCCTATAATAAAGAGAATATTTCGATTCCTTTCTACGAGTTATTTGAACTGAATACCCATGTTATAGATTATGAACTGGAGCAGGCGCTGTCCGAGGTGTCCACTAGCCGTCAGACTGGAGCACTAGCGTCAGAATCGGAGGAAGCATTGAATTATGCAGATATTATTCTCCGTTTTCCGCGTGAATCTGCCAATCGTAAGCACGTGGAGCGTCTTCGGTTTGAGCACGAGCAGTTAGGCATGGTCAATTACGTTGTTCGCAAATTTGACCTCTCTGTACAGGATATTAGTCGCTTGCTGGATGAGGATGGTATTTTTACCGAAGCAGGCGATTTGTTGCTCGACGAGCTTCAGCTTCGAGCTAGTCAGCACTCCAGACAGGATCGGAAGCGTCAGGAGGAACAGCAGGTACAGGCCGCCAAAGTGGTCGCCTTGCGTCAGAGGGAAACTTCCGCATCTGAAGAGCCGCCTGCAGAACAGGCTGTGGAAATGGAATTTTATGTGGAGGTTCCACCACAATTCACAGCCAAATGTGACATTCACCAGTATAATATGATGTTGCGCAACGAGCCTTATCGTCGTTTGCTGCAAACCTTTTTCCCCGGCACGGTTCCCGGTAACCTGCTGGATATATTCGAGAAAATTGATATCAGCTATAAGCTGCCCGGTGAAGTCATCAACGTACTGATCCATTATTTAATGTCACTGCTCGTATCTGGGAGCGATCAGCGGATTAACCGCAACTTTGTCGAGGCCGTTGCTTCCAACATGCTGCTTAAGCAGGTAAATACTTACGAAAAAGCCGTTCAATATATAAGGGATCAAGCCAAGGTAAAAGGAAAACAGTCCTCTGCTTCTCCTTCCGGCGGCCGATCCCGCGCATATGCCAAAAATAACGGGCCTGCCAAGCCATCCATTCCAATCGTACAGGATCACCCTTCCGAGGAGTCTGTATCTGAGGAAGAATTGGATGAACTGCTGCGTCTGGCCGAACGAATGCAATCCGGTAAACAGAAAAAGGTGTAGGTGTCCATAACTCTGCACATTTTAGAAAGGAGGAGCGTTCTTGGAATCACTGGGCGATTTGCTACAGCAGATGCAGAACCCTTCGTTTCGCCAGCGCACTCGCAATGTAGCCGATCAAGTTCTAAATGATCCGCTCGTGCAGGAGTTTTGTGCTGCTCATCCTGATGTGGACGAAACACAATTGCGACTCAACATGAGCATGCTCTTTCAGTATGCCCGGGATCGTCGAAATTGCGACAATTGTCCGGGGCTGGAACGATGTCCTAACGATTTTCAGGGCCACTTTTGCAAGCTGGGCGTGGAATATCCGAATGGAATAGCCGAAATCGTGGACATTCGGACCCCATGTGCGAAGTTGGTTGCTTCCCAACATGAACAACGGGTGCGTCAGCGAATTAAAAGCTTCTATGTGGATGAACGCGCCCTTCTGGAGGGATATAACGCTCTTGAAATTGCGCGCAAAGATTCACAACGTATGCCTGCCGTCACACAGCTATTCCGTTACATTGAAGAGACGAAAAGTCAGGGTCTATCCAAAAAAGGACTGTATCTGGAAGGTACATTTGGTACGGGTAAAACTTTTTTGATGGGCTATCTATTGCACGAGCTGGCCCTGTCGGGTCTGAACGGTGTGATCGTGTATATGCCTGATTTTGTGGAGGACTTAAAGTCCATGATTCAGGACGGGCAGAAGCTGAAGGAAACGACCGAAATGCTCAAAAATTGTGATCTGCTCGTATTTGACGATATTGGTGCCGAAAATTTAAGCCCGTGGGTACGGGACCATGTGATGGGCTCCATACTGAATTACCGAATGAATCGCAAACCGACCTTTTATACTTCCAATTACTCATTGCAAGGGCTGGAGAAGCATCTCAGCTTTACGAGCAAGGACGGAGAGGAAATGTACAAAGGACAACGCTTGATGGACCGGATTCGTCCTTTTGTAGATGTCATTACCGTAAAGGGAAAAAATCAGCGGGGGTAAGCGTTTTTCCGTCTGCTATTTTGATATCTTACAATTAAAAGACTATTGTGATATAATTAAAAGGTGTCGAAACAGACATTACAGGTTATAATAATCTTGACTTTTCTATAAAGGAGGAACATACAATGGCAATTGTTAACGTGTCCGATCAATCCTTCAACGCAGAAGTCGAAGGCACAGGAACCGTTTTGGTTGATTTTTGGGCGCCATGGTGCGGTCCTTGCAAAATGATCGCTCCTATTCTGGAGGATCTGTCCACAGAAGTTGGCGATAGCGTCAAAATCGCAAAGGTGAACGTGGATGAAAATCCAGAGTCTGCTTCCCGTTTCGGCGTGATGAGTATTCCTACCCTGATCGTCTTCAAAGACGGACAGCCTGTCGATAAAGTGGTAGGTCTGAACTCCAAAGAAGCACTGAAAAGCATGCTTACTAAACACCAATAATCATCGCATGTGACCCATGCTCCCGCGGGGGCTTGGTGGAGCGGCCATGAAAGGTCAATGCCTCCGGTTGTAAATACCGGGGGCGTTTTTGTGTATTATTCCTATATATTCTAAGTAGTTAGTTGAGTAATCATTAAGAATGGAAGGAGGAACCGGGCGAATGAAACCTTATGCGGAGGACTTGCAGAATCAGGAAAAGGCGCTGGAGAACATACGGCACAAATTAGCGTTACTGCCGGATGCATCAGGCTGTTACCTGATGAAGAATAGCGAAGGCACCATTATTTATGTCGGCAAGGCCAAAGTGTTGAAAAACCGGGTCCGTTCCTATTTTACAGGTAGCCATAACGGCAAGACGCAGCGACTGGTTTCCGATATCCGTGATTTTGAATATATCGTTACAGGCAGTAATATGGAGGCGCTCATCTTGGAGTGCAACCTCATTAAAAAGTACCAGCCGCGTTATAACGTGCTATTGAAGGATGATAAAACCTTTCCGTATTTGAAAATTACGAACGAGGCACACCCCAAGCTGGAGGTGACCCGTCGCGTTCTGAAAGATAAAGCAAAATATTTTGGACCGTACCCCAATTCCTACGCGGCACATCAGACGAAGAAGCTGCTGGATCGTATGTATCCGTTACGCAAGTGTGGTGTAATGCCCAAGGAAGTGTGTCTGTATTATCACATGCATCAATGTTTGGGGCCTTGTGTGAAAGAGGTCGAGAAGGAAACGTATGACCAGATTGGTCAGGAGATTGGTTCCTTTTTGAGCGGGGGACATGAGGAAATTAAAAAGGATCTTCAGCGTAAAATGCAGGAGGCCGCAGAGGAATTGTATTTTGAGCGGGCCAAGGAGCTGCGAGATCAGATTATCAGCATCGACGCGATGATGGAAAAGCAGAAAATCACCACATCGGATGCGAAGGATCGAGATGTATTTGGTTTTTCAGTAGATAAGGGCTGGATGTGTGTACAAATCCTATATGTCCGCAAAGGTAAAATGATCGAGCGCCATATGTCGACTTTTCCTTTCTACGGTGAGGCTTACAGTGATTTTATGTCCTATGTGACGCAATATTATAGTGACAACCCGGCAGTGCCGCAAGAAATATTGCTTCCAGATTCTCCTAAGCTGATGCAGGCCGAACAGGTCAATGTCGATCAACCGGTTGCGGCAGAAACTGTACTCCACAGTGCAGCTACAACCGATGCTACCGGACAGACAGATGAGAAAGCGATACAAACGGAGACAGAGCCTTCTGCTGACTCATTGCTGGTGGCTGAAGAACGGGCAACTTATGCAGCAGCAACAAATCAAGACCAAGTTAGTGACCAAGATACCGGAGTAAAGGAAACAGAAACCCAACTATCCGGTGGACTGGAGGACCCGAGTACGGCGGCTCTCGCTCTGGCTGAATGGTTGGATGTAAAGGTACTTGTACCGCAGCGTGGACTGAAAAAGCAAATGACAGGCATGGCGACGGAAAATGCACGTGTTGCTTTGGATGAGAAGTTTAAGCTGATCGAGCGGGATGAGGAACGGACATCCAAAGCTGCAAGCAATCTCGGACGTGCCATTGGACTGGATAGCTTGCACCGGGTGGAGGCGTTTGATAACTCCAACATCCAGGGTTCCGATCCAGTCTCAGCCATGATCGTGTTTATTGATGGCAAGCCTGCCAAGAAGGAGTATCGAAAATATAAAATCCGTTCTGTGCAGGGACCCGATGATTATGAAACAATGCGTGAGGTTATCCGACGTAGATATGAACGTGTGCTTAAGGAAAATTTGGAACGTCCCGACTTGATCGTTGTCGATGGTGGACGTGGACAAATTAAGGCGGCGACCGATGTATTGCAAAATGAGCTGGGTTTGTTCATTCCTGTGTGTGGTCTGGTGAAGGATGCCAAACATAGAACTTCCCAACTATTAGTGGGAGAGTCCTCTGAGGCCGTGACACTTGCACGCAATAGCGAAGAATTTTATCTGCTGCAACGGATTCAGGACGAGGTTCACCGTTTTGCCATTACGTTCCACCGCGAGCAACGCGGCAAATCTATGGTAACTTCCCGGCTGGACTCTATTCCAGGCATCGGCGAGAAACGGCGTAAGTTACTGCTTAAGCATTTTGGATCGCTCAAAAAAATAAGAGAGGCCAGTGTCGAAGACTTCCGGCCTCTCTCTATTGGGGATAAGCTTGCGCGTCAGATTATAGCTGCCCTTCGGGAGGAGGAGTCGTAGAATACGGCTCCTCTTTTTTTATAGGTTCAAACATAATTCGATTTGGCTTTTTAGGACTAAACCAATAAATGATGTAACCCACGATGGCTGGAAGTAAGATCCAGAATAGACCAGCGCTCACATTCACAGTGTCTCCCAGACTCATCACACTAAGTCCCATTAGAATGCTGTCAAAAATAACGTGGCTGAACATGGCGGCAATAAAGCCGTAACGCAGGAACACAAAACTGAACAGCAAACCAAGAAAAGTCAGCTCAATAGGTCTGGAAATCACCGGATAGATCGGATAAAGCGTATGTCCCAGTGCCCAAATCAGCGTGGTGATCAGACAAGCAACAAAAGTGTTTTTCACTATTTTTTTGACCATCGGAATACCAAACAGACGGTAGACAGTCTCTTCTCCAATACCTGCCATCCACGCCATAATCGGCAGTAGCCATGGATAAGCCATATTGTAAGGGGATTGTGTGGCATCTGTGGTGGAGAATGTATTAAATGTGCGCTCCAGTATAAAGAATAAGATGGATTGTACCCCGAGTAAAATAAAGGCCCACAAGTAGCCAACATACATACTGCGAAGCACATACAACCCGTAGCCCGGCTCTTTTGCACGCGGCCATGCATTCAGTCCAACCTGACGCATAAGCCCGTCACCGCCGACCAAGGAGAAGTAGAGCGCTACAGCCATGAAAAAGGTAACACCAATCTGGAAAACCATAAGAAATATAAGCATGCCCTTACCGCCTGCTTCTGCTTGCAATAAAGGCAGCATGTTCATGGTCCCAGCTATACTAGCAATAAAGTATACAACGGATAGAACAATGCCGCGTACAAATGAAGTATGTCGTCGGGTGAGTGACGCATACACAATGGCAAGTACACCCAGTACAAAGCTAAATAGGGCATAACCCGCATAGGTCATCAAATTCGCCCAAAATGTTTGCTTTTCGATATAATCGGTATAGGACGACGGGGCCGAAAAGCTTTGGGTGAAGGAGCGAACATCACCGTCTTCAAAAGTAAAAGCCAGTGTAAGTACCGAGGCGCCGATTTTTTTATCGTCTACGGTATACTTTAATCCGCCTTCTTGTTCAGTGGTCGCAAGCTTCAAATCCGACGGCTTAAAGCCAAAGCGCTTGACCCATACTGCGGCCGCCTGCTCCTTGGCTTCGAGCGTCATGCCGTCCTCAGCCACACGTACAAGCCTGTTACGTGCTTGTTCATCCGTAGAAATATCAGCCTGTGTGTAATTGGTGCTGGAGGTGATCCGTTTAAAGCTAACGACCTTGCCAGTGGATAAATCCACATGAATTTGCAGTTTACTCTTCGCTGAGGATTCAGGCAGATCGACCCGAAAGGTTTCGTAAGGGTAACTTTTTTTCCATGTACGGTCGTACTGTTGAAGTAGTTTTTCTCTAGATAAATAACCGTACAAATCTGTTTCGGCCTGATAGGTCACGACAGGCTCCTCAGGCTGTGATTCAGTATAGCCCAGCTCGGAGCGGGCGAAGTCCAATGCGTGTATGACCGCTTCTTGTTTGCTGATGACCTTTGCGTTCATTACTGATTCTGGACTCGGATTGCTAAGCGAGGGAATAAGCAATTGAAAGATAAAAAAGCAAATCAGGCCAATCCCGCCCAGCAAGCCTAATTTTTTGAAGTTGGCCGTGAGCACGACCGGTTTCCCGATAGGATTCATGAGTTTCCTCCTTAATCTGTAAATAAGAACATCCATTAAAGATATCATACTGCACAGGTTCGCGCCAACAGACAAGCGATATTCATGAAAATAGAGTGAAAGCACTTTAAAGTTCCAATAAAATTAGATAAGCTGCGATTAAACGATGCCCATTCGCAAAATAAAGCCAATTTCACGTTTTTTCGGCGAAATCGGTTTTGTGATCTGGATATAGAAGGATTATAATCTTGAGGCAATGCCTATGAAATACATAGGTAATGATATACAGTTGAGCCGAATTTCTATGGGAAAACGGGGGAACCATGTTACTGGGGTGAATTTTACAACCGATCCTGCTGGATCGGAAGTGTAAATAGGGCATACTGTGCTGCCCGAATCCGTCAGCTAACCTCGTAGGCTATGAGCAGGAACCAAGTCAGGCACTCGGTTTTCCGGTGTCTTTTTTTGTGCGTATAAAAGTGTTTGGATTGGTTAGACCGCTGCGGGTGCAGATTATTCTTCCGATTGCTGTTATCCCCGGATTTTTTTATTGTATACCCCCTTTAATGGTTAAAATCCGGAGATAAAGGCAAACGCTTCGCTTCTTCAGAACAATTCTGCCCCCTTCGCTACTGCCCGCCAATAGCACAGGGGGCCGAGTAGTGCTTGACATGCATTCTTCCTGTATTCAGGGAATGCTAATTATAGTTAACTAAGGTTTGGAAAAATCAAAAAATTCAGGGGCAACGACGATCGAAAGATCAAATGGAACGCGTAGCGAGCTTACACCGTATTAAATCACTGATTTATAGTTTTAAGGATTAGGAGAGAAGTGATGAATAGATGAATCCCAATGCAAGCTGGCTTCGGCTTTCTCCACCGCAGATATTCGTTGCGGGCTTTGCCATTATCATTCTAATAGGTAGCTTATTGTTAATGCTGCCGATCTCCAATACAACAGGAAAGCCACTTGCGTTTATAGACGCTTTGTTTACTGCCGCGTCCGCGACGTGTGTAACAGGGCTTGTCGTTAAGGATACAGGGACCTTTTTCACAACCTTTGGTCAAGTCGTCATCGCTGCACTCATTCAGATTGGCGGTCTCGGCTTTATGACTATGGCTACCTTGATCGCGCTGGTGTTCAAACGTCGGATTTCCTTGCGGGAGCGCCTCATTTTGCAGGAAGCGATGAATCAGACTTCTGTAGAGGGAATTGTCGGGTTAATCCGTAAGGTATTGCTGTACTCACTGGTTATTGAAGGCGTATGCGCTACGATATTCTCGGTTCGCTGGTCCTTTGATATGCCCGTAGGCAGGGCGATTTATTTTGGAATCTGGCATGCCATCTCCATGTTTAACAATGCTGGTTTTGATTTATTCGGTGAATTTCGCAGCTTGACAGGTTATGTATATGATCCGATTGTTAATTTTACCGCAATGTTTCTAATTATTTCTGGCGGCATTGGTTTTGTAGTGATGTCAGACCTGGCAGAATATCGCAAGCGCAAGAGACTGTCCTTGCATACCAAGGTGGTACTCAGCATGACGGGCGCAATGATTGTAGTCGGCACGCTCGTGATTTTTGTATTTGAGTTTACGAATCCAAGGACTCTTGGCTCGCTTGATTGGGGTGGTAAGCTACTGGGATCTTTATTCCAGTCCGTTACTCCCCGTACCGCAGGTGCCAATACGCTGGACATCGCAGGCTTGCGGCAGGCTACGCAGTTTTTTATCATCATACTCATGTTTATTGGGGCTTCTCCTGGTTCCACTGGAGGCGGGATTAAGACCACAACATTCGCCCTGCTCATTGGAGCGGTGATTTCGATGCTGCGGGGGCGGGAAGATATTGTACTGTTCAAGTACCGACTTGCGCAGGGACGAATTTACAAGGCTTTGACCATTACACTGCTGGGGTTGCTGTTCGTGATCGGGGTGACCATGATTTTGTCGGCAACCGAAGATCATCATTTTCTGATGATCTTGTTTGAGACGGTGTCTGCGTTTGGTACGGTGGGGCTGTCGATGGGGCTTACACCTGATTTGACAGTCATAGGAAAGTTGGTGATTACCCTGACGATGTTTGCAGGTAGACTGGGGCCACTCACGCTAGCTTATGCACTGGGGCCGAAAAAGGGTAAAGAATTGTATCGTCATCCGGAAGGCAAAATGATTATAGGATAAGGGAGTTTTCGAGTAGATATGAAAACGCAGCAGTTTGTAGTTATTGGCTTGGGGCGGTTCGGCTCAAGCCTGGCTTTGCAATTGGTTGATATGGGGTGCGAGGTGCTAGGCATTGACCGGAATGAGGATGTTGTGGACAGTATGAGTGAGATGTTGACACATACTGTCGTGGCGGACGCTACCGATGAAGATTCGTTGCGATCACTGGGCATCCGTAATTTCGATTGTGGCATTGTTGCTATTGGTGATGACATTCAGGTAAGCATCCTCACCGCCATTTTGCTGAAGGAGCTGGGTGTGAAAAAAGTTGTAGCCAAAGCCATATCTGTGCTGCACGGGCGTGCGTTAGAAAAGCTCGGTGTGGACCGGATTATTTATCCAGAACGGGATATGGGTATCCGGGTGGCTCACCAGCTAGTCACGCCTAATTTGCTCGATTATTTGGAGTTGTCTAAGGAATACAGTATTGTGGAACTCAATGTACCTGCATGTCTGAATGGCAAAACGCTAGCAGAGCTAAATGCCCGTACCCGCTTTGGTTGTAGCGTCGTGGCGCTTCATACAGCGAACGGTATCCTGATCGCACCGACGGCTATGGATCGGCTAAAAGCAGACGATATCATGGTCATCATCGGCTCGAATGACAATATCGGTCGCTTTGAGGATGAGGTTGTTAATGTTAATGAAGAGGATTAAACCCTCTACACCATACGGTAGCCTGCAAACGACGCACGTGTCTCGCTAATCCAGCGTCGTGCTGTCGGACCGAGATCGGTCGTCTCCGAGTAAATGAGGGAGGTCGTTCGGCGTGTCTCCTTCAAATCGGGCAAGTATAATGCAGTGAGTCCATTATCCCGTAATAGTTCGCTACGCAAATAGGATTTGGGCAGCAAGGCAGAAGCCTTACAGGTTGGAAGCAGGCGTACAATTGCCTCGAAGGAGTCGATTTCCATACGGATATCCGGCATGATGCCGCTGCGCTGGAACAAGTCATCCGTCAGACTGCGGTACCAGGTTCCTTTGGAGAAAATAATCATCGGCAATCCTTGCAGATCTTTCATCGAGGCCGTTCCTGTCTTGACGGTTAATTCATGTCCAATGGGAACAACGAGCTCCAAATGATCATCAAATAGCGGAATGCAACGCAGTCCGGCTTCATGAATGGCAGACCCGACAATACCGGCGTCTGCTTTTTTGTCACGTACAAAGGCGACGATTTCATGAGTTTTACCGGTGAGCAGCTTTAGCTCGGTTTGAGGATGCTTGCTCATGAAAGCTTCGACGAGGGTAGGCAGCGTCGTTTGGAGTGTCGTGAGACTAGCCCCGAGTGTAAGCATACTCTGGGCTTCATTTTTGTGCTGGGACAGCTTTTGTAAGAAGCGAAGCTGTCGTTGCCGTTGCTCTAGCGCGAATGTATAAACAAATCGGCCAGTGGACGTAATTTCGAGCCGTTTGCCCCGACGATCAAAAAGATTCACACCCAGCTCTTCCTCCAGCTTCGCAATTTTGCGAGACAGGGCAGGTTGGGACAGATTCAGCAGTTTGGAGGCTTTATTCAGGCTGGACTGCTCGACAATGACGGCAAAAGCGTTCAAATCCTCAAACAAATCATCCACTTCCTCTCTATATGCAAAAAAGACATAATAATTAATACGTATATTGCAATTCCATTATAAGCCGAAAAGGAGTAACATGAAAGCGACACAAGATGTTCACACTTTTGTTTTTCCTTATAAGGGACACCTTGTTGGACATTTCCTGTCGGAAACTGTCAATTTATATGTTATATTACTATTGAAAACGCTATTATTAGGAGAAGGGAGCATGACCTAGATGAGAGGATTTTATTCCAGAAAGCTGCATTCGCTTCTTGGCGTCATTCCGCTGGCTCTATTTTTTGTTGAGCATTTGGTGACGAACTTCACAGCGGTGGAGGGCGGCAAGGAAGGATTTAATCGCAGCGTGGCCTTCCTGAATGGTTTGCCACTGGTTATTGTGCTAGAAACGTTATTCATCTACTTGCCATTACTGTTCCACGGAATTTATGGCTTGTATATTGCGTATCAGGCTGACCCGAATGTCAAAAGATTCGGCTATTCACGTAACTGGCGCTTTCTGTTCCAGCGTATTTCTGGCGTTATTACGTTTGTATTTATTATCTGGCACGTATACGACACGCGCTTTCAGGTGGCTCTGGGTAATGTAACCCATGAGGAGCTAGGCGGAGTCATGCATGGCATCGTGACGAACCCGGTTTATTTCATTTTGTATTTAATCAGTGTCGTTTCGGCATCCTTTCACTTTGCTAACGGACTGTGGGCATTTATGGTCAGTTGGGGGATTACTGTGGGACCACGTGCGCAAAAAGTATCTTCTTATATCTGCATGACCCTGTTCGTGGTGGTGTCTATCGGCTTCGTCGCTTCCCTGCTTGCATTCCGCAGCGCGGAATTTCAGGAAACGGCAACTGCCTTGGTGCAATGCAGCGCTTTTAAACAGCTACTATAAACGACTCATATCAATTATACATCGTGTCGAGATTCTATTTTCAAACGTAAAAGGGGATTTGGTTAAAATCCTGAAAAAAAGGAGTGAGCAGAAATGGCAGCATCCAACATTATTGTCGTGGGCGGCGGTCTGGCAGGTCTAATGGCTACGATCAAGGCGGCAGAGGCGGGAGTTCACGTTCATTTATTTTCTTTGGTTCCGGTCAAAAGGTCCCACTCCGTTTGTGCTCAAGGCGGCATCAACGGTGCGGTTAATACCAAGGGTGAGGGAGACTCACCCTGGATTCACTTTGATGATTCAGTTTATGGTGGGGACTTTCTGGCCAACCAGCCTCCGGTAAAAGCGATGTGCGAAGCGGCCCCGGGGATCATTCATCTCATGGACCGCATGGGCGTCATGTTTAACCGGACACCGGAAGGACTGCTGGACTTCCGCCGCTTCGGCGGTACCCAGCATCATCGGACCGCCTTTGCCGGTGCGACGACAGGACAGCAGCTTCTGTACGCTCTCGATGAGCAGGTACGGCGCTGGGAATCTGCGGGTTTGGTGACCAAGTACGAGAACTGGGAGTTTTTACAGGCTGTACTGGATGATGAAGGCATCTGTCGAGGGATTTGCGGGCAGGATTTGCGTACGATGGAAGTGAAGACTTTTGCGGCGGATGCAGTTATTTTGGCGTCTGGTGGCCCCGGGATTATTTTCGGTAAAACCACGAATTCCGTCATTAATACGGGCACAGCTGCTGGTGCGGTGTATCAGCAAGGCGTACGCTATGCGAACGGTGAGTTTATCCAGATTCATCCGACGGCTATACCAGGTGATGACAAGCTGCGTCTCATGTCCGAGTCGGCACGGGGAGAGGGCGGTCGTATTTGGACGTATAAGGACGGTAAGCCATGGTATTTCCTCGAAGAAAAGTATCCGGCTTACGGAAATCTGGTCCCTCGCGATATTGCGACACGTGAAATATTCAGTGTATGCGTTGATGATGGACTGGGTATTAATGGCGAGAACATGGTCTACCTCGATCTGTCCCACAAGGACCCGAAAGAACTGGATGTAAAGCTGGGCGGCATTATTGAAATTTATGAAAAATTTGTCGGTGACGATCCGCGCAAAATCCCGATGAAAATATTCCCGGCTGTTCATTATTCAATGGGCGGCATGTGGGTCGATTACAATCAGATGACGAATATACCGGGCTTGTTCGCGGCTGGTGAGTGTGAATTCCAATATCACGGTGCGAACCGTTTGGGTGCGAACTCGTTGCTGTCAGCCATTTACGGCGGGATGGTGGCTGGACCTAAGGCTGTGGAATACATTAAAGGCTTGAAAAAATCTGCACAAGATATAGCTACCTCTGTATTTGATGCGGCAGTCAATCAGCAGACGGAGAAGTATGAGCGTATTTTGCATATGGACGGAAAAGAAAATGCCTATGTTCTTCATAAAGAGCTGGGTGAGTGGATGACGAACAACATGACTGTGGTTCGTTATAATGACAAGCTGGAAGCTACGATCCACAAGATCAAGGAGCTGAAGGAGCGTTACTCTAACATTAACATCAATGACGCTTCGCGCTGGAACAATGCGGGTGCGGCGTTTACACGGCAACTGTGGAATATGATGGAGCTGGCTGAAGCGATGACCAAAGGTGCGCTACTGCGCAACGAAAGCCGCGGGGCCCATTACAAACCAGACTTCCCGGATCGCAACGATGAGGATTTCCTGAAAACAACGATTGCGGACTGGACACCGGAAGGACCACAAATCTCGTATGAAGCGGTGGATGTTTCGCTGATCAAGCCGCGTATACGGGATTATTCCAAGAACAAATAACGGAAGGGAGTGTATTTAGATGTCGGAGCAAGCAGTGAAGTCGAATAAAACAGTGAAGTTCGTTGTGACCCGTCAAGCTGATCCTAAAGCCAGTCCCTATACGGAAGAATTCGAATTGGCTTATCGTCCGGGGATGAATGTGATTAGCGCGCTGATGGAAATTCAGCGTAACCCGGTGGACAGCCACGGTAAAGAGACGGCCCCGGTATGCTGGGAGTCGAATTGCCTGGAGGAAGTATGCGGAGCATGCTCCATGGTGATTAACGGCAAGCCGCGTCAGGCTTGTGCAGCGCTCGTCGATAAGCTGGAGCAGCCGATTACGATCGCGCCGATGAGCACGTTCCCGGTAGTTCGGGATTTGGTCATCGACCGCAGCCGGATGTTTAATGCGCTCAAGAAGGTCAAGGCGTGGATTCCGATTGACGGTACCTACGATCTGGGCCCTGGTCCTAGAATGGCAGAGAAAAAGCGTCAGTGGGCGTATGAGCTGTCCAAGTGCATGACCTGCGGTGTCTGTCTGGAAGCTTGCCCGAACGTCAACGAGAAGACGACGTTCATCGGACCTGCGGCGATATCTCAGGTTCGCCTGTTTAACAGCCATCCGACAGGGGAAATGAATCAGGAAGAGCGGCTGGAGGCGTTGATGACGGACGATGGGCTGGAAGGGTGCGGGAACTCGCAAAACTGCGTACGCTCTTGCCCGAAAGGCATTCCGTTGACAACTTCCATTGCCGAAATGAATAAGGAAACGACCAAGCATATGTTCAAGCGCTGGCTGACTGTATAGCAAATAGGTTATGCCCAAACAGGCTTTTTCTCAAACTGGAGAAAGCCTGTTTTTTTGCGCTCAGAAAAGATGGAGGGTAACATGGAGGAAGGAGCGCGGATAGCAGTTATGGTATAATTATGGTATTGTGTATCGTTTTTGGAGAAAAGGAGGCTGGACAGGTGACTGTGCAACCGATAACGAATCGACCTGTCACTAGGTCGGATGTCATGAAGGGATTAAAGGAGCTGGGAGTTCGGAGCGGCATGACATTGCTTGTTCACTCGTCGATGCGCAGCTTTGGACGCTTTATTCCAGGCGGGGCCTCGGCCATTCTTGCCGCGCTAACCGAAGCGGTTGGCCCGGAAGGGACGCTGGTGATGCCGACACAGTCTCATGACTTGACTGATCCTTCGACCTGGATGAACCCGCCTCTGGACGAGTCATGGTGGGAATTGGTACGCGAGGAAATGCCCGCTTATGATCCGGCCTGGACGCTGACCGGGGGGATGGGCATCATTGTAGAAACGTTCCGTGGCCTGCCGGGAACCAAGCGCAGCGGGCATCCGCATGTTTCTCTGGCGGCACGTGGACCTGCTGCTTTGGGATTACTGACAGATCATCAGCTCGACTATGGTCTGGGTGAGCATTCGCCTTTGGCAAAGCTGTATGAGGCAGATGCCTATGTGCTGCTGTTGGGCTGCGGACATGACAGCAACACGTCCTTGCATTTGGCGGAATATCGAACAGCCTATAATGGACGAGAAGTGATCACGCATCAAGCTCCTATGATGGTGGATGGAGCAAAAGCGTGGGTATCTTTTCAGGATTTTAATATTACCTCAGATGACTTTGAGAAGCTGGGACTTGATTTTGAACGGGACTGTCCCTCAGCTTTTACGCGAGTGAACATTGGAGAGGCTTCATGTTTTTTCGCGAGGCAACGTGATTTGGTAGACTATGCGGAGCAGTGGTTGTCCACCCATCGCTAAAGCTTCTGGACAGTAAGAATTTCTAAAAAGTGAGATCAAGGAATAGATCGCAAGGGGGAACGCATATGGAGAAGACGCCGCACACCCGCCGCGAGAGTCAGGATGGCCCGCATCAGGGGGCCGCTATCCCTCCCGGTTCTTCGCGGCGTTCCATTTCAAATGAACCCGCTAATCCTTCGCGCCGTCATTTTTTGAAAAAGGCGGCTTTAGCCACAGCCGGAACCGCGCTTCTGGCTGGAGGATATGCTTCCTTATGGGAGCCTAATCATTTGGAAATTACACGCTTCAACTTGACTCTCCCTCGTCTTCCGTCTGCTTTTGACGGAATCAGGGTCGTACATTTCAGTGATGTGCACTTGGGTTTTCATATGGATGAGCAGGATCTGCGCGAGCTTGCGGACCGTATAGCAGGTCTGAAGCCAGATTTGCTCTGTTTTACAGGCGATATTGTAGATGACTATGCAGTATCCATGAAGGCTGCTGTTCCAGTTATGGCTTCGATGCACGCCACACTTGGCAAATTTGCTATTCTGGGCAATCATGATTATAGAGGCTTACCAGCCGGAGTTCAGGAATTATACCCTAAAACCGGATTTACACTGCTGAGAAACGAGCATGCGATTGTAGAGCTTTCGGGACAGCGTGTAGCCATGGTCGGTTTAGAGGATAACATCATGGGCAAGCCCAATCCGCAGCGTGCCATTCACGGGCTACCTGATGAGATGTGCAAGCTGCTGCTGATGCATGAGCCGGACTATGCAGATATAGCGGCGCAAATGTCCTTTGATCTTCAACTGTCGGGGCATACGCATGGAGGACAGGTACGCTTGCCGGTCATTGGAGCACCAATGCCGCCTCCGGGTGGACGCAAGTACATCCAGGGATTATTTCATGTGGGAACAGAGAGAATGCCGCTGTATGTCAGCCGAGGCATTGGCATGACACATTTGCCGATTCGCGTGCTGTGCAGACCAGAGCTTAGTGTCATTACGCTAAAATCCGGCCAATAGGCCATGATCTTTTTTTCATCTTTATCATATATGTTGGAACTACATAAAGATGGCTTGAATGTAGTGTAGAGATGTAGTCGTTTCGGACAAAGGAGTGAGGTTCAGATGGATCGTATTGCTGTCATTTCAGATATTCATGGCAATTGGCCTGCCTGTGAGGCGGTGCTGGAGGATATTGCTTCCCGAGGCATTAGCCGTGTGTTTTGTTTGGGGGATCTGATCGGCAAAGGGCCTAGCCCGTGCGAGGTTCTGGATGCTGTCCGTCAACGTTGTGAAGTGGTCGTGCGGGGGAATTGGGATGAGCTGGTTAGTATTACGGATGATCTCAATTTTAGCTGGCAAGCCGAGCGCTTGGGGGCAGAACGAGTGCAGTATTTGGCACAGTTACCGTTTCATTATGATTTCAGAATGAGCGGACGCCGTATCCGTCTGGTGCATGCCTCGCCGCAAAGTGTATATCACCGTGTGCAGCCATGGGATGAGCCGGAAAAACGGCTTGCCATGTTCGATCCATTAGCAGAAGAAAATGGAAAAGTTGCTTTTGCTCCAGATGTTGTGGGATATGGTGATGTGCACAATGCTTTTATCCAGCATTTTCAGGGAAAAACCCTTTTTAACGTCGGCAGTGTCGGGAATCCGTTGGATGTTACGCAGGCTTCCTACTGCATTTTAGAGGGCGAGATGGGAGAGGAGCAGCCTACGTCCTTCTCCATTCATTTTGTACGTGTACCTTATGATATAGAACTGGCAGTAAAACAAGCGGAGGAAGCTGCTGTGCCTTCTTTGCCGTATTATATTCGAGAGCTGCGCACAGGAATTTACCGCGGGATTCAGGACCTGGATTAAGTATGGAAACATTCATTTCTAAAAGCCAATCCATCCGCAGGGGGGAACATTGTGCTGACCAGAGAAATGCTTCGTCTTGGGCTACCGGAGCTTTACACCCGCCGAGTCCGATTGCGCCAGCTAAGAACGGAGGATTATCCCGCGCTGGAACGGATTCTATCCGATCCATTGGTGATCCAATATGTGAATCGAATTCGCAAACCAGTCAATACACGAATGCGGCGTCTGGTTGCGCAAATTAAAATATCTGCTGATTCACTAGATTCCCTGCATTTTGCGGTGGAATGGCATCAGAGAAATACAGGAGAAAGCAATCTACTTGGTGAATCCAATGAGCTTACCTCCTCACCGTTGCTCGGTATCGTCTCTTTTCAGCAATGGAATGAAAGAACGGGTGAGGCACAACTGGGCTATATTCTGGATCGTCCTTTTTGGGGACAGGGGCTGGCTACAGAAGTGGTGGGAGAAATGCTGAATTTTGGTTTCGGATCTTTGAAGCTCAAGCGGATCGAAAGTCGTTGCCAAGAGGATAATCAGGCTTCCATGCGCGTACTTATTAAAAATAAGATGCGCCTGCTGCGTACAATTGGTGCTTATGATCCCTCAGGAGAGGTGCCGAGTGTATTGGTATTTTCGATGAACCAAGGAGATTATGCATAGAAATGGCAGTGGAATATTTTGTTACAAAGATGAAATATAACTGCAAAACAACTCTAACACAGGACGGGTACAATACAGACATGACCCCCTTTTGAATAATAAATGTTGCTGGGACCCGATGATTCGGGTCCTCTTTTTTTGTTATTCTATAGTTAGGACTGAACAGGAAAGAAGGGCTGATATTGGCTTTGAATATATGGAGTGCAGACATACATCATTTATTTGACCAATTCACGGAGCTTGTGGATGGTCGTATTCATCATAAAAAATGGGAGCAACAACTCACGCTTCCCCCGCATATGGGCAAGGGAAGCATGACACGCACACAGATTCGCCCAGGTATGGAAATCGTGGTCACGGATCTCACCTTTGAACAGAATATGAAGCTTCATATTCAGGAGGCTTGTCCGCTCTTTGAACTCAGCTATTGCTTAAACGGTGAAATATACTGTGAATGGAACGGCAAAGAAAGTCATACCAATCGTTTGACCGGGAATGTTTTATATTTAGAGGATGAACTGGTTTATGAGGAAAAGAAGGCAGGAGTTCGCCATCAAATGCTGGAAATACGATGTTCTCCACAAGAGCTTTTTCATTATGCCGGAGATATCGCAGAAAAGCATAGCATGGAAACATGGTTACAGCGTTACAAGGGGAATATCGACTCTTATGCGGATACGCCAGCCATGCATAAGTGTGTTTTTGACATGATACATTGCAACTACAATGGGACGATGAAACGGTTATACATGGAAAGCAAGGCAATGGAGTTTATTGCATTATTTGGGGAGATGGATGGACATGAAATAAGGGGTACAAGCCATTTTATAAGTCGTGAAGATATATCCAAGCTCCAAAAGGCTCGTGAATTCGTCATTCTTCATTTTGAACATCCCCTGTCTATTCAAGCGCTGGCCCGAAAGGTTGGGCTTAATGAATTCAAGCTAAAGAAGGGATTCCCCCATTTATTCGGAATGACTATTTTTGAAATGGTGCGTAAGCAAAGAATGGAAAAAGCACTCTGGTACTTGGAAGTTGAACAATTAAACATTGGAGAGACTGCCTTTTCAATTGGGTACAGCAACGCCAGCAATTTTACGACAACCTTTCGAAAGTATTATGGTTGTAATCCTAGCGAATATATCAAGAAAATACGTAACCCAGATACATTTTCGAATAAATCTTAATGAAACCAATCCTTCAAGCATATCCATCATGTTTGGAGGATTTTGCATTTGTGCTCCTTCTATAGGGATAGAAAATACCTCCGTAGGTAGAGCCTCCTTCCTTTATAGATGATAATGGTTATCAAGTTGAGATGAGAAATGAAAAGATCAAAGATAACCATTATAGAGTTGGAGGAACTACCATGAAAGATCGTTTTGCCATATCCATGACTAATCCTCAAGCAGTACAGCAGGTAGACTCGCGTCGCTGGTACGCATTAGCTCTTATTTTACTTCCCACTTTGTTGATTTCATTGAATACCTATATGATGCAGGTTGCCCTTCCGATGATGCAGGCGGACCTGCACGCCAGCTTTTCGGAGGCACAGCTCATATTTACGGGCTATTCTCTGGGATTGGCTGTGGCCTTGATATTGGGTGGCAAACTAGGAGATATGTATGGTAGAAGACGCATGTTATGCATCGGGGTGTTGGGTTTTACATTAATGGCTTTGTTAGGAGGGATCGTATCGCACCCTACATTAATCATTATGATCCGTGTGCTTCAAGGGATATCAGCTGCCATGATTCAACCTCAGGTTCTATCTATCATGCAAAGCAGCTTTCTTCCCAGAGAGAAAGGGCTGGTATTTGCGATTTATGGAGCTATCATTGGGGTTGGGTTTACACTTGGTTTAATTCTGGGTGGATTTTTGGTAGACTGGAACCTTTTTGGTCTGGGTTGGCGTATTATTTTCTTTTTTAATGTTCCCTTTGGGCTGTTAGTGTTATTCTTTTGTCCTATTATTTCGGAATCCTATGGCAGATCCGTGCCAAACATGGATTGGGCAGGGGCCTTTCTGTTGCTTCTTGGTTTATTGTTGTTTGTCTATCCGTTGACAACCGGACAAAAGCAGGGCTGGGCTTTAGGGACATGGGGTTGTCTGCTGTTGTCCATTCTGGTTTTGGTTGCTTTTATAGTTACGCAAATGGGAAAAGAAAAGAAGGGAGGCTCGCCTTTTATTCGTCTATCTATATTTAGAAAGAGTTCATTCGGCGCAGGGATATTGACGGTAATTGTCATCTATCTTAGTATGTTTTCGTTCTTCTTTATTTTGAATTATTATGTACAATCCGGTTTGAAATACAGTGTTCGATCCACAAGTATGGTCTTTTTACCGCTAGGTGTTGGCTTTTTTCTTACCTCATTATGGTCGTCCAGGCTGGTTAAGAGGTGGGGGAGCAAGGTGCTGAAATCAGGTATGCTAATCATGGGGATTTGTAGCTTTCTGCTCATTGGATCGTTACATCTAGATGCGTTCCACCTATTTCATATTCAAAATATCATGATATTAGGTGTATATGGTTTGGGTCTCGGGATGGCCACAACGCCACTGGCTCATGTCGTCCTAGGTGCTGTATCGGCTGAAGAGGCAGGAACGGGCTCAGGCTTGTTCACGACCTTTATGTACTTGGCTAATTCGTTGGGAGTCGCTTTGATTGGGTTCTTGTTCTCTTCCTCGCTTCATCACACGCTTTCAGAAGCTAAATTGTCAGATTATATCAGGGCATTCTCTATCTCTGTGGCGGCGAGTGGCCTTCTTGCCTTGGCTGGGCTCATTTGTATTTCAGTTTGTTACAAAAATGAAACATAAATGCAAAGTTACTTTAACATAGAGTGGGTACAACATAGACATGACCCCCTTTGAATTATATATATTGCTGGGACCCGAAGCTTCGGGTCCTCTTTTTTTTATGATTTATAAGAACGGTTCAGGCTAGTTACCAGTTCTGGAAGCCATTCATGTAGGGAGAGAAATGAGTATCCCTCTGACTGGGCTTTGGACGTATCCATGTACCACGATTGTGTAATACCAAATGGAGACATGTGCTCGTCTGCTGTTTTTTCTTTCATCACAGCTTGTTTTGCCGTTACCTGCTCAATGATCGAAATGATCTCTCTAATCCTCACTGTACCGTCGGAGCAAGCATTTACGGGACCAGTTAAATGAGTGTGACCAAGCCAAAACAGAAAATCTGCGGCTTCATCGGAACGAATAAATGAGATTTGTGCTGCGGAATTAGGGACTCCGATTTCTATCCCTTCACGAATATGTTCGATATGAAAATGAAGTCTTTTCGTATAATCGTCTGTCCCCAATACAATCGGAAAACGAACAGCAACTACAGGGAATGTAGCTTGCTGCATAAAAACTGCTTCTGCCTGCCGTTTAGCCTCCTGATATGTAAAATCGTCCTTCCCGCCCTTGCGAACCGGATAAGCCTGAGGGTCAAAGATGCTCTCTGTCAGCACTTCCGGGCTCGAATCATAGACGGATAGGCTGGAGGTCACAATATACCTCTTAGCTTTAGCATCAAAAATGCGGCAGGCTTCGCTTGCTTCATCTGGAGAAAAGCAAATATTATCATAAACAACGTCCCACACTTGCTCACCTACCGCCTCAGCGAGCGCTTGCCGATCGGTACGGTCTGCACAGATCCGCTGAACGCGGTCACCAAACGAATCGCTTGCTTGGCCCCGTGTGAGGATGGTAACGGAGTTCTCGGAACTCTCCAGCAGACGTTCCACCAGTCTCTTGCCAAAAAAACGCGTTCCACCCAATACAAGTATCTTTTTCATACTTACATCACTCCTCCTGAAATGGTTTTCATTTATATTAAGATAGACGAAATAATGATTGTAAATGATACGGAGCGACTGAAAAGAGGAGGATCATATGCCATACGTAGAGATTCAGAACTTAGAAATGTATTATGAAAAAATGGGGGCAGGAGAACCCGTCATATTTTTGCACAGTCATTATTCAAGAGGAATTCTAGCTTTTTCATCTCAATTACTTGATTTTCAGCAAAAGTATACATGTTATTTTCCCGACCACAGGGGTCATGGCAGAACAAAATGTGATAGCCTGGAATGGAGCACCCCTCAACTCGCAGAAGATGTAATTGATTTTATGGAGGCGCTACATATTTCCAAAGCCCATCTTATTGGGTACAGCTGCGGAGGCAATGTGGCTTTATACTGTGCGGTGAAGCACCCTCAAATGTTCGCTACCGTTACGACCATAGGCTGTAGTGGAGTCGCATGTCCTGAGGGGGCAGATGAATTTGAACCAGAGTGGCTCATCAAAAACGAACGTTATGAAATGATCCATCAAATGATGGATCGGCATGAGGAGGCACATCAGGGGAATTGGCAAGAATTTATGCGTCAGAGCGCACAGGATTGGCGCCAATATCCGCAATTGACACGTAGTGAGTTAAGCAGCATTACGTGCCCTGCATTATTTATCGCGGGTGAACATGATGATTTCGCCACAGAAGAGCAACTTCTGGAATTATGCTCAAGGGTCCAAGACTCACGTTATCTAATTGCTCCGGGTTGTAGTCATCGACCGCACATGCTTAGAGAGAAGCCGATCTTAATCAATGATTCTATTCTTCAATTTTTGAGCAAACACGCGATTCGTTGATCATAAATTTGTATCCTGCAGGCGGAGTGGAGAATTTGAATCTGGAGAAGCGCAGACGTTCGCCTTTGCAATGGGATTCTACCCTTTAAAGGGCTTATACCATCCAGTGAATCCCGTTGCAACAGCGATCATAAGATCAAATCATTCGCATAGTGGTGGAGCACCGCCTAATCTTACTCTCCTAGAAGCTTCAAGAAATTGGCCGGCACCGTAATTTGCTGATTATTAATCATAATCTTCCGAAGCTCCTCTATGGAGTCCTCTTCACCTCTAGCGTCTTTAATCTCCTTAATTTCACGATGCAGTCGCTCCATTTGAAGATCGAGAGCATTAGCGGAATCTGCTGCGTTCTTTAATTCACGTGTCAGGTTTTCGGGCACAGACTGGTTGTATTTATAAAAGATTTTATGCTCCAGGCTGGCCCAGAAATCCATCGCAATGGTTCGAATTTGCACTTCTACGCAGACTAGCTCCTCACAATCCGACATGAATACAGGAACTTGAACCAGCAAATGCAGGCTCTGGTAACCGTTCGGCTTGGGATTCTTGATGTAATCCTTAATTTCCAGTACCTTCAAGTCACTTTGTCTCTGAAGCATGTTACTGACATCATAAATGTCAGAAATAAAAGAGCAAGTAATACGCAAACCTGCGATATCCTTAATATGATCTTTGATAGCATTCAGCGATAACTCGCTATTTTTACGAATCATTTTATTCATGATGCTCTCAGGAGATTTAAGGCGTGATTTGGTATGCTCAATAGGGCTGTAATCGTGCAATGCTTGGAATTCCTGCTTTAATATTTCAATCTTGGTTTCCATTTCGTCGAGCGCAAATTTATAGATGAGCATAAATCGCGTGATATCATGTTTTAGCTTTTTAAGCTTGCCCATAGGATCTTCCAAGTGCATATGTAATTCTCCTCACACATAGATGTCATAATCTTGCTAAGCGTTCGCCTTTGCAATGGAATTATCACCTTATAAATTATAATCCCCAACAATCCCATTGCAGCAGCGTTCGTAAGATCAAATGATTTGCGGAGCGGCGATCCCCAACTTAAACAAATTTTAAAGCGCCACAGGAATTTTACGTTTTTCTTTAAAATAGACCCATTCCCGGAAGCCGATATCCTTCAGCATTGCCTTTACTTCTTCCCAGTCATCGCCTACCCGCGAAGGCTTATGGGCATCCGAACCAAAAGTAACCTCCACACCAAAATGGTGCGCTCTTTCTAAAATAGAAGCAGACGGGTACCATCCGCCACTCAGCTTGGTTTTACCCGAAGTGTTAATTTCAATCGCCACATTGGATTCCGCAATTACCTGCAAGGTTTCATCAATGGCTTCATCGGCAGGAATGTCTGAAAAGGCAGGAAAGTTTCCCTTCATTGCGTCAATATGACCCAAAATTTGGAACATGCCGCTTCGCGCAGATTCCTGAATGAGCGCATAGTAGGCTTGTTTGACCTCGATTTTACGAGCGTCGCTTAATTTGTTCCAACGGTTACGGTTAAAAATGCTGTTCCCTTCGACATTGTGAATCGACCCAATGAGGTAATCAAATGGATAAGGAGCCAGAGTGGAACGATATAATTCAGCAAAATCAGGAAAATAATCCGTTTCCAATCCAAGGAGCACGTCAATACGGCCTTCGTATTCCTTTTTAAGCTGTTGTACCTCTTCTACGTATTCAGCAAGCTGTGACTTAGCCATATAAATTTTAGGAAAAGCCTGATCCTGTTCGCTGCCCAGGAAAGGGGAATGGTCCGAAATACCAATCGCTTGTAAGCCCGACTGAATGCCTGCTTCAATGTAATCTCGAATGTTTCCGTCTGCATGACCGCAGCGGAAATGATGGGTGTGCAGATCAAATTTCATAGCCTGTCTTCCTTTCGTAATCAGGGTTTATATTTCGTATGGTGTTCATAGCGAATTACGTTATTCAGAACTGGTGAAATTCGTCTCCGGCATCCCCTTCAGATCACTTAAAAATTGCTGCATGGCTGAGTTTAGATATCGGCCGGATTTATAAATCACTCCTACCGGATGACTAACTTCCAGCTCGGGAATATGGATCATTTTTAATGTGCCTGCACGCAGTTCAGAAGTGACCGACAGTCTGGAAATAATGGCAGCACCGAGATTAATTTCGACCATCCGTTTGACTTCCTCACTGCTGGACAACTCGATCACGACATGAGGTACGATTTGGTGCTTTTTAAATACATCATCCACGAATTTTCGTCCCACCGTATCGGGAGAGAGCAGAATCAACGGAATTTCCCGAAGGGCTTCAATGGTAGCATGTGGTTGTGAGGCCAGTGGATGAGTAGGAGACACGACTAGCTCAAAGGAATCGTAGTACAGAACCGAAGTGCTTAAATTGGGATTACGTTCAATCAGATAACCGATGCCAACATCAATAAGTCCGTTCTCCACCTGTTGATAAATCATTGAGGAAGCCATGGATTGAATGGAGGTTTTGATGAGAGGGAACTGATCCTGAAAGTAGGAAAGCACGCGCGGTAAAATTTGAATAGCGATGGATGTTGTGGTGCCCAACGCAATGTGGCCCTGCGGTGTTTCGTTTAGATCGTATAATTTTTGTCTTAATTCCTCAACAACCTCTAATATGCGCTCGGCGTGTTCCAAAAAAACAGCTCCCCTGTCGGTCAGGGTGACAGGCTGGTTGCGGTCAATCAGAATGGTTTTGAACTCATCCTCTAGACTTTTAATTTGAGCGGACACCGCCGGCTGCGTCAAATTGAGAAGTTCTCCGGCTTTGCGGAAGCTCATCGTTTTGGAAATCATGATAAGTGTTTCAAGTTGACTGATGTTCATGAAGTTCCTCCTCTCTTTTCTTAATCTTGTCGCAGCTGTATAGAATGAATATTTTTAGCCAATCCATAGGTTCATATGTAAAACCGTCGTTATGCTTTATTTCATTAAATTATAGGTTATTCGAGCAGGAAGGGCAATGAATCGAAGCAGAGTACCTTAAAGTGTGGTATATTGGGAAATAAAGACTAAAGTCCTTATATCCTTCAAAAATAATCAATCTAAAACCGGCAAGAAGTAAAGATATAGGACATTATTCACATTTTTTGTGATTTAGCTATAAAAAATTACCGGGTAGCTGTCGATAAGTGATATATAGAGCATTTTATTGAGGATTGATTCGTTTTACAGTGATATTTAATTAAAAAATTCTAATTTAAATGGGACTTTTGTTGTATGTCTAAAAGCCCATCGTAAAGGGGCGCTTTGATCGTGAAGGCAGAAGTGATAAATCCTTTTTTGGAGTCGGCGCGACGGGTCATTGAACAATTGATCCAAGTATCTCCTTCACCCGGAAATCTTGGTGTAAAAAATGTCGAGCTGGTGGACGACCACATCTGGATTATGATCGGGATGACCGGACAGCTTAGCGGAAATATTGTGTTCGGCCTGAATGAACAGGTGGCGCTACGTATGGTATCAGCGATGATGGGCGGATTTGTGTTGACTGAAATTGATGAGATGGGAAAAAGCGCAATTTCAGAATTGGGCAATATGATTAGTGGGAATGCCAGTACGATTTTGTCCAGTCAGGGAATTGTCGTGGATATTACGCCTCCGCAGGTCATGAAATCAGAAAACTTGACCACTTTTGTGCCTCAGCGTGCCCTTTATATTCCGCTTACGGTGGAAGGAATCGGTGAGCTGGATATTCAGGTGATGATCTCTTAATATTAAAGGAGCAAGTTTCTTTAATGTGGAGGGATGACCGTGAATATACTACAGGACAAGATAGTTGTGATTACAGGTGCATCCAGTGGAATTGGCGCCCTTTGCGCTCAGTTGTTAAGCGAAAAGGGCGCGATTCCTATTTTAACAGCACGCTCGCAGGAGCGACTGAAGCAAGTATCTGCGGGAATCAGCGGCAGACATGAGCTTATCCAACTGGACGTCACCCGCCAGGAGCAGGTAGAGGCTGTTGCTGCACGAGTATTGGAACAGTACGGACGGGTCGATATATTGCTTAACAATGCGGGCTACGGAAAGTTTGAGTATTTTAATGAAACCGATCTGACGGAGTTTGAACAAATGATGGACGTGAACTACATGGGTGTTGTTCGCTGCATCAAGGCGTTTCTGCCGCAAATGACAGAGCGGGGCCATGGACAGATTGTCAATGTAGCATCAATGGCCGGAAAAATCGGGACAGCCAAATCGTCTTCTTACACGGCGACGAAGCATGCGTTGCTCGGTTTCAGCAATGCGCTTCGGCAAGAGCTGCGCGGGAGTGGAGTGACTGTAACGACGATTAATCCGGGGCCGATTGACACACCCTTTTTTGAGCTGGCAGATCCTTCAGGAGGATATGTTCGAAATGTAAGCTGGTTTATGCTACAACCAGATAAGGTAGCACGGCATATCGTAAGAGCGATGGAGCTTCGCAAGGAGGAGGTTAATCTGCCACGGTGGGTATCTCCTTTTCTCAAGCTGTATCAGTTAGCTCCCAGACTGACCGATAGGCTGGGTCATGGTGTGATGAATAAGAAATAAAAGATGTCCCGTAAGCCATTAGCTATGGTGAGGGACATCTTTTATTTTTGTGATTTGGTAACAGGGCTATTTTCGCATATAATGGAGAGTAACGAATTTACGTATAGGGGTTGGACCTTTTCATGACATTGAATTTTGAATCGCTCGGCGTTGAACAAGATCTGTTGGACAAACTGACTGAGCATGAAATTACACAGCCTTCGCCAGTTCAGGCAGAGGCTATACCGGAAATAATGAAGGGAAAGCATGTATTGGCGCGCTCACAAACTGGCACAGGTAAAACACTGGCTTATTTGCTGCCGCTGCTGCAAGCGATTGACCCACAGAAAAAGGCTACGCAAAAGCTGATACTGGCTCCAAGCCAGGAACTGGCCATGCAAATTGTACGTGAGGGTCAGCGCTACGGAGAGCATCGCGGAATCCGTGTACTCGGTCTGATTGGTGGAGCGGCTATCAAACGTCAAATCGAAAAGCTTAAGGATCATCCACAGCTTGTCGTGGGTACACCAGGACGTGTACGTGAACTCATCGCTTCGAAAAAGCTGAAAATGCACAATATTACTACCATTGTCATCGATGAGGTGGATCAGATGTTCCAGCTTGGCGGAGCAGGCGATGTAACCAACATATTGGGCACCGCCCAACGTGATCGTCAATTGGTATTCCTGTCCGCAACGCTGAACGATGAGATTCAGTCGCTGGCAAAACGGGAGATGCGTGAATACGTAGAAATTGGGATTGATCCCGACCAAAAGACGGCTAGTGGACTGGAACACTATTACTTTGTATCTGAAGAACGGGATAAGGTGGATATGCTGCGCCGTCTGGTGCGTCATTTTAATCCGAGAAAAGCGCTGGTGTTCGTGAATACGACCAATGCCATTGGGGAGATTGAAGCCAAGCTCAAGCATATGGGGCTGACTACGGCGTCCTTGTATGGAGATGCGGATAAAGTTACGCGTAGCAACGTGTTGGCCAAATTCCGCGAGGACAAGCTCAAAGTACTGGTCGCTTCGGATGTGGCAGCTCGTGGTCTGGATATTGAGGGACTTGAAATGGTCATTCATTTTGACCCGGCTACGGATAGTCAAGCTTATGTTCACCGTGCAGGACGGACAGGACGGATGGGACGCAAAGGATTAGTGGCATCGGTTGTCACCGACCGTGAAACGTTCATCATGCGTAAGTTCTCCCGTGAACTGGGCATTGACATCGCAGAGCGTGCGTTGCATGGAGGTCGAGTAGTTGTGCCGCGTCCGGCGGATGCCAAGCGTGCACCTGTAAGACCATCCGAGGCCAGATCCTCATCTAACGGAGCACTGACAGAAAACCGTAAGGCACCTGTTCGTGCCGAAAACAGACGTCCTGGCAGAAATTCCGCGAACGGTTCAGCTCCAGGCAAGAGCAAAGGAGCAGCCTTGTCCAAAGCAGGAAAAGCACAGCGCGAGCGTGATCGCAAAAACAAGGGTGCACCAAGATGGCTGAAGGAAAAAGGATCAAAACCGAACGAGTAAGGGAGAAGAGGGGGAGCCATGGAACAACAGCCTGTGTTGCAAATTAACGGACTTACCGGCGGATATAGCGCCAAGCGCCCGGTGCTGCATCAAATTTCGCTGGATGTGAAACCGGGTGAAATGGTAGGACTGATCGGTCTGAACGGTGCCGGGAAAAGTACGACCATGAAGCATATTTTGGGCCTGATGACACCGCAGGCCGGAGAAATCCGTGTGCAGGGGCATAAGCAGGATGAGAATCCCGAGGAATATCAGGGAGCCATTGCTTTTGTACCTGAATCTCCAGAGCTGTATCCTGAAATGACGGTGATGGAGCATATGGAATTCACGGCCAGAGCGTACGGAGTTAGCGAAGCAGATTTCCGCACGCGCAGTGATCAAATGCTAGACTTGTTCCGTATGCGGGATAAAAGTGGGAGTATGTCGATGCACCTGTCTAAAGGGATGCGCCAGAAAGTGATGATTATGTGCGCATTTTTAGCGGGACCGCCGTTGTATGTCATAGATGAACCTTTTTTGGGTTTGGACCCGCTGGGTATTCGTTCCCTGCTTGACTTTATGTTAGAGATGAAGCGTTCGGGTTCGTCCATTCTGCTCAGTTCTCATATTTTGTCCACGATTGAAAATTATTGTGATCGTTTCATTGTACTTCATCAGGGTGCCATCATTGCGCAGGGTACGCTGGACGAAGTGACTGCACAGGCGGGTAAGCCGGGCATGCCGCTGGAAGATGCATTTTATGAGCTGGTACAGGGCAGGGAATGAGCATGGATTTGCAACGTTTGCATAAAGAAAGACGTGTAGCGTTCTGGGGACAGGTGCTGCCCTATCTGGGCTATGTCATTCAAAGCGGTCTGGCGGTGGTCTTCGGCTTTGCGCTGATTGCCTTTGCCGCATGGTACACGTCGCTACTGATGCATACTCCACCGGATTTGCCCATCCGCTGGATCATGCTTATTGTGGCTATTCCGATTGCTCATGCGAGCTTTCGTACGTATTTAAACGCAGCGGATATTGTTTTCCTCCGTCCACAGGAGCACGCGATGCACCATTATTTTAAGGCCAGCCGGATTCGGGGTGTGGTGTATAAAATATTCGGTTTGCTATTGCTGTCTATTATCGTGTGGCCGCTGTATATTCGCAGTGATGCGGCGCCTAAGCCGTTGCTACTGACCCTGCTACTGTTTGTGCTGTTAAAGCTGCTATTCAGCTACGGCGGCTGGCAAGAGCTTCGCATGGTATCGATTGGCGGGAGTGTAGGCTATCGTCTGCTTCGGTGGGTGTTGGCTGTGCTGATGGTAGCCGCATGGCTATGGCAGCCTCCACTACACAGCGTGCCATTTATCATATTGGTCGGTGTGGTGTACGTGCTTGTTCTGCGTTTTCCGGTCAAGCTGCTAGTGGCTTGGGAAAAGCTGATTCGTACAGAGGGTATGCAGGCTGCTCGGGTGATGCGCACTTTGGGCTGGTTTGTCGATGTGCCCGCCCTTACGCAGAGAGTGACGCCACGTCGTTGGCTGTCCTGGTTGGGAGGTAACATACCTTGGAACAGAAGGGGAGCGTATCGTTACCTGCTGTTTAAGACATTCCTGCGTACAGAGCCAGCAGGTATTGTCATTCGGCTTGGAATTCTGGGGTTGTTAATTATATATATCACCCATGCTAGCTGGATTGGGATTGCGGTATATTTATTTTTCATATTCCTCATTGGTGTACAGGTTACTTCACTAAAGCAGTATCACAAGGATTCGTTGTGGCTTCAGTTATATCCGATTCCTGCGCATAGTCGTCGTGCGTCTTTTCTCGACTTTGTTGTTCGGTTGACGTTGCCGGCTGCTGTGGTTCTGTGGCTTCCTTTTCTGGCAAAAGGAACGGAAGATCTACTGTCTACACTGCTCACGCTGCTTGGGGGAGTTGCAGTAGTGTTCTTGTTACGAGGCGCTCAAGCCAAAAAATGGCGTTTGGACGGTCAGGATGAGGAAGAAGTGTAATTTGTATCTATGTGAATAAAGTAAAGGCTAATTCGCAAGCAGCAAGAGCTGTCTGCCAATTAGCCTTTTTTGTACGCTCGCTGTTATCGTAGCCGTGGGTGCAGATTTCCGCCTGCTTATATAAAGAGCGTTTTGCTGATGATAACTAATAAAATGAACAGTACCAGAATTGTTCCTGTGCTTGTGAATGCGCCGTAACCACCGTAACCGCCTCTTGTTTCTTCTGCTCCCATGCTCATTCTCCTCTCGGTCATTGTGATAAAGGATACATCGTATCTTATGAATTGGATTTTCAGATTGCGTGGGCCAATGCTCAGGTATGTTGCCGAATCGCCTTATATTTTTCATCAGATGTAGGGGAGGATAGAGGAAAAGACACGTATTATCGAGAATAGAAGAAGTACGTAGTCATTATCACTTGGAAAGTGGGAAAGACGAGATGCTGGTAGATAAGCTGCTCGTGAACATATTTCTTGTGTTTGTACCGTTATTGGTATATAGCGCTTTGTCAGATCATCGGCATAGGAAACATACCCCGTTGCTTATGGGAGGGGTGCTGGGTGTGTCTTCTGTGCTTTGCATTATGTTTTCGTACATTTGGTATGGATTATATTGGGACCTTCGATATGTTCCTCTGATCCTTTCTGTTTTATATTTTGGTCCAAAGGCAGGGCTTCTGAATATAACGCTGATGGTGATGGCTCGTATGTATATAGATCCAGAGTCTATGGTGGTGAGCTTTCCCAGCATGATGTTGTGTTATTTGGGGCCTCTCTTGGTGAGAAGAAAGTTTATGCAGCTCAATAGTATGTTGCTTCGGGTGGGCATGAATATGCTAATGAGTATATGGACCAATATTGCCATGCTTATATTTTTGTTAATACATTCCTGGGCCAATGGCAGGCTGGATAAGGATGAGGTCGAGCTGATTCGGGCAATACTCTGGTTCGGTGTGATTCAATTCCTAAGCATTGGAGCCTCCTCTTTCTGGATGGAGTTTAGTTTGGAACGGGAAGAAATGAGAAGAAAGATTAAATATGCTGAGCATCTGAATACCTTAGGTGAACTGGCTGCCTCTATGGCTCATGAAGTAAGGAATCCGTTGACCGTGGTTAAAGGGTTCCTGCAAATGGTTCAGTCAGGGCTAGAAGGGAAAAATCGCAGATATATTGCTTTGGCACTAGCAGAGGTTGATCGGGCTGAAAGAATTATTAGCGACTATCTGAACTTATCCAGACCGCAGATTGGGAACACAGAGCTGATGGATTTGTCTGGCATGGTTCAACAGATTGTTTTGCTTTTGAAACCGATGGCGACCAAGCAAGGCGTAAGACTGTATACTGAGCTAAGGAATGAAATATACGTACATATGGATCGTAATCAGCTGTTACAGGCGTTAATACAT
Organism: Paenibacillus sp. 203; assembly: GCF_037027525.1. Lineage (NCBI taxonomy): Bacteria > Bacillati > Bacillota > Bacilli > Caryophanales > Paenibacillaceae > Paenibacillus > Paenibacillus sp. 203. The sequence continues at coordinate 198,507 of NZ_JAXCHD010000006.1, forward strand.
GTGACGAAAAATGCGATCGAAGCTGCGGATGATGGGGGCAGGGTATACATAAAGCTGGCGATTCAGGAAGAAAAGGCATGTCTGCATATTAGGGATACGGGAAAAGGCATGAGTCAGGAGCATCTGGAGCGAGTGGGTACTTTGTTTTTTTCAACCAAAGAGGTAGGAACGGGACTGGGAACGGTCGTCTCCTTTCGAATCATTGAAGCTATGAACGGAAGTATACACTATGAGAGTGAGCCGGGAGTCGGAACCGAGGTAGTCATCCTGCTGCCACTCGCACAGAAATCTTTGCTCGCTGCTGAAGGATAGTTTGTTGCGAAGTGTGACTTACAATGGTTCAGCTCATTAAAAAGCGGTATGCCACAACATCCGGCATACCGCTAATGATGCTATATTTAATCTGTTACATATTAGGCGTTCAACAAATCTTGTGCGCCACGGTAAACAATGTCATACAGGTCTTCCAGATACTCTTCCTCGATACATGAGAATGCGATTCGGAGATCATATTCACCCAGCGCAATCGTCCCTACCCCATATTGTTCCAGCAAATGTGTGCGCAGTCGTTCAGCGGACAAGCCGTTCAGCTTGAGGCACATAAAATAACCCGAATTGAAAGGATAGTAGCTCCATACATCTCCGTATTTTCCACTATCGAGTAACGCTTTGACTTTATTAGCCCGACCCTTCATAATCTGGAACTTTTCTTTCTTCTGTTGTTCAAAGTCTGTTGACTTGAGGGCATCCAGGACGAAGGTTTGAGATGGGTGAGGACCGCTCGAAATCGTTGCCCGAATAATCCCTAATGTTTTTTGTTCTAGTGCGCTCAGTACATCCTGATGTTCCGAAGCAAAGGTAATAAATCCGACACGGAAGCCCCAAACAAATTCTTCCTTGGTAGCTCCGTCAATTTTGACGGGTAGAATTCTCGGATGAAGTCCAGCTAACTGACCGAATAGTGATTCGTGCAGGGAGTCCTCGAAGAACAGACCAAAATAAGCGTCATCCGTCACAACTACGACATTGATGCCTGCTTCCGCGGCTTCCTGGATGGCAGCAACAATTGCTTTACCCTCTTCGACTCCCGGTGTGTAGCCCGTCGGGTTATTCGGGAAGTTCAGTACAACGATCGCTTTGCCGTATTCTTTCTGTGCCAGTAGAGCGTCGCGTAATCCTTCACTATTAAAACGTTGATCCTCTGTGAACAACGGGAAATTCACCAAACGTCCATGACGGCGAATACCGAAAGTCAGCTCATAGTTTTCCCAGTTTTTGTCTGGGTAAATGACAGCATCCCCTTCATCCGTGAACAGGTCGGCAACGATGCTCAAACCGTGGGTCAGCGCGTTCGTAACTACGGGAAGGCCGTAACTTTTTCCAGCCAACGAAGGGTTTTCCTTCAGCATTTTGTCGCGCCATACACTACGTAGTTCAGGTTTGCCCGCAGGGGGAGCGTAAGGGTATAAATCCTTGGGATTGTAAGCGGACAGCTTTTCCTGAATGACCTCCAAATGCATAGGACCATTGCCTTCTGTAGCAATGCCAATCGTAGCGTTGTACTTTTTAGCAAGCTTCCCTGCTTCTGCGGATTGACTCAAAATCCCTTCTTTTGGGAAATAAATTTCTTTCCCTAAAAGAGAAAGCATTTGATATACATGCTCGTTGCCTGTCTGAATGTTTTGGTTTAACTGCGCTGCCAGTGGATTCATTCCCGTTTCATCCTTCCAAGTCATTTTGATTACATATTATAGCATTACACACGGTAAGCGTCACGCAAAAGCATCTGGAACATAAAAGCGCATTTTTTTGCTTAATGACGGCGCTGAGCTTATATTATAAATTAACGGGATAGAGGACAACCAAAGATTAACAAAAGGAGGTGCAGATTTTGCTGGATACATCTGCGTCATCGTTTATCCTGTTGTCGGCCTTCGCCAAAATTGTGTGCGAGCCGGGCTGGAAGTGGCAGGTACGCGAGAAGCCGATGCCAAACTATGATTTATTTTATGTATGGAGCGGAGAAGGAACAGTGGTCTTAAACGGGACGTCGTATCCGGTGAGCAAGGGGAGCTGCTTCCTGTTCAAGCCGGGGGATGATACCCGTGCCACACATAACCCGCAAAAGCCGCTCATACTTACCTATATTCATTTTGATCTTATCGAACAACCAAAGCTAATTCCTGCAAGCTACCGTATGCTGGAGGAAACGTTCGAGGTAGAGCATATGCTTGCCAGATACGTTAGACTACGCCTAGAGCGTGCTTACGGAGCTGACGAGGAAGGCAAGCTGATCCTGAAACAACTGATGATTCATCTGCTGCGTGCGGACCGTAAGGAGCCTCAGGAGCAACAAGCCAGTAACCAGCTCACCGAGGTCATTCGAGAAACGGCCAACTACGTGCGTCAGCATCCGGGACTTCCTCATCGCGTCGAGGATTTGGCAGCACGAGCGGGGCTGTCACCGCGTTATTTTTCAATTAAATTCAAGGAGCTACTGGGTGTTTCCGCGCAATCTCATATTATCAGCATGCGGATTGAGCGTGCACAGCATCTATTACTACATGCCGGAATGAATGTGACCGAGGTGGCAGAGGCTTTGGGGTACCGTGACATCTTTTTTTTCAGCCGCCAATTCAAGCAGTACACGGGGAAAAGTCCGTCTGAGATCCGGTAATGCTATGGACGGTGGTCAAGCTGTTTCGGATTTAGGCGTGAAGAATATAATGGATAAATTCCAAAAAAGGACCCGGGCAGTTACGCCGGGTCCTTTTTTATATGAGCAATTTAACATCATCCGATCCCAATGCTCATATGTGTAGCTAAAATCCTGTTACGATAAATTCACTTTTGCTTTGGGATCATGTCGAAAGCAACCCAGACGTTGTCCCATTTTTACCGCATCCCCCAGCTTCAATGCGGGGTCTGGCTCAAACGTGCCGTTTTCAGTTAGCAAAACGACAGTTGATCCAAATTCGAAATAGGCGAGATCGTCTCCTTTTGTCCATGAGACGGCCTTATCATCCGTATATTTGATGCTACTCACATTCATTGCGCCAACCTTGACGACCGCCACCTCACCATATTCGTGGGCAATGTACGTAATCTGTCGTTCATTGCGGCTAAGAACTGCTCGCATATGTTGCAAGCCGAAGTCATTCACTGGGTATACCTTGCCGCGCAGATGCTCTTTTTCTACCAGCGTACCGGATACTGGTGCATGAATGCGATGATAATCCGTCGGGCTGAGATAGAGCACAAAAGCATAGCCGTGTGTGTATTTTTCAAGACGCGGAGAGCGGTTAAGAAGCTCTTCCAGCGTATAGTCCTGCCCTTTGACATTTAAAAGAGTGCCGGACGTAATTGGGCCAGTGAAAGTAATCCGTGCATCCACCGGACTGGTCATCACCTCGGCGTTCGTATCAATCGGGCGCATGCCCGCTTTTAATTTGCGTGTAAAATAGGCGTTTAGAGAACGGTATTCCTTCCATTCCTGTTCCGCCTCATGCGTCTGGATCTGGTACGTACGTATAAAGGTGGGGATAAAAAGTCGGCTTGCACCGCTTTGCGCGAAGGAGCCTACAATCCGGCACACCCACTTGCGCGATGATAGCTCCGTCATGAGCCGCAGCCACTGTTTTGCCATTACAGATCCCCCTTGTTCATTTCCGAGCCGTCTTGGCCGGAACCTGTCCGGCCGCTCTGAACTATATTGACACAGAATGTGACGTAAATCAATACAGTGGACGGCTTGGTGAACGTTCGGTGTCTGACGAAGGCATCCGTTCGAGAAGCCAACGAGCGTAAGCCATCGGCTGAGAGTATGTTTCTTTCCAGACATTGTGCATGCCCGCCTGGCTGAAGCCATAGCGCTGGTCACGACCGTTGCATTCAATAAAAACAATCTTGCCTTCATGGGTAATTCCCAGATCCAGACCGACGTCGGCGAGACGGGGAAGGGTTTGTGCCAGTCGGTGCACGATTTGTAATGAGAGTCGCTCCAGTTCATTCATCAGCCGGACTGCGTTCGAAGTCTGAACTGTCTCTGTTTGTGATAACACTTCTAGTAAGGAACGGGCCGTACCGCCCTGTGCCACATTGGAGACGAAGGTGTGGGAAGGAGCAATTTTAGCATACATGCCTGTCACACCCCAGATACCGCCATATCCGCGCTGAACCGACACACGGACATCAAACGGACGATTGTTGTACAAAGCAAGCGGTATGGTTTCCTGTACGATATGAGGCACCTGCAGCAGTCGCTTGTGCAGAAATAATGGGAGTTCTCCGACATTCAAACGTAGGGTGGACCAACGCTCAGGTATAGCCGGATGAGCGCATTGCAAAGTCCAGCCTCCGCGGGAATGCCGCAGACGCATAATTCCTCTACCCACGCTACCGCTACTGGGTTTAATTACAACATCTCCGGTTTCTTCCAACAAGGTATGGATGGAGGAAAGGTTGCCTTGCAATGTTGTGGGGAGATGGATGCGTAGCAAAGGGTCTTCCTGCAGAATTGCATGTATATGGTCTTTGTGGAAACGGTTTTGTTCATTAAAAATATAGAACCCCTTTTGTACAAGCTTGCTGATATCTCTAGCATTTTCATTTTGCCGATAGAGAGTCCGATTGTGGATGACCGGCGGCAACGGAAGAATCATCTGCCGATACTCGTTGCCGTGTTTAACATAAGCCCGGCATGTTCCGGTCGCTATATGAATATCCTCCAGACGAAGAAAGCAGGGGATGAGCTCGTAGCTTAACCCGGCGTCCTCGTAATTGGCGATAGATTCATATCGCGTCCTCATGGCGGGGATGCCCCGGTAGGTTGCCGGGTTGAGCATGACGCCGACATGCAACATGAGTATGTCCGCCCTCCTTGTAGTCACTCCAACTGATCATACTGTGATTCTAGTCCATCATATGTATCAAAGATCGGCCAGGCATGGACGCTTGCCTTGCGGTAAGCCCAAAGTTAGAAGCGAGGCACATTTCAGCGAGGCAGACGATATGATACAGGATGAGTGTTGAAGAGTGTTGGAATAAGCTCAGAAAGTAGGTGAGGTGATGCAGAGGCCGAAGGTAGCAGTCGTTACACCGGGCTCCTTTGTTATACCTTCGCCCCGCAGCAGTTCTGTGGAGCGGGTAATTGCCCGCATGGTACCGCTGGCTAGTCATGAGCTTCAAGCGCAGATCTATGGCATAAAGGGAGCAGAGGCACCGGATCATGGCGATGTCGACGGAATTCCCTGCATGCGTTATACGCGGGGAACAGGCTATATTTCTGATGTGATTGCCGATTTAAAGAGATGGTTACCAGCGGTAGTAGATGTACACAACCGCCCGGCAGTTGCGAATGCAATTCGCGAGGCTTTACCCGATAGCCGAGTTGTGTTGACTTTGCATTCGACCACGTTCATCCGGGAGCCTTACCTCAAACGGAAGGATATGGGCAGGCTGCTGTTGTCGATGGATCGCATTATCGTGAACAGTGCATATTTAGGGGCAATCGTAGCTTCTGACTGTCCCGAGGCCGTCAGAGAGCGTATCGTCATAAACAAGCTGGGTATCCATCCCGGCGATTTCCTGCCACGGTGGACTCCAGCAGCAGAAGCAGCCAGATCGGCGCGATTGGACGATTTCGGCTGGTCAGGCCGCCAAATCATGTTATTCGCGGGCAGACTGATGCCAGGGAAGGGCGTTCACCGGCTACTGAAGGCCCTGCGGCATGTGGTCCGCGCCTGCCCGGACGTACTGCTGCTCATTGCAGGTAGTGCCTATTACGGGCATGACCGCCTCACGCCGTACACGGCGTCGTTGCATCGGCAGATGCGTAAACTAAGGTTGGAGAAGCATGTGCAATTCCTGGACTATGTTCCGCATCCAGCATTGGCCTCGCTATATCAGCTAGCCGATGTGACCGTTGTTCCTTCAATGAAGGATGAGGCCTTCGGGCTGGTCAATCTGGAAGCCATGGCGGCAGGAGTGCCTGTGGTCGCTTCACGAATCGGCGGTATTCCAGAGGTTGTACAACACGGCGAGACAGGCTGGCTTGTATATCCGTCTCACGGTGAGCAGGAAATGGCCGATGCCATCATCAGGCTGCTCCAGCAACCAAGCTTGCGACGACGGATGGGAGAAGCCGGGCTTGGCGAGGTACGGAGACGATTTTTATGGCAACACTCAGCACAACGCTGGGCACAAATCATAACGGACTGCGTAGCGGAGTGACGTAGGCGCTGTTACGCGCATAGGCTATCTTATAGGCATTAGCCATGATTCCCAGCCGGGTGAATGAAGCGGAGCGACCGCTGGTTCACTCCTGTGCCAAAGGAGCGGTCACCATGAACCATCGTACGAACCATAGCCCTAAGGATAAAAGAACAGCACGGCGTAACCTTTCCCATGCGGTTCCCTCCCCCCGTGTTAACAAGGAGAAAGCGGCTTCGACTTCCGGCAGTCATAAATCGAACCAGCGTGGAACGGCAACGGTCCCTGCCCCCGTAGAGAAGGACACATCGGTTCAAGCTATAGAGGAAGCGGCATGGAAGAAGCATAAGCTCCCCAAAACGCTAGAGGAAGCGATGCAGATGAATCGAGCATCTGTACTGCTGTTGTCAGTGCCTGAGTCAGATACGGAATACAGGTTGGATAACGACAAACCGTCTATTACGACGGAAGATCAGGCAGAGCAAGATTCGTTACTGGATTGTTCCATAACCAGTATTCACATTGCTGAAGGAAGACCACGCCCAAAGCAACGCGTGGTTTTGTCTGAGCGAGATATCGATCTAGCTTTCGATACGGAGAAAGAATTAAACTTGAATGTCATTCACGACGGATCAGCGACCAGTGACGAGGCTTCTGACGGTCATATAGTTTCACCTCAATATGGGAGCATTCCTTTTCACCTCCCCGCACAAGCGGATAGGGGTGAAGTGAGCGTTGTATTTGAGAAGCCTTTTATAGATACACAGTATGTAATCACTGCCAATGGGAGTATACCGGGAGTGATGGTATCCGTCACACAACGTCAGAGGTATTCAGCAGTACTTACTGTGGAACGCATACACTCAGGTCCGCTATGTGAAGGGTTGGTCCTTTGGATTGCGATGGGGCAATAATAAGAAGCCGAAAATATAATTACCAATAATCAACTTTATACTAGAAAAAAGGCGTCCCATAGTGGGACGCCGTATACATAAGAGAGAAGGGGGGAGACTTGTAATACCGGGGAAATTTATATTATTTCACTTATCTCACACCTACAGCGTCAAAAGACTTCATAGCAGAGGTTACGGCTATTGAATTTTCACCATAACTATCTTTGGCCGCTTGGATCACAGCGGCACGCGCGGTGGAGAAGTTAGACGTGGAAGTCAGATAATTGGTGAAGGCATTATAATAAATATATACGGCTGCATCACGTCCAATTCCATCTACCTTGACACCATGGAAAGTGCCTCCTTGTGCCAGAGAGGTTGTCGAACGAGAAGATTGATTTTACAAAATACCCCAAAATGAATCTTTAGTCCCTGATTTACTGTTTATTTGTCTTATCTAGTCGAAAATGATCGGGAGAGACTCAATGAACAAGAAAAGGGCGCCCCTTTGAGGGGACGCCATAAATAAGGGGGAAGGGGCGCAGACTTGTACACTGCACCCCTATTTTTTCGTCCATTATGAGCAGCCTAAGTGACAGTTGCACAACGGCGAAGGTCTATGGACGGGATATGAGGATTATAGCGTATATGATTTAGTTTACGCCTACAGCGTCAAAAGATTTGGCAGCTGCAGTTGCTTGTGCCGAGTTTGCACCGTACAGATCATTTGCTGCTTGGATCACAGCAGCGCGTGCGTTGGAGAAATCGGAAGAAGAAGTCAGGTAGTTCGTAAAGGCACTATAGTAAATTTGGACCGCTGCATCGCGGCCAATTCCATTTACAGCTACACCATGGAAAGTACCACCTTGTGCCAACAGATAGTAGGCTTTATTGATAATGCCGCTGTTCGTATGAACGCCACCGTTATCGGAGCTGCCTCTATACAAGTCGGAATAGTGATCTGGTTGATCATACAGCGTAGGATTGGACATAGAGCGCAGAGCATCGCCTGCAATGTTTGGCGTATAAATATCATCGCCTACAAGCCAGTTTTTACGCTGAATGTCATTGCCGATGACGTCCGAGAAAGCCTCATTCAATGCACCGGACTCTCCGTAATATTCCAAATTCGAAGTGTACTCTGTGACACCATGAGTAAGTTCATGACCTACCACATCGGGGTCCCCACTGAATGCGATAAATGTGCTACCGTCCCCATCTCCATAAGTCATTTGGGAGCCATTCCAGAAGGCATTGTTGTAGCGGCTACCGTAATGGACTGTCGAACGGAGTTGCAGCCCGCGTCCGTCAATGCTGTTGCGTCCAAATTTGGACTTATAGTAATCATATGTTTTGGCAGCATATGCATGGGCATCCACGCCGGCTGGATCATTCCATACATTATCGGCATCGGTCAGAAGGGTACCTGGGATGCTTTGACGGTTGGAGGCCGTGTAGGTCACAATACCATTACCGCGTGTTGTATCTTTTAACTGGTAGCTACTACCGGAAGCCGTCGTGGTGAATGATTTGCTATCACCAAGCACACCTTTACCTGTGCCTGTCGCTTCATTAATGATGTCATACTGGAATACGATGCTGCCGTCATTGGCATCAATAATGTAGCGAGTACGCAGTGGGGCAGGTTCTAAAACATTGACTTCTGTTACATAAACCAGCTGCAGGTCATCCCCTTTAGGATAGAAGTACAGATCAGCTTTAGGATCTACTTCTGGCTGCAGATTAGCGATTTTGGCAATGGAACTTTTTTCTGTCTCCACCGCCTCAATTTTGCTATCTTTCATGGCAGATGCTTTATCAAGACTCAGCTCGTCCTTATCAGTAGATAGCGTTTTTCCGTTGTTAGCTGCTTCGGCGTAAGTGTCTTTGCTTACACTGCTTTGTTCCTCAACATCTTTAGAAATCGTATCGTCGGAGGTAGGGAGGGCTTCAATCCGTGCAGCTGCTTCTTTATATGCAGTGTAGACTGCTTCAGAAGCGCTGATTTTTGGAGTCGTACCTTGCGTAGCTTCAGCTTGCTGATCCTCAGTAACCACCGCTCCTAAGTAAGAGGTGACCTCACCAGATTTGCCCACATGAATAGTCTGTTCAGCTCCATATACGGGAATCCCGTTTACATACTGTTTCAGCCGATAATGGCTCACACCGGACTTGTCGCTTGAGCGATCAACGATTCGGAATTGTTCACGTACACTAGAGTTGTCCGCACCCAGTAACGATTTCTTTTGCCGATTCAAATAGCTCCATACAATGTCGTCCCCGGATACCGAGGAAGGGGCTTTCCATTGCTCGGCGTGAAAGGTCGGTGTAAGCTGAGTTGGCCCCGAAACGGAACTCTCCGCTGATGCACCAGACGCGACCGACCCTAATAACATAGCTCCTCCAAGAAGCGAAACCCATACTTTTTTCATTAAAAATTCACTCTCCTCGATTAATGTCAGGATGAATTATCCTGTCTTGAATAAGGCATCGCGCCATTTATGTAGGTCGTGTTGTCGTCTGGAATAGAAGAAAATGGAACATGAAGAGAAATACCGAAGTGTTTTTCATGAAGCGTACGTGAAAAGAGGGTACTGCAATATGAAGCATGTAGCTTAAAAAGGTGACAAACTCCTCCTTTCCTGTCGTATAAAAAGAAAATAGAATAATGGTGGATAATGGAAAAATATTGACTTATGCAAAAAAAGCAATTGTTGATTTTTTGAACTCCCATCATCTGGCTCTGATATTAGCACAGAGAATGACGGACGAGAAGATCTATGTCACAAATTTATCCAAAATGATTCTTTAGACCCTAATAACTCATTTATTTAATAGGATTAATGAGTTATGTAAAAATAAAGTCGAAAATTGCTGTGTCGAAAAGACTCCACGATTGCCGTTACACACGGCTTTTGGACCGCATAGGTTATGTTGAACTGTCCTAATCATGCTGTCCATCTATACAGCAGGAAGGGAGGTGAGACGGGAGCATGAAGAAGCAGGGAAGAGCTGGATACAAGATCAAACGGAGGCGGCATTCCGGCGCTTACTATCATTCTAAGATGTGGCTGCCGTTACGAATGCCGAACATGCATAAGAATCCGGTAGCCCCTGCCATGAGGGAGGTACTAGACACGGAGAGAGGGGCACAGATCGGCGAAGAGCGACCATCTGAACCGTCATCAGTGGGAAAGTTTTTCGTATCTGTCATTATTCCGGCCATGAATGAGCAAAAAACAATCGGAGCTGTGATTCGCGAAGCGCGCCGTGTCCATCCACATACAGAGGTTATCGTCGTTGAGAACGGATCACACGATAGAACGGCGAAGGTGGCAGCAGCGGCGGGAGCTCGTGTGCTTTCCTTTCCGGAACCGCTCGGACATGATGTTGGCCGTCGTATTGGAGCGGAGGCGGCATCCGGACAGATCCTGCTTTTCCTGGATGGGGATATCGTCATTCCCTGCGTTAGACTCCGGCCGTTTATACACGCCATATGTGCAGGGGCGGATGTGGTGCTGAATGATTACCATGGACCTGTGAATCGTACGCCCGTACACCCTGTAGTGGAGGCAAAGCATGTATTGAATATCTTGTCGAATCGTGCTGATTTAGGGGGAGCATCTATGACTGGCATTCCACACGCCATAAGTCAAAAGGCTCTAAATAAAATAGGTCTAAAGCCCTTGGAGAAGCCTCCTTTATTTCAAGCTATGTCCATTGCCTCCGAGTTACGAGTGGTGACTGTATATGGAATAGCTGTCGGAAAAATAAATGCGACACGTAAAAAACAGAACGGCAAGGACCCGCTGGCAGATGTAATTGTTCAGGATCATCTGGATGCCATTGCCTGGCTTACATCGCGTCTGGGAACGCGTGCGGGATATACGGATTTGGAGCGCAAACGGATCAGAGACGAGGTGAAACTGTGAATAGACAGTATCGCAGAGGGAAGCGTGAAGAACCGAGTTGGGGCATGAGACGTGTTCAGCGAAAACGAGGAACGACGACTTCAATGCATAGCCGTAGGATGAGAAAGCCCACACCTCGGGCGAAAGGAATGACCGAAGTGACTCCGCCTGTGGAACGCGAAGTTCCGGGGGATATTGTGTTACAGGGAACGGCAGCGGCCGTAGTCAGCGCCTGTAATGAAGAGTCAACGATTGACCGGGTACTGGGCGAGCTGGAAAAACTTCCACTTACGGATATCATTGTCGTATTGAACGGCTGCACGGACGGCACGCGCTCCACCGTAGCCAAACATCATCCCAGTGTGACTCTTGTCAACGTGCCGGATCGACTGGGGCATGATGTTGGCCGGGCGGTAGGCGCGCGTATGACGCAGGCTGATATTGTGCTGTTCGTGGACGGAGATTTGCCGATTCCAGCATCTGATTTGCTGCCTTTTCTCCACGCGGTGGATCAGGGAACGGATGTTGCGCTTAATGATCTGGGCAGACATTTGCCGCCCTATGCCCAGCAGGACAGCGTGACACGGTGCAAAGCATTCCTGAATCGCGTACTGCGCAGGCCGGATTTGGGAGCAAGCTCATTGACCGCCGTACCGCATGCATTATCTCGGCGTTTACTGGATCAGCTTGGCTCAGCCGTGCTTGCCGTACCGCCAAAAGCCCACGCCATGGCAATTCTGCATGGCATGATCGTGGCGGCAGTACATGCTGTCGACGTCATTAAAACAAACCGTAAGCGGACCTTCAATGTTGGCAAAGGGAACGCTATGGAACAGTTGATCGTCGGTGATCATGCAGAGGCACTGACGGCGGTGTTTCAGGTAGCCGGGTATTCCCCGCTCGGGCCTGTTCCAACACGGGTAGACGTTGCCAAAGGGAGGAATGCACAATGAGTCTGACGAGCATCATTATTCCGACTTATAACGGCCTACATCTGTTAAAGCCGTGTATTGAGGCAATTCGGACACATACGATAGATGTACCGTATGAAATCATTGTTGTGGACAACGCTTCGAATGACGGAACGGATGATTTTTGTGCATCCGAGCGGCTGATCAGCATACGTCTTCCTGAAAACAGGGGCTTTCCAGCAGCATGTAATATGGGGCTCCGGCTGGCTTCGGGTGATCAGTTCGTTATTTTAAACAATGATGTGACGGTTACGCGGGGATGGCTATCGATTATGTTGGCTGCATTGCAGAGCGAAAGCATGGTGGGATTGGTGGGACCGGTGACGAATTACGTCAGCGGTATTCAGCAGATACACGGATTGGAAGGAGATTTGGCCAGTTGTCTGAGATATTCGGAGCAGAATAATGCAAGTAATCCCTCCAGATGGCAGGAGGTCAAGCGGTTGGTCGGGTTTTGTTTGCTGTTCCGGCGCGATCTGATGGAACGGATCGGGTTGCTGGATGAACGGTTCAGCCCCGGACATTATGAGGATGACGATTATTGTCTGCGCGCACGCGTGCATGGCTACAAGCTGCTCATGTGCAACGACTGTTTTGTCTATCACGAGGGGAATGCGAGCTTCTCACACTCGGAGACTTCCTGGATTGAAGAGCTGATCGAGCGGAACTATCGTTTGTTTATAGAGAAATGGAGCATAGATCCCAGAATGTTCATTGAAACTGGAAACACTGGGGTTGCATGCACTGAACATGCTGTCGAAGGAGGAAGGAAGATATGAAAGGGGTTATTCTCGCAGGAGGAACCGGATCGCGCCTTCATCCGTTGACTACATTACTCAACAAGCATCTGCTTCCGGTCGGCAAGTATCCCATGATCGTATATGGTATCGAGAGGCTACGACAGGCTGGAATCACCGATATGCTTATTATTATTGGTAAACAATCGGCCGGTCTGTATACCGATTTTTTGGGCAGTGGCAGTGATTATGGTGTCCAACTGACATACCGGATTCAAGAAAAGGCGGGCGGCATTGCGGAAGCACTCGAACTGGCAAGAAGCTATATGCAATCAGAAGAGAAATTCACTGTTTTGTTAGGTGATAATTTGTTCAAGGAAGACTTGGGACCTGTGATCGAACGGTTCAAGCAACAGCCCCCAGGGAGCGCCAGAGTGTTGTTGAAAAAGGTGGCAGATGCTCGTCGTTACGGGGTACCTGTATTTGATCCTGAGCGCCCGGAGAGCATTACGCGGATTGAAGAAAAGCCGCAGCATCCCCAATCCAAATATTGCGTTACGGGTATCTATATGTACGATACTGCCGTGTTCGATAAGATCCGGCAAATTACACCTTCGGCACGCGGTGAGCTTGAGATCACGGATGTTAACAACTGTTATGCCGCTGAAGGCAAGTTGGAATATGATATTTTACGGCGCTATTGGAGCGACGCAGGAACCTTCGATTCCCTTCAGGAAGCTGGAGTGAAAATGAAAGGACTTCTACCCTGATCTCAACGAAACACCATCCGGCCGGGCCAGGCATATAGTATAGGCATAATGCCACCCGGAGGAGTGAACGGCATGAAACGTCTGAGTATGCAAAGGAAACACAGCAAGCGGCTCGGAAAGAAAGGCTATTGGTCAGGATATAAAAGGGGCCAGGAGCAGGGCAACAAGTTGGGCCAGGCTTCGTTCGGCAAGGTTTTTGAAGGTGTCAGTATTATCATTCCGTCCTGCAATCAGCTTCAGCAGCTCCGTGCATGCATTCACCGTATTGAGGAGAATACGAGCCATCCTCACGAAATTATTGTGGTGGACTGCGGATCGACGGACGGGACATCCACCTATTTGCTCCGTAAAAGCATCGCTGTGCGTTATGCGCTGTTAAAAAAGGATGTTCAAATGATAGGTAGCCTGAATCAGGGGCTGATGATGGCAAAAGGCACAACTATTGTGGTACTGGATCAAAACTCTATGGTGACCCCCGGCTGGTTGGATCGGTTGTTAGGGTGTTTATACAGCGATCCGCGTATTGGTGTTGTTGGGCCTGCAACGAATGGTCCATTCAAAGAACAGCAGATTGAGGTTCCTTATATGAACGAAAATGGAGCCCGTCCATTTGCCATGACCTTCAATATTCCCAATCCGGATGCATGGCGGGAGACCGAAAGCTTAGCCGGATTTTGTTTATTGCTGCGCAGAGAGACATTGGAAAAAACGGGCTACTGGGACGAAGGCTGCCACAGTACTGAGGAAGCCCATGCAGATTGGCTATTGCGTGTGCGTTTGTTGGGGATACGAATGGCAATTGCCGGAGATGCTTTTATCCATTATGAAGAAAGAGATCGGGATACGGTGTATGGTTTTCCTCAAACGACCGAAAAAAGCGGTTCAATGGAGGAAAGCAGCCGGAACCGATCCTTTTTTGTACAAAAGTGGGGGGACGCGGATAAGCTGTTCCGCAATCTGAAATTCAGTACAGCGGAGACGGACGGCCAGATATCAACAGGTAAGGAAACACGCGTATCAACGGCAAGCTTTTATCCCATCGGAGCGGTTGTTCAGGGACCGTCCGGTGCAGTATTTCGGTTAGAGCCGGGAAGAAGGCGATATCTGCATGGAGTCAGTGCTGCGGGAGGTGAAAATGTGCGCCCTGTTAGAGTGTCTCAGCTGGATTTGTTGGTGCTTCCCTTGGTAGGGAAGCCGGAGGCTACAGTTTCCGGCAACATTGATGCACCTACAGCTGAGCTGCGAGAGGAACCCATTCCTGTACTGGCGGCTCCCGATCTGGAGAACATGTCCATGCTGCCCACACTGAATATACCGGCTCAACGCAAGCGATGGATCGAGGTATTGTATGCTGAGGGCGGGCAACTGTATCAAATCGGTAACGGCTGGAAAAGGCCGTTCCTTACCCTGTACGCTGCGATGAGCTGGCGGGCAGAGGACTACCGAATTCAGCTTTTGTCTCCCGGAGATTTGTCGGCTTTGGTGGAGAAACAGCCTATTATTGCTCCACCGGTGCTGCACGGGCATCTGTAATGATCTGAATAGGCGCTTTTAGGCGGAACCGACTACTCGCTGCGGCATACGCTGTAGTAGCGGAAAGCCCGTAGGTAATTCGTGCGTTCCGCACGGCGGAGCACATAAAGGAGGGGCTTATGCATAACGAGTTAGATGATTTGCTGATCCACATTTCGCACTCGCAGCAACAGATGTCAAGGTTGTTGGATGCGGAACGGCAGGTGGTTGTGCGCATGGCGCAGATCATACATGAACTGCCAGATGAGGAGCCGCGTTTTGATGGAATTCCGGGCATTCTCGACAGCTCGGGACAAGTAAACAAAAGCATTGTGGCCTATCTGAACGGTATTGCCGATCTTCAGGAAGCAATGGCTGAAATGCTCGTTCGTGTCGTGAAAGAGACGGCATACCCGGAAGAGGAGTAACGTACCAACCGAGGGCAGGGAGTGAACACATGAGTAGGGAACAAGCAATGATTCACATGCTGGACGCAGCCTCCAAAATGCAGCGGAATGTGTCTATGATCCTGGAGGCCAAGGCGGTCGAAGCAGAAAAAGTGCGTAATTGGGCGTTGAACCATCTGGCACCCCACGCATTTGACACCGATGAAGAGCAGTTGGGACGGCCTTTGGAAATTCACGAGCAGATGGTGGAAATGCTGGAGGGATTAACGCGGCTTCAGACTGGACTTTGCAGCAATCTCAAAGCATTGCTGGATCAGGATGAGCAGCAGGGTGGCGGCATGGAAGGGATGATGGGGGGAATGGGCTCGGGGGATATGAACTAATGAGCATGAGGCGTGAACGTGAGATCAAGCTGGATATGATGGAGTCTATTGCTGCCAGCCAGCACGCCGTTGCTCGGATGCTGACCAGTCTTGCGGACTTGACGCCCCATGCGGATATGTCGGCTACCCGTCTGGAAGAAACCATTCGTATACTCAGCAACTACCAGGGAGAAATCACGCAAATGTTGGCGGGTATTCCATTAAGACGGCAGGTATATGGAAAACCGACTAAGCCGTGGCTCCATGTGCCTGTTCAGAAAAATGAAACCACCACGAGAAAGCAAAGGAGGAATGGAAATGAGTACAAGGTGGGAACGCGCCACTCGGGACAAAGCCCGCAAAAGACGTAAAGATGCCCGGCGTTCCAGCATTCGCAGATTAAAACGGAGAAGAAGACGTCTGCTTGCTCTAAGACGCCGTAAAAGGGGACTTTATTCTGCACGTAGAAGACATCCTCATTTGCGGCGGCGGAAAAAACCTCAAGCTAACCCGGTGGCAGCCCCTTCTGCGGAGAATCCACAGCCCGGGACTGTTGCATTGGAGCATGATCCGCAGGCATTTCAGCAGGGATATGATGCAGCTTACAACGAGGGTTTCAATTCAGGTTTTGCCAAAGGTTATGAAGATGGACACCAGCTCGCTTATAAAGCTCAGTAAACTGGGCAAATCATTCTATTACTGTTCACCCCCGAAGCTAACAGCTTTGGGGTTATTTGCGGTTCGGCAGTTGGACGGGCAAACGCCAATTTTGTCCGGGCAGTGGCAGTCGTCCATGATGCGTTTGACCCCTCCGCATATAGTTTAGGAGTGACAGAAGTTTATCCTACAACAGGACAGGGTGAAGGATGTGAACGATCAACAAAGCGGAAATGAACGCGAAGCGTACCGATGCGGCTATCGGGAAGGACGCAGAATGGGCGGTTGCACGGCTGCTCTGTCACAGGTCGTGGCAATACAGCCTGCTGTTCGTCATTTGAAAGTGTTGTATATTCCGCAAGGTTTCGCAGCTATAGACACAGGTGTGCAAGAGGCATTAGGCCAAATATGCAGCTCTTGCGTCATCGGTACGCCTGCTACGATGCTAGCTGACGCCGAGGCTCAACGTCCAGACCTCGTGCTGGTCATGAACGGGCTGCATGTTTTTCCGGCGGATCATCTGGAGCAGGTGCAGCAAATACGAGCCCTAGGCATTCGGACGGCCATATGGTTTGTAGATGATCCTTACTTTACGGAGGATACGGCGTTGATCTGTCAATCCTACGATGTCGTATTTACGCACGAAATTTCTTGCCTGCCGTTTTATCGCGATCAGGGAGTAACGAGGGTTCACTATTTGCCGCTGGCTGCGTCAGCTCGTATCTTTTATCCCCGAAGGGTAGAGCGGGAGCATCAGCATGATATTTGCTTCATTGGAAATGCCTTCTGGAACCGTGTGAAGCTGTTCGACCATCTTGCTCCCTTCTTGGCGGACAAAAGAGTGCTGATCGTAGGTGGGCACTGGGATCGGCTGACCCGGCGGGATGTGCTGGAACGCTTTATCCGTCCGGGTTTTATGGAGCCGGAAGAGACCGCTCAATATTATAACGGCTCCAAAATTGTCATCAATATGCACCGCCCGACAGACCCCGGACTGGATAATCGGAATACACACCAGCTTTCAGCGGAGTCCATCAATCCTCGGACATACGAAATTTCTGCTTGCGGCACGCTTCAAATGACGGATGTTCGGAAGGATTTGAGCCGTTATTACCGACCAGGCTATGACATTGAAACCTTCTCTGGAGCAGAGGAACTGAAAGTGAAGCTGGACTACTATCTCAAGCATGACTGGGAACGCGAACGCATGGCCTGGCGCGCATTGTACACGACTATGCAAAAGCATATGTACTCCAATCGCATGGAAGAACTGCTGGACAAGGCGATGGCCTAAAGTAAACACCATAAACAGTGAGGAGTGAAAGTGATGACGATATCTACGACAGGACCGTATGACCCGGCTGTTCACCAGACGGCGGCAGCCTCCTGGGAAAGGGGGAGAATTGCGGGAGTGCATGACGGATACGACGAAGGATATCTGCGCGGACGTGCTAACGCAATTGTTGCACGGATGAAAGCAGTTTTCCCTTTTCGACAAATCCATGTATTGTATGTCGTCTCAGGCAAAGGCCTTCCGTATTCTCCGCTCGATGAGGCGGTCATTACCACGTTGCAAAGCATGACGGCTCAGGTTACCGTAACAGACCCACGTCAGCCGGTAGGAGATATTGCCGCTCAGCTCCGTCCGAATCTGATGCTGGCACTGGATGGAATGGATCTTCCGTTGGAGCAAGTTACTGCGGTACGCCAGTTGGGCATCCCCACCGCCATCTGGCTAACGGACGATCCATATTACACCGACACGACGACCAAAATTGTTACGAATTATGATTATGTGTTCACGTTAGAAATGAACTGCATGGAGCTGTACCGTCAGTTGGGTTGCACGTCTGTGCACTATTTGCCCTTTGGAGCATTTCTGACTCACTATTTCCCACTCAGCTCGCCCGCTTCGGTACGACGTGAGATTGGGTTTACAGGCTCAGCCTACTGGAACCGCATCTATTTCTTTAATCCGATTATGCCGCAGCTCATGGCTCGTAACATTAAAATCAACGGAATTTGGTGGGATCGTCTCCCGGATTATCAGTCGTATGGTGACAAAATTGAGCTGGGTCGCTGGATGTCTCCGGTCGAAACCAATGATTCGTATAACGGCAGCAAAATCGTAATTAATCTTCATCGTTCCCATCAGGATGATTCGGTGAACAACAACTCACTGAAAATTCCGGGGGCTTCGCCCAATCCGCGCACATTTGAAATTTCTGCCAGTGGCACGTTGCAACTGACAGATACAAGAGATGATCTGGCTCGTTTTTATAAGCCGGGGGAAGAGATAGAGACCTACAGCTCTCAGCAGGAATTGCTGGAGAAGGTTGAGTTTTATTTGACGCATGAAAAAGAGCGCCATGAAATTGCCCTACGTGCTCTGGAACGAACCTTGCGGGAGCATACGTATGGTCACCGGATTGACCAACTGTTGTCGGTCATATTTCCATAAGGTGATTCACACGTCCGATGGTTGCTATTTTAAAGGAGGTGAACTCCGATCAAGCCGAAAATGATGCTATTCAGCCATGTTAGCAACGTCCGCAGTATTACGGGGGCAGAGAAGCTGCTATTGCAATTTTGTCTAGACATGAGTACGTACTTCGATTGTATTCTCGTAACGCCTGGTGAAGGGCGGCTGACCTCAATGGCCCGCAAGCGCGGAATTACCGTTCTGACACAGAACCTGTTCATGCTGCATGGCATGTATACCCCATATGAGGGATTGGCGCAGGATGCGGAGAATTTGCGGACCCATGTGGCGTATGCACCGTTGTTCCAGATGCTTCGGCATGCTCGACCTGATGTGGTGCTGGTCAATACCTGTGTGAACGTCATGCCTGCAATGGCTGCCCAAGAGCTTAATATTCCGGTGATCTGGAAAATAACCGAGGTCATTAACCAGAATGCGTATACGCCAGTTTCTGTTTCTATCATTGAGCGCTATAGCCAATGGGTCATCGGCATTTCGCAAGCTGTAATGCGTCCTTTGCATGGTGGGGGACTGACACGTCCGCATACGGTGTTGTCTCCCTGCCGGGATATGGATATGCCGTCTCCCAAAGAGCATGTGCTGGAACGGAAAAGGAAACGTGAAAAACTGGGGCTGCGGGATTTCCATATTTGTATTGGTTATATTTCTTCCTTTATTTACGAAGCCAAAGGGCTGTTGCCTTTTGTCCAAATGGCTCTAAAGCTGTGCGAAACCAATTCACGGTGTCGTTTCTGGATCATCGGCAGCTCGGTGGACTCGGAATATTACGTAAAATGTGTCTCTTTAATCCGCCAATCTCGTTATAGCCGCCGCTTCCAGTTCAATTCATTCGAGGAATCCGTATCAACGGCCTATAGCGCAATGGATATTGTTGTAATCCCAAGTATGGTGGAGGAAGGCTTTGGCCTGACCGCCCTGGAAGGGCTGGTCTACGGTAAGCCCGTGGTAGCCTTTGCGCAGGGGGGACTTGTGGAGTTGATGGAGGCGACCGGAAATACAGATTTTTTGGTAGAGCCGGGCAACAGCGACATGCTGGCGCAAAAAGTGGGCTATCTGCTCGATCATCCCGAAGAAGTGGAACGGATTGGTGTGCGTAACAACAGTGCGGCTACACGTGTATACGGACCTGATTCCTACCGAGGTAGTTTACACCTCATGGTCAGTCAATGGGTATGTCATCATCCGCATTGGTTCCCGTTGATTCAGCAGCCGGGTGGACCTGTATGGACGAGGGAAGGCGAAGGGTTGCGTCAGGTCACCGCTATACCGGAGGGATATACCAGCACGATTCGAGAATTTCCCGAATCGGTGGTGTGTCAACTGCCTGTGCTGGGCCTGCCGCCAATCGAATATGCAGCTATTCAAGGCTTGCCACAACCAGTATCCCCTTTACCTGACTCACCACCCGAATTGCCTCGCGGCAAGCGTAGTATTCGGGCGAGATGGCCAAAGGGCCGCAAGCGTACCCGACTGCGGAATCGCAGGTATAAGAGAAGCGGCGGCAAGAGTCGCTTCAAGAAAATTCACGGGTCCCCGTTGTCGAAGGGACTTTATCCGAAAACCAAGTCCAGACAGAAACTCAAGCGGAAATTCAAGCACCGGTCACGGCGACACAACACGCACAAGCAGAAGCGAGTCACGCTCAAAGCTGGACAGCATACAAAACAACGGTCCGGGTGAACCTACGCCGGACCGTTGAGATGAACGTTAAGCTGGAGCACAGCCAGTCTGCTGGATGGCTATCCTTCATTGAACGCCACAATTCAATGAAACAATGACAGCAAAGGTGGGTTCCAAAACCATGAAAATATTGACCGTGCTCGGCACAAGACCGGAGATTATACGGCTCAGCCTGATCATTCCAAAGCTGGACCGCCATGCAGATGAACATGTGCTTGTGCATACGGGCCAAAATTACACCGAAAGCCTGAGCGGGCAGTTCTTTCGCGAGCTGGGACTGCGTGCCCCGAATTATGTACTTCAGGAGAAAGCGGGGACACTGGGCAAACAGTTGTCCGCCATGTACTCGCAGATGGAGGATATTTTAAACAAGGAACGCCCCGATCATGTGCTATTGCTCGGTGATACGAACAGCGCTTTATGTGCCTTACTTGCGGAACGTATGGGTTATCCGGTCGTGCATATGGAGGCGGGGAACCGCTGTTATGACCTGGATGTGCCGGAGGAGAAAAACCGGCGTGTCATTGATGCGATATCTACCATTAATATGCCTTATACGGAGCAAAGCAAGCAGCACCTACTACGCGAAGGCTTCCCAAGCCAACGAATTATACTGACTGGAAATCCGATCTACGAAGTGATGCAGCACTATAAGAAAGAGATATCGGGCAGTGGGATTTTGAAAAAGTTGGGACTGTCGCCGGGAGAATATTTCCTGGTCACTGCCCACAGAGCTGAAAATGTGGACCATCCACCGCATTTGCTGGCTATTTTAGATGGTCTTAACCGGGTAGCCCAGCAGTTCGGACAGCGGGTCATTTGCAGTATTCATCCCCGCACTGCCGCCCGAATCGCAAGCCATCCGCTGATCCAGCTTGATCCGCTAGTGGAATTTCACGAACCGTTCGGTTTTTTTGACTTCGTTCTGCTGGAGCGGCATGCCCGCTGCGCTTTGACGGACAGTGGTACCGTACAGGAAGAATGCTGTGTCATGGGGGTGCCGACGGTTACGATGCGCCGGACGACTGAACGGCCGGAAACGGTAGATTGCGGCAGCAATATCGTGTCTGGTCTTG
Organism: Paenibacillus sp. 203; assembly: GCF_037027525.1. Lineage (NCBI taxonomy): Bacteria > Bacillati > Bacillota > Bacilli > Caryophanales > Paenibacillaceae > Paenibacillus > Paenibacillus sp. 203. Next base: position 220,196 of record NZ_JAXCHD010000006.1, read on the forward strand.
ATGGCGAGGTTATAGCAAACGCGGTAGCCATAATGACCGGGATGACCCATAAGTGGCAATGTCCCGCGGGCTATCTGGCGGAAGATGTGTCGGATAAGGTAGTTAAATTTCTGCTTGGAGGGAAACGGCATGTTTGAAAACCAACGTATCTTGGTTACCGGCGGTACCGGCTCCTGGGGGCATGAGCTGGTTACCCAGTTACTGCCGCGTAACCCCAAAGAGGTTATTATCTTTTCACGTGGAGAATCCAGTCAGGTTGCAATGAACAGGCAGTTTGAGGATGAACGGCTCAGCTTCTGTATTGGAGATATTCGGGATAAGGATGCACTGACCACCGCTTGTCAAGGAGTGGACTATGTATTTCATTTGGCAGCGCTCAAACACGTTCCCGTCTGTGAAGATCAGCCCTACGAGGCACTCAAAACCAATGTCGTAGGCACCCAAAACGTGATCGAGGCCGCTGTTGCCAATCAGGTAAAGAAAGTCATTTATATATCGACTGACAAGGCAGCGAATCCGTCCAATTTTTACGGCATGACGAAGGCGATTGGAGAAAAACTGATTGTTTACGCCAATCTGCTGAATAGCGATACACGTTTCGTGACGGTGCGCGGCGGTAATGTTTTGGGCACCAACGGAAGCGTGGTGCATCTGTTCCAAAGTCAGATTCGTCAAAAGGGCAAGGTTTCGATCACAGATATGAACATGACCCGCTTCTTCCTGACCTTGCGTGATGCGATCAGTCTCCTGTTCAAAGCTTCGGTGGAAAGTGTCGGCGGGGAAATTTTTATCATGACCATGCCAACCTGCCGTATTTTGGACTTGGCTGAGGTGCTCATTGAGGATTCAGGTGTGGAAAACGTAGAAATTGTAGAAAAAGGTGTGCGTCCCGGCGAGAAAATTCATGAGATTTTGATGAGTGACTTTGAAAGTCTGACGACGGTAGTCTATGACGAGCAATATTTGGTCATTCTCCCAACGCTGAATATTCCTCAATTAAAGGACCGCTATAATCAGTGCCCTCCCGTGTCATTCAGCAGCTTTAGTTCGGAGTTTAATTTGATGTCAAAAGAGGAGATTCGCAGCATTCTCCAAAGCGGGGGGTTCATCAAATGAAGCTGCTTATTTTGGGTGGTAACGGCATGGCGGGCCATGTTCTGGTTAAGTATTTCCAAAACCAGAGCGGGTATAACGTGTTCTACACCACCCGTGATCCCGAAAATAAAGGCGGTCTGCTGCTGGATGTAAAGGACAGCTTTATGGTGGAGCAACTGGTACGGAGTGTACGGCCAGACGTTATGATTAACGCGGTAGGCGTACTGAATCAGCATGCCGGAGAGGATCAGATTGCAGCATACCAAATCAATGGCTTGCTGCCACATCTTCTCCGGCGGATAGCGGACAGTATTGGTGCCCGATTGATTCATATCAGCACGGATTGCGTATTCGAAGGAAATCGGGTACCTGGTTTATATAAGGAGACGGATCAACCCGATGGGACAAGTGCCTATGCTTTGACGAAAATACTTGGAGAAGTAAAGGCCGCAGGGCATCTGACTATCCGTACCTCCATTATCGGGCCGGAAATTCGGCCGGGAGGCATTGGTCTGCTGCACTGGTTCTTGCAGCAGAGCGGAGACGTTAACGGGTATCGCCGAGTCTTTTGGAACGGGGTTACGACGTTAGAATTAGCGAAGGCGATACAGGTGCAGATGAATGAGCCGCTGGACGGACTCATTCATCTGGTTCACCCTGAACCGATCAGCAAGCATGATTTGCTGCTGCTGTTCAAAGACATCTGGAAAAGGGAGGATATTCGGATCGTGCCGAAAGATGAGCCGGTGCAGGACCGGACGCTTCGTTCTACCCGGGCCGATCTGCTCTACGATGTTCCTCACTACAGCATCATGCTGAAGGAGCTGCTGGAATGGACGGAAGCACAGCGGAACAACGTCGGCCTGTCATAGTCATTACCGGAGCGGCGGGCTATACCGGGATGCATGCCTGCCGCCATTTTGCAAAGCTCGGTTGGGAGGTAGCGGCGCTGACTCGCACTGCCGCTTCCGTCCCAGAACTGATCTTACTGGCTCACGATGATGAAAATAACAACCCAGAGGCGGAGACCCGTAGCTGTATTACGCCTTATGTGTGTGACTTGCTCGACAAGAAACGTCTAGAAGAAGTATTTAGACAGATTGCTCCAGATTACGTGCTTCACCTAGGTGGTAAAAATTCTGTCCCTGAATCTTGGCAAAGCCCCCTGCTATACATGGAATCCAATGTACTGTCCACTCTGTATCTGCTCGATGTACTGCGACCTTTTCCCAAAGCCAGAATTGTCGTGGCGGGTTCTCGGCTAAAGACGGCTTTGCAAGCACCGTATCATCCAACGCATCCATACAGCCTTAGCAAAAGCCTTCAAGAGGCAGTCGCGCTCTCGTGGGGCGCGCTGTTCGAACAATCCGTCATGCTGGCAGAGCCTTGCAACTTGATCGGTCCGGGTCCATCTACCGGATTTTGTGCATTACTCGCGGGGTATATCGTTCAGACGGAACGTCTGGAGGGGCAGTCCGTAACTGAAATTCCCCCGTTCCGGGTATCTTCCCGACATGCGCAACGTGATTTCCTCGACGTTCGTGATGCCGTTCGCGCATACGGGGTGCTATTGGAACAGGGTGTGCCAGGCCGAGTTTACTCGGTCTGCACAGGCCGCATTGTGGAACTGGGCAATATCGTAGAACGTATGGTTGGGCTGGCCAAAACATCTATTCCCATACAATGGGGGGATGTGGCAGAGTCAGCACCCACCGAGGCATACCGTGCGAAAGAGCTGGAGGACATGGGCTGGAAGCCTACCATACAGCTGGGGCAATCGCTGGAGGATATGATTCAATACCGCCGAGCTGGAAAGGAAGGAACGATATGAGACCGAAAGTAACGATCGTCATTCCCTTTTATAACTGTGCATATGTGGATCAGGCTTTGCAAAGTGCATTAGAGCAAACTTATGGACCCCTCGAGATTATTGTCGTCGATGACGGGTCCACGGAACATGTTGATATGCTTCAGCCCTATCGTCCATATATACATTATTTAGGAAAATCCAACGGTGGAACAGCCAGCGCCCTGAATCATGGTATCCGACATGCCAGCGGGGAATATATTGCGTGGCTCAGCTCCGACGATACCTATCATAGGGACAAAATTAATAATCAGGTTTCTTTTATGGTGGAAAACGGTGCGTACATCTCCCATACCAATTTCAATTTCATCAATCAATACAGCCAAGTCACAAGCTACCAGGCAGCCGCCGTGTTTCCGTCTATGACGGAGTTTTACCGTTTTTTTCAGCAAGGAAATCCGGTCAATGGATGCACGGTTATGTTTAAAAAGGAGCTGTTTGCACATATCGGTTTGTTTGATGAACTGCTGCCGTACACACATGATCTGGATATGTGGTACCGAGTGATGCTGGAGGGATATCCATTTCCTTTTCTGAACGAGTCCTTGGTTAACTACCGCTGGCATGATGAAATGGGAACCAAAAAACATTGGCCCGCTGTGGAGCGGGAGTACAACATAACCCAAGCACGTTATCGAGATCGCTTCAGTCAGGTGTTGAGTGGTTTATCCTCATGAAGCCGAAAGTCTGTCAGGGGGGATTGATATGGTAGATACGGGGATTGTTATGCCACTGTACAAACAGGATATCGGCTATCTGCAAGCCGCGATCTCATCCGTACTAGCCCAGAGCTACAGGGCATTTCGCTTCATCATTGTTATTGACGGAGCGCCGGAAATGGTGGGACCAGCGCTCCACGCAGCAATGGGAGACCCGCGCGTTCAGTTGGTTACACTCCCTCAGAACAAAGGAGTATCCCACGCCCTTAACTGGGGATTCGATGAGTTGTTTAAAGATCCAGCGATCAAGTATGTGACCTGGGTATCCAGCGACAATGTTTATAATTCTTCCTTTATTGAACGATTGCGGCAGGAGCTGGAGCAGGGGCCGGACTCACTCGGTCTTGTGTTCTCTACCTTCCGCCAGGTTGACGCATATGGGAACCCGTTGTATGACGAGCAGCATCAACAAGCTTTGATCCGGTACCAAAGCCAGCCGCATCATGAATTGCTGAATGCCAGCATTGTCGGGGTTTCATTTATGTACAAAAGCAAATATGCCCGCCAGATTGGCGGCTATCGGCTGCAACCAGTTGAGGATTATGATTACTGGCTGCGGCTAACCGAGACGTGCAGCATGAAATTCATCCCGGAGATCCTGATGGATTACCGGGTGAATTCCACATTCAGTGTATCGGCTGGTTTGCACAGCCAGAAGGAGCACCGACGCTGGCGGCGCGCATTCCAAATCGCCAAGCATGAGGCGAGAGCACGTCGGGGCATCCCACTTGAAATGACGGTTTTAATGCCTGTCACGGATATGGCTCAAGCTGAATCATTGCTGGATAATCTGCTGGAGCAGCACTACAGCAATTGCGTGGTACGGTTGCTGGATTTAACGCCAGAACAGGGAGCCAGCGCTTTCCTGTCGATGATGCTCGATCCTCGGTTAATCGTAACGCCACGTCAGCATTATTCGGTCCAAGAAGCACTGGTTCAGGCTATTGGTGAAACCACGACCCGCTTTGTTGTATGCTTCGGTGTCAAACCTTATATTGCCGTGACGGATCTACTGTATCTCACGGATTTGTTGCGCCCATTACAGGATACACATGCCTTTTCCTACTACACAGATGACCACTCAACCATCGGCAGCGGCCGAGGGGTTCAGTCTGTACCACCGGAATGGAATTACGTGTATTACACCCACAGATTGCATCAAGCACTGGAACAGGGTAGCTTTTAAATAACAGGAGACAGCGCCGGGATTGTGGTCAGCTCTGACTGAAGAACACGGTGTTCCTGTACAACATTACCAAACTGATCCAGTCCAAAGTTGGAGAGCACAACATTCGCTGGAGCAGCGGAGGCCACGTTGTATTGTACCTCATAGGCAAGAACCCCTTGTATAAAGAAGGTACGGCGGGCAATGGAGTTTGCAGGTAAGTTAACCGATGTCACATATAGTGGTGTCTTGGTATCCGGTACAAGCGAGAAAAAAATTTGGATGGTCACGGTTGCCGCATTCACTGTATCCTCGTTGACCAAATTTACAACGACATTGGAGCAGGCAGTACCAAAGTCTCTAGTGTTGGTCATATATCCGGTTGTAAAAGCCAATCGAATCATCCTCTCAAAAAACAGAATATTGGAAAACCCCTGAAGGGATGCTTCTATACTATGAATCTATTGAAAAGAAAGCTTGTATGGTTGTCTGTAGGCTATGCTGAAAAAAGTACATTTTAATAGAAATAGCATGTCCATTTATATAATGAAGGGAATGCTCGCGATGCCTTTGAATTTTCAGGTGACACCCAGCGGGTTGCCCAAATTTGAGCCCAGTGTCGCCGTTAATTTGTTGAATCCGAATATTGTTGTGGCTGTCGCTGTTGACTTTAGCAGCGGGCCCCCGCTGATTGGACTGTATCGTTCCTTGGACGCCGGGGCGAACTGGACTGATACTTTACTGCCAATTCCACCGGGATATACAGGAGCCGAGGCAGGAATGGTAGCCTATCTATTCCCGAATATTTTCATCATATCCGCACATGTGTTTCCGGGAAATGAGAACGGGGCTGTCGTGATCTATCGCTCTACGGACGATGGAGCCACCTTTGATCCTCCAGTGGTCATTAACCCGGGCTATGGAGACTACATTAATAATGACTGGACCAATATTACGACGGATAACGCCGGGGCAAGTCCCTATCTTGGGCATGTCTATGTCACGTATAACCGTCAATATAATGTGGATTTTAATGCTCGTTCTGCGGCGTTCTACCAGCGTTCCATCGATGGAGGACTAACTTGGGATCGACCGTTATTGCTTTCGAATATCCAATCTTCTACAGAACGACCTGAACCTGCGGTCGACAAATTTGGCAGTGTCTATGTCAGTTGGATTCGTACGGGGCCACAAACACCGGCTTTTTTTATTCGGAGATCCTTTGATGGAGGGGCAACTTTCAGTGGGGATATTCTCGTATCCAATATAACGCTGGTGCCCAATCCTTTGCCCGTCCCCGGATATGACTTTCGAATATTGAACTTCCCCAGCTTGGTTGCAGACTGCTCGGGTGTGCCTTCCACAACAAATACGCTATATGCCGTTTGGCAGGATTTTGGTCAGGGATACAGCAATATTTTGTTGTCCAAATCAAGCGATTTCGGCGGTACCTGGAGTGCTCCGATCATCGTGACGGACAGCCCGCCAGGCTCGCAAAATTTCTTTCCTGCGATTTCGGTGTCGCCTAAGACGGGACTGGTCGTTGTCGTGTACTATACCAATCGCTTGGACGGCTTTAATCTGGATGTGTTTGCCGCCCAATCGTTAGATGGAGGCAACACCTTTACGAACAGTCGTCTCACCACGACCTCCTTTAACCCGAATGTCGGGGGCGGTGGCGAAGAATCAGAACTGATCGGCGACTATATTGATGTCGCCATTGTACCGCCGAATAGTTACATTTCCGTCTGGACGGATACGCGCACAGGCAGTTTGACAATTTTTGCTGGTGTACCGGGAGGTGGGGACTGATGCCGAACGTACAGCTTACGCCGAACGGAAGGCTGGCGCAGGAGCCGAGTGTAGCTTTCAACCTGCTCGACGGTACCATTGTGTCTGCGGCGACTGATTTTACGACAGGGCCGCCGTTGACGGCGGTATACCGTTCAGGTAACGGCGGTGTCTCTTTCACCCAGCAGATTTTACCGCTACCAGCCGGCTATGTAGGGGCGGAATCCCATAGCGTCAGCTACGGTTTTCCCAACTTGTTTGTCATAGCCTGTCACGTATTTACCGCAGACGGCTTGAGCGGTACCATCGCTACCTATGTATCCAGAGATAACGGTAATACATTTGATCCGCCTGTGATTACCCAGCGAGGGTATGGGACATTTGTCAATAATGTTGAGATCATCATCAAATTTGATACTTCTCAGGTCAGCTCCTATACCGGAAACATCTATTTATGTTATACGCATCAATACAATCCTGACTTTTTTGGCGGATCCGTCATGTTTTTCCAGCGTTCGCAGGATGGAGGGATCACGTGGGATACACCCGTGGTGCTCACCGCTGGCTCTAATCAGATTACGCGTGGGGAAATCACCGTGAGCATTACAGGGGTGATTTATGTCGGGTACATTGTGACGAATCCGGTTAACCAATATCAGGTCATTGTATCCTTCAATGGGGGGACAGCATTCAGTTCTTCGCTGCCTGTGTCTTCTGTTGTCCCGGTTCCGAGTCCGTTGCCCGTGGCCGGTTTTGGCTTCAATGTGCTGCCGATGGCCAACATTGCGGTAGATCGCTCTACTAGCCCGAATCAGGGAACACTTTATGCGGTCTGGCAGGATAATCGGGCAGGGTATGCGGATGTACTGCTCGCCCGGTCGGTGGATGGTGGATTAAGCTGGACTGCACCGCAATCGGTGACAGGAGCCAGTGCCGGAGCACAGCATTTTTTCCCGGCTATTGATGTTTCGCCTGTGACCGGCGTGATTAAGATCGTATATTATACCAATCAAATAACGACCTCTTTATTAGACGTATTTGTGGCCGAATCAACGAACGGAGGGAATACATTTACGAACCTCAGAATAACAGACAGCTCCTTTAATCCTAACGGGATTAGTCCGGTTCCAGTCGTTACAATCGGTAATTTTATTGATGTAACGATCGTGCCGAATAATGGATTTTTTGCGGTCTGGACAGATGCGTTATCGGGTTTCCAGCAAATTTACGGAAGTAGCGGAATGTAGCTCAGCGTACGAGACAGAGGAGGTGAGGCTGTTTTGAAAATTTTGTTGGCTACGTACTGGCCGATTCCTCATTTGGGTGGCGTATGGCCCTTTATGCTGCAAATTAAACGGAGACTGGAGCTACTGGGTCACACGGTAGACTTGATGGGGAACGGACCGGATACACCTAAATACCATATTGTTTTTGAAGATAGGGAGCTACTGAAGGATCAACTGCTGCCCCTGTTGCATACGAAGCTAAATGAATCGGCTGTCCCTGTATTACATCTGGATTCATGGGTGCAGACGGTGGAAAAGGATCGATACTGTATGGAACTGGCAGCGGCGTATTTCGGGGTTGAGCAGTATGATGTTATTCACACGCAAGATGTTATTGCGACGCGTGCTCTAAGTCGGGTCAAACGTAAGGACAGTGCATTGGTAGCGAATATTCATGGCTCGTTGGCTCGTGAAGTCATGATGGCTCTGGAGCGGGATCATGAGGAGGGTTACCGTGAGACGCTGATGTGGAAATATTATTGGGCGCTGGAGCACTATGGCGCTCTATCCGCGGATATTACCATTACGTCTACAGAATGGATGAAACAGACGCTCGTGCGTGAGTTCGAAGTGCCTGAGCAGCAGATTGCTACTTTCCAATACGGATTGGATACCGAGCACTTCTGGGAAGTCCACGCCCGGGGAACGGACGTCGTACGACCTGAGGGGAAAAAAGTTATAATTTGTCCTTCACGGCTAGTCTATATCAAAGGGCTGCATTATTTAATAAGCTCTCTTGGCCTACTGAAAGCAAGTCGTACGGATTGGGTTTGCTGGATTGTCGGGGAGGGAGATAAAAGGGAAGAGCTTCAAACACAGGCGAAGGAGCTAGGGCTGGAGGAAGATGTGGTTTTTTTGGGGCATCGTGAAGATGTACCTGCTCTTTTACAACTGGCGGATCTTTTTGTTCATCCGAGCATACAGGACAATCAGCCGTTTTCGGTCATGGAGGCGCAGATTTTGGGGCTTCCGGCAGTGGTATCGGATGCGGGTGGACTGCCGGAAATGGTCAAGCATGAACACACCGGACTGGTCTCCCCGGTTGGCGATGTGGAGGCACTGGCAGCTCATTTGCAGCATTTGCTGGCTCAGGATGAAGTGCGGATAGCTATGGGAAAACGTGCCAAAGCATGGGGGACCGCGCATTGGTCTCTGGATGTTATGATTGAGCGGCTCGTGAATATTTATGGGCAAGCGCTGAATCAAGTACGTTGAATACGTTGATTCTATAGTTAGGAGGGAGAGCATGACTTTTCCTGTCGTTGGAGACTTGTACAACCGTATTTTTGAAATCCAGCAGTCGCACCCAGATCTGAAGGTCGATTACGCAATATGGAACCGAATTAACACCTCATTGCCGGAAGATTATAAGTTGCCAGACGCTGACATTTTGGAACGTCTGAGACAATCCGCACCATGAGGGTACAGACCATATAAAAAGGCAGGTCGGGCTTAAAACTCCCACCTGCCTTTAGTTTATTTCAGTTCATTGTCCATCCAGTTTTCGTCAATCTTCATAAACGGAGCCTCGAATTATGAGCGGTCCCGTAACAACAGCACGGCGGTCAGCTGATTGTACGGTCAAGCAGTATACATAAGGCTCTGCCTGTTTTCCCGTTTCCTCATATCTTAACTCGGCAAATCCCTCCTGATAACAGGAATCCTGCAACCAATCCAGCATAGGTCCCCGCTCATCATTGCGACGCAATCGAATGTCTAGCTCCCCGATATCCCAGTTGAGCAGCGGATTTTCCCATGCCAAGGAGACTTCAATGACAATATGTCCTTCAGATTCACTTGCAGGAATGATTAATGTAGAGAGCACGCTCTCCTGCTCGGTGACCTGAAAAGGCAGTGCATATGTGCCTGGCTCAGCTTTATTTTGAACTGAATATTTCAACATACCTTCTTCCTCCTCTGCCCGTTCATTAGGGCGTCACGGTAAAATGACTGGCTGTACGTTTAGCGACAATGTTCCCGTTTTCCAAAAATTCAGCCAGGATAAACAGCGTTTCCGGGTTGTAAATACTCGTCACCACTCGCAGGTAAAAAGGATTTTGGGCGGTCTCCATATCCTTGAGTTCTAGCACGGAGCCAGCTTCAGGAGAAGGGCTCAATCGAAGGAGCTGCCGTCGGAAAACACCACTGTCATTTCCCATTTCCAGCAACACATCGACGGCTCTCTTTTCACGATTGAAAAAGGTCACATGGCAGCTTTCTATATGGGCGCTGTGGTAAGCGAGATGATGATCGACGGTTAAAAGAAACACGGACATATGATGATGCCTCCTTGAATTCCGTTAGGTTATCAGCCTTAATATGATATGAAAAATAACCGAGATTGGACTGGATAGTTGTACGCCTCTTTGACAAAAAGCGCATTGGTGTCCAACCCTTTTCGCCGTGCTGTGCATGTAATGAAGAGTGGAACATACTACGGCCTGAAGTCCCTTTTCGACTACAGAAGAAGGGTCGCTGAGGGAAGGGGCGTATTAAAAAAGGAGGCACGGCTATGAGACTCGCACAGCTGGCTGGGGAATATGAAGCGGTCTTCAGTCTGGGACAAAACTGTACACCTGCCATTCAATTGGAAAAGAACCGTTTGCGGCCGTTTGCCGGGGTACTGGATTGGATGATGTCTGACACGCTGTCCGATGTGAACCGCTTGCTAGAAAATCGGTTTGCCGGATTTATGGATTTGCCCAATTTAAGTGTCGTTGGTACGAGCCAACTGAATTATATGGTCAGAGATATCGCTTATAATGTGATCTCGGTGCATGATTTTCCGCAGGAACGCAATACGTCCTCAGATCTGGTGACCTATCCCGAGTTCAGGGAAAAGATAGACCGTCGTATCGAACGTTTTTTTGCAAAAACACAGATGGCGAAGCGCAGCTTGTTCGTCCGTATGCTGGGAACCTATGAAGAAGTAGAGGAACTGGAACGTATCTTGTCAGGTATGGTAGCGAATGAATTTCGTTTGTTGGTGGTGAATTGTTCCGGTGTAACGGAGTTGACGGAGGTGGATTGGCAGCTTCCACATGTATGCGCGGTGGAAATGCCTTTTGCCGATGTATGGAATTACAAAAGTGATCCACACTGGCGTACCCTTTTTAAAGGGATGACCTTGTCCTCGGAAAGGGGAGGGCGTCGTGCTTGAGCGGTTGCAGGGGAATTATGATGCTGTATTCAGTCTGGGTGGACATTGCTTGCCTTCCATTCAGCTGGATAAAAACGGACTGCGTCCCTATGCGGGTCCGCTGGACTGGATGATTTCCGGTAACTTGTCACAGGTCAGTCGCTTGCTGGACGCCCGTTTTGCCGGTTTTATGGATGTTGATAGTCTGCGTGTCACGGGGCACGATTACGGCGAGCATAACTTCATGGTCGAGGATGCAAACTATGAGATTACAGCGGCACACCATTTTCCGGTTAGAGAGAATACATCGGAGCAGCTGACTTCCTATCCTGCATTCAAAACGACGCTTGATCGTCGCATCGCACGTCTACTGGATCAATTCACGCTTGCGTCCCGTCTGCTACTGGTTCGTGTCGGGGGCAGTCGGGAGCAAGCGGTGGGACTACATGATGTGTTATTGCAGAGGATTACACATGATTTTCGCTTGTTATACGTGGATTATACAGGGAATGATGGTGTGACGGAGCTGGATTGGGGATTGGAGCGGCTGGTTTCAGTGGAGCTGCCGCCTGAGGATATATGGAAGGGTCAAGATGAGATGTGGAGTTATATGCTGGAAAATGTCAGGCTGCATGTCTGAGGTTCTGAGATTCTAGAGACACACTATAGATTGTCTTCGGACTGTGCTTGTGCCTGCGCCAAGCTATAGGGAGTCGCATAACATGATGCGAAGGGAAGTCATATGCTTCGGTTCAAAAGGAGGGTGAGCTAGTGAAGGCTTTGGTCACCGGGGGAGCCGGATTTATTGGTTCTCAGCTGGTACGTGCGCTTGCTGATTCGGGCATCAGAGTGCATGTGCTGGATAATCTGACGACCGGGAATATCGCAAATGTGGACCCGCGCGCAGTCATGCATATTGCGGATATTCGCAGCTCTGAAGCTAGGACGCTGCTGATTCGGGAAAGCCCGGATATTGTGTTTCACTTGGCCGCACAGGCGGATGTACAGCAATCCATCCATCAACCCGATGAGGACGCGGATGTGAACGTGCTGGGGACGATCCATTTGTTGCAGGCTTGTCATGAAGCCGGTGTGTCAAAATTTATATTTGCGTCCACGTCCGGTGTATATGGAGAGCTACAAAAGCAATGTATACAGGAAGACGATCCCGTGGAGCCGATTTCAGGCTACGGACTGTCCAAGCTGACCGCAGAATCGTATATTCGACTTTTTTATCGGCTGTACGGAATGAACTACACGATTTTGCGTTATGGAAATGTGTATGGTCCCGGTCAGGCTGCGAAGGGAGAGGGTGGTGTAGTCGCTCTCTTTATGGAGCGGCTGAAAAAAGGAAGCCCCTTGCTCATTCACGGTGATGGGACACAAACCCGCGACTTTGTGTACGTCAAGGATGTCGTTCGAGCGAATATGGCGGCTATTCATGCAGCGGACCAACGCACAGTACATGTAAGTACGGGACGAACGACGTCCATCAATCGACTGGCCTACGATTTACTAAAGCTGCATGGTTCGTCTGTCCGTCCTGTATATTCACCGGCGCGAGCGGGAGACATTCACCATAGCTGTCTTAGTAATGCAGTCGCCAGACATTGGCTTCGTTGGGAACCGCTATACGGCATTTCTGCCGGTTTACAGGAAACGTATGTGAGCAGTATGGGCTCAGGCAAAGAAGGTATGTCTTGATCAAAAGCGCGCGGATATCAAGAAAGAGACTGAGGAAATACTCAGCCTCTTTTTCATTTGAATAGCAATTAGATGTTCTCGCCAGCCAGCTTCAAGGCTTGATCCAGGACTGCTGCACCGTTTCCTCTACCATAAGCCAACGTGTCAATGACATCTACAGGAATGCTATAGGGAGCAGCAATTTCGGTTACTGCCTTTTTACGCATCCGTACTTGAGGTCCGAGCAAAATAGCAATCACAGAATCTGTAATGCCTTCCAGCTCTTCCTTAATGGTGCTTTCGGGGATGGCTTCGATGTTCAGCTCTATGGATCTTGCTGCTGCTTCTTTTTTCATTTTAGAAACCAAAATGGATGTGGACATACCCGCAGCACATGCCAGAATAATTTTTTTCATCGTTGAGCGCCTCCAGAAATTCATTTTTAACTACTTATACTCTTCACCCAGATCAGCAACAAACGAGCGTTCCTTGATAACAGCTTGATACCAGTAGCCGGATTTCTTCAAATGCCGACTTCGATCATTGTCTAGGTTAATTTCCACCAGTCCGTAGCGATTTTTAAAAGCATTCATGGGAGAAACGTTGTCTGTAAAGGCCCACAGCATATAACCTGTACAGTTGGAGCCTGCTTCTACAGCTTGTAACGTGTAGTATAAATGCTCAGTTATAAAGTCAATACGATAGTCGTCCTGAATGATGTGCTCCTCATTTTTGAAGGCAACCTCATTCTCAATGCCCATACCATTTTCTGCGACAAACCACTCGATATTGTGATATTCGTTCTTAATACGCATTCCCATATCGTAAATGATTTTCGGATAAATCTCCCAGCCCCGTGACTTGTTCATTCTTTTACCCGGAAGATCAAAATGCTCATAGTAGTAAGAGGGGTGGAAGGGGGTGTTTTCATTCCACGCTTTACTCTGCGCTTTGACCCGGTGGGGATAATAGAGATTGATTCCGACGTAGTCAACGGTATTTTTCTTAATCACGGTCAGCTCTTCCGTTGTAGCTTCAAATGCAATATCATGCTTGCCCATGAGATCGAACAATTCTTGTGGGTATTCGCCTTTAATAAGCGGGTCCAGAAATACTCGATTGTAAAATAAATCATACACATGCGCCGCGTATTGGTCATGAGGGGCGCTTGATCGGGCATACGTGACTTCGGGATTTAGAATCACGCCTATTTTAGCCCCGTGCTGACTATAGTTTTTTGCTTTGAAAAGCTGTACGCATTTCGCGGTAGCCAGCGTTTTATTATAGTTCCATTGCATCCACTTTCGCGTATTTTGTTCATAGGGATAGCGGAGGGCATCTAGATAGACACGCGTTTGTACAACAATGGGCTCATTAAACGTAAACCAGTGCTTGACCCGATCCCCGTACCGTTCAAACACTTTTTCCGCATATTTTACAAACAGTTCCACTACATGCTTGGAGGACCAGCCCTCATATTTATCCATCAAATAAGCGGGTACCTCATAGTGCTCCAGACAAATCATCGGCTCGACTCCACTTGCAATCAGCTCATCAATGACTCGGCCCATATAATCCGCATACGCTTCATCCACCACTACATTCTCATAATCCGTTAAGAAGCGGGACCAATTAATAGAAGTACGATAATGGGTTAAGCCAATCTGCTTCATCAGCGCAATATCTTCGGTATAGCGATTATAAAAGTCGGTTGCAACCGCGGGTCCATATCCATTGTGCCAGACATAGCGGTCATTTTTGTACCATTGGTCTAGGTATGAGTCCTGACCTTCTTTTTTACCGCTCCATCCCTCTGTCTGCCAAGCGGAAGCCGCTGCACCCATGATGAAATTCGACGGAATTTGTATCGTATGTTTAGCCATGACATGTTTCTCCTTTTCATTGTATAAAGAATGCGTTTTCAATTAATTGATGTATTTCTATAGTAACGCATTATTCAGCCGTTCGCTTGTTGGCAATTTTGACGAACGGGAAATAAATGATAATGGCTACCACAATACAAATGATCTGAGTTACGACGGCGCCAATGCTTCCACCTGTAGACAGGTAGGCATTAATAATAGGCGGAGTAGTCCATGGAACCATGACGACGGCTTTACCTGCAAATCCAAGCAACGTCGAGAAGTAACCAATCGTTCCTGTGATGAGCGGAGTAATAATGAAAGGGATAGCCATCAATGGATTCAACATAATCGGAAGTCCAAAAATGACAGGCTCATTAATATTAAACAGACCCGGACCCAACGAAAGCTTTGTTATTTCCTTCATATCTTCACGCTTGGAAGCGATCATAATACAAATCAAGAGAGCCAGCGTAATTCCTGAACCACCGATACTCATGTATACGTCCCAGAAAGGCATCGTAATAATGTTCGGAATGGGCAGTCCTTGCTCATAAGCAGTCATGTTGACGGTAATCGCGCCAAGCAGCAGGGGTTCACGAATGGGCTTTACCATTTGGTTCCCGTGAATACCGATCACCCAGAAGATTTGCGCAACCAGCATCAGCACCAGTATACCTGGCAGTCCCTGTACTACGGTCTCCAGAGGTTTTTGTACCACATTATAGACGGCATCGTACAGGTAGAGACCTGTAAACTTATGAAAGAAAAATCCGAGCATTGAGAAGACTGTCACCGTAATGATGGTTGGTATCAATGCAGAAAAAGAAACGGCCACATTGCTGGGAACACTTTCAGGCATTTTGATTTTTAGCTTATCGGACTTGCCCAACTTACTGTACAGCTCAACGGATAGGATGCTTATGAAAATACCTGAAAACAAGCTCTTGGTATCCGTAAATTGACGGGCTAAGACGTCTGTTACTTTTTGCATGTCACCGTTAACCATCAACTCTATCGTGGTTGGTGTCACAGAGATAAAACAGATTAAAGCAAGCAAACCGGGGAAGAGATTTTTCTCACCGTTAATTTTTCCTAGCTCCAGACCAATCATGAAAATAGCCAGAATGGTAAGGATATTCAAGCTGGCATAGTTAATGCCCGAGAAAATCGGTTTGTACTCAGCCAGGAATGAGAACGGCTTAAAATGCGCAAGGCCATTGACCGGGTCCATGACCATATTAGAAATCAATACAGCAAAGGCACCGACAATAATAACAGGCATTAATGTGATAAAAGCTGATTTGATCGCTATAATATATTTAAAATTATTGATTGCATTTGCTACCGATGTGAGGCCATCGACCAGTTTGTCTTTGAATGCCATGGGATCGCGTCCCTCCCTCTACGATTTCGGTACGAATTGATCAATGCGTTCATACAGGTCTACAAACTCTGAGGCCATATCGCGAATGGTGATGGCATTCATCAGATGATCTTGAGCATGTACCATCATGACGGACATCTCTGTTTTTTCACCCGCTGCTTCCTTGCGGATAATTCTGGTTTGAATTTTGTGGGAGGACACCAGTTCTTTTTTTGCTGTGGCTAATTCATCTTTGGCTTCCTGAAATTTCCCCGCCTTTGCAAGCTCAATCGCCTCCATGGCCGAACTGCGTGCATTCCCTGCGTATAATATAATTTGGAATACAATCTCTGTATCATCCATGTCCTCCATGTTTACGTCGTGCTCTGTAGATTCATCATTATTCACGTGATCCTCTCTCCTTTCAATCATCCTCGTCGTATGGCTATTATAATTTGGAATCGCTTTCAACATAACGTACATTATTTCCTCTTCTTAACGGAAATAAATCGTTCTTCATACTCCTTATGTTCAACAATTTTTGTGCAACACTTCTATGAATTCTGTATACGATTTGCAGCGAATAAGCTGCTGGACGAGCTGTTCATTATTTAAAATTTCAAGCAAAATATGATACATAGTCTGTAAATCTTCTGATTTGGTGCGCTGTATACAGAGCATACAAATAAACTGTACCGGCTTGCCATCCCAGTCGATAGCTTTTTGTAATGTACAGATGGCCCAAAACGTAGAATCTGCGAAAGGTTCCATCGGATGCGGGATCGCGACCAAGTTGCCAAATGAAGTGGGGGAAACGGCTTCACGCTCTATTACAGATTGCAGCAGGGGGCCTTTTACAAGATCTGCTTCGTGTATTTTTTCGGCTATAAATTCAAGCACTTGGAGTTTGTTCTCAAACTTCTGCTGAAGAAAGACCAATTTTTTTCGTACATACTGCACAGCAGGAAGTCTGGTCTCAGAAATGGCTTGCTCAATTTTAGTAATATCGGAACCGCCTAAAAATGTATTCACATGGATCATGGGGATAGAAAGCGGTTCTGAAATGGGGATCGTGCTAATGACAAAGTCCAATGTATCCAACGGCATTTGTTTCAGCTTATAAAATTCAGTGGTTCCTACGATATCCAACCTGGAACCGAAAACCGATTGAAGCTTATAATACAGCAGCTTAGCGCTGCCGAGTCCAGAAGCACATACGATCATACATCTTTTGGGCGCGTCCTCCATTTTCTTTCTTTCCATCGCGACTCCGATATGAATAGCTAAATACCCAATTTCATTTTCCTCGATGTGTATATGAAGCCGCTGCTTGATGACTTCCGCAGCAATGATACCTGCTTCAAAGGCAAGCGGGTAATTGGCTTTGATTTCATCCAGCATAGGATTACGCAAATTCATTCCGTATTGATAACGGTTGATCACCGGTTTGAGGTGAAGGCAAAATGCAATCAGCAATTCTTGATCGTTATGAATGTTCATCTTCAACTGCTGATCAATTTGGTCTAGTATTTCGATAGTCAGTTCGTAGATATCTTTATCAATGATCTTTTTAATCTCCACCTCATCCATACGGGCACTAACGACGGTCCTTACACCCAACAGGTGAACAGCAATGTACGCAACTTCAACAAGTGGAAAGGAGTGCTTCATGATTTGTTCCAAGGCGGATACGATCTCAGTCGCCACCCTAAACTCTTTCTGCGCTTCAATTTTTTTCATCTCTTGCGGATAATACGACACATACCTTTCTTCGCGAATACGCTTACATGCTATAGCGATATGAATGACCAGATTGTTCAGGGCAATGTCCGACAACTGAATATCATGGATCTCAATACGATCCAGAATCACTTCTCTTATGAATTCCATCTCTTCGTTAGAGATCAGAAGAGGGGGGGACACCTGCTGCTCGCCTATTTCATCTAACCTGTTAAATAAATAGTCGGAAATGCAATAACGCAGCTTGGCCTCATTACCCTTGACTCGAATACCATGATAGGGTCTATTCTCCAGAGATAGTCCGTAAGTTGCCAGCAGCTTGCGCAGTTCTTTGAGGTCATTCTGTAAAGTAGATCGACTAACATACAGGATCTCGGCTAAATCATCAAGTTTGACATATGCATTGGTAAGCAATAGCTTTTTCATTAAAAAACGGTTTCTAGCTTCAGAAGAACTCGCTAATGGATAGGGCACATGATGATCATAATCCTTTAATTGCTTCAGTAGATGATGAAATGCTTGTTCGTCCCGAACCTCTAACTTGTAGCCTGTCCCTTTAAGGGGCTTAACTGCTGCTCCATGCTTTGACAACAGAGCACCCAATTCCTTTAAATCCGTTCGTATCGTTCGAGAAGATACCTTCAATGCATTTGCCAAGTGTTCTCCTTTGACCATCTGTTCTGCAACCAATATACGAAGAATATCAAAAATACGCACAACGAGCCCCCTTTCTTAGCTGTTCTGATGAACAGTATACAACGGTTAGAACGTAACCAAAAGAAGGATTAACAGCAGCGTGAATGCTAGATGACCTTGACACACTAGCAGATTCGGGGATATAGTGGATACAATAAGTCTTTGATTGAGGTGTAGTTATGAAATTTACAAAAGCAACGAATTATGCTCTGCACACTATGCTCATGCTCGTTACTGATTCGTCGGTGAAGCCGGTAGGTGTTCAGCAACTAGCCGAATCCCAAAAAGTTTCACCAACTTATCTTTCGAAAATTTTGACAAGGCTTGTGAAGGCTGGGATGATCGAATCGGTTTCTGGAGCCAATGGAGGCTATCGACTTTCTCGTCATAAAGAGGACATTACCTTTTTGGATATTATCCATGCCATTGAAGGAACGAATTCTTTGTTTGAATGTGATTTTGTCCACGGCTCCGAGTGCCTGATTCAAGCTGTAATGAGGGAAGCAGAGGAGAAAATGGAACGACATCTTAAAAATACGAAATTGGTCGATTTGGCGCAAAAGCAAACGCAAGTTTCAAAGTAAGCGACTTTATATAGAAAGAGGGTGGTTGCCAGTTATGTAAAGCTTTTTTTTGTTTTATTGAAGATATAAAGAGTCTCTAATATCTTTTAAAGGGAGTTGGGTGTTATGCTGTACGATTGCGCTATTATTGGCGGAGGGCCCGCCGGATTGAATGCAGCCCTCGTGCTTGGCAGGGCCAGAAGAAGTGTGGCTTTGATTGATAATAATCGGCCCAGAAATGCGGTTACGCATGCGTCGCACGGTTTTATTACGAGAGACGGCGTAACGCCGGCCGAGTTCCGCCGTGTAGCTTATGAGGAAGTGTTGCGTTATCCGTCTGTCCATCATCTGCAAACCGAGGTTGTTTCGATTACAAAAAACGAATCTGGATTTGAGGTACTTGATTCGTCAGGCCATCGCGTTCAAGCGCGGAAATTGATATTGGCGACGGGCGTAAAGGAGATATTCCCCGAGATTGAAGGTTTTTATCCGTTATACGGGAAAAGTTTATTTAATTGCCCTTATTGCGACGGCTGGGAGTTGCGGGATCAACCGCTTGTCCTCGTCTCTGAATCGGCAGCTATATTTCATACAGCCAAACTACTCCTTAACTGGAGTAAGGATTTGATCGTCTGTACGAATGGTCAGGCATCCCTGTCGGACGAGCAAAAAGAACGGCTCTATTCTAAAGGAATCATCGTAATGGAGCAACCTGTTGCGGCGTTCATCGGTCACAATGGAAAGCTTGAGCATGTGCGCTTTACGGATGGCACTCAAGTCCCGAGGATCGGCGGCTTTGTGTCTCCCCAGTTTGTACAAAATGCACCGTTTGGAGAACGTTTGGGCTGTGAAAGAACGGAGTCGGGCGGGATCAAGACGGATGAAGCGGGGAGAACCTCCATACCTGGTGTATATGCTGCCGGGGATTCATCGTACTTCATGCCTTCCCAGTTGATTTTTGCCGCGGCCGACGGCAGTCGAACCGCTGCGAGCGTAAATATGGATTTGACAGAGGAAGATTTCAACGAATAACCATAAATTTGAATATCCCATATGGAGTTCGTAATAGAAAAGGCCGCCAACACGGCGGCTTTATTCTAAAATCATAGAGACAGCAAGCAATAATAAACCAATGATCATAGGTTATTCTGAGGCTAAACAAGATCTTCTTTTAATAACCTCTGTATTCACAAGAACCTGGGTATGATGCCCCTGATGATGGTTAAGCCTCTCCATAAGCAAGTTTACAGCAGTTCGGGCCAAAATATCCTTTTTCACATGAATGGTTGTGAGTTCCGGGCTAATGACCTTGGCTTCATGAATATTATCAAATCCCATGACGGAAATTTGCTCAGGCACTCGGATGTTCATTTCCTGAAACGTTTTAATGGCACTGATCGCCATATAATCATTTTCGCAAAATAGGGCCGAAGGTAGCTCATTCAATTCATGAATAGCTGTTTTAAATGCGTCCTGTGACATCACAAGCATGGGATGCATATCAAATGTAAGCCCATTTTCTATGGAAAGATTGTGCTCCTCTAAAGCCGCCATAAACCCTTCCTTTCGTTTTGTAAAGTTAAGAATCCTCGTACTGGATTGTACGTATCCTATCTTTCTGTGTCCTGACTGCATTAAATATTGGCCTGCCTGATACCCACCAAGATAGTTGTTAATAGATACGAAACTGGCATCGACGTGTTCAAAGCAGGTATCCAACACCACGATATTGGAATGAATGGACTGTATGGAATGAATAATCTCAGAAGTTAAATTGGTACCAAGCAGAAGTATGCCTGAAGAAGGCTGATCTTTTTCCAAAGCAGATAATTCTTCTTCGAGGCTATGGCTATCAAAAGACGAAAAAATCAAGGTGTTTCCATGTTCTCTCACCTGATTGGTAATATGATGAATTAACTCATTGAAAAATGGAAGTGAATCATAATGCTCTGTTACGATGTCTGTATTTTTACAGGCCACAAAGCGTATCACATGATGATTTTTAATAACTTCCTTGCTTGTCTTCATGGTGCGTGGTTTATATCCATGCTCTTGAGCTATTTTTAGAATTTGCTCCTTGGTTTCTTCACTGACTCCGGGTTTGTTATTAAAAGCAAGAGAGACAGCAGATTTTGAAACACCTGCAAGCCTTGCAATATCATCAATTTTCAATGTGGAACCCCCTATTGAACTAAACTACATAAATTATATCATTACTCTGCAAGAAAGTTTAGCTTATAAACTAAACTAAACTAAATAACTAAAAATAAAAAAAAGTTGACCATTTATGATTTATAGTGTTAATATTCAGGTGTAAAGCGCTTTAATTTAGTTTATTTTGCGAAACAATCATATAAATTTAGTTATTTATTTAGTTTTGTTTAGGGAGTATTGTGAATGCAGCAAGAGAGGAATGGTGATTCATTTGAGTTTAAACATGGCTGAAAGTCAAAGAAGTTTTACAAAAGAGGAAAAACCTTTTTTTTATTTGGCAGATACGGTTTGGAGTGTATTTACCAACGCGACGTTAGAGGAGTGGAGCGATTATCTTGACTATCGGAAGATGCAAGGTTTCAATGTGTTGCAAATCAACATGCTCCGACAATGGGATGCAAGTGAATCGGATCTGAATCTACAGCCATTTGCATTACTGGAAAATGGGGATTTCGACTACCATACATTAAATGAAGCTTATTTTGACCGGGCAGAAATCATGTTGAAAATGGCTGAAGAGCGTGGGTTTGTTCCGGCCCTGGTTCTATTGTGGTGTAACTATGTGCCGGATACATGGGCTGAAATGTTCCAAAAGGGTAATAAAATGCCGTTTGAATGCGTTGAACCCTATGTAACGTACGTCGTAAACCGTTTTTCTCCATTGGATCCTATTTTTCTGATCAGCGGGGATAGTGATTTTCCGACCGAACGTGCCAATTCCTATTATTTAAAAGCACTGGATATTGTACAACAATTAAGCCCTGCAAGCTTAACTACGCTGCATATTCAAGGAAGATTGAGAGAAATTCCTCAAGCCTTTGAGAAACACAAGGGTCTTGGATTCTATATGTATCAATCAGGACATAACTCCCAGTTTCAACATGTAGCCCATGAGATTGCTCAACATTTCTATCATAAGCCGGATATACGGCCTGTCATTAATGGGGAGCCATGTTATGAACAAATTAGTTACAGCCGCAATGTGTATGGCAGATACACTGCTCTGGATGCCAGAAAAGCGGCATGGCAAAGTCTCCTTGCAGGCGGGGGAGCGGGAATCACCTACGGGGCGCATGGAATTTGGAGCTGGCATAAAAAAGGCAAGAAATTCGGTATTGTAGAAGGGGAAGGATTCGATAGTCCCTATGATTGGAGAACGGCCTTACGATTTGAAGGTGCGTGGGATTATTCCTTTATTAAATATTTGTTTGAAATCTATAACCTGATTGGCGTTAAGCCATTGGATATTGTTTTAAACAAGACAGAGGAAATCAGAGCTGCGGGGAACGAGAATTCCATTATCTTGTATGTCCCATTTAACACGAAAGTACGACTAAGTATCAACGTGCAGGATTACAAGTTTACAACGATTGATTTAGCCGGGAAGCGGTTTGCCCAAACTGATGTGTCTGTCCAAAAGGATCAATCGGTGCTAGACATGCACAGCTTTGAAAGTGATGTTGTCATCATTGGAACGAAATAAAAACAGAGAAGAATGTGGATGGAGTGAAGCAACATGTGGAAAATCGGCGTCATTGGAACGGGATATTGGTCGGAAAAACATATAAAAGCATGGCAGTTTATCTCGGATGTAGAAATCCAAGGATTTTGTGATCGAAATCAAGGTTTACTTTTTGAAAAAGCAGCTCAATTCCATATACCTACTGAATATTGTTATACCGGCCTTGAGGAGATGCTAAGCGAAGCGGATGTTGATGTCGTGGACATCATTACACCTCCTGAGACACATCTGGAACTGGTTAGACTGGCGGCCGCAGCCGGAAAACATATTATGTGCCAAAAACCTTTTGCACGTTCTGTGGAGGAAGCTGAGCAGATTGTAGGTATTGCTGAAGCTGCGGGAGTCAGACTTATGGTGACCGAAAATTGGCGTTGGCTTGAACCTTTTCAAATCATTAAAAAACTGCTGGCAGAGAATATCGTTGGGAATATGAACGTTATACGTTATACGCATACTGATTTTTATTCGCCGAGGTTCGCCCCGGAAAAAGAGCTGCCGCAGCCATTTTTCAGAGATATGCCCAAGCTTTTGTTTTATGAAATGGGAGTTCATTGGCTGGACACATGGCGTTTTTTATTTGGTGAACCCCAACGTCTATATGCGGAAACCAAACGAGTCAGCCCTTATACAAAGGGAGAAGACACCGGCATCATCATGTTAGGTTATGAACATTATTTCGGTCTCATGGACATGAGCTGGGCGACTCGTAGGGAACTGAATGAGCAACTACCGGAGCAGGTCCTTCCCGATCATAAAGAACAGCTGGTGATTGAAGGCGATCAGGCCACCCTAAAACTGTATAACACAGGTAAATTATGTCTCATTAATAATCAGGGAGTCGAAAAAGTATTGGTTGAAAAGACTGAATTAAACTATGAGGAAAGCCATAAAAGGCTACAGGCTCATTTTATAGATTGTCTCAACACGGGAAAAGAATTTCAAACGAGTGGTCACGACAATATCAAGACCCTTCAGCTTGTATTCGACACCTATGACAGCGCAGAAAATCATAAAGTTCATGTGTATTAAGAGGCATCAGGATGTCCATTAACGATATTGTGATGTATGTTATCGCTCTTTTTTTAGTGCTGGGTGCATTGGATCAATGTTTGGGAAATCGCTGGGGGTTGGGACAAGCCTTCAACAATGGGCTCATGACCATGGGTTCTCTTGCTCTGGTCATGATAGGAATTGTTTCCTTGGCTCCTGTACTCGCCTCATGGTTGATTCCTATTGTTTCACCATTATATGTGGCCATGGGTGCCGATCCGGCATCCTTTGCCAATACGATATTGGCGGTAGATATGGGAGGATACGCGCTTGCGGCAGAAATGGCACACAGCCAGCAAGCGGGTTTGTTTTCATGGGTTTTTCTAGGGACCATGTTTGGCCCAACGCTCGTATTTACGATTCCGGTTGCCCTCGGCATTTTGGGAAAAGAGGATCATCCATATTTTGCAAAAGGAATCTTGATCGGTATCAGTACAATTCCCTTTGGTTGTTTCATAGGGGGAATAACCGCTGGTTTTGACGTGATGATGATTTTAAAAAATCTGATCATCCCCATGCTTCTTTCAATAATCATTATGCTGGGTTTACGTCTATTTACGGAGCTTACGATCCGATTGTTCACGTGGTTTGGTAACGGCATTAGACTTCTATCCCTTGTCGGTTTGGCAGCGATTGGGGTCGAAACCTTAACTGGATTTGTGATCATTCCCAATATGGCTCCGTTGTCTGTCGGTGTGCAAACGGTTGGAACGATTGCTATTGTATTGGCGGGTGCGTTTCCGTTGGTTGCTTGGATTACAAAAATATTTAAAAATCCGCTTCAACGGGCAGGACATTTGCTAAACATAGATCCATCGGCTACTGCGGGTCTGGTAGCTAGTCTTGCTCATAATATTCCTACGTTCACTTTAGTTAAAGAGATGGAGCCCAGAGGCAAAGTGATTAGTATTGCTTTTGCTGTCAGTGGATCTTTCGTTCTGGGGGGACATCTTGGCTTTGTAGCAGGGATGGACAAGAATATGGTGATTGCCATGATCGTGGGTAAACTTGCAGGCGGAATCAGTGCCGTAATTGTCGCAGTTATTGCACATCCGACTACTACGAATAGAAAAATAGAAAGCGCATCCAAGAAGGAGTGAACATGATGGATCATAAAAAAACAGCCAAAGAAGTATGGAGTGCCGTGGGCGGAAATGAAAATGTGAACAGTGTCATTCACTGTGTCACTCGATTGAGATTTAAACTGAAGGATAATCAATTGCCAGATAAAGAAAAGATCAAGCAGATTGACGGTGTCATTACCGTCGTGGAAAGTGGTGGCCAATTTCAGGTGGTCATCGGGAATGAGGTTCCCAAAGTTTATGAAGCTCTTTTGGATATAATGGGAGTAAAGCATGGAGATCAGATGGTTGAAGAGGATCAAAAGAATGAAAAAGCGAGCCTATTCAGCCGATTTGTCGATGTAATTTCAGGTGTGTTTATGCCCGTTGTAGGTGTGCTCGCTGCTGTGGGGATTCTAAAAGGACTATTGGCCTTATGCACATCCCTAGGCTGGATGACTGATCAGATGGGCACGTATAAAATTTTATATGCGACAGCGGACGCTATGTTTTATTTCTTTCCGGTTATTCTAGGGTTTTCAGCAGGTAAAAAATTTGGAGGAAACCCGTATCTGTCTGCCGTTTTGGGAGCAGCGATGGTGTACCCGACCATTACTTCCGCCTTTACGGATAAAACGGCGTTGTCCTTTTTGACCATACCTGTCGTTCTGATTAATTATACTTCTTCTGTTATACCTATCATTATTGGAGCGTTCTTGGCAGCAAAGGTCGAAAAAATGATAAGTAAGTTTGCACCTGCCTCCATTAAAATGTTCATGGTGCCTTTTCTGACCTTGGTCATCATATCACCGCTTGTTTTTCTGGTTGTCGGACCGATAGCAACTATAATCAGCGATGGGTTAGCCAAAGGCTCTATGTGGATTTACCAGTTAAGTCCGGCTGTTGCTGGTCTCGTTCTGGCCGGGTTCTGGCAGGGCATCATTATCTTCGGTCTGCATTGGGCATTCATTCCAATTCTACTGAATAATGTAGTCACGAACGGGTTTGATCCGATTAACGGTATGCTATTCTGTACGACATTTGCGCAAACAGGTGCGGCATTTGCCATCGCTTTGAAATCACGGGACCCTAAATTAAAACCCATCGCCACTTCTGCCACAATTGCGGGTTTGATGGGGGTTACTGAACCAGCTATTTACGGAGTTACGCTACCCGCCAAAAAACCGTTTATTTTAGCTTCGATCGCTGGAGGTATAGGAGGAGCTGCTGCAGGCTTACTCGGCTCAACGGCATATGGATTTGCCTCAGGTGGCATTTTTGGTATACCTCTATTCATTAATCCAAAAGGCATGGATGCAGGCTTTATCGGCTTTATCATATCTTTGGTTGTAGCTTTTGTAGTCGCATTTATTTTGACCTATCTTTTCGGTTATAAAAATGCAAAACCTGCGTCTGAGATTAAAATTGCAGATGAAAACAAAAAAGAAGAAAAAGCGGTATTCAGTCCTCTACATGGTGAATTGATTCCTTTAACCGCAGTAAAAGATGAAGCTTTTTCCAGCGGTTCGATGGGCCGGGGGGCCGCAATTATTCCGAAAGAAGGAGTAGCCTATGCGCCATTTAACGGAACTGTTGTTACCGTTTTCAAAACCAAGCATGCCATCGGGCTTATTTCTGAGGATGGGGTTGAACTGCTCATTCACATTGGAATTAATACGGTCAGCTTGAAAGGAAAACATTTCACTTCCTTTGTGTCTGAAGGGGATACGATTCAAAAAGGGGACAAGCTGGTTGAATTCGATCCCAAAGCTATAGAGGATGAAGGATATGATATTATCACATCCGTCATTGTAACCAATACAGCCGTGTACACGGATATCTTAGTTGAAGGCTCCAAGGATATTCATGCAGGAGACCGCTTACTAAAGATTAGATAGATTCCAATATTCCATAATAAAAAGGCAAGTTAAAGCTGACGGTGACCCGTATATAAAAAGGGTTGTCGTCAGCTGTTTTTTAGTTACCTCACACCCAGCGTGTTCATCATCTGCCGGAAGGAGCGCACATATTTATCCGGTGCCAACAGACTAACGATTCGCTCCAGCCCTTTCCTGCGGATAGATTCGCGTTGAGGTACGTTGTTCATCAGGTCTAGTCCTTGCAGTATCGCCTGCAAGATGTCCCCCTGCTGATAAAATTTACCGGTTTCGTTGTGGTCAATGAATGCTCGTACTCCGTCTGAATCAGAGCTTAATACCGGGCAACGACAGGCCATCGCCTCAGCAACCGCATAGCCGAAGCCCTCTACCAGCGAGGTCGATAGCAGGTAGCCGCCTGAGTCGCCAATCATGGAGTAGTACAGGGGCATTTGGGCATGAGGTACGCTTTTAAAACGCTCGATAATGGAGGACATGCCAAGCTGAGCAAGCATGTTCTCGAATTGTATTTTATCCTCCGGCTGAGACAAAGTGTCATCATAAAACATCCAGATTCGAAGATCCGCACGGTTTTGCAGCATCCAGTAAGAAATGTCGACAAAATGCCTCCAGTTCTTGTTGGGCTCCAACCGCCCAACCCAGGCAATAATCGGATTGATCGGAGGAGTGTTAGGTACATAATTAAATACGCTGGTATCCAGTACGTTTGGAAATACATAACGATTAAGCCATGGACACATGTCGGTAAATAGCTGCACCAGATGAGTTGTATTGGGCAAGAGCACCGCGTTGGCATGTTTCTGAAGATACGGAACTGCATCCGCGACCACCCAAGCAGCCTCTTCGTGAGAACCAAAGCCCTGCGATTCATAGATTAATATCCCCTGATAACCCAACATTCGCAGTCTGGGGAGCATAGGATAATCCGATGATACGATAATTGCATCATAGCGGTTAGTAATTACCAGCATTCGAATTTCTTCTTCAGAGGAAGTCATGAATACAGGAATATCGCCGTTCAGGTTTTGCATCCCTGTACCTTGCTGATAATAGAGAAGATGACATTCAATCCCGTCCTGCATGAGCACTTTACAGCGTTGGCGGTTCAAGGTTTCTACGCCGCCACTGGGTATATAAAAAGTAAATAGAACTTTGATCTCAATAACCTCCTTTGCCAGTCACAAGCTCCTATACCAAGTTATTCAACCTACAGGACGGGGTGTGGGTTTCTATGCAAGCCTAGATTGAATTAGCGCATAATTATGGCTAAGGCGAGAATCGTCCGGGGAGCGCTCTGTTGCTTCTCTCGCAAATTCACAAGCTTTGTGTAAAAGGCCTAACTCGTAGCAAGCGAGGGCACCAAGATCATACAGTGTGGCGTCCCAGCAAAAATCTTCTTGCATGTACGTATCGGGTCGTGTTGAAATACGCAACGCTTCTTCAACCATATGATAGACGGCGGACCAGTTCCGTGTATGATAAGCCAGCTGAGCCATTTCCGTGTAAGGTTCACGTAAATACGGCGCTTCCGCAATAGCCCGGTATAACCAACGTGTTGCCTCCTGCCATTGTTCACTTGCTTTATAGGCTCTAGAAATAAAGCGCATCGAAGCGCTGCGTTCATCTGCCCAGCGTGCCTGCGGCATGGTAAGATGTCGTTGCAATGTAGTAATGCACTCATCCCAGCGGCCATGATACATATATTCTCGCCCCAAGTAATGCATGTTGCGGTCATCCTCGGGAAACTCGCGCACAGACTGCTCCAGCAGCGGAAGGTATTGGCTGCGGGATTTGTGTGGATCGGGATCATGATACAAGCGGAGCTGATCGGATCGAATGCTACGTTCTTCACTTTCCCCGATATATTCAAGCACCTCGTGAACCGGGCGTACCCAGCGGTAACCGTGACGAGTGTGTATTTTTTCTTTCCAGAACCATGTATAGACGGTATCTTGCCCAGGCTGTCCATGCGTAAAGGCATATAGCATCCGGGTAGTTCCTTCCTTCCAGTTACGTTCCAGCCGCGACCGCCAACCTTCCTCCCAGACTTCGTCCAGATCCGTACAGACACAAATATCTATATCGTCAGGGACCAGTCGTAGGGACTCATTGCGAGCCTTGTCAAAACGCCAAGGATTTACCTCGATACGATGCACCTCTGCACCCGCTTCGCGTAGCAGGGAAACAGTATCGTCTGTAGAGCCGGTGTCCGCTACAATGACAACATCGGCTTCACGCATGGTGTGCATCCAGCGTTTGGCGAATCGGGCTTCATTTTTGCTAATGGCATAGACAGCTATCTTGTACCGATTCGATTGTTGCATTCCGCTTGCTCCTCCTTTGACTTACTTAAAGATTGAGGGGTGAGTATGGGAGACATCTCTATTGGGGAGGATTCAGGATTGAGCTGAAAAATTGCCGATTATGCAGGACATGCGGGTCGTTGGGAACGTACATTGCAGCTTGTTCGTTGTGCCAATCCGCACGTGTGTAATCCTTCATCCGAAAATGGCAAATGCATAGCTGGATATGAGGAAACCACGTTTGGTACGCGTCCTGTACCGGGCCCATCGTGTCGGGAGGATTCAGAGTGGTAGCCATGTCGTACCAATAAATAGCCTTGGAGATCTCATTTTTATGCAAAAAATAATGACCTATCCGACAGCATAGATCTGCCCTGGGCGTATCGAAGGTCAAACTATGGAGAGCCGCGGTAATACTTTGCTCCAGCTTGCCAAGTTGTTGCAGACAGTCGGCCATTTTGCTACATGCACTAATCGCGTCCTCTACCCAGCACTGTCCGGTATCCAGAAAATTCTGGTAAGCCTGCACGGCCTGCTCATATCTTTCATTATCTCTTAACTCGTTAGCGTAATAGTAGAGGTCACGAGGAGAGAAGGTATGACCTTGGGCGAGCAACTTCTCATAAATTCGCAGATTTCTTCCTGGAGAGACTGTATGTGTTCTGGTATGAGTTATGGCGATATCGGCATGTTGAATATTCCCGTCTACGGCGAGGTACTCATGCACAGCTCCGTGCCAACGGAATCCGGCTGACCTTCTGATCAAGCGGTTTCGGCGAAAATGTAGGGTGACATTGCCATGATCATCAAAGCCATAATGATAATTCATAGACACGGAATCGACGGTTGGTACGGCTGAGGAATCAAGGGTTTGCTTCAGCTCAAGCAGCTTGACGGCATCCTGCTCCTTCAAAATATCATCGGCATCAAGCCAGAGAATGTACTCCTGCGTAGCTTGCTCAAACGAATAGTTACGTGCAAGGGCAAAATGATCTACCCATTCAAATGGAAAAATTCGATCTGTAAAGTTGCGACATATGTCAATGGTCCGATCCTGTGAACCTGTGTCCACGATGTTGATTTCATCCACAATAGGATGGACCGATTCCAGACAACGGCCAATTGTATTTTGATCATTTTTGACGATCATGCACAGGCTGATACTGATCAATTGAGCATCACTCCTTTGGGAACCATCTAAGAGTTCAGGTCAAACATAAAGTTGGATTTAAAAGAGGTCTGATTTATAGAAGCCCTGCCACAATCGCGGCAGGGCAAGGATGACAAAGCTTTTAACATGCTGTGCGGCTTTGTCCATAAGGTATGGTACATCGCTTAAACATGATGTGGTAGAAAAGGAGCTTAGAGTCCGGTAGGCCCCGTAGGTCCAGTCGGCCCCGTAGGTCCTGTAGGTCCAATCGGGCCAGTAAATCCAAACGGTCCGGTAGGTCCAGTCGGCCCTGTAGGTCCCGTGTCGCCCGTAGGTCCGACAGGTCCAGTAGCGCCTGTGTCGCCGATAGGCCCGATAGGCCCGATAGGTCCAGCAGATCCTGTATCACCCGTAGCGCCTGTAGGTCCGACAGGTCCGGTAGCACCTGTATCACCCGTGGCACCCGTAGGTCCGACAGGTCCAGTAAATCCAAGGCCAAATGGTCCAGTAGGTCCAGTCGGCCCCGTAGGCCCGGTATCGCCAGTAGGCCCGATAGGTCCGGTAACACCTGTGTCGCCCGTGGCCCCCGTAGGCCCGACAGGTCCAGTAACACCAGTGTCGCCCGTGGCACCCGTAGGCCCGACAGGTCCGGTAACACCAGTGTCGCCCGTGGCCCCCGTAGGCCCGACAGGTCCGGTAACACCTGTGTCGCCCGTGGCCCCCGTAGGCCCGACAGGTCCGGTAACGCCAGTGTCGCCCGTAGCGCCTGTAGCACCAGTTGGGCCGGCAGGTCCGACTGGACCCACAGCTCCAGCTGCACTTGCTTTAACAAGAGCAACGGCATCAATAGCTACATCAGCGGTGTTAGCCAAGGCGTTTTTACTAATAACCAAAAAGGCATAGGCTGCGTTGGCTGGTACAGGAGCTGTTACTTCGTATAGGCTTTGCCATGTCCCATTCACAGCGTCTGGTAATGTACCTGCACTCAAATAGGTAGTTAGCCCCGTGCCAAGGAAGCTAAAGGTTGCGTCATAGTAATACAGAAAAATGTTAACTTGAGGACTGGACAGACTTCCTATTTTTGCAGCTGAAAGGCTTAACGTATAACTTTCGCCTGGTGCAGCAAAAACGACCTGGGAAAGAGATGCATCTACTGCGCCTCCTGTCAGGATCGCACTATAAAAGTTTGTCTTTTTTACAGATAAGTTAGTGACAGTCACATTGACAGAGCTCCAAAAAAGGGTTGATCCGATCTCGAAGTCGCCGTTAGAAACTAGATTGGTAAACAATACACTCATCGCTTTTATACACTCCCTTCACACGTTGTAATGATAGTAGATGCGAATCCATACCTTAGCGAACCGTACAAGTTTCTGAGGGTAGATGTGTAATTTTATGTTCACATTTCAGACACATTATTTTAAGCTTCTATTTAAGTGACGTTAAGCTGGAGTTATATGTGGGGGATTATTATTAGAATTTAAAAGTGTAGCATAAGGTGCGAGGGGACCGCTCCGCGAAGGCTTTGGGCTTCCGATCGCTGTTGCCGTGGGATTTTTCTGTGATTAAATAAGACATGTAAAGGTAAAAATCCCAAGGCAAAGGCGAACGCTGGCGCTTCTCCAGCTCCAAATCCTCCGCTCCGCTGCTACCCACTACTGATGCAACATTTTAGGGGGAGGGAAGTAGGAGGAGACCGCTCCGCGAAGGCTTTGGGCTTCCGATCGCTGTTGCCGTGGTATTTTTTTGTGATTAAATAAGACATGTAAAGGTAAAAATCCCAAGGCAAAGGCGAACGCTGGCGCTTCTCCAGCTCCAAATCCTCCGCTCCGCTGCTACCCGCTACTGATGCAACATTTTAGGAGGGAGGGAAGTAGGAGGAGGCTGCTTCGCGAAGGCTTTGGGCTTCCGATCGCTGTTGCCGTGGGATTTTTTTGTGATTAAGTAAGACATGTAAAGGTAAAAATCCCAAGGCAAAGGCGAACGCTGGCGCTTCTCCAGCTCCAAATCCTCCGCTCCGCTGCTACCCACTACTGATGCAACATTTTAGGTGGGAGGGAAGTAGGAGGAGGCCCGCTTCGCGAAGGCTTTGGTCTTCCGAACTTATCGCTATGGAATTCTTTTGATATGTGTGTGTAGTTCGAAATGATTTGTCAATACGATAAAGGAAAGGGTGGAACATGTGCTCAAAGTGCAGCAGGTGAGCAAGTGGTATGAGGGCAACTGGGGTGTACATAAGCTGGATTTTGAAATGCAGCGCGGTGAAATTGTTGGTTTCCTGGGGCCGAATGGTGCGGGTAAAACGACGACGATGCGCATGATTACAGGATATCTTCAACCCAACGAGGGAGTGATTACGATTGATGGTATCCCGATTCAGGATAAGGGTAGACAGGCCCGTTCCAAAATCGGTTATCTGCCGGAGACTCCCCCTTTGTATGAGGATATGTCCGTAAGATCCTATTTGAAGTTTGTAGCTAGTATTCGGGACGTGCCTGCGAGAGAGCAGAAGCTGCGTATTTCGGAGATGATTTCCAGGCTAGGACTGAATGGGCGGGAAAAACAATTAGTCCGCAGTTTGTCCAAAGGGTATAAACAGCGCTTGGGACTGGCAGGTGCGATTATTCATAACCCGGATTTACTGGTACTGGATGAACCGACTTCGGGTTTGGACCCCAATCAGATTTTGGAGATTCGTCAGCTCATTCAGGAGATTGGCGAAAATCATACGGTATTGCTAAGTACGCATATATTGCCTGAGGTGGATGCGTTATGCAATCGTGTTCTCATCATCCATGAAGGGAAACTGGTCATGGATGGGCGCCCTGACGCGCTCGGCGGTTCGATGGAAGATGGATTCAAGGTGAAGGTGGAGGTCAGAGGGAAGTGTGAGCAGGTGCTGGATGTCCTGCGTACTTGGGGAAAAGTAGAGGTTGAATCTATGGCGGCCACGCAGCCTCCAGCGAACACGAAGCTGACTGCCGCAGAGCCAGATATGACCGGATTGCTACTCACAGGAGCCTCCGGTGAGGATTTTCGCGAAGAACTATTTTATGTGCTGTCTGATGCGAAGCTTCCGATTTTGGAGATGAAAAAAGAAAGCCTTAGCTTGGAAAATATCTTCCAGCAGTTAACGACCCGCGAGACGGAAGAAGGTCAGGTCAGCGATCCAGCAGTACAAGACCTACATTCCTCGGAGAATGCAGCTCCTACGGCTATCACGGTGGAGCATGGAGATGCTGCGTCCGGCGACGATAAGGCTGAAGAAGATAAGGATACAGGAGGTAATCGGTCATGAGGCGTTTGTTCGCGGTCTGTCAAAAAGAGCTGCAAGCCTATTTGTGGACACCAACGACCTATTTTGCGCTTGCAGTGTACATGCTGCTGACGGGGTTACTTTTTTATACAAATTTTGTTATGTATCAGCCTAGCATTCTGGACTATCGGCTGGTACTTGGTGACACCTTGTCCATGCTGGTGTTCGTCGTCCCATTACTCACGATGAGGCTGGTTGCGGAGGAATTCAGGCAAGGTACGGATGAACTGCTACTTACCTCACCTGTGAGTGTGACGGAAATGATCGTGGGTAAATTTTTGGCGTCGCTGGGCATGTTGCTCATATTAGTGCTGTGCAGTCTAGCGTATCCGGTCGTGATGTCCTTTTATGGGTCGCTGGATTGGACACTGGTATTTACATCTGTGATCGGTCTGTTTATGCTTGGCGCAGCCATGATGGCGATCGGCTTATTCGCTTCGACGCTTTCACAGCATCAGATGATGTCAGCGGTCGTCGGTTTTATTATTTTACTTGTGTTCTGGATGCTGGATTCGTTTGGTGGACAGACGGGTGCATCTGCGGCGGTGCAGCAATGGCTGGAACCTTTTTCACTAACCGCACGGTTTGATAGTTTCACCAAAGGGTTGCTGAATGGAGCCGATGTGATGTACTACGTGACAGTGGCGGTGCTCTTTTTGCTATTCAGCATCCAGGTGGTTGAACGGAAACGGTGGAGGTAATGAATATGAAAAAATGGCTGGGTCATACCAATAGTGTGGTACTATCAATTGCTGCTGTAGGGATTTTTATTTTATTGACGTTATTTCTGCGGTCGTTAGGGGGCTTTCAACTGGATCTGACGGCAGGCAAGCAGTATACGCTGTCTGACCAAACGTTGACGACCATCCAGGGGGTAAAGGAAGACGTACGGCTCATTGCTTTTACCGTATCTACTTCACAAAATCAGAAGCTGAACCGGGATGTTACGGACATGCTGAATGAATATGCCAAGCGTAACAACAAGCTCAAGGTCGAGCAATACGATCTGAATCAGGAACCGATACTGGCCAAGCAATATGGTGTTACTTCGGCATCTATTGTGTTGGTGCAGGGGGAGAAGAAGCGGGTTATAGATATTGGGAGTCTATTTACGCAAGCTCAGGGGAGTGGTGAAGGGGCATACCAATTTACCGGGGAAGAAAAGCTGACTAGTGGACTGCTGGGATTATCATCTACCCGTCAAGGGAAAGTGGTCTTTCTAACTGGACATGAGGAAATCCCATTGTCCCAAATGACTGAATTAAGCAGCTCACTGTCACAAGATAATGTGAAAACAGAGGAAGTTCAGCTTAATCAGGCTGGTAGCGTGCCTAAAGATGCGTCTGTATTGGCTATTGTCGGACCAGAACGTGATATCAGTGCAACGGAACTGAAGAGTATTCGTACGTATCTGAATGATGGCGGAAAGCTTTTTATGGCACTAGGCTTTCACCCGAACATGGGGTCCGATTGGAAAAACCTTGATGCATTAGCAGCTGATTATGGAGTGAAGGACACTCATGCCATCGTGGTGGATCAGGAACAGACGAATACACTTGGACCTCTATGGACGGTCCCTACCTTCGGCAGTCATGCGATCACCGATAAGTTGGCAGCTTCCAATCTGTACCCGGTTCTTTCACTGTCTATTGCTTTGCAGGCAGGAGAGCAGAAGGATTGGAAGACGACGCTTTTGATGAAATCTTCTTCAGCCAGCTATGGTGAAACGAATATCCAAGGACTGCTGAACAACGAAACGCAAAAGGATGACAAAGACCCGCAGGGGCCGCTGAATCTCGGTTATGCGGTAGAAGGGAAAGACGGCAAGCCCAAAGCCGTTATTCTCGGAACGTCGGCCCTCTTAAGTGACACTGAGATCAGCACAGGAGGCAATCGAGACTTTGTGCTGAACAGTCTGAATTATGTGCAGGAACACTCTGATGGGCTCACCATTCGTCCTCGTCAGGAGCAGGATTATAAGGTAGCTTACTTGACTCCTGCACAAGCGAAAACGATATTGACCATATCTGTCATCGGATTGCCGTTGCTGTTCGCGGTCATCGGAATCTTATTATGGTGGAGGCGAAGAAGAGCATGAGAAAATGGATACCCACAGTGCTACTGTTAGTTGTATTGGGAGCGGGTATAATCTATGCGAAGAGCCAAAACTTCTTTCGTGAACAAGCGCCGGCGGCTCGCCAGCTGGTTCAGCTTACGCAAGGGGATATTACGTCTTTCGCGATCACTGGAAAGGACGGCAAGTCGGTGGAACTTGAACAACATGATGGTCAATGGAGTATGAGCAAGCCACGGACTTACCCATTAAACCAATATACAATAGACAATTGGCTAGCAGCGATTGAAAATGTAAAGTTGGGTGAAGTGGTGGAATCTTCTCCTACAGATGTAGCCAAATATGGGATCAGCGCTACCAATGATCAGATTGAGATTAAGACCAAGAAGGGTGACGTTCGTACCTTTGCCTTCGGTGAAACGTTGCCTTCCGGAGATACTGTTTATGTATTATCAGACAAAAAAGAGATAGCTTCTGTACCTATCGATACACTTTCAGGGTTGTTGCTGGGTGCTAATGATTTTATAGATACAACACCGTTCGATTGGGACGATACCAAGCTGAGCGGAATAGAGTGGGAAGGCCAAAATGCTTCATGGATGCTCAAATCCTCCGGTAACAGCGGAACCGGAGACAGTGCTTCCACATCTTGGACGCTGAACGGAAAGTCAGTAGCCAGTGACACGGCGACTTCCCTCTCGCAGCAAATCAAAAACCTAGCCAGCAGTCAGGCCTTGCGCAAAGCCTCTGAGCTGAACAAGCCTGTTCACCGCTTTACGCTGAGCGTATCGCTGGGTAAGGATGATTCCCAGTTGGTCTATCAGGGCTGGACGCTTAACGATGATCCAGATACCGTATGGATTGTACCGCCACAAAGTAACTGGGCTTATGGTCTGTCAGTATCTGACGTGAACCGTGCTGAACAGAATGGACACGACCAAGCTCAGACTGGAAAATAATCATTAGAATTAAATTAGCGCACAAAGAGGCTCCAACGGCGGATGATCGTCGTCTGGAGCTTCTTTGTGTTCGTTACTCGTCAGGTTTGCTGCTTTTGGAAGAAGAATTGTTAGTGTCGTTTAATTCTTGGATAACCAGAATCAGCTCATGAAGTGAGAGATCCAGCTTGTCCAGCTTTTCCTCCATCGTGTGCAGGATGTGCCGCAACAAAATAAAACAAAGTCCAGCTGGAAAGCCTACGTTGGTAACCAGAGAAAGAGCATCATCCATTTGCAATGTATTCCCTCCTTTTTAGCCATATATAAAGGAAGGTAAATTAAAAGAACCATATACAACTGATTGTAAAAATAGTATAATAAATAAGAACAAGTGTTCTGATTTTGGTTGTAAAATAGGTTTGGAAATTACCCTATAGTATGAGGATTAGAAAAAGTCAAATCCAAAGAGAAAGGGTGATTTACAATGGATCAGTCTCAGCTAACATTGGTAGAACAATATCGAAAGAAGCTGTACCGCATTGCTTGGAGAATCCAGTATCGTGCTCGGGTACAAACCAATCATGAATTTGTAATGGAAAAGAACGAAGCCGTCAGCGCCCCATCTTTTACAGAATCTTCAAACTCTAATATGTACACACTACAGCTTATCAACTCTCTATCTTCTGAGATCGGAAAAATGATCATCTTTGACCTTTACATACTAGATAAAACCGAAGCACAGATTGCAAAAGAGTTAAAGCTATCCCAACAGGCGGTGAATAAATGGAAAAAGAAAATGCTCAAAGAGTTATTTCAGATGCTGAGTTCGTCCAACTGCTAAAATTAGTACGAAGTGGAGATCAGGAGGCCATGTATAGGATACTTCAATTGTTCGAGGAAGACATTCAAAAGACCAGTCGGTATATCCGTATGTCCCGTGAAGATGCTGTCCAAAGCATTGTGACTGATTTTATAGAAGAACTGCGACAAGAGTTAAAGACAGTAAAAAGTGGACAATGGATATAGCCTTGGCTATCCTTATCCGTAGGTTTACTTATTAACGGAGGGCTTATAAGTTTATGAGTGATAACAGGGCTTCTTTTGAGAAAAGTATGAAGATGTACCCAGTCAACAGTATTCGTTCCAATGTCATCATTCTTGTTTTATTACTGTTAGATCTGTTTCTGGTTATCCCCTTAGTGGGAAATCCATACATTGCAGTTTACGTTTATGTACTGTTGCCACCGATTGTTATGATAAACATTTGGGCTCTAGTACTGGTCATCATGCCACGCAAATTGCAGTTGAATTACATTTTATTCCGTGGTGTATTTGGTTTGATTTGTTCTATGGGCTTCATGATCATGACACAAAAGTTTGCTTATGGCATGTTGGGTCTGGATACTTCATGGTATTTTATAGGTTCCTTTGCCCTTTATGGAGTCGCCTTGTATTCCTTTATAAAATATAATTTGGCGAAATTCAAAGATCCTTCAAAACATAAGAAGAAACCAAAAGTTAAGGAAAAAAACAAGAGAGCGCCTGTAGTGACGATCACCACATTTGCTGGTTATCTGATAGCTAATGTTTCCCTCGGATTTGCTACACAACAATTAGTTGCCACAGTATTGATCAGTGTATACTCCATGCTGGCATTTGTTCTTTTCCATTTTATTATGGATTTACACCGCTACTATTGGCTTCATAAGCTGAGGAATCAGAATCAAACAACCGATTGAACACAAGAATGGGATTACAAAGTATTACCACTATCAAGAAGTTTTGTAATGAATAATAGCCTGCAAACGCCCCATATATGTAGGGGTTCGCAGGCTTTTTAGGTTGTAGATTTATTTAGTCAACATACTTATTGCCGTCAGCATCAATATAGATGGATTGAACAGCTGTGCGCCGGTACGGATAACCTGCCTCTGTGGTGCCGCTAATTTCATAGGTTACAGAATAGATGCCGGGCTTGTCCGCTTTGGATAGCTCTATTTGTCCGGTAGGGTTAACGGTTTTTTGCTGTACCGTCAAACCTTTGGAGGCAGAAGTGACTCCTTGCTGCGGATCACCATAATATTGAACTTGGTAGGTGACTTGTGTAACGCTGTCCGGGGCATCCTGTGGTTTCAGGTTTAGCTTCGGGCCCACTGCATTCAGATTGTATTTCAGCTCAGGAACTTGAACAGCCTGGTAACGTGCAATCAGGAGATATGCTCCTTGATCAGGAACCGTGACGTTCAGTTTATAGGTGCCCGGTTTTGGATTTTGAATGACGGCGTTATGATGCCAGGCACCAGCGAAAATATCGTCATCATAGCCTGCTTTCAGATTAATAATTTCACTGGTACCGTCAGGCTTGGTTAGTTCCAGCTTACTCACACGTTTATCGCTGATCCAGTCCAGATCAATGGATTTGACACCATTTTCAACAGTGAGGGTTTCTGAGGCTTTTCCATTATAATCGCCGCCTCGGATAAAGTATGAATTATCGATCTCGTTATAGGTGGATTGTACAGCAGAAGCAGTCAGGGAAGATGCTGAAAGTGCTTCAGTTTCCTGATTCAATGCTGGAGTGTTCGCTTGGAGGTAGGGTTGGATCAGGGAGAAGACGTAAGAACCGGTACGAACCTTGGCATGATCCCAAGATCCGATTTTAACTACACGTCCGCCGGGGAGCTTAGCGTTGTCGACTGTGACCACCCCATCATTTTTACCAAAGGTTGAGAGGTAAAGTCCGCCGAGTATGTAGGAAGCAGTGCCGTCAGACCAGTTATCACCAGCAAACGTGAAGAATGGAATTGTAGTTGCGTTGCTGAGTGCATCGGTCTTGGATCGGAAATACTTCATATAAGATGTTTGTAAAGTAGAGGTACCGGGATTTTGTGAGCCGACGATGTCTGCCAGCCATCCGGCCCAGCTGCTATAGGCGAGATCTGCAAGTTGTGAGCCATGATGGGGACTGCTGAGGGTGATGACACGTTGAACATAAGGAGCAGCTCCGTTATATACGAGAGCGGTTTGAGTATCCACTCCACCTTTGCTGTGGGCGATGACAATGAGCTTTTTTCCAAAGTGATTACTGATGACCTTGATTTTGTCGGCTAAAAGCTTACCATTGTCCCACATATCCTGGGATGTACCATTTGTATCGTACAGATTAATGGTGGCCGTCTGGTATCCGGCGTCACGTGCGCGATGAAGCATGTCGTTATTATTTTTGGTCCAGACTTCAGCGCTACTGTTCAAACCATGTACGAATAATAATGCAGGTTTGGCAGGATCAACGCGATTAGGTGGTGGGCCTTCTGCCCAGCTTCCGGCGGGATCTTTCGGGGGTTGGGGTGTAGTGGAGCCTGCAAAAGCGCCGACGGGTACAAGGGTAACTGATAACAAAAAAATGAGCATCAAAACAGTGATCTTTTTCAAATCGAAAATCCTCCTTTGTAAAATAAAGTATTTTTCAAGCTTATTATACATGCCGTCTTGTGGTAAATCATCAATTGTATTTCATATTTACATTAAAATTTTATTTTTTTAGTCATTTTTTAGTCAGGATATCCCTATGATTCATAGCGCATGATAATCTCGTCACACATTTTATAATGTATGGAGGATGAGTTCATGCCAGGAACTAAGAAGGTCATCAGTTTTACGATTTCTGCTGCTTTACTCGCCAGTATGGCTGCTTTGACCGGGTGCGGAAATGCCGATCATAACGTTCGTACGAACAGTACACGCTATAACGCGCAAAGCACACATCATATGGATGGTGTGAACCGTAATGGTATGGATGGTGTGAATCGTTATGGGGTTAAGTCCAATGGTATGGACGGGATGTCATTGAATGAAAATGGCAACCGAACCGGACATCCAGTCCGTAATCTGCAAGTCGATCGCAGTTTGTCCAAACGTATATCTGAGATGCCGGATGTAAAGTCTGCGACAGTGCTGGTCGGTGAACGACATGCCTATGTAGCCGTTTCCTTGAAAGACCAAGCCAACGGAACAGGTGTCGGTGCTCCAAGTATTGACGGTACTCCAAGTATTGACGGTACTCCAAGTATTGATGGTACTCCAGGTGCTAATAGTATTGGACGTAACGGTAATGTACCGAGTGTGAATGGCGTTAATGGCACTAGAGGAAACCGTACTACGGATACTACGACGCCTGGAATGACAGACAATGGAGTTGCCGGAAATGGAGTTACCGGGAATGGAACACCTGCGCGTCGTGATGACGGTTTATTCGGTACGATGGGTACAGGCTCGTACGGTATGTTGCGTGGCTTGACGGACAACAATCGCGGAGATAACGGAAACACCACAATCGAGGGAGCAAGAACTGCATATGAACCAAGTGATGCAGTCAAGAGCCGTATCGCGAATAAAGTTAAGCAATTTGCACCTTCGATTGAACAGGTACATGTATCCGCTAACCCGGACTTTGTCAAACAAGCCACTGACTTTACACACAGTGTGCAAAATGGTCATCCGATTAGAGGCTTGAGCAATGAAATGGTGGATGTGATTGAACGTGTATTCCCGACCTCGGCGGCTGATACAAACCGTCCAATGGAAAATACAGCACCCACACGCCCACAAAATCATACGCCCGCGCCGATGAATCATCGCTAATTCAAACCCTATAAGTGTGTGCAATGCCAAAGAAAGAGCTATCCATCTCAGCGAATACGCTGGTGGATAGCTCTTTAGTTTTGGGGGAAGATAATTATAACTGAATTATTTGCGCAATCCTTTAATCCATACACCTTGCAGCCTTAAGTCTCCATCCAGTAACAGGATATCTGCTTGTTTACCTGCTTCAAGCGAACCTGTACGATCAGCAATGTGCAAGGATCGAGCCGGATTCAGGCTGGCCATTTGTGATGCCGCGGGAATACTCATACCCACATGTTGAACCAAATAGCGGAAGCCTTCAATCATCGTTAGTGTGCTTCCTGCCAAAGTGACCCCATCCTCCAGTCGTGCTACACCGCCCTGCACGATCACCGGCAAATCGCCGAGCGTATATTTCCCGTCTTCCAGACCCGTAGCAGACATGGCATCTGTGATGAGAATGAGATTATGAGCCTGCTTTAACCTAGCGAGCAGGGAAATGGCGGCGGGATGCACATGAATGCCGTCCGCGATGATTTCTGCTTCAATGCGCGGATCAGCAAGTACGGCTCCGGCGGCTCCCGGCTTGCGATGATGCAGCGGAGTCATAGCATTAAACGCATGCACCGCATGGTTCAGCCCCGCCGTCGCTGCCTGTTCAACCTCTTCATACGTAGCATCTGTATGACCGAGAGCCGCGGTAATGCCATGGCTGCAAAGCCATGCAATCAGTTCCAGCGCTCCTTCCCGTTCGGGCGCAAGCGTGAGCTGGCGAACAAGGCCTGGATAGCGCTGCTCCCATTCTGCCATCCATGACAGATTCGGTGGCACGATATGTTCTGGGTTTTGCGCTCCCGGCCAGTTCGGACTGATGAACGGCCCTTCTAAATGTACGCCCTCCAACTGAGCATAAGGCATAGGTAGTGCCATATAAGCGTGAACTTCACTCAATACTCGGTCAATCTGTTCCTTGGGCGCGGTCATGGTGGTAGCCAGCATGGCCGTCGTTCCTTGTGAACCGTGAAAGGAGGTGATCGTATCCAGCACCTTTGGACTGGAGTCCATAAAGTCCTCACCGTTACCGCCGTGAACATGAATATCAATAAAGCCTGGTAGCAGATAGCCTCCTTCCAGACGCACAATTTTTACCGCTCTCGCTGCACTTTCTTCCTGATTTTCCAAGACTACCGATGTCCAATCGGCGGGCAAATTTCCCTCGGAACCAGCATAAACAATGGACTGCCCCTCAATGACGACAACCCCTTTTTCAATGATGTCATTTCCAACGACAACTTGCCCATACAGTAGCTGGGGTACGTTACCACTCATTTCATGTGACTTCAATTGAACCATCCTCCCGCTTTCTGATCCAGTAAAATAAGTACGTTGGGGTGACATTGCAGCAAAGAAGCCGGACACTCAGTCGTGACAGGTCCAGTTAAAGCCTGCTTTATAATGTCGGCCTTATCCGCACCAAAAGCCACCAGTATAATTTGCTTCGCCTTAAGAATCGTGCCTACTCCCATCGTAACTGCTTGCCTGGGTACAGCATCTATTTCGCCAAAAAATCGAGCATTTGCCGAGCGCGTACTTTCTTTCAAATCTACAACATGTGTGGCTCCAGCCAAGCTGGGACCGGGTTCGTTAAAGCCGATATGCCCATTATGACCAATGCCAAGCAACTGCAGATCCACGGGGCCATGATCCTGAATAGCCTGCTCGTGCGCTGCACATTCTGCTGCCAGATCTACTGCATTCCCGTCAGGAACACGTGTATGGGACATGGGAATGTCGATATGCTGGAACAAGTGCTCATTCATAAAGCTTCGATAGCTCTGCGGATGTTCTGGGGGAAGACCAACATATTCATCAAGATTCACGG
This sequence comes from Paenibacillus sp. 203, assembly GCF_037027525.1. NCBI lineage: Bacteria > Bacillati > Bacillota > Bacilli > Caryophanales > Paenibacillaceae > Paenibacillus > Paenibacillus sp. 203. The sequence goes on from NZ_JAXCHD010000006.1 coordinate 263,199, forward strand.
AATAGGCGCGTGCAAAACTGACCTGTTCCTTGCGGTACATATCTGCAAGATGTTGGTAAATGCCAATCGGCGTACTACCGGTGGCCAGGCCAAGCATAGCCTGTGGTTTGGATAGCAGCAAGCTAGCGATCACAGCGGCGGCAGTAGCGTTCAGGTCTTCACGGCTGTTCAAAATGCGTATGTTCATCTTAGTGACCCCCTGGTTGTTTTTTGAGCTTGCTCACTTGTTGATATGAACCTTCCAATCTTGGAATATATTTGTCAAAATCCGCGCTCACCATACCTGTAAACAGAATATCTATAATATGAAGCTGGGCGATGCGAGAGGCCATATCCCCACGTCGCATTCCTTCCTCCAATGAAGAGGAAAATAGCGCAATATCCGCAAGGCCTGCCAGCGTATTGTTTCCGAAGGAGGTTAGGGATAGTGTCTTGGCCCCCTGTTCCTTTGCACAGCGTAGAGCCGCAATGGTCTCCTGGGTTTCCCCTGAATAAGAGACGGCAAAGGCGACATCTTCCGCTCCGAGCGAGGAGGCAGAGGTGATCTGCATATGGGAATCTGCAAAGGCAGTGCTGTTCTTGCCAATACGGATGAGCTTCTGGTAAAAATCCTGGGCCACAATCGACGATGTCGCCATGCCATAAAGATCAATGCGGCTCGTGGCTGACAGCCATGCAATGGCCTGCTCCAGCTTGTCGAAATCCAGCAGTCGGGTCGTGTCTGCAATGGATGCGGTATGGTTCGCCTGAATAGCCTGCACGATTCGGGAAAGTGAATTTCCGGCGACAATATCCTGATAGGATTCTTCACCATTACGGTTGGAATGAGACAACTCGGCGGCCAGCTTCATTTTGAAATCGGGATAGCCTTTAAAATGTAGTGATTTGCAAAACCGCGTAACGGTCGCCGCACTTACACCACAACGCTCTGACAGCTCCCGAATACCCAGATGCAACACATCTTCCGGGGATTGCAGGATGGATTCCGCCAGCTTGCGCTCTTGTACGGGAAGCTGCTCCAGTCTATGGGCTAATGTATGAAGAATGGGGGACATGAGCTGTGCTCCTTTGGCTGTAGAGTGTTTGTGTGAAAATAAGTATCGTATATAAGGAGAATATAAAGAAAAACATTTTCGCGTGTATTGTAAAATAATTCTGCTGCTCATGCAAGAGATGTGAGAAGAATTTTTATTAGATTTTGCGAAAAAATAGCCAGCGAAAATTGTAGAAGTTATCATACATTAATTTACATATTGCGAGTTTTACTTACAAAACAACCTATTGACTTGTCTCTTCATTGGAGGAGTATAATTGAATAAAGTTCCAGTGAAGGAATTTTCCTAGGAGCTTTCTTTGCAGAGGGCATCGTTGGGTGGAACGAACAGAATCTCATTCACAAGGAGGAGTTTGCTATGCAAAGCCAAGTGATTGAAATGATCAGCGCGGTTAAGGAAGATCCTGAACTGGTCGCTAAGCTGGATGGACATTCGGACATTATTCATGATGCGGGACTGGATTCGTTGCAGTTGGTTCATTTCATGCTGCAAGTGGAGGATGCGTTTGATGTGGAGATTGATTTTGATTCCTTTGAGCTAGAGCATTTGAGCTCGGTAGATGCGTTTTGTAGCTACATTCAGGGGATCAGCGATGCGGAACAAGCGCCGCATCTGGAGGGAATGGAGACGGTCTGACGTACAGCTAGGTACATGTGCCTGAAAATCCATTAAACGAGGTGTTAGCATGCAGCCCAAAAGCAATGTGCTGATTGATGAGAAAGCGTTCAAGCTCATCAAGCGTAACCTGAAAAACGCTTCTGTATCTTACCGTAACGCCACACAGGACCCTACTTTCAAAACGGACATGCCCCAGACGATCGGCATTAAGCTGACTAACCGCTGCAACCTGAGATGTACACACTGCTTTGAATGGAACGAGGAAGGCTACCATCACCAAATGGATAAAGAAGAACAAAACATGGATCTTGCTCCGGACATGCTCCGGCAAATTTTGAGCGAAACCAAGGAAGCCAAGTCCAGACTGTACATGTGGGGCGGCGAACCGATGTTTCATCGACGTTTTGATGAAATTTTGGACGTGCTGGCGGAAGATCGGCGCGAAATGACCTTTTGTACAAATGGGTTACTTATTGATAAATATTTGGACCGGATTTTGGATTTGTCCGAAAATCTGGAGTTATTAATAGCGATTGAAGGTTTTGAAAGAGAACACGATTTAATCCGCGGTAAAGGCACTTTTCAAAAAACAATGCGGCAGATGGATAAGCTGATTGAACTGCGCGACCAGGGATTGTACAAGGGACGGGTAACTGTCCATGCGGTCATTAACGATAACATGATCGGACGGATGTACGAATTTCTGCAAATGCTGGAGGACAAAAGGCTGGATCTGGTGCTGCTGACGTTCCCCTGGTACATTTCCAAAGAAACCTCCCTCAAAATGGATGAATATTTTACACGTAATTTCTCCTGGCTCCGACAACTTGAAGAAAAAAATATTAGTAGCTGGCATGCTTTCAAATATAAAATCAACCCGGATAACATCGATCCTCTGATGCAGGAACTACAGCGGATCAATGAGCGAGTATGGAACATTCGCGTGCGCTATCAGCCTGGTTTGGATTATGAGGAAATTGATAAATTTATCCATGGCGAGGAAATGGTCAGCCGTTGTTCCAATCATTGTTTGGCGCTCACCTCCAGAACAGATATTTTACCAGACGGGAAGGTCATGCCTTGCAAATTTTTCAGTGAATTCACGATTGGAAGCATGCGTGAGCATAGTCTGAAGGAGATATGGAACTCGGATGCGTATGAGAAAACTCGTCAAAAGATTAATCATGAAGGATTGACTCCGGTGTGCTCCAAATGCAGCGTATTGTATCTGCATGGGGCAGGCTCTCTGAAGTACATTTAGTTTTCTATGGATGTTGTTTGTTACTGGATGGAAGAGAGAGGGATGATGACAAGACGTGACGACTAAAACGATTAACCTTGTGGAAGCGCTTGCGCATGAACGAGACCATGGAGTCCTGATTTGGCTGTTTAATATCGGCGCAGAGCAAGTGTGGCATCCATCCCCCCGCAAGGGGGGCATGGTAGACCGGGATGAACAGCAAGTCGTAAACCGGATGGAGGAAATGAATCTCCTGCTATGTCGAAGTCAGGATGTCATTGTACTTCGGGAACAGCCGGATGAGGCGTTTCTGGACATGCTTCAACGGTTGGGCTTTAGCCTGCCGCGTATTGAGGTGCCGGATCCTTCTGATCCGCTAACGCCGATTTCAGAGCTGGTGCTGGCGGATGAGGCGCTTTTGGCACGACTGTGTACGGTTGCAGATGCAGGCCACAGCAGCAGCGGAGCCAAAGCGTGGCTCGTCCCCTATGCGGTCACACCGCAGGAGGAAGCGATCGCGGAGCTTTGCGGGCTGGAGCTGATCGGCGCTCCATCCGCGGTCAGTGCTCAGGTGAATGATAAAATATTCAGCCGCCTGACCGCGCAAAAGCTTGGTTTTGCTGTCAGCGAAGGCGCTGTATGTGCAGACGAATCGGCGATCCGCAGGGAGTGTGCCAGACTGGCTGACTTATCGGATGGACCTGTGAAGCTGATTATCAAGCAGCCGCACGGTGCCTCGGGACAAGGCATGTATATGCTGGACGAGCTGTCCAAGCTGGACACGCTGCTGAGTGTGATGAGGCGCTTTGGCGGCTCGTCGCCATCTTCCGGCGGCTGGCTGGTGGAGCGCTGGCACAATAAGCAGATGGATCTGAACTACCAGCTCTGCATTGACGAGGGCGGTGGTGTGACGATGTTTTCGCTAAAAAGACAAAACGTGGATGGCACCGTATATATCGGATCTCAAGTGCCGGCTGAGATTGGTGATGCGCTGGAGGAAGAAGTGAGACGTTGCGCCTATCAGCTGGGTACGTATCTCTATTCCATTGGGTACACAGGAATGGCCTCTATTGACGGTTTTGTTGACGAAGAAGGTTTGCTGGTTCCAGTTATTGAGATTAACGGTAGGTTTACGTTATCTACCTATATTTCATTCCTGTCATCCGTTCTGGGAGAACAGCATAAAACATTATCCCGTTATTACCGCAACGTTACCGCTACACCTCTCACTTACAGCCGCTTGTGCGGGTTGCTCGCGGAGGAGGGCTTGCTCTATACGCCCGAACGTCCAGAAGGGGTGTTTGTGTATACGGCGGGTACATTGTCTGGTATCCCTGTGAAGCGGGGCTATGTGAACCGGATTTTCACACTTATTTTGGCAGACAGCTGGCAGGAAGCTGATGCGTATGCGCACAAATTGGAAGGTATCATTGCTGGATTAGGATGCTCATAAATTGGAGGGAATCAAAAATGAAAACAGATGTATACCATGTAGTACCCTTGCTGGAAAAGATTTTGAAGCTGGCTCCGGGAGAACTGGAACAGTTGACTCCGGATCAGGATCTGCGAACCTTGGGGCTGAATTCCTTATCGGCTGTGGAATTAATTGTAGAGTTGGAAAATGAGCTTGATATTACGATGGAGGACGACGATCTAGTGCTGGAGCATCTATCTACACTGCAAGGCATTGAGCGTCTGCTGGGCAAATATGCATAAGGGCGCCGAAAAGACAAGGTTGATGCAGGGATCCGATATGGAGACTCGTCATGATTCCGTTGTGGACTATGGTGCAGAAGAAGTGGCAAACGCTCTTCCAGGGAAACATTGTGTATATTCTTCCCTGCGTACCTCATTGCGGAGGTACGGGGTGAACATGGCCGAATCCGAGCTATTCATGCTGTGTGGGAGTATGTGCGCAGAGTATGGTGGAGATTTGAAGCGCTTCGGACCTGAGAAATATCCAGAGCAGCTTCAAGAAATGGCAGCCAGTGGCGGACCTGTTATTCGGGTGGAACCGTGGGTCGCAGGTGTCAGCGATGAAACCGACCTGTTGCGGGTACTCACATCGGGCTACGGTACCATGCTGCATACGTCGAGCACTGCTTTAACCTATCACGATGTATATGTGAAAAATTACCCAAGGGGCCACGTGATTGAGTTGTGCGGGTTGGACTTGCAAGAACGGACAGCACAGGTGAATGATAGCTTTCTGCTCGATTCCTCGGGACATGCCATGACTTATGTGGGCTCAGCCCGGCTCGACGATCTGATGCAGGGTATTATTGAGTATGCATGGCTGGTGGAGCAGCCTGCCCCGCTTTCGCCAAGTGAGATGCATGCTGCGTGTGCTCATCATATTCGACAGTATTTGACTGGACACGAAGCCATCTGGAGAGGCGTACCTACGTCTAATGAGTCGGAAAGTCAAACGGGGAAAGCTGTAACAGGCAAGCAGGTCAAGCGGGGAGATGAGGGGTACCGGGCATTTGTCGGTGACTTCCGTCTGTTGGCAGACATGGAGGATCAGGATTTTCGGACGTACTGTCATGAAATCTATTACAATCTGCGATTGGGCAGTGCCCTTCATTTGACGGATTATACAGCTGATTATTGCCTGCTGCATCAAGCTACGCTGGGGCCACAAACACAGCATGTAATTGAATTGGCACAGGGGCTGTACGCGGATTGGCACAAGCTTAATCTGCATATTTACAAAACAGGGCTTCAACTGCGTAAGCATCGGATGCCTGAGATTACGGAACGAGCTTTGCATTTAATTGAAAGACAGCGGCATATGCTGGAGGAACTGATGATTTTAGCAGAGCAAGCAGCCGAGTAGACCAAGCATTCGGCCGTATCAGACACAGGTGTCCTGCACAGAGGAAAGAGGAGGGGAATTGATTGCCGTCCATTACATTAAACCAATTGTCGAAAACATTTACGTACTACAAAAAGGAGCCGGGCGTGCGCAAATCGTTACAAAACTTGTTCAGGCGTGAGCAGCTGACCAAAGAGGCTGTACAAAATGTCAGCTTTAGCATTGAGGAAGGCGAAATTGTCGGATTCCTCGGTCCAAATGGAGCGGGCAAAACAACGACACTCAAAATGCTGTCTGGCATTCTCCATCCCACGGACGGGGAGGCATCGGTACTCGGCTTTACGCCGTGGAAACGACAAAAAGAGTTTAAACGTCAGTTTTCCATTGTAATGGGACAGAAAAACCAGCTCTGGTGGGATTTGCCTGCAAGCGAGTCATTTGAACTGAACAAGCTTATCTATGAAATCGATGACAACCGTTATAAAGAGGCGCTGGATGAACTGGTCACTCTGCTTGGGGTGGAGGAGCAGCTCCATGTGCAGGTTCGGCGGTTGTCTCTTGGCGAGCGTATGAAAATGGAACTGATCGCCGCGCTGCTGCATCGTCCACGGGTCATTTTGCTGGATGAGCCGACCATCGGACTGGACCTTGTTTCTCAGCGGCGGATTCGAGAGTTTTTCAAAGCCTATAACCGAACGCACCGGACGACCATCCTGCTGACAAGCCACTACATGAAGGATATTGAGGATTTGTGCAGTAGATCCATCATTATCAGCGGGGGCAGATTGGTCTATGACGGAGACTTACACAAGGTGAATGAGGTCATCGGTGCCCGTAAATTACTTAAGGTTCGACTGGAGTCCCCTGTATCCAACCTAACATTGGCGAGCCTCGGCAAACTTCGCTCCAATTCGGAGCTGGAGGCGGTATTTGAACTGGATGCAGAAGATACCTTGGCTTGGTCCAAAAAGATTTTGGACGCACTGCCTGTCGTTGATTTTACGATTGAGGACGTCCCGCTGGAAGAGGGGATAGCCAATTTGTACGATGGGGGCAGGCTGGCCGATGCGAAATAACAAATATGTGAAGGTACTCCAGCTTGGCATGCAAAACGAAATGGAGTATCGGGCTAATTATTGGCTCCAAATGGCGGGATTTATGCTGCCGATCATGACGCAAATTTTTCTCTGGCTAGCTGTATTCGGTTCTTCGGGACAAGCAAGAGTGTTGGGCTATTCTCTGCCAGAAATGCTGGTGTATGTGGTCATGGCGGGAGTAACTGGAAAACTGATTGCTACGGGCTTTGAATACGAAATTGCTACAGATATCAAGGAAGGTGGACTGGCAAAATTCATGGTACAGCCTGTGCATTATTTCGCTTACCGTTTTTGCCGGTTTATCGGAGGCAAAGTCATACAGTCCGCGGTCGTGCTGCTGGCGGCTGCTATTTTGCTGTTATGTCTTAGCTTGGAAGGACAAATCAGCTTCGGGCTATCGTACATCTTGCTTTACATATTGGCGTTGCCGGGAGCGCTTGTGCTTAATTTTGTGGTCTATTATGCGCTGAGCGGCATAGCCTTTTGGGTGACGGAATCGGCGGGGCTATTTTATACACTGTCGCTTGTCATTTACGTAGCTAGCGGTACCGTGTTTCCGCTGACGATTTTTGGAGATGTTTTGGCCCGTCTGTTCAGTCTGCTGCCGTTCAGCTACACCGTATTTTTTCCGGTGAATGCGTTAACGGGCAAGCTGACTTTGCTGGAAGCCGCTAAAGGCATTGGCGTGCAATGGCTCTGGATTGTAGTACTGGCGGCCGTATCACGCTGGGTGTGGCAAGCCGGGGTCAAACGCTTTGTCTCGGTGGGAGGTTAACATGAAAAATGTTTTCCGAAACGTTAGACGCTACATCAGACTGTACTGGAAGTTTGTCCAGTTTTCCGTCATGTCGCAGATGGAATACCGCATTAATTTTATAACGGCATTTCTGGTTGAAACGGCTTATTTGCTTATCAAGCTGCTGTACGCATCGGTTCCATACCGCGCCGGGACGGACATTAACGGCTGGTCTCCTGACGCCATGTTGTTATATATCGGCGTGTTTACGATGATGAGCGGATTTTATAGTGGATTGTTCTACAGTAATTTTACAAGCCTGCCTGACAAAATTCGTACCGGCTCACTGGATGTGCTCATGACCAAACCCGTATCGCTGCAATTTATGGTGACACTGCGTCAATTTGAGCTGGGCTATACCGTGCCGAATGTAATTGGCGGCGGAATTATGACAGGCATCGGCTGGTATCGGCTCGGATTGCCATTTAATTTTGAAACCGCAGGAGGGTTCTCTGTGCTGCTCGGATGCGGAGTGCTTACGGCATACTCCGTATTTTTGCTCCCCCAACTGCTAGCCTTCTGGATTATCCGCACGAACGGCGTTACGGAGCTGTCCAACAGCATTTTCGAGACAAACTATGTGCCGATGGCCGTGTACAGTAATCTGATTCAGCGTATCGGTTTGTTCGTGCTTCCAGTGTTTGTCATTTGTAATTTTCCGCCCATGTTCATTCTCGGCAAAATGGATACCGGGTTGGTGGTATGGGCATTTCTCGCACCTCTCTGGCTGCTGGCGATCATCCGCCTGATATGGCAGTTTGCTCTACGTGATTATACGAGCGCGAGCCAGTAGCGCTACCGTGTAGTGGGCCAATAATGAAGCAGGAAAGGAAGCGAATCATATGAATGCGATACCGAATCAGCGTCATTTGTATATGGGAACGTTCGAAGCGGAGGCTTACTGGCGGGATGCCCAGTTAGCTTCCCTGCCAGCCCTGCCTGACCGGGCTTCTTCTGCGATTGTAGCAGCCATGGATGAACTGCTGTTCAGCTTTTGCCAGCCAGGAGATGCGTTATTGACCCGTTATGCTATTTCGCCTGTACATCGTCAGTATATCGCGCAGTTGGGCTTTCATCCGGCTGTCAACGAACGAGATTTGACCGACGGCATGGAGCGTGCAGGCAACGTATCGTCCGCTTCAGTATTCGAACTGCTGGGCAGTCGTAAGGCCGATGCTGGAGAGGGGTTTCCTCAACTGGAAGGCTGTGTACTTAGCCCGTTTGCGGGTTTACCGCATGTGGAGGAGGCTGCACGTGCTTGGGGTATAACACTGCATCAGCCACCGCTGGAAACGATTCGCAAGGTAAATGCCAAAACGTATTCCTCTGATCTGAAACGCAGTCTCGGTCTGCGCAACCCGGGCTATATCGTGACTTCGTTTGCAGATGTCGCTGAGGCGGGGCGTAAGCTGCTGCGGGATGGAAGCTTTTTAATCAAGGATGATTTTGGCGTATCGGGCAAAGGAAACCTGCACATTACCTCGACACAAATGCTGGACCGGATCGTATCGTATTTGCGTGGACAGGAGCGCAAAGGCAAACAGGTGCTTTTCCTTTTGGAGCCTTTTCAGGAGAAAGAGCGGGATTTTTCATGCCAATTTACGATTGGTGATGATGGAAGTGTCGATATCCTATCTGTACAATGGCTAGCAAATACTCAATTCTCTTATCGGGAATCCTTGTCGCCGGACGGGGCTTTTTTAGAGCGGCTGGAGCGCGAGGGCTATTTTAGTTTAATGCAGGATGTGGGACGGCAATTGTATCAGGATGGTTATTACGGCGATGTATGCATTGATTCCATGACACTTCGTGGTGGGAAGCTGGAGCCTATTATCGAAATTAATGCCAGAAAGTCGATGAGTTTGATCAAGCATCAGCTCGACACCTTTCTGGCCGGGAAAAATATGCGTGGCACGCTGACGAATTATTCACTGTCCCATGATGGCAGTCTATCCTATGAAGAACTGCTGGAAGGGCTGAAAGGTGAAGGATTGCTGTTCACAGGTGAACGGGAAGAAGGTATCATGCCTCTGGGTGCCAATACATTATATGTGAACACCGGTGGACGAGATGGCGAGAACAAGATTGTGGGCCATACAAGCACGCCAAGCAGAAATGCAAACGGACGCGGAGGCAGATCATCTGCCAAGCAGGTTCGTGTGAGCGGGATTAGTGCTGGTGCTGGTGATGGCGGATCAGAAGGGAACGGCGTGGGTAAGCCGGACTTGAATGGTAACAAAGAAACTGCTGGAAGCGAACGGGCACGAGGCAAGGGGCGTCTTTATTTAGAGCTGGTTGCTGCGAGCGATGAGGATAAAATGCGGTTGACTACAAAGCTGGAGCGCTTTTTGGCAGAACATCATCTTACAGTGCTGAATTAAACGGGAGGCGTATGAGCATGCGTAAGAGTACGGATAAGCTTATGAAGGTAACGATTTTGTGTTCCGGTTTCGGATTGGGCTTTTATACCCCTGGCTTGTTGTTGCAAGCGGGTCTTCGCAGGCTGGGCGTGGATACGGCGATTCATGTATTTGAAAATGTGCTGCCAGAATCGGCTCGTCTCAAGGTCGACAAAAGCCGCAAAGCTTACCATGACAATTTTGCGGTGGCCTTAATGTCACAAAAGGTTCCGCAGGATATGCGTAATTCACTGGATCTCGCTGCGATGGAAGTGCTGCTGAACCAATGGATGGAGGAGGATCGGCGGTATTTTATATGCTTATCCGGTCATTGGATGTATGTACTGGAGGAGTATCGTAAGCGCAGAGAACCGGAGTCGGTGCATGTGGACATCGTGTACATGGATTCGACACCTTCTCCTTCCTGGAAAAATCTAGCCAAGCATAACCCGCGTTTTGCGGAGGGCTGTGGAGAAATGACCTTTTTTGAAAATGATAACAATAGAGTCAGCCACTATATTGATGTGCCAGCTGTGGAGTATGTACCGTTTGAAGCACGGCAATCCCGCTTATTCGTACATGGCGGCGGTTGGGGGATGGGCACATATCGTGACAAGGTTGGACGGTTGGAAGAAGCGGGCTGGGAGCTGGATCTGCTGTTGTATGATCAGGATCAACCGGATGAACAGCGGGAAAGTATACGCTATTTTCAGATGGACCCGCAGTGGAGGACATGGCAGCGTAATGAAGCCGGAGAGCATACATTTCCACCTTTCGGAGAGGTAAAAAGAGGCGAGAAGACAGTGTATCAGGTTGGACCGGATTACCATAGCATGCTGGACCAAGCATGTCGTGTCCAGGCCATTGTCAGCAAGCCAGGTGGTGGTAGCCTAACCGACTCGTTCGCTACGGCCACTCCACTCATTATGCTGGAGCCATTTGGTGTGCATGAAAAGCATAATGCAGATCTATGGGAACGGCTGGGACTTGGTATGCGATACGATACGTGGATACAAACCTATGACGGCAGTGCTCAGATCCTGGAGGATATGCATCGCAGGATCGTAGAGCTGCGTAGTCGGACGCCGCGTTATATAGAGTCCTATGTGAATAGTATCCAATTGCCAGTAAGCTCCCCAGGAATGGAGCAGGGATTATGAACGCTGCCGCGGCTGCGCAAGAGCCTGCGATGCGAGATATTCGCTTTGGGATCATTGGCTGTTCTGCCATTGCTCCCCGTGCGTTGCTGGAACCGATCCGACATGTTGCAGGGGCACGCGTGACCGCGCTTGCGAACCGCACGGTTGCCAAGGCAGGAGAAATGGCAGATCGTTTTGGCGTCAGTGTCATTTATCGGCATGCTGAGGATATGCTAAAGGACCCGGAGATCGATGCTGTATATATTGCGCTCAGCAACGACTTACATGCTGAGTGGATTGACAAAGCATTACGGGCTCATAAGCATGTGCTGGTGGAAAAACCGTTATGCCTGAATACGGCTGATCTGGCTCCCTTGGCAGCAACAGTCGAACAGAGTAGGGCTTACCTGCTGGAGGGAGTCATGGTGCAGCACCATCCTTGGCAGCATGAACTACGGAGGATCGTAGAATCGGGGCGTTATGGTCGCTTACGCTCCATAGAGACGAGTCTATGCATTCCGGCAAAAGAAGGACATGCGGACAATTACAGATCTCGTCCAGAGCAGGGTGGGGGATGCTTTTGGGATCTGGGCGTGTACTGGCTCCAGCTGCTTCAAGCCGTCGTTGGATTAGAGCAGGCGGAATTCCACAGTCAATCGGATTTCGATGGTCCTCATGGCTGTGACTGGACATTTCGTGCGCAAGCCCGTTATCCGAGTGGATTGGAGGCATCTGCCCTCTTTTCATTTGAGCGCCCTTATCGCTGTGCTCATGTACTGACCTTTGATTCGGCAGTAGTCACCTTGAAGGACTGCTTTCGGGCCAATTTAGGTTTTTATAAAATAACACTCAGGACGGAAATAAAGAAGGATATCATGCCGAATATAACAGATGTGGACGCACTGCCTGGGTTATCACAGACATCTTCGCATACCAAAACGGTTTTCGAGCCTATGAACTATTATGTCAATCAGTTGAATACCTTTTGTAGCATCATCCGGGGAGAAGCGGAGCCCATTCCATTTCGCGAGGCGGCTGAACGCGTCAGACTGCTGGCAGCCATTCATGAAGCAGCACGCTCGGGCGAGACGACTTATGCAGTATGAGTATGATTGTGTATTCGAGCGGAGGGAAGCGAATGATGCAAAATACTGAGTATCAAGGCATAGAGAGGAGGAGAACTCAGGTGATGGATAAAAAGGACGAAGCCTTACTGGAGCGTTTCGGCGAGCATCCGACGCCATTTTACTATTATGACGGAGACGCGCTACATGCCCACGTCAGCTCGTTGCTATCCCGATTGCACCCGGCCGTGCGTGTACATTATGCACTCAAGGCTAATGGTAACGTAGCCTTGGCTGGATTGCTGCGTTCGTTAGGTTGTGGTGTTGAGATTGCTTCTGCTGGAGAAATGTTCGTCGCTATGGAGGCCGGGTATGTTGCGGAAGACGTGCTGTACGCCGGACCGGGAAAAACAGTAGCTGAGCTGAACGAGGCGATAGCCTATGGAATCGGCTGTATTCATGTCGAATCGGTGAGGGAGCTGCGTCTGTTGGAGGACATTGCTGCCCAAGCGGGCCAGCTTGTCAGAGCAGCGGTTCGTATCAATCCCGATAACGACCTATCTGGAGCAACGATTAAAATGGGCGGTGTTCCGCGCCCCTTTGGAGTGGATGAAGGGCAGCTGGATCACTTTTTTAAGGTGCTGGAAGATTGCCCACACGTCCATTTTCAAGGTATTCAGGTATATACAGGTACGCAAATGTTGAAATCGGATCAGATTTTAGCTTCATTTGCGAATACGCTGCAGCTGGCAGAACGGGTACAGGCTCAGTATGGTGTGGCAATGCATACGGTCAATTTGGGCGGCGGGTTTGGTGTACCTTATTTTGCTCATGAGCAACCGCTTGATATGGATCACGTCATTGACGGACTGAACGCACTCGCGGAGCAGACCCGAACCCGCATGCCCGGGGTTAAGCTAATCATCGAAAGCGGCAGGTATCTGGTTGCTCAATCGGGCATGTATGTCTGCCGAGCATTGTATACAAAGGAATCCAAGGGGGAGAAGTTTGTCGTGGCTGATGGTGGCATGAATCACTACGCCGCAGCTACTTTTCGAGGACGCCGTATTAGAGACAACTACCCAGTGCGAATTATGCGTAGGCAAGCGGGAGAATCAAAAGAACCCAAAGAACCCAAAGAACCCAAAGAACCCAAAGAACCCAAAGAACGAGAAGTGGAAGCAACCCTACGGATGGGGCAGAGAGATGCTTCTGCTCAAACGGCTGTTACTGTCGAACAATCATTAGAAGAGGTCGCAAGCCGAATAGGGGGGCCTCCGGAGGAAGCATCCTTGGAGCTTGAAACGGTAAGTATTGTTGGTCCGCTTTGTACACCCGAGGATTGTATTGTGAAAAAAGCGCAGCTTCCTCCGATTCACGAGGGCGATTATATTGCCTTTCCGAATGCAGGTGCCTATGGATTAAGCTATAGTCCACTACAATTTCTGGGACATGCTACCCCGGCGGAGCTGCTCGATTTTCGTGGGGAGGTGCATGTCATTCGTGAACACGGTGACCGCACAGACCTGCTGCATCATCAGCGCATGATTCCGTTGCCTGAGGATGCGTTGTAAGTATGTAAAAAAACGCCAAACTCATGGGAACCGATACAAATCGGACCTGTGATTTGGCGTTTTTTACATGATGAGTAGGGTAGTATCGACTTCATTGTTACTTGGAGCTGTGCATTTCTTGACGCACAAGCTGCCATACCATAAAGATCAGTACAGCGATTTGTGGGACAAAGGTTTCCCAAGTTGGATACATTCCCAGCCAGCTAATGGACGGAAGCGAGGAGGCAGTGTGCCCCGGAAGCTTGCCAGCCACCTGAAGCGAATGAATACTTTCGCCCAGAAATCGGAATACGAGATAGTAAATCAGTACAGTCGCAGTCAGGAAAAAGGCACGAATCGGCAATCGTACACTGAACTTAATGATCGCAAACGCCAGAATGACTAGAACAACCGTCGCCGAGCTAATGCCGAGCAGCAATTGCGAGGTTTCGATGGCTGGAGCCATACCGACATAAAAGATAGCTGTCTCGGCTCCTTCACGCAGAATTGCGAGCGCAGAAACCGCAAATAGCGACCACAGACTTCCCCGTGCCAGCGCGTTGCCCACGCTGTTTTCCACAAAGCGGTTCCACGCGGCAGCATTAGATTTGCTATGCAGCCAGCTACCAACGGTCAGCATCAGCACGACCGCCACCAGCCCGGTGACACCCTCCAGCAACTCACGCATGCTGCCTGATGCGGCAGCTGCCACCAGTGTGGTGAACAGTACTGCCAGAATTCCGCTCAGCACCAGCCCCGTTCCGGCTCCTGCCCATATCCACCGTCCAGCCACGGCTTCGCCGCTTTTTTTGGCATACGCCAGCAGAGCTGCGAGCACGAGAATGGCCTCCAGGCCCTCACGCAGCAAAATCAGCGCAGCATCCCACGCAGTGTAAGAACGTTCTTCCGTCAACGGACGGAGTCTGTCCAGCATCTGATCAAGAGTCTGAATGGCTTTGTCCGTATTCGGTGGAGAAGACAGCAGATATCCTGAAGTCTCGGTCATTTCATTTTCAATTGCAGTGTAAGACGTCGGATCGGCAATTTGTACATGTCCTTCGACAGAAGGCCACAGAGCGATAAACTGTACTACCTTGTCAGCCGCTTGCTCTGATTGATTAGCTACAGCATCTTGGCGTGCGGATTCGAGCAAGGTGACTGCATCGCCTAGGGAAGCAGCCGAACCATTCGCCGTTCCGGCAGCCGTATTGCCTGCATTCGTTCCTTGACCTGTGTTCATAGATTTACCCTGACTATAATCAGACAGCAGAGTCGTTAATTCCTGCATTTCCTTGAGAGCCTGTTCTTGGCGAATAGGCTCAGCTTGCATGGAGATGCGGATGAGACTGATTTTAGTTTCGAGCGAACTGTATACCGGGAAATTGTCCAAACGAATCGGTGTTTCTACCTGATACCAGTCTTTGACGATTCGATCGTAATCCACCCGGGCAGCAGCCCAATCGCCTTTTTGCATGGCGGCCAGACTGCCCTTCGCCATGGGAAGCAGTTTTTCCGCTGCTTTGGCTCCAGCCGGGGCTGGTTTGTCCCCCTCGGCAGCAGTGACGTACTCATTGACCGAGCGCGCCAGCACGGATAAGGCAGCTTTCGCTGGTTCCCCGCCACCACTGGCGAGTGTTTGTTCCGCATCGGTGAGTGCTTGATCTACAGCCGCGATGTGAGCTGAATCTCCGCCATTTGCTTTGGCGGTCTCCCACAGCGTGCGGAATTCTTTCAGATCCTTGGAGGCTTCCGTCCATTGGGATTGTCCCGCCTCCACCAGTGCTCCGCCCACTACAGGCATTAGCTGATCATTGGTGACAGCTTTCGCATCTGTTTGTGCAAAAGCGACCGACCCGGAGCCGGAAATGAACGGAGTTACGGTCAGCAGCAGAGCTGCCACCAGCACAAACACCCATCCCAAGCTTTTATTGCGCCGATTCATATTAATCCCCTTCCTAGCCTGCTGCTAAAATAACGTATCCCCGATGTAACCGCCTTGCGATACACCTGGGAAGCAGGCGAACACCGCACTGCCTTTGTGTACAATGTATTCGTTCAGCTTGTCATTGCGTGCAAGCTTCTCCTGAATATGAACGAACTGCTTGAACAGATCACGCTGGTAGCTGATGAACAGCAGCCCAGCATCCAGCTGTCCTGTTTGCTTGTCCAATCCGCTTGAATACGAATAAGACCTCCGCAAAATATTAATGGTTCCGTCCCCATGAGCCAAAGCCACATGAGAGGTGGGAGGTGTAACCGGCTTGCCTTCCGGATTTTTGGCCGCCAGATCAAGCTTGTCGAACTCCTTGACCTTACCGAGTGGGGCACCGCTGCTGCGATGACGTCCAAAAGTATCCTCCTGGTCGCCCAATGTTGAACGATCCCACACCTCTACCCGCATGCGTACACGGCGAACAGCCATATAGCTGCCGTTGCCCATCCATGCTGGTCCGTCACTGGTCTGTGTCCACACCAGCCGATTCATTTCGTCTGCCTTGGAGGTGTCGGGGTTCCCTGTACCGTCCTTGAAGCCCAGCAAATTGCGTGGTGTGCTTCCCGCAGGATCGGCCTGTGCTGTCCGCTGGAAGCCTTCCTGCGTCCAGCGAAGCACCGCCGTTCCTCTGGCGATACGTGCCAAATTGCGCAGGGCATGGAAAGCTACCTGCAAGTCATTGGCACATACCTGCACTCCGATGTCGCCGCCGCACCATTGCTCCTCCAGGGCATCCCCTTGAAAACGGGGCAGCTCACGGAACCCGGCAGGTTTAAGCCCTGCCAGGCCGTATCGTCCATCAAAAAAGGATGGGCCTACACCGAAGGTGATCGTCGTGCGGGATGGCGACAATCCTGCCGCCTCGCCCGTATCGGAAGGAGGGAGGTTGAGGTTTTCATTATCGTTGCCAAGCAGCACGCCAGAGGTCATTGTAGCGCTTGCTTCCGTCCAGGCTTTGAAGAGAATACGTACCTGTTCCTTGTCGCTGGTTGTTAGATCGAAAGCGGCGAAGCAGATGAAATCCTGCGCCGGAGTCACAATACCTGCCTGATGCTTACCGTAAAAAGGGATTACATCTTTGGTATCCGCATCCGTCATCATGCTTTCGAGACGTTGACCGGCTGACAGCACGGCTCCCACGCCCCCGCCGCCAAGCAGGAGGCCTAGTCCACCTACCCCAGCCAGCTTCAATAGGTCTCGGCGTGATACGGATTTGCTTTTTCCTGACAGCTCATCTTCCACTAGCTTCGCATCCTTTTTTACCAGATCGGCCTGTTCATTATGGGATTCCGCATACTGCGGCTTTTCTTGCCCTTTTTGCCGCTTAAAGCCTTTCATATCATTACACTCCTAACAATTTCCCCATTTGGGACAACGGTTCTGCCAAGGCATCGAGGTTTTGGCTCAGCTTTTTAACTTCTTCCGGTTTCAGTTTTGTATACGATACATAGCCTTCTCCGTCCTTAAAAGGAGCCAACTCCTGCTGCAAGGCCGTAAAGCGCTCACCAATTTGTTTTTCCAACGCCGCATCTTTTTGGTTCAGATCTGTTTTTAAAATGTCATATATCTTTTGTGCGCCCTCCACATTGGCTGCAAAGTCGTACAAATCTGTATGAGAATATCGTTCCTCCTCACCCGTCACCTTCGAGGTAGATACTTCATTCAACAACTCTACTGCACCCGTTACCATCAGGCTGGCGTCAATATTAACTGTTTCTACTTTGGCACGCAGCAGCTTGGCATCACTCAGCAGTCGGTCGGAAAACTCGTCCATTCCTTTGGTTGTGTTTTCTTCCCATAATGTTTTTTCAATACGGTGAAAGCCGCGCCAATCCGCTGCATCCACATCACCGTCACGTGCATCAATATTCGGGTCAAGATCACCCAGCGCTTCTGCAATCGGTTCAATCCGTTCATAGTACATACGTGCAGGGGCGTACAGTGCCTTGGCTTTATCCAGCTCGCCAGCTTTGACCGCGTTCGTGAATTCTTCTGTCTTCTTCACAAACGTATCGCATTGCTCGATGGCATAGGTGCGGTAAGCTGTTACCGCTTGATCAAAATTGGGGGCAGAAGCGGCAGGAGTCGTTGTCTGTGTTGTTGCTCCTGCATCTTTGGTCGTTGCGGCAGGCTGCTGAGTAGCAGTTCCGGTTTGTCCGCAACCTGCGAACAGAATAGAAGAGATCAGCACTCCGGCCGGTACGGCATAACGTAGTTTCATAATCAATGAACACCCTTTCTGGCCAAACTGGCCTTGAACCATAGTCTGTTGCGCGATATCTATATCGAATTTTTATTTTGATAATGATTATCAGTCGCGGTTTTTCTTATCATAAGGCTGGCCCATATGCCTGTCAATACATAAATTAGACGCAGAGTCCAACCCTCCATCGAAGGGAGTTAGTAAGGTGCCTATGCCCATTTTTATCCGCATATTGAACCATACCTGAGCACATGACATAAAATGTGTTGACTGTATCCCTTAACCTTGTTACACCACACAAAACCCGAGCAAGGAGGGGTGAAATTGACGAAGGGTAACGACCACAAAAACAAGTTTTTGTTAACTCACCGTGAACGTGAAGTATTTGAACTGCTCGTGCAGGACAAAACAACACGTGACATCGCCGGACAGCTATTCATTAGCGAAAAAACGGTCCGAAACCATATTTCCAATGTAATGCAGAAACTGAACGTAAAAGGTCGTTCACAGGCGGTCGTGGAATTAATCAGGCTTGGAGAATTAAAAATCTGACCTCTTGTTCCTTGCGGGGTACAAAGTCTTCTCGATGATCCTTCGACAGCGAAGGGTGGTCGGGAAGGCTTTTGTTTTGTGGTATGTTAGCTGATCAAACCTAGTAAGTTTATTCTATATTTCAAATTGAGGAGAGAAGCTGGAAAATCTATTGTAAACGTAAAACAAGCGAGTGTCATAGCAATGGACATTCGCTTGTTTTGATCGTTTTTTAGTTTAGAAACGATAATCTTGAAGCTGTTCCTGGCAGTTATCTATTCTTGCTAGCTCTGATTTGGGATAGCCCAGTCGTTTTGTTTTATTACTGCACATCCAGCAGGAACAATGGATTTTTCCTTTGGAGAATACACCATCGAATTTGATGACCCATCCCCGGTGTGCTGAAAGCCGTTTTTTACGCTGAATAACACGTTTTCTGTGGTGCCTAAAATAAGCTCGATTACGATTTTTTTGATTAGGTTTCATTACCATCACGCTCCCTTGGGCAAAGGCTCAGCCCGCAGGAGAAACCAAGGGTATAAGTAATACTTCTACGGGCTGAGCATGATGGTAAACAGATTTAAAGGAAGAGACATGTGACCACCTGCTTGGAATTATTTTAAAGGTGAAAGTGGGGAGTGGATGTTCATTAAATCAAAGTCAACAATTAATTTTGTTTTTAGCATAAAATCAATGCCTAATATGCCATCAAATCCATACGGCTCTTGAATAGAGCTTAGTTGAATTGGAAATGTATCTAATTGAATATGACCGATTTTTAGATGAGGAATTACCTGTTCGTAGCAAATTTCACTTGTACCGCCCACCCCGTACATCCGCTTTGCTCTCCCGTTAATGAAATCAATGTGAATGCCGATTTGGGCAAGTAAATCCGTATCAAACACTGTTGCAGCGCACCCTGTATCGAACAATACGTTTGGTAATAGAGCAGTTTGGTCGTGATGTCTCAATGTTAAGGAAACAATTGGCAAACCATTATGAAGGTTAATCTTCATGTACGCTGCCGTACTCCTGAGAAAAACTCTTCTACAACCTCGACATCGGATCGACTGGTATGGAACACATACAGTTCGCGTGACGGATACAGTTTGTGAAAATGTTTATACCCGCTCCATGCATCTTTTGGGTTATCGTAATCCTGAATAACCGCCATGTCTTCAAGATTGCGCACGCGGTTATTGGAACTGGCTTTTATAGCCTCAACCAACACAAATCGCCTTGGATGTGATTCGGCAATTTCTTCCCATTTCATCGACTTCACCTCGCTCTTTTTGCTTTATTTTATTATAACATAATCGGGGGGGCGGCAAGGAAGCAGTAACCTCTACCATGTGATCAGTCCCGTATCCCTTTTAAAAAGGATGAAGGCTTTTGTTTTACAGAATAACCACTGAAATATGTGGGAATTTGCGTGTAAATGATGTACTATATATAGAAGGAAGAAACTACCATTAGGGATCATAGTGCAACTAACAGGAGTGATCAAAACATAAGACTGTACCACAAAGTTATACTAAGATAGAAATGCATCTGGTGATAGTCTAAGAATATAAATCCCTACAAAAGCAGTATTCAGCATGACGACAGGATGGAAGATGGATCAGGTTTTGAGCTATACTTTTATATATAGGTGTTGAAGAAGAATCACAAGGCAGAAAAAGCTCATTGCTTCAGGTAGTAGGAAGTAGCTTTTGCCTAGAGCTACCTGTGGTATATTCTTGATCGGAGGTGAATGTTAAGACATATGACACCCAACCAACACTTGATGACTTATACGCTGAACAGCGGTATAAAGGGAACTGTCGACCTAACCAGTAAGCAGGTGCAGGAATGGATCAAAGCATATCGAATTGGCAGCAAGTTTGTAACGGTTGTGGGGAAACAGTATTTTGGTTTAAACCCTGAGTTGGTAGCAGATTTCAAGGTACATAATGAATACTCGGAGCAGAGAGAACACATATCCATAATACAGCCTGTAATGGAACGCAAAGCTGTAGATCTGGACCCATTGGTAGAAGCGTACAGCCAGTATAAAACATTAATTCAGGTGGAATGTAAATGTGGTGCTTCCTATATAGAAGAGTCACCGCACAAAAGAACCAAGTGGTCATGCAAGGAGTGTAATAACATTGTGTTCCTGGATCGTAAAAAGGGCATGGTGGATACAGATAAAGGCAAGGCATGGTACATGACCAACAAATACTATGTGGAAAGACAAAGCAACTGACAGATTGTCAGTTGCTTTCTAACTAGACTCGAACACGTCTTTGTGTGCTTGTCACCATGTATTAAATCCATACTTGGAAATGATACTAAATCTTTTGCCAAATAATAAAATTGATGTTTTTTACGCTTTGTAGTACATTATCAAGTGTATTATAAGGAGGCTTCTCATGTACGGACATAGACAAGATGATACTTTATACATCATGACTTACACATTAAATAGTGGTATCAAGGGCACAGTGCCTTTGTCTAATCAACAGATACAGGAATGGCTTGAGTGTTACAGAATCGGCAAGAAATTTGTAACCGAGATTGGCAAAGAGTACTTTGGACTGCATGCGGAACTGGTGGCTGATTTTAAGGTGCATAATCAGTATTCAAGCTATCAGGAGGTTATTATCCCGATTCAACAGCCGGATACTGGCCTAAAAGAGTTGTCCCAGGCTTACAAATCAACTGAAACCTTAATTAAAGTAGATTGCAAATGTGGTACATCGTATGTAACAGAATCTCCCTTTAAGCGGACCAAGTGGTACTGCACCAAATGCCGGGAGATTGTTTTTCTCGACAACAAAAAGGGAATGGTGGATACTTCCAGAGGCAAGGCCCATTATATGACCAATAAGTATTTTGTGGAACGGGAAACAACTGGCGTATAAGCCGGTTGTTTTTTTGTTCGCAAGGTTTGTGTACGTCCTGACTTTTCAAAGCCGATTGCGCTATAGTGAAAAAGGGGAAAGATAAAGCTTGATATAAACGATAGTCAGGTGGTGAACGTCATACGGGAAGATCATACGAATGGTGCAAGAAACCGCATGAGCACAAACAATGTGTACATAAACGAAACGCTTCATTTGGAACAAATCATAAGTGACCTGCGGGTGATGGGTTATGTGGCTTTTCATCATCATCCGCAAATCACAGGTGAGATTGAAGAGCTGGAGGCGTTAAAAAAGCAACTATTATCGTTTTTTCAACAGCATCATGTATTGTGGATTGAGCTTGACCCGCTAACGCAATATGTGGTGGTGAATAACATGGGGAAGGCAACGGTGCTCAAACTCATGGGTCGAAAAATGAACCCGCTACGGGATCTGAGAGCAAACGCTGCTTTGGCTGGACAGCCGCTGCATGAGTTGGATCGGGAGATAGAACGGCTCAATCGGCTGGCTCACCTGTTGCGCTACACCCGTTTTTCTTAAGCGACGAAACTAACGTAAAAAGCATTCACGAAGTATGGATGGTTCCATGCTGTGAATGCTTTTTAGTATCTATTTTTTACCGCATAAGATGAGCAAATCTACTGTGACATACGGTAAATTTATTTCCTCCACTCGCTGCCAGTCTGCTTCCGTAGCTCCCCACGATAAGGGAGTCATATGGAGCAAAGGTTTCAAGAGGTCGGCATTTAACATAAAACGATAGGTTACCCGTTCGGCGGATAGAAGTTTAAAATGATCTTTAAATCGGCTTAATATATTATCATTCGAATAAGCAGGCTTGTTCTTTTTCTGTTCATACAAGCATCTCAATTCCCGAAGATAATATCGTTCGGGAATAACTTTCAGGACGCAGCCGTCTTCCGAAAGAATTCTTGTAAATTCAGCATAATTAGAAGGGGATAAAATATTGAGTACACCGTCAAATTGTTGATTTGAAAACGGACAATGAGCCAGATCGGCAACACACCAAAGGGTATGAGGATATTCTTTGGCTGCGGCCACAATACCTTCTTTAGACAGATCCATACCTACGCTTGTAAGCTCGGTGATTCCCTTCCAAGTCAGCTTATCCTGAATGTGGCTCAAATGAGTGCCTTCCCCGCAACCTGCATCGAGCAAGTAAAGGTGTGATTTTTGATCAAACAGCGGCATCATAAATTTCATTATAGTGCTGCTTATCGCTTCATTTAAGGGATCGAAAAATCCGCTATTGCACATCATTCTTCTGGAGGAAAATAGTTGTTTATCATACTTGGTCTTATAGGACCGGGCGGCTAAATGTAAATACCCGTATTTTGAAAGATCATAGCAATGCTGACTCGTACATAGGAGGCTTTTACCTTCCACCATACGCATCGGTTGAGAGCATAGAGGACACCTAAAGAGATGTTCATGCTTACCAATCAGGCCAGCCTTCATCTCGTGTTTATTCCATTTGGACACAGAAAAGCACCCCGTTCATTCGTATTTGGTGAATGAAAAAAGGCACAGCCAAATAGACCCAACCCATTTTCGGAAAAATGGTTGAGTTTTCATGAACTGTACCTCACATTACCGTAAACGAATAAACTGAATAATCATATTATATAGCGCTCCTCCAAAAAAAATAGAAAGGGCTTTCGCCCTCTCTATTGTAACTTAGCCATAAGAAGTTGTCATGTGCTTACACCGATTTCAAAAACTCTACAATTGTCAGTAGACCCTTGTCAAAATTATCCAAGTTAAAATGTTCGTTAGGCGCATGCAGGTTCTCATCTGGCAAGCCGAAGCCCATCAGCACGACTGGGGCAGTCAGCACACGAGAGAAGGTTTCCACGATTGGGATGGAGCCTCCATCCTTGGTAAAGAGGGCACGTACACCGTATACCTTCTCAAAAGCATCGGCTGCCGCTTGCAGAAACGCGTGGGACGGGTCGATGTTAAAGGCGTTTGCTTTTTCAC
The DNA here is from genome assembly GCF_037027525.1 of Paenibacillus sp. 203. NCBI lineage: Bacteria > Bacillati > Bacillota > Bacilli > Caryophanales > Paenibacillaceae > Paenibacillus > Paenibacillus sp. 203. The sequence goes on from NZ_JAXCHD010000006.1 coordinate 286,615, forward strand.
CCTGTTGAATATCCAGAGTAGCTCCTGCCTGAACATGAGCGCACAAATGGCGCTCGATTTTGTCCAGAATGTCTTGCGGATTCTGGTTAGCCACCAAGCGGCACGTGATTTTAGCATGAGCTTCTTTCGGAATGACCGTTTTCGTGCCTTCCCCTTGGAAGCCACCGTATACGCCGTTCAGCTCCAGTGTCGGACGCGCCCCAACACGCTCAACGAAGCTGAATCCTTCTTCGCCATAGAGGGAATCAAGTGCAAGATCTTGTTGCAGCTTGCTCTCATTGAAGCCTTGCTTCACGAATTCTTCTCTCATCTCTGCCGATAATGGAGCGACATCGTCGTAGAATCCTTCGACGCTAACGCGGCCTTTGTCGTCATGCAGGGTTGCCAACAAGGACACCAGAGCATGCAGAGCATTCGGCACGCCGCCACCGAAAGAGCCGGAATGTAGATCTGTGTTCGCCGTGTGAATGGCGACTTCCAGTGAACATAGTCCACGCAAACCTGTGCAAATGGCAGGCTTCCCTTTTTCGATCAAGGAAGTGTCGGACACCAGTACAGCATCGGCAGCCAGACGTTCAGCTCCAGTTTGTAAAAACTCAAGCAAGTTCGGACTGGACACTTCTTCCTCGCCTTCAATGCAGAATTTGATGTTCAGCGGCAATTTGCCTTCCTGCTTCAAAATGGCCTCAACTGCCTTAATGTGCAAGAAAACCTGTCCTTTATCATCTGTCGCTCCGCGCGCATACAATTTTCCATCACGGATGGATGGCTCAAACGGCGGCGTTTCCCACAGGTGAAGCGGGTCTACGGGTTGTACATCATAGTGTCCATACACGAGGATCGTTGGTTTACCAGGTGCGTGCAAATGATCGGCATATACCAGCGGGTGCCCTTTGGTTGGAATGATTTCAACGTTTTCCAGACCGGCAGCAGTCAGTTTGGCAGCCAGCCAATCAGCTGCTTGGTTAATGTCCTTTTTGTGCTCCGATAATGCTGAGATACTCGGAATGGACAACCACTCCTGTAACTCGCCCATGTGTTGCTCTCTGGCTTTTTCAAAATATTCGGAATAACTCATAAACTATGTATCCTCCTTTTTCAATGTAAATCGTGTGAATGTTGCGCTATCCTCCGAACCGAGGTTGTGGACGATATGTCTAGTTTACTACGTTTTGTGCTGAACGAAAAATAGGGAGATAAAAAAACGATTCTACCCGGGTCTGTTCAGACCTGAGCAGAATCGCCCCTAACCAAGCATATGGATGCACTTATGCGCGAATGTCCAGTTGACCCCCGAGATGAGGCTGTACGCTTTTTTCCATCATCTGCACTAAAGCCTGTCCTTGTTCACCGGCCTGATCTTTAGCCATACTTAATACTTTCACACTTACGGCTTGAGCTAAGCTGGCCTGACTCATACCTGTTGATAATGCTGCGATATCCATGTTCCAACCCTCCTTCATTGTGAAGACTCTTTCTCTGTATTTATCGGTTGGAACGGTTATTTTGTTTCATCCAATTGGAATTGTGTCAGTAAATCTTGAAGCTGCTCTGCCAGACGGGTCAAATCTGCGGCAGACGAACCGATCTCTTCCATGGAGGCGAGTTGCTCCTCTGCGGCTGCGGACACGGTCTCTGTATGGGATGCCGCTTCTTCAGCGATGCGTGTAATTTCCTCCATGCTGCTGACGACTGTACTCGTTCCATCTGCGACGCCAGCGGTAGAAGCTGCGACGTTATCAAGCTGCTTCGCTGATTTGGCTACTGCTCTACGGATACGAGAGAAGGAGCGACCGGATAGGTCAATGGAATTGATACCATCATTTACGCGTTCCTTCGCTGATTCCATAGCAACCAGAGCTTCAGACACACCGTTCTGTATCCCTTGAATTTGTTCACGAATTTGTTGTGCGGAATGAGCTGAGTTTTCAGCCAGCTTGCGGACCTCTGTCGCCACGACAGCAAAACCTTTGCCATGCTCTCCTGCGCGTGCTGCCTCAATGGAAGCATTCAATGCGAGCAGATTAGTCTGGCTGGCAATTTCCGTAATGACAGTGACGATCGTTCCAATTCGTCCAGATCGGTCACTCAAAGCACCGATAATCGTATCCAGTTCTTCCACGGTAGTACGAATGCCGTCAATGGAGACGACGCTGTTGCCGATATGCTCACTGCCTGCATCCGACGCTTGAATGGCCTGTGTGGAGTAAGTGGTCATTTCAGCCATAGTTTCAGTCATCGCGGTGATGTCTGTTGCCATGTCGCTAACCCGTGTCTGATTAGCTTTAGCGCTGCCCACTTGGCGTTCGCTGCCTGCGGCCACATCTTGAATGGCTATGGTCACATGCTCGATAGCCCGGGTCGTTTGTTCTGCACCTGCTGCAAGCTCCTGCGAGGATGCCGACAAATTGCCTGTCATCGCTTGAATTTCTTTAATCATATTACGAAGGTTATCTACCATTTGTTGAAAATATCTTGATAATTCACCAATTTCATCTGTGCTGGTCGTAGCTACGTTAATCGAAAGATTACCTTTGCTGATGGCATCCATAGAATTACGTAATCTTTGGATGGGCTTAAGTATACTGCTGATTAGCCACATTGCGAGTACACCAATGATGATGGCTGCAATCACCAACACGATGATCGTCGTGATAAGAATCGGCTGGGCGGAGGCACTGGTTTCTGCTTTGTCCATCGTCCCGGCAATTTTCCAGCCCGTCAGCGCATTAGTTTTGAAAATCAGGTGTTTGTCTACGCCATTAAAATCGTAACTAAAGCTACCTTCCTCGGAGGCAAACAGTTTGGGTAACGTTTCCCCCATTTTGGTACTTCCGCTGACTTCTGTCGGGTGAGTTACGATACGTTTGGTACCATCCAATATCATAACAAAACCATTTTGTCCGATTTTTAACTTTGTGATTTCTTTTAAATTATTCAGGTTCAGGGAAAGACCGAGAACGCCGCTGTTGTCGGGAAGTGTGCGTGAAATATACACAACGGGGACCTTAGCCGTATTGAGTCCAACCGGGCTGATTACGGTTTGTCCGGGTTTCTCCATAGCCTGTTTGTACCACGGACGCTCACGAGGATCGTTTGTGGAGCCTACGGCTTTGCCAATAATGAGTTTACCTTCGGGAGTTCCGACAAACATATCAACAGCTTCTGCATGCATTTTTAAATATACTTGTAATTTTTTCAGAATGGCATCATCTGCTTCAGCACTATTATCACTAACCGTCATCGTTGTAGAGTAATATTCGAGATCAGCAATTTTGGCCTGAATCGTTTGAGTAACAGCACGATCAGATGCGGTAACGCTAGACGTTGCACTGTCCAGTAATTGGCGATCTGTCTCGTTGTACGCTGCCTGATAGGAGAAAGAGCCCACAATAATACTAGGAACAAGCATGACCAGTAGAAATGCTGCTGTCAATTTCTTGCGTAGTGTTAATGTTTTCAGTCGTTTCAGTTGTTTCATCAAACCCCTGCTTTCTATCTACATATTCATTTCTAATATTTATACCATATGTATTTACTATCGGTTATTTTGAGCTGAATTGATAGATTTATTACTAATTTGTCCAATACGCTAAAGAATTTCTTGCATAGCATGGAGTATCTTGCAATTTGGAGGGATAGGGTATGGGTTTTTTTCTGGATATGAGAAGCTCCACCAATTCATCAAAAACAGGTGAGGGTCCCGATATACAGCTGGGTCCTATACCGGAGCGGTTCGGTTTGATCACCCTGCGAACCTTTCTTGTGCCGGGTCCGATTGTAACTTTTAGTGGTTCTATTGGTCTGATCGGAGAGCTTGGCGATACGTATGCGGTTGAAATCGTACGTGGAGCCGACTATGATCCGAGCGAGGTAGTCTACCGCGCCGAGGGAGTACTGGGCGTGACTGGAGCTAATGAAACGCAAGCTTTTAATGCACAGGATCTGTCCGCTCCCTGGGCAATACAGACCGTATATTCTTCTTATATTTCTGGTGTATCGACCACTGTTCGTAATGGTCCAGAGGTGTTCACGGGCATCGCTTCGACTCCGTTTTTGTAAATATATCAGACAAGGATTTTTTATTAAGAATTCACTGACTGTTCATAGTTCTCCTGTGATTAGGTCGCTGCGCTCTGAGCTTATCACCTACGAGTCTGGGGCAGACATTTGCCGCAGGCTCGTGGCCATGATTTTAACCACAACACCCAGAACACAATGGACCTAGTTGTTGTAATTTCCTTTATGAGCGTGTTCAACAGAGAGTTGATTGTGTTTCTCGGATTCTATTTCTGTAGAATCTCTCGCAAATACACTGTCAACTCGTCTGCTGCTTTGGCATGGGCTGAGAGCCCGGGATGGCTGCGAGATCCTATCGTTTCTTCCGTCGTGTTAGGCAGTTGGAATACGGACACATTCCGATCCATCGTTCTTTTCTTGTATGCGTCTACCGCTCGGTAGATTGAGGGCATCATCGGAGTACCCAGCATCCCATAGGCCCACACAATATGGGCAGCAGGATTGTAGGTCCGAAGCTTGACAAGAAAACGTTCGATAGCGCTTTCAAAATCTTGTAAATCCTCTTCATTGAATGTACCGTCTTCGTTCAAGCGTTGCTTGTACACTTTCCCGCTTGCTGGGTCCGTCCATGCAGGAGAATAAAAGGCTCCCCCGTCATTAGTCCCCAAATTCACTACGACCACGTCCGGCTGCCATGAGGTAAAATCATGATCTGAAAATGCCCCTAATGCTTCATTTCTCTCACCGGTTAGCACACCACATACCTGCTCATAATATGCGGGTATGTTTGCATGCGGATTATTATCCCAGCTTGTTAGGACACCCCATCCGCTTTGTGATAACACTCGGTAGTCCGCATTCAGTGCTTCGGCTGTTATGGCTGTATAATTGCGTAGTGCTGTGAACAGCATGGGAACCCAGTCTGTCTCCTCCTTCGCTCCAATCGTTCCTTCTCCCGAGGTAATGCTGTCACCGATAAATTCCACCTTGAGGGACTTATCAGTGACTGGCAGCAATTCCCCGTCAACCTTCAGGGCATAGATTTGCAACAAGCAGCGCGAGTCCGAACTCATAGGCTGGACATCCTTGACCACACGGACATTTTTGACCGTATCAGGGTTCAACCCTCTCAAAACACAGATCCAATGTCGTCCCGCGGTCACCATCAGGCGACTCATCGGAACACCATTGATGACAATACTGATCCAGGGTTCATACACCTGGTAATCGGCCTCAATTTCAATCCAAAGCTCTGAGCCTTTGATATTCAATTCAATGCCACTGCCTGTCCAAAACAGAGTAAGAGGTGAACGTGTTTGCGTAGTTCGGCCATGAACCTTTACATGCTTTGCTTTTGTAAGTTGGTATGTCTTCAATCTCTTGTTATGTGACATTTCAACACCCTCCTCATGATATATAAATGAATGCTAGTTTCTGTAATATTGTAAAAGAAGTGACAGGGAATCTCAAATTCTATTTCTAAACAAGCAAGGGTCCAAGGCTTTATATAGATTATTCTTTTCGATCACGGACTTTAGAACAACATATGATATCAAAGAAGCACCAGCCCATTGAATTTTGCTGGTGCTTCTTTGATATACGGAGCAAAGATTACTTGCTAAGTGGATTTTTTCACAAATATTATTTTATCTATTAATTAGCTTTGCCAAACATGACGATATTAATCGCCTTGCCGAAGTCTATACCTATTTTGCCAGTTAACTCTGCTGTTTTTTGTGCTAACACGACTGCATTGACACCACAAGAGAACAGCGCAATATCAAAGTCATCTTTATGTGCTGCGATCCATTGGAGTGTTTCGGGCATTTGTTCATATTGATGAAATGCCAGCGTGTGGGCGATATGCAGCTTGTACGGATCGGCCTCAAGAACAGGCTTTACTTCAGCAGCCGCTCGGGTGACTAGCAGAATGCGTCGATTTTTCAGCATGTCCCAGAAAGCGGGTGTCTCAGCCAAATACCGATTCAGGCAGGCATGGCAAGTCAGCGCGGGGGAAAGAGCATAGTGAGCAAAAACCTGATCGGTCAGCTCCCGCTTCATATAGGATGGTGCTTTAATAGATTCGTCATCATATGGCAAAATGCCAGCAATGCTGGCTTTGCTCACTGCCTCAGCCACCGCGTCCCGTAGTTCCGTATTCGGTAGAAACAGTCCCTTTTGACCGAGATTGGCTTTGACCGCCCAACGTTCCTGTAATACCTTTTCCATCGGCCAGACGGTGTCCTGCGACAACACCAAATTTTCACCATCCCCAATACGAATGAGCGAAAAGGACTGGTGCTGATCGAGTGCCAGCTTCAATCGTTTCAGTACCTCGTCAATCTCCAGATACCTTGGATTCGTCATATCATGTTACCTCCCTGTCGTTCCCTGCTTGTTCAACTTTTCAGATGGAGTAAAAAACTTTGTAATCTATCATATGTCGAAAGCGAAAAGGTTTTTGTATGAACGGCTATTCTTTTTGGATTCTACCTATTTTTACAAGATTCGTTGCATCTGTACGTGCCGTTTCAAAAGCGTCTTCATAACTTGAGAGAAGACGGTTGAAAGGGAGGAAGATCAATGAATCGCAAGATTGTAATTGAAATTAATTTTAATAACTATGGGATGAACCCCAACCGCCTGACACGTGAGTGGATCAGTGAGCGACTGGATATATTCAGAACCTTTACGCTGCGTAGTTTACTCAGTCAGACAAATACGGATTTCTTATCTGTCGTCAAGCTGGCGGGCGGATGCAGTGACATTGTGGAAGAGGAGCTGGCCAAGCATGAGCCCATTCCCGACCATATTCGTTTTGGTACGAGCATCGAAAGTAAACGTCGTATCAATGCGTATATCGAAGACGCGGACGAACTGCTCATTGCTCGAATTGATTCTGACGATTTGTATCACCAGTCATTTGTACAACAGTTGCATGATTACAAGTTTCAACCGGAGACGGTTGCGTTGGTGAACCAGATGGGTTACCTGTGGGATGCCGTTGAGGGGCAGATGGCACCGGTGTTTCACCGTTCGCCTTCTTTTTATGTGTTTCGCTATCAAGTGGAGGATTTTCTAAATGATTACCGTGTCGTCATACCTGGGAAGGGTACGCACGGATATGTAACGGAGCTGCCGCATGAGGTCATTCCGCTTCGCAACTATGTGAACGTCATTCATGCCGCCAATACTTCGGTGAAAAAAGTGCCAGAGAAGGATCGGCTGTCAGAGAATGAAATGAATGCTGTGCTGGCTGAATTTCTGGGAACAGGCATTGCCAATTCATAACGGTCAGGAGGAGATTATATTGTTCAAAGGAAAAAAACTGCTGGTGACCGGAGGAACAGGATCTTGGGGGCAACGCCTAACTGCTGAATTGCTAAAGGAGGGACCGACGGAAATTCGCATTTTCTCACGCGGTGAATTTGCACAGATTGCCATGCAGCGGCAATTTCAATCTGATCCGCGCCTGAATTTCATTATTGGAGATATTCGAGATCTTCAGGCATTGCAGGAGGCATGTCGCGGAGTGGACTATGTTTTCCATTTGGCGGCATTAAAGCATGTCCCCGTGTGTGAGAGACAGCCGGAAGAGGCTTTCAAGACGAACGTACACGGTACGGAAAATGTGATCCGGGCCAGTATTGAACAGGGAGTCGCCAAGGTAATTGATGTCTCTACAGACAAGGCGGTAGACCCGGTGAATGTATATGGCATGACGAAGGCGATAGGTGAAAGACTGATGATCCGCGCCAACACTTTAAGTGAGCGTACTCGCTTTGTGTGTATTCGTGGCGGCAACGTGCTCGGAACAAGTGGAAGTGTCGTGCCCCTGTTCAAGCGCCAGATCGCGGAAGGGCAGGATTTAACGCTGACGAGTCCAGATATGACACGCTTTTTCCTCACGCTCGGAGAGGCGATTGGCTTGCTGCTGAAGGCTTCTGTCACGGCGATTGGGGGAGAGACACTTGTGATGAAAATGAAGGGCTGCAATATTGCAGATCTGGCAGAAGTGATGAAAGAACAGGCGGGGCAGCCTGCGTTGAAAGTGAAGGAGATTGGTATACGTGGTGGAGAAAAGCTGCATGAGGTGCTGATTTCGCCCTATGAGGTGCCGCACACGTATCGCTATGATGATCGTTATTTTGTTATTCTTCCCCAGCAAGCAGACGAACGCTTACTGAGCCAATATGGTGGATTGGAACGAGTGAGCTTCGATCAATATCGCTCGGACGATGAGTTGATGAACCGCGCTGGAATTGCTGAGCTATTGAGAGGCATGGAGTAACGATGAAAGAGGTGGGTATTTTGCAGCTTATGGAGAAAATAACTAAAGGAACTGTAAAGGTTGCGGTCATCGGCCTCGGTTATGTAGGGCTGCCCATGGCAGTGGAAATGGCAAAGGCTGGTTATGATGTATATGGTGTAGATTCCGATCCCGTCAAAGTAGCCAAGCTCCTTCAAGGAAAGTCGTACATCATAGACATTGGCGATGATGCATTGGAAGGTCTGATCGGGCAGCAATTGCATCCGGTTACGGATATCAAGGTGCTGGAGCATGCGGATGTCGTTGTGATCTGCGTGCCTACGCCACTGACGGACGGACACCAGCCGGATACGTCCTATATTGAAACGGCTATTGATCAGGCCATACCTCATTTGCGTAGACAAACACTGTTGATTCTGGAAAGCACCACCTATCCGGGAACGACCGAGGAACTGATTCGGCCGGTGATAGAGCAGCGCAGGGGCTGGACAGTAGGTAAGGATTTTTATGTGTGCTTTTCACCGGAGCGTGTTGATCCGGGCAGCGTTCATTTTAACATTCGCAACACACCCAAGGTGATCGGCGGTTGCACACCGGATTGTCTGGCGGCGGGAGTAGGTTTTTATGGGTCCTTTTTGGACCAGATTGTACCAGTCAGCTCGACAACCGTGGCGGAAGCCGCCAAGCTGTTCGAGAATACATTCCGCAGCGTCAACATTGGAATGGTTAATGAGCTGACAGCCGCCTGTGAGAAAATTGGCATCAATATATGGGAGGTACTGGATGCGGCGGCAACCAAGCCATTCGGTTATATGCCTTTTTATCCGGGACCTGGGATCGGGGGGCACTGTATCCCGGTTGATCCGCTATACTTGTCATGGAAATCCGAGCAGCATGGTTTTCCACTGGAATTCGTGGACTTGGCAGATCGCATGAACCGGCGTATGCCGCTGTATATCGCGGAGCGAATTGAAGCCATGCTCGCTCAGAAAGGTAAAGCCATAAACAAAGCCAAAATTATTCTGGCAGGTGTGGCCTACAAAAAGGACATTGATGATGTTCGGGAATCCCCAGCTCTTGTCCTGTTTGAACATCTAATAAAAATGGGAGCTTCGGTGAGCTTCACTGACCCATATGTATCGAGCTTTAAACTGAACGGTGAAGCAATCTCCTCTCGAACGGCAAATGCCCAGTTATGGGAAAGTGCAGATATCGTAGTCATCACGACAGACCATTCTGTGGTGGATTACCAACAGCTGGTCGACCATGCCCCGCTGGTCTTCGATACACGTAATGCGACTGCACATTGTACAGGTGGACATGTCGTCATCTTGGGGCATCCCGGTGATGGAGGGGGCGCCGCTGTTGGCTAACCGTGATCAGGTAAATGAACGTTATTACGGGCAAATCAATTCGGAAGAGTCCCATGAAGCCACTCGCAATAGAATTCACTGGATTTGCCGCCATGTACAGGGCCATACTGTGCTGGATGTTGGGTGCAGTCAGGGCATAACGTCCATTTTGCTTGGGCGGGAAGGATTTAAGGTAACAGCCATTGATTTGGAAGAGGGCAGCATTTCTTATGCGAAAAAAGAACTTCGCCAGGAATCCGCACCCGTCCGGGGAAGAGTCCACTTTCAGTTAAAGGACATTTCACAATTCGAGCGTCCTCCCGGTGGATTTGACACCATTATTTTAGGGGAGATTTTGGAACATTTTGCGCATCCCCACACCCTGCTGGCTCATGCTTATCGCTTGTTGAATAAAAAGGGAACGCTCGTCTTGTCTGTACCTTATGGATACCATCCGTTTCATGATCACAAGCGGACTTACTATGCCGGGAGCCTCTCCCGTGTGTTGTATCCTTATTTTGATGAACAAGCGCTGGAGGTGCATCACAAATATTTGTGCTTTGCCGGCCGCAAGAAGTCGAAAGAACTGCGTGAGGCCAAACCAGGGGTAGAGCATCTGAATGAATGGATGAAACTGGACGAGGAGCAATTTCGACTGGTGGAGCAGCAGCATGTTCGCAAAATGAATCAGCGAAAGGCCGCACTCGACAAGGCGGTACAGCGAATCCGGCATATGGAGGAACAACTTTTGCCGTTGCACAGGTATGCACGTGTCGAACAGCTAGACAAGACGCAGGCTGAAAGGAGAGGTGCATATACTGATGGCGAGTCTACCGGAAAAGCGACGGCAGAATCAGCCAAAGGTAAAGGGGATGACGTGAAGTCATGATTGAGCATCCAACGACTATCAGCTTGTGTATGATCGTAAAAAATGAGGAGCAGACACTGGCCCGCTGTCTGGATTCGGTCGCAGACCTGATGGATGAAATCATCATTGTGGACACGGGATCGACGGATCAGACGAAGACGATTGCAGCCCGCTATACGGATCGGCTATACACGTTTGTATGGAGGGATGATTTTGCAGCCGCCCGTAATGAATCGTTTGACAAGGCGACGTGTTCCTACATCATGTGGCTGGATGCGGACGATGTGCTGCTGGAGCCGGACCGTGAGCGCCTGCGTGCCTTGAAGCAGCGTTTGTCTATGGATATCGACGCAGTGGTAATGCCACTTCATCTGGCAGAGGGGGAGCAGGGTGAACTGTTGTTCACCTCACGCCGTATCCGTCTCGTGAAGCGTGAGCGACAATACCGCTGGGAAGGGCGTCTGCATGAGGATCTGGTGATACCTCAGGGGCAAATCGTGCATTCGGATGTGGCAGTAACTCACCGCCGAATGCAAGACCACACGCTCCGTAACCAACGTATTCTCGCCCGGTGGATCAGCGAAAGCGGCAAGCTGGAGGGGCGTCTGCTGTATTTGCACGCCAATGAATGTTTTGACCGTAAAGAATATGCCGAGGCGGCAGAGGCGTTCAACCATCTGTTAGAGGAGCCAAGCGGCTACCGTGAGGATCGGATTACCGCTTGTGCGCGGTCGGCGGAATGCTATCTTCACCTCGGGAAGCCGGAGCAACAGCTGGATAATCTGTTACGCTCCTTTCGATACGGTGTACCGCAATCAGACTTGTGCTGCATGATCGGTGACTGGTTTTTCACACGAAACGAATGGACCACCGCCGCATACTGGTATGAAAAGGCATTAGAGCAACAGCATCACCTTCCGGGTATGCGACCTGTTTCACTACCATGCTACTCCTGGTTACCTCATGTGCGGCTTAGCCATTGCTATGCCCATGTAGGTCAGCTGGACGCTTCGTATGAGCATAACCAAACCGCTTTACGCTATTTACCCGACGACCCGCATTTACTGGATAATGCACGCAAGCTCAAGGAGGCTATTTGCAACTCCCCACCCTCAGCCCGTTCCTCAAAATAGTTCAAGCTGTTCCGGTCCGTTATCCTCTTCGGGTGGCTTGCGAAGGGGAAAAGGTTTAGGGTCCATGCCAAGCATGGTCATGAGCTGCCTGGCGTTAGCAGCGGCGTCTCCACCTGAATTGTTATTGAAAATAACACACACCTCACGGCTTTGCTGCTCCAGCTCCAGCAATCTGTCTCTCCATTCGGTCAACTCTTGTGTATTGTATCGATACAGATAACGAACCTCCCGCCAATTAGGCGCGGATCTTTGATTCCAGCCCGATATGTTCCGTCCGTGGAGACGTACGATTGTCAGATTGCCGTCTGTAGCCAACGGCACAATAGGAACCGACCCCGGTCCCGCCTGCGGCTCGTCGCATACGCTGTGTATCCAGCCTTCTTCACGGATGAATGCCAGCGTTTGTTTCCGAAAATCGGGTGTGAACCAGCTTTGATGTCTGAATTCAAGTACGGATGGGACCTCTTCCATCCTTTTTTTCGTGTCTCTCAATACAGCGACATTCTCACGTGTACAGTCGAACCAGGGTGGGTACTGAAACAGCACGGCTTTGAGCTTGCCCGCTTCGCGAAGAGGCTGTATAGATGCATGCAGTGCTTCGTACATGGCATCTATTGTTTTGAAGTAAGGCTGCTTGCCGCGGGTATGTCCAGTCATGCCTTGATAGGCTTTGACGAGAAATGAAAAAGAGTCAGGGGTTTCCGCCGCCCAGCGTGCCATACGATCTGTGGGCTGCACCGCATAGAAAGAACTATCCATCTCTACTACCGGAAAATGGCTTCCATAGACGCTTAGTTTTTGGTTAGCTTTGGTGCCGGTTGGATACAAGTCATCATGATCGCCCCAACCCGTAAGTCCAATTTGAATCATAACTTCCCCGCTCCTTTCTCTTATGAATCCTTCTAAAGGCGTTCCCATGAATCATTTTAATGATAAAATGGGGTGAATCACATGAAGTTGGTATGAAGTTCCTATGAATATTTAAGCTCAAATGAATCCATTTCATAAATGATTAAACCATTTTGATCTATATGTACTCTTTATTAAAGCTACTGAAGGTATTATGAAATGGATTCAAATAACGATTATTGTAACATGTTTGTTGTTCAGGATTTTTTGTAAAACTCTTATTCGTAATGCTTTTGAGTTTCCAGTTTGAAAAAGCTAATATAGTATGTAATAGAGCGAAATGAGTTCATGGAGGAGAAACGATATGGCAGAATGGTACGAGCAAAGCTTTGGGGAAGATTATTTATTGGTATACAAGCATCGCGACTTTCAGGGAGCCTATCAGGAAGTGCAAAAAATGATCTCCTGGCTCAAATTACCGCAAGGCTCCAGCGTATTGGATTTATGCTGTGGGATGGGCCGTCATTCGCTTGCGCTCGCAGATGCAGGTTATAAGGTGACAGGTGTAGACCTTTCCAATGTGCTGCTGAGAGAGGCTCGTGCAGCTGATTCCGAAGGGCGGGTAAGTTGGCATCAAGGGGATATGAGAGAGGTGCCGCTGGATGAAAACTATGACGCGGTGATGAATTTGTTCACCTCCTTTGGTTATTTTGAAAAGGATGAGGAGCAGCTTAAAGTATTAAAGGAAATATATCGGCTGTTGAAGCCGGGAGGACGCTTTATCATAGATTATTTGAACCCTGCTTATGTAACCGCTCATTTGGTACCGCATTCGTCACGGGAGGATGAAGGGAATTGGATTGAGGAGCATCGGGTCATTGAAGATGGCTTTGTGAAAAAACAAATTGCGATTCGGTCAGCTGCATCCGTTGCGGGCACTGAGGTAGCCTCTGCTCTGGGCACGACTCCTACTGAGGGAGAACCTGCGCGTGTGTATCATGAACGAGTGAAGCTATATCCATATGAAAAGTTTCGTGGATTGCTAGAGCAAGCCGGACTATCTGTAGAGCAGGTACACGGAAGCTATAATGAAGATCAATATATTGAAGATGCTTCGCCTCGAATGATTTTTGTCGGCGTGCGGGCTTAAAACAGAAAGGCGGATGGAAGCCATGAAATTGCCAGAGCTTACACCGTGTGAGCGAATAGACGGAGGCTTTCAGGTCAAAATATCCATGTCCTTTCCGCTGCGCTGGGTGAATAGCTATGTGCTCAAGGGACAGCACGGTTTTACGATTGTAGACCCGGGGCCGCGCAATATGGACACTGAGGCAGAATGGGCGCATGTCTTCCAACAGCTGGGGATGTCTTTTGGGGATATCTCTGACATTGTGGTGACTCATCATCACCCCGATCATTACGGATTGGCGGGCTGGATGCAGCAGCAAAGTCAGGCTCGTGTACATATGTCAGCTCGAAGCCATAAGGAAGCGATGATGATGTGGGACGCTCCAGAGTCGACGGTCGCTATGGAGAACAGGCTTCCCAGCTTTTTTGTCCAGCATGGCTTTCCTTTGGAGCAAGTGTCGGCCTTGGAATTACATATGCGGCAGGCATATTTGCAAGTAAATCCACAGCCTGAAATTACCGTTATTCCTACCGGGATGGACGCTCGTCTGGAATGGGGTGAACGCAGTTGGCTCCCCGTCGAGACAGGAGGACATGCGCCCGGACATGTGTCCTTATATGACCCGAATAGCGGCGTTATCCTCTGCGGTGACGCAGTTTTGCCGCAGATTTCTCCTAATATCAGTCTGCTGCCAGACAGTGATGCCCAGCCGTTGAAGTCTTATGTAGACGGCTTGCAGCGTCTAGGCGAGCTGGAGGTAGCGTGGGCATATCCGGGGCACCGCAATCCGTTTGGTTATTTTCGGGAGCGGACGCAAGCGTTGCTGGCGCATCATGAAGAACGGCTGGAGAAATTTCAGCAGCTGATCCAACCGGAGGGCAGCACAGCCTATGAGCTGTGCATGGCCATGTTCGGTGGCAAGCTGGGTATTCACCAGCTAAGGTTTGCCATGTCCGAGACGCTGGCTCATCTGGTGGAACTGGTGCGCCGTGAACGGGCCTCTATGAGCGAGACGGACTCAATCACGCGCTTCTATCCCCTTTGCCGTCAATAGTCGCGGAAAGTCAACCAACAAAGTGACATGACAAGAGCAACATGACAAGCGGCATGCATGCCGGAAAAGAGGATTTTATGAATTTGCTGCTGCTGGGAGCTACCGGACGCGTAGGACGGTACATATTAGATTATGCATTAGCGGACGGCCATGCCGTTACGGTCCTTGTTCGTTCACCGGACAAGCTGGAGGATTACGCACCCGGATACGGGAATCAGCTGCAAATCGTACAAGGCGATGCCACTAATGCAGAGGACGTAGCACAAGCGCTGAAGGGTAGGGCGACGGTTGTGATCAGTGCGCTGAATACGGATGGAACGACTACCTTATCCGCTAATATAGCCCTGCTGATCCGGCTCATGCAGGAGCAGTCCATTTCCCGGCTCATTACGGTAGGAACGGCAGGGATTTTACAAAGCCGGACCGAACCGGACCTGTATCGGTACGAGTCCTCCGAGACCCGGCGACGCAGCACTCGTGCGGCCGAGGAACATCGGCGAGTGTACGAATTGCTGCGTGAATCAGCACTAGACTGGACAATCGTATGTCCAACCTATCTGCCAGATGGAGAGCATACAGGGATTTATCGTGTGGAAAAAGATTTTTTGCCTGAAGGTGGCTCACAAATTACCACCGCGGATACGGCTGATTTTACCTATCGTCAATGCAAGAGTTACGAATTTATCCGTACACGGGTAGGCATTGCCTACTAATCATAGAACGCAAAAATAGCTTCATTTTTAAGTATTCAACCAGAGCGCGGTAAGTGTACCTACTCATTGCGTTCTTTTTTTCATTTGACAAATACTCAAGCTTAGAATACTATGATTCTTAACGGAAACACTGTTTCCTAAAATCTTGTGTAGATCTTTAATTTATTATAGTAGCATCAAGCGACAGTTCTTAATAAGCAAAAGGAAGTGTATTGAATCATGTCCGAGCCATCGCATCCCTATAAAACCTATTCGGAAGTGAAGCTACAGCAGCAGCAATTGCTACGTAAAAATGTCATCGATGCGGCATGCATCCTTCTTGCGGAAGAAGGGCCAGAGGCCGTGACCGTGCGGCGAGTTGCGCAGAAATTAAGCTGTTCCACCAAGATCATTTACAGTATTTTTGGCAGTAAGGACGGTCTTGCCAATGAGATGTACCTGGATGGATGTCGGCTATTGGCTGAATCCTTCCAGCAAGTACCTGTTACCGAAAGCGTACTCGCTGATCTTGAAGCTCTATGCTGGGCGTACTGGGAATTTGCGCAGCTTCATTCAGCTTATTACAAAATGATGTTTGGCGGTGCATTATCTGATTTCAAGCCGGATGAACAGAGCTTGGAGGGTACCACAACGGCATTGTCACGAATTCTGCACACCGTCACACATGCTATGGAGATAGGGGCACTGAAAGAGGAAGATCCGCTGTTGGTTGTCCGAATGCTGTGGTCTGCTTTACATGGAGTCATACATCTTCAGTTTGCAGGTCATTTTTCAGATGTAGATATGGCTCAAGGAGTGTATACATTTACACTGAAGAATACGCTCGTAGCATTTAAAACATCCTCATCCCCATCGTAAATATGAAGTGTACTGAGGTCGTCATAGTAGATGACTTCAGTTCATTATAGAGTAGTGGTAACGATGTTTCTAAAATAAAACTATGGTACTATGGAGGTTATCATCATGTTTATGTACGCAAACAAAACAGCTCTGATCACAGGGGCTTCATCAGGGATTGGCGAGGCCTTTGCCTATTCGCTCGCAGCTAAGAAATGTAATCTCATTTTGGTAGCACGCAATGAAACCAAATTAGAGACGCTGGCTAAAGAACTCTCAGCTAAATATAACGTAAAAGCAACGGTGATTGCGATGGATCTTTCCACACCAGGAGCACCACAAGCATTGCATCAGGAGGTTCAAAAGCAACAGCTAAAGGTAGATCTCTTGATTAACAACGCCGGTTTTGCCACCTATGGATACTTTGAGCAGGTTTCAGGAGAACGACAGCATGAGGAAGTGATGCTCAATGTGGCTGCTTTAGTCGACATCACACATGCATTTATGCCTGATTTATTGCGTAAGCGGGATGGTGGATTAATCAATGTTTCTTCCACAGCTGCATTTCAGCCCGATCCTTATATGGCGGTGTATGGGGCAACCAAAGCATTTGTGCTTTCTTTTACTGAAGCGCTATGGGCCGAAAATCGGAAACGGGGGCTTAAAGTTCTGGCCCTTTGTCCAGGCTCAACAGAAACGCCTTTTTTTGATATTGTTGGCGCAAGTGAAGCGTCAGTTGGAATTAGGGAAACTCCCCAAACCGTTGTGAAGAACGCGTTGAGAGCATTTGAAAAGGGGCGTAGTCACATCATTTCCGGTCGCCAGAACTATTGGGTAGCTCAGGTGTCCCGGTTATTCTCTCGTCAATCCACGCTGGGAATTGTAGAACGTGCACTGCGTCCAAAAAATGGATTGTAATTTATGAATGAAGGTAATCTGGGCTTGAAATGTCAGGATTGCTAATCAATATGTTGTGAGTTTTATGCACCGGGTCTGATCGTTTCTAACTCGACTTGAATCAGACCCGGCGTTCCTATTTGTATAGATCAAGCACTTAGACCTTATTCAAGCCCTCGGGAATATAGTAAAATTCCATCCCGTTTCTCCCAGCCGTTAGCTGACCAGAAGCGTTGCCCCCCTGCGTTATGCTCCATTACAAACAGATGACATTTATCAATGCCTTCTCTCAGCAAAGCAGATAACGCCTTATCCACCAGTCTGGGCGCGATCCCTTGACCACGATGTGCTGTGGCTACACCCAGATGATACAAAAACCCCCTGCGAGAATCGTGACCCGCTAAAATCGTGCCTATAATGTTTCCATTGTACTCACAGACAAAGCTAAGTCCTTCGTTCCGTTGTAAAAAGCGTGCAATCCGCTCCGGTGAGTCAGCCTCGCTTAATCCTAATCCGTCTAAGCCATTCCAAAGCTCAATGACCTGATCATAATCGTCAGCCTGCATCGTACGGAATGTATATCCTTCAGTTACGTTTGCCATGTCTAGTTCTCCTCTAAGCTTGTCTATATCTGTTATATTCTAACGTGTTGTTTATAATTTAGGGTGTTATTGTTTTTTTAACGGGTTGTATTCGGTGCACTTTCTTCCCCAAGCTCCTGCTCGCGTTCTGCCTGTTTGCGATGGGCGATACGGCTGCTGGCCGAAGCTGCGATAGCGCCCACGATGTCGTCCAGGAACGTATGGATCGGCCCGAGGCTTTTATCGTTCAGGCGTTCCAGCACACCCGGTTTAAGCTTATCGACATAACCGTAATTGGTAAATCCAATGCTGCCGTACACATTTACGATGGAGAAGGCCAGAATCTCATCCACTCCGTATAATCCCTCATCATTCTCAATCATGTCCTGCAATGGGGGAAGAAGAGCGCCCTGTTCGGCAAGGATGTCCAGTTGGATGCCCGTGAGCACTGCATTTTGAACCTCGCGCTTCATCAGCACCTTGTCCACATTCTCAATACATTCTTCCATCGTTAGGGTCGGGTAATATTTTTTTTGTAAAAGCATGACCAGTTCTGCGATTTCAGTCAGGTGTACACCACGCTTGTGCAGCAACTCGCGGGTGGCATCGGCTACCTTTTTACTATTCAGGCTGTATGGTGCTTTTTTCTTGTCCATAAAGTTGAAATTCCCTCCTCGTATAGATCCTGATTTCTACTGCAATTATGACCAGTGTGTCCAGTCTGCTGAAAAAGTAGTTATTTTTTACGCGAGGCTCGTATACATATTAGTACAATCTGTACAAAATTGTTAGGGAGGAACTTCACTTATGAATATAAAACACCCATGGCGTATGACCTCTGTAGCTGGACTGCTATCCCTACCCCTGTTGTTGTCGGGCTGCAGCCTTTTCGGCAACGAATCGGCATCCATTGACCCCCCGCCGTCCACGACAGAGCAGTCCATGATTAAGGCTGTAACCGGAAAAGCACCTGCCAGTACAGGTCAACTGAGGGCTGTTTTTTTGCAAGACCATAACGGTTTGCTGGCCCCGGTATCTTTACCGATTGCTACAGGTGATGTGCAGGCAGATGCCAAGTCAGCGTTGGAAACATTGGTTGAGGGCGGGCCGTATGCTGGATTATTACCAGAGGGATTTAAAGGGGTCATACCCCAGGGTACAGAAGTAAAAAGTGTGACAGTGGACAAGAACAACAAGCTGGCTGTTGTCGAATTCAACAAATCTTTCGCCAACTATAAGCCACAAGAAGAACGAAAATTAATGGAGAGCTTGACCTGGACCCTAACCGACCGTCCCGATATTGAGAGCGTACAGATCTGGGTGGATGGCAAAAAACTGAACGAAATGCCTGTTGGCGGCACACCGCTAGATCATCCATTGACGCGTGCAGTAGGTATTAATTTGGAAATTGGTCATGGCGTGACACCCCTGGATTCCAGTCCAGTCACTGTGTATTTCTCTTCTTCTTCTCCTGCTGGAGTTCAATACTATGTACCTGTAACCCGGTTGGTTAGCCCTGAGAAAGATCGTGTCCAGTCAGCACTGCATCAATTGATTCAAGGGCCGCAGACCAAAGATGGGTTACAAGAAGTGATGACAGGGGAGACGGCGCTGAAATCGGTAGAACGCTCCAAAGACAACGTAATTACGGTATCTCTCTCAGATGATATGTTTGCTAAAGGAGAAGCTGTGCCTGCTGAATTTTTGGAATCGGTTGTGCTGACAGCGGCAGACAATTCAGATGATGCGGTCAAAACAAAAATTCGGATTGAACTGAATGGTGAAAAAAGCGTAATTGGACAAAATAATCAAAATTATGGAGAGCCTGTAGCCAAGCCGCAACATATTAACGAAATCCCTCTTTAAGGGCGGAAAATCGTCCTTGGGGTGCTTTTGCCTGCACACTTTGGTAAAATAAACATATAAGAACAGGTTGCATACGACGTAGGAGGAAAAAGCATGAGTAGATCTAACGGACGAAACGGTGATGAGCTGCGCCCGATGAAATTGACAGCAGGAGTAAATAAATACGCGGAGGGCTCTGTTTTTATAGAGGTTGGCGAGACGAAAGTCATTTGCACGGCTACTGTAGAAGAACGCGTACCCCCCTTTATGAAGGGACAAGGAAAGGGCTGGGTGACCGCAGAGTATTCCATGCTTCCGCGTGCGACTCATAGCCGTAATCAGCGTGAAGCTGCTCGTGGCAAGCTGACAGGCCGTACCATGGAAATTCAGCGTCTGATTGGAAGAGCGTTGCGTTCGGTGGTCAATTTGCAGGCGCTTGGTGAACGGACGATTACGTTGGATTGTGACGTCATTCAGGCGGACGGCGGAACACGCACAACCTCAATTACCGGTTCTTTCGTAGCGTTGGCGATTGCGGTCAATAAAATTGCCACCCAGCACAAGTTGCCTGTTTTTCCAATTACCGATTTCCTGGCTTCCGTCAGCGTAGGGGTTGTTGGTGAAAAAGCGTTGCTTGATCTGAACTATGAAGAGGATTCCAAGGCCAAAGTAGACATGAATCTTGTCATGACTGGCAGTGGAAAATATGTTGAGCTGCAAGGTACAGGTGAAGAAAGCCCATTTGACCGTAACGAATTGGATCAACTGCTTAGCTTGGGCGAACAAGGGATTCTGCAAATGATTGAGCGCCAAAAAGAAGTGCTTGGACCGATTGCTGATAAGATCGGTGCTGGACGTACAGGAGCTGGCGCCTAATGCGGCTGGATGGCCCGGTCGTCATTGTCGCTACGAAAAATAAAGGAAAGGTACGGGAATTTGCGCATGCTTTTGCGCCGTTTGGCAAGGAAGTCAGAAGCATGTACGATTATCCCGACATTCCTGATGTCGTTGAAGATGGCAAAACCTTTGCCGAAAATGCACTGAAAAAAGCTAAAGCGGTTGGAGATGTGCTCGGTTTGCCCGTACTAGCCGATGATTCCGGCCTCTGCGTGGACTTGCTGGACGGTGCACCGGGGGTATACTCTGCCCGTTATGCTGGAGAAGGTGCCAGCGATCACGAAAACAATATTAAGCTGCTCGACGTTCTAGAATCGAAGCAGCTGGGTGATGATACGGGACAGCCTTTGCTAAGCCCGGCTCAATTCGTCTGTACCTTGATTCTATATAATCCGCAGACTGGCGAGACGTTGGAATCGACAGGCTCTGTGGAGGGCTGGATTACTACTGAAACCGCCGGCAGCGGCGGGTTTGGGTATGATCCGCTGTTTTATTTGCCAGAGTTTGAAAAGACAATGGCCGAGCTGACGTTGGAACAAAAGCAGGCTATCAGTCACCGAGGGATAGCTCTGCGTGATTTGGCAACAAAACTGGGTAATCCACAGGCATAGCATTGGTAACAGGGGCGAAATCATCCCCCATTCACATAACGAAAAAAAGGCTATCCGTCAGTCATAAACTGCGGATAGCCTTTTTGGTACTTTCTGTTCCCCATAATGTACACAGCGAAAAATTGCGGCTGCCGCTTAGAAGCTCTATTGCTTCAGCATTCAGCGTAGCTTATCGAATAGCAACCTTGTAAGTGCGCAACCAGTTATCCACTTGAGCCAAGTAGGCGAACAACTGGGGACCCGACATCAGCTGACCAAACCAAGGCAGGTTGGTGGATGCCTCCGGTGAGGCGGCAATATCACGTACCTTTTGCGCATCGATCAGCTTGAGCAGTGGGGAAGAGGAATCATCCAGTAGCTGCAGCGCCTGCTTTTTCACAGCCTCAAGATAGGAAGGGTTATGCGTTTTGGGATATGGGCTTTTTTTGCGATACAGCACATCATCCGGCAGTACGCCCTCCAGCGCCTTGCGTAAAATACCTTTTTCACGTCCGCCTGTCATCTTGATACTCCACGGAATGTTCCATACATATTGTACCAATCGATGATCGCAATACGGCACCCGCACTTCCAGTCCGGCTCCCATACTCATCCGATCCTTGCGATCCAGTAGAGTAGGCATAAAGCGGGTGATGTTCAAATAGGACATGACGCGCATTTGCGCAGCTTTTCCTGTTTCCCCCGGTAGCTTCGGCACTTCTCCTACCGCTTCTGAGTAGCGATCGTTCAAATACTCCAGCGGCTTGATCCAGTCCCGTACCTCAGGAGACAACAGACTGGCTCTCATATCGGGTGCAACTGCCCACGGGAATGTACCCGAATTCAGCATATCCTCCCGGTGGAACCAAGGATATCCGCCAAAAACTTCATCCGCAGCCTCGCCGGAAATAGCGACCGTAGCTCCTTTTTTAATCTCCCGGCAAAAGAGATACAGCGACGAATCCACGTCCGCCATTCCGGGTAAATCACGCGTTAGTGTGGAGTTGTTCAGAGCTGCTACGACTTCTGGCGTATCGAATTCAATCCAGTGATGATTTGTCCCTAATTCATCCACCATCCGCTGAATCCAGGGGGCATCGGCTCCGGGTTGAAACGCATGGGCTTTAAAATGCTTGTCGTTATCCACATAATCGACCGAATACGTATGAACTTGTCCCTGCCCGGTACGTTTGTAATAATCGACAGCTAATGCGGATAGAGCGCTTGAATCCAGCCCGCCAGACAATAAGGTGCAGACTGGAACATCCGAAATGAGCTGCCGCTCCACCGTATCCAGCAACAGTTCTCGTACCTTAAGTGCCGTTTCTTCGGTGTTATCCTCATGCGCAATGCTTTCCAGTGTCCAGTAGGCTTGAATGCGCACGCCGTCGCGGCTGTAGGTTAGCGTATGCCCGGGGCGTAGCTCCTTCATGGACGAATAGACGCCGTGTCCGGGGGTACGTGCAGGCCCGACGATAAAAATTTCGGCTAATCCCTCGGCGTCCACTGCTGCCTCTACCGCTGGATGCTGGAGCAGTGCTTTGGGTTCTGAGCCAAATACGAATACTTCTTCGGTCTGGCTATAAAATAACGGCTTCACGCCCAGCCGATCCCGTGCCAGAAATACCTGCTCCCGCTCGCTATCCCAGACCGCAAACGCAAAAATGCCGTTTAACCGATCCACACATTCAGGGCCCCATTCGATATAGGATTCGAGCAGCACCTCCGTGTCGCATTGTGTACGGAAAAAATGCCCGCGCTGTTGCAGCTCTTTTTTCAGCTCAGGCGCGTTATATATTTCCCCGTTATATACAATCGTATAAGTGATATCCTCTAGCTGCCGGATCATGGGCTGAGCGCCATTTTCCGGGTCCATAACGCTCAATCTTCGGTGTCCGAAGGCACACGGGTTGGATATCCAGGTACCCGCAGCATCCGGTCCGCGATCAGAGAGCGTCTGTGTCATATTCAGCAGCAGCTCAGATTGATGCATTAAGTCTCCGTTCCACTGTATGAAACCTGTAATTCCGCACATGTCTGTTCATCCTCTCTTTGTCGTGTTCATCCAGTGTTGGAATGAATCAAAAACTAAATCCCCAGTTCATCAGTATATATGCCGAAATGAAGCATAAAATGTCTGTCCGTTCCGAAAACTACAGATGGGGCAACCCGTCTACTCGCAAGGAAGGAGGGAGACCATGTACTACATCAAGGATGCCAAAATACGCCGGTTCACTGAACTTGACGGAGTGCGCTGTGCTGAGGTAGAGGTGCGGCCCGGTGCTGCAGATGACCCGGAACTGCTGGTCTATATTACGGCCAAGGATCAGACGGATGGTCAGCATGACTATGACATGGTACGGATCATCCGCAATGACGCCGATCTGGAGCTGGATTGGTACGACAATAATCTGCATTCGGCATTTGAGGAAGTGACAGACAAGGCTTTTACCGACTCTACACACATTACTGCTGGTGAGGAGCGAGAGAAGTTTAAAAAAGAATTGCTCTCCTATGGGCAGCTCAGCACAGAGTTCGCCAAGGAGTTCGGGGCATGAGGATATGGTGTGCTATGCCTCGGCTTTTGTTGATTTGGGCCCCGGCGCCATCGCCGGATCAGCGTGAAAGGAGGGGGAAATCATAGACGGCAAAGCGAATTATAAGAAAAACAAAGGCAGCAGTTATATTCATAACAATGAGTTCGCGGAAGAAGTGCTGGAGAAAAACGTAAGACATGAAGTACGGAGAAGTCCTAAACGCTTTGGGAATAAATAAGCAGCCATTGAACCCAATAGCAACAGCAACTCATCAAAAATGACCCTAAAGAAGCCTCCGTATCCCGCCAAATTAGCGGTATGTAGGAGGCTTCTTTTTGAACTAAGCCGCTTCACGCAGCGTCATAATCCCTTTGTAGATGTTATAAACAAAAACCCCGAGATAGACCACTACGAATAGCAGTACAAAACCGATCACTGAACCTGCATGATTCGCCGTAATAATAAAATACACGAGCGGAATTGCCGCAATAATGGGGAAAATATGCGATAAAATAGCTTTTTTTGCATGTCCCTGAACATATTCGTCCCGTACTGCAATCCACACAATGACAGGCACTAGAAAAGGTGCGAAGAAAATGCTGAAATAACAAAGTGACGACAAAAGACCTCTCACAGATTAACCCCTCCTTTATGCATGGTTCTTTGTACATAATACCCCGTTAGCGTCCAAATGATTCCTTTTGCAGCCCACTTCCCTATATCATAAAAAAATGCTTTTGACAGTTGCCCGAAATGTGATATAATAATCAATGCGCTGAATACATAAGGTTTTATTGATTTACATCTTGTCCCAGTAGCTCAGCTGGATAGAGCAACGGCCTTCTAAGCCGTCGGTCGGGGGTTCGAATCCCTCCTGGGACGTCGAAGCGTTCAGATATGTAAAGTTTGAACGAAATTAAAAATGCTTCAAATCCTTGATATATAAGGGTTTGGGGCGTTTTTTATTTTATTGGGGTTACGATAGAAAACGTTAGAAAAAGGTGTGATCAATACACCTGCACGCTATATAAACGTTCAAAAATGTCTGTTGTTTTGAATCCTGTTCACGTAGCTCTTTCATAAGGTGGGCATATGTAGAGGTAGTGATATCTAATGAGGCGTGACCAAGCCGCTCCGAAACATACAGTAAACTAATACCTTTATATAGTAGCATGCCTGTTGAATAACCACAAAATGGTAGAAAAAAGATCTTCTTTTCTGTAGAATCGTTGGTACCATCCAAACGAATCCGAAAGAAGACGATCTCATGAAAAATTCTATCACGATTACACCTATCCTTGAATCCATGCTGACTCCTGAAGAAGTTCAAAGGGTTGTGAAGTTAATAGGCCCAAAAGAATTATTACTCATCGATTCAACCACGATGACGGTGGGAAAAACGCGTTTGCCTTGGGCTCCTTATCACGGGGAGCGTGCAGGTATTAAACTTCAAGTCGCTTTACGAGCAGAAAATGGGCAACCCTTCAGGTGATCGAAACGCTGGGCTTCAAGCATGATGGCCCCATGAGTGAAGCGTTGGCTCAACCGGACTACATTTTGGTGATGGACCGTGCTTATGGGAAACTGGAGCGTCTGGATCACTTCAAAACCCATGGACAATCGTTTGTCATTCGGCTTCGCGATAACGTCCATTTGGAAAAGCCTCATGCGCTACGTCGCCTTACGAAGCCAGATTCATCTGTCATTCGGGATATCACTTGCCAGTTGGGGACCCCTCAGTGTCGTTCCAGACAACGTCATCGTGTGGTGATGTTTCGGGATTTTGAAGGTCGGGAAATTCGGGTGGTTACCGATTTAATGCAGGTGACCGCAGAACAAATCGCACAGATCTATAAGGCTCGATGGCAGATTGAAGTCTTCTTTCGTTGGATCAAGCAACATTTGAATATTCCATCGCTGTTTGGTACGACTGAAAATGCGGTCTATGGGCAATTATTCTGTGCTCTAATCGTCTATGTCCTGCTCAATTGGCTATTTGTTGCTGCTCAGACTTCATGGTCCCAACATGCCGTTCTTTCCTTTGCGCGATTTTCTCGTCTATTTCTTCTTCAAAACTACCTGTTGAATGGCTGATTCAGATTCAGCGTGTTCTTCTTCAGTGCACCTCTTGTTTCATGAATTGAGTTACTTATTTTGGTTATTCAACAGGCGTGGCAGAATCTAAAAGTATCTATAATCATAAAGATTTATTCCACTTTTAGATAAGGATTGAGAAGACCATTTCAGCTAACTGCGGCTTTAGTTTAATAACAATCTTCCATAAAAGAGCGCGATTCTATAATAAGGATCAGTTCGTTTTCATTAAAGGGCCATATTATATCTTTTAATTTAAGTGAAACTGCCTAAAAAGTATGTTAATATCAGATTTAACAGACAGACAAACTAGTATTTATAGAGGCGAAATTATGAAAAAATATAGAATATATCAAGTAGACTCATTTACAAAAAATAGATTTCATGGTAACCCTGCTGGGGTTGTTCCAAATGCAAATGGACTTACAGATGAGCAGATGCAGAGAATTGCAAGAGAATTAAATAATTCGGAAACTGCATTTATTTTTGAAACAGATTCTTCAAATTATGATGTTGAAGTAAGATTTTTTACTCCAACAACAGAGGTTCCAATTTGTGGTCATGCAACAGTAGCAGCGCATTATATTTATGCAATTGAGAGAAAAGCTGAAACTGGAAGAATTATTCAAAAAACAAAAGCAGGTATATTGCCTGTTGATGTTATAAAGTATGAAGATGACTATTCTATTGTAATGACACAGGGAGAACCTTCTGTATCAGAGCCTTTAAATGATGAAATAAGAAGTCAGATTGCAAATGCGTTAGGTATTTCTTGTAAAGATATTTGCATGGAATATCCAGTTGCAATATCTTCAACAGGTCATTCTAAGGTAATGGTTCCGATTTACTCCAATAAAATACTACATAGTTTAAAACCTGATTTGCAGAAGCTTACAGAAATCAGCAAGCATATTGGATGTAATGGATATTATGTTTTTACATTAAATCCACAAGAGGATATATTGGTTCACGGAAGAATGTTTGCTCCTGCAATTGGAATAGCTGAAGACCCGGTGACAGGAAATGCAAACGGACCGCTTGGAGCCTATTTGGTACACTATAACATTTTGCAAAATGAGAATGAGCAGTCTTTTGATTTTGATATTTTACAAGGTGAGGCAATCAAAAGAGAGGGAACAATGCATGTTCATGTGAAAAAGGAACAGGGAAAACCCGTATTAGTTCAAATTACGGGGAAAGCGGTTATTGCTTTTTCAACGGAGATCATACTTTAAAAAAGTCTAACAAATTTATCAATAAGCTTAATGACGGATTGTCAAGCCAAGTACAAACCCAATAACACCAACGTCCCAGCAAGTACTCCTGGGACGTATAGCAAAAAGCTTCCTACATGGAGGAAGCTTTTTTGTGTTCCAGCAGGATAATTGATTCTAGCTTTATACCGTCGCCTTCTCCTTATGAGCAAAGAATTGAGGTAGATGCTCTTTGTGTGCTTCTAGCAATTCATCCAGTACGGTTTGAGCAATGTCCCCGCTTGGTACGAGCGGATTCAGGGTGAAGGCTTGCAGTGCTGTTGCATAGTCACCGGTGACCGCCGCTTCAATCGTCAGCTCTTCCATTGCCTTCATTACTTGCAGCAAGCCCCGCTGTGCAGGTGGGAATTTGCCAAAGTTGACAGGTTCGGCACCGTGGGCGCGAATAACACTGGTCACTTCGATGGCGCTATCATAAGGAACATCATCAATCGCACCATTGTTACGTGTACTAACGACCATCAATGTGCCTTTGTTGTTATAAATGGAATTAATGATTTCACAGGCTGCATCGCTGTAATGCGCACCACCGCGTTTGGATAATTCCTCTGGTTTGTAATCCAGATTCGGATCTTTATACAGTTCGAACAGACTTTCTTCCAGACGTTTGACCACTTGGCCCCGAGTTCCTTCGTTTTTGGCTTCCTCTAATTCTTCCTTGAGCATGTTATCCGTCATATAGTAATACCGATGGTAAGGACAAGGCAGCATTTTCAATTGACGAACTTGATCATACAGGAAGCGCATGTTCTTAATATTTTCAACGACTTTCTCTGGTTTTGCACCCGGAGCGTACAGTCCTTCAATAACTTGCTCTGTTAATTCGGCCCCTGTTTTGTCATAAACCTTGTGCCAATGAAGGTGGTTAATCCCTGCAAATTTAAAGAACAGCTCTTCTTCCGGTTTGTCCAGCACAGCTGATGCACTCTTGATCGCGCCGATTGGAACATTACATAATCCGATGACTTTATCCCACTGACCATAACGAAGCACGGCTTCGGTGACCATACCCGCAGGGTTGGTAAAATTAATCAACCATGCATTCGGACATAGTTCTTTCATATCTTCGACGATACTGAGGATAACGGGTATGGTGCGAAACGCTTTGAACATTCCTCCGGCCCCATTGGTCTCCTGACCGATCATGCCATGTTTTAACGGAATACTTTCATCCTTAATCCGGGCTTCCAGCAAGCCTACCCGAAATTGGGTCGTTACAAAATCGGCGTCCTTCAACGCTTCCCGACGATCCAGCGTCAAATGTACCTCACAATCAATGCCTGCAGCCTTCACCATCCGTTTGGCCATAGCACCTACGATCTCCAATTTTTCACGTCCTGCCTCAATATCTACCAGCCACAATTCCCGAATGGGAAGCTCTGCATAACGTTTGATGAAGCCTTCTACTAATTCTGGTGTATAGCTGGAGCCTCCGCCAATGGTTGCAATCTTTATGCCTTTTTTCATAGTTAGTGCCTCCTAAGTATGTTTTGTAAACCGCTTTCTTAAGCACAAATTCACTGTAATCCCTGTAATGCATTACAGGTCAAGCGCTTTTAAAAAACTTATTTTGGGAAGGTGACAATTATAGGGCGGACACTACGAACATGCTAAACACGAACATGCTAAAATAGAAAGAACGAGGTGAGAAAAATGGCGAATATTCATGAAATTGCAAAGCTGGCGGGGGTATCCTCGGCTACGGTGTCCCGTGTCATTAACAACCATCCGTACGTGAGTGAACCCACAAGGCAGCGCGTGCAGGAGGTCATAGATCGGCTGGATTATGTTCCTAATTTAAATGCGGTATCTTTAAAAAAGGGCATGACCAAGCTCATAGGGATTATTTCACTTTCTTTTAATGATTCATTGGGTTTATTTGTGCGTGGATTTACAATGTATGCCCAGGAGCATGGCTTTAATATAGCGCTGTTTATTACGAATGGGGAGAAGGGGCGAGAACTTGAGGCGCTGGAAATGTTGCGGAGAAAGCAACTGGACGCCTTGGTCTGCATGATTCGTGTCAATGAGTGGAGTGTGATTGAGCATTATACAAAATATGGTCCGATTGTGACCTGGCAGCGTGTAAACATTGAGGCAATTCCGTCTGTATTTATGGATCAGTATCAGGGCTATACGCTGGCATTGGAACATTTGTACGCCCGAGGATATCGGAAAATTGTGAATGTGTACGGCAGCATGCGGGGGTTGAATACAAAAGAACGCATTCGAGCTTATCATGACTTTTGCGAAAAATATGATTTGGACGCTGAGGCCTTCCCGCATTTTTATGATTTAAATTCAATAGCAGCTGGTGAACAAATAGCTCATTGGTGGGCAGAACGAGCACAAACTGACAGGCCGGACGCCTTTGCCTGTTCTACCGATTATTTGGCAGCAGGTCTTTTGACTGAAGCGCGTAGGCTAGGTGTTTCTGTACCGAGTGATTTTGCAGTAGTAGGCTTTGACAACACCGAAATCTCGCATTTGCTTGATTTAACTACGATCCATTACCCGATAGACAAGCAAGCTGAGAATGCGTTCATTATGATTCGAAATGCCCTCGAAGGGCTGGATGAAACGATACATCATCTGGAATTCAAATTAGTAGAGCGAGCGACCACCTGATTCCAAAAGGGACCTCATGTTAGTGGTTATTAATTTCCATATTAAAGTTTATATAGTAGGAATAATGGAAGAAAAATGTTGACACATGTTAAAACTTGGTGAATAATTTGAGGTGAAAGTATAAAATTTGGATTTTTTGTATGAAGGGTGGTTATGACTTGGGACATACACCTACGATTTTGACGAAGTTAGAGGATTATTTAGGGGAAAACAATTTGACGCTGGCACAATTTGCCGAACATTCAGGTGTTCATCAAAGAACACTTAATAATTGGATTGCCAAGCATCGTCCTGTTGCTATACATCAGCTTGATCGAATCACTTGGGCTATGGGACTACCAGAAGGTTTTTTTTACGAACTATACATAGATAACTACATCATTGAGCGTTCCCCGGATTGGAGGCGAATTGAGCCGTTGTTGTTTCGCTGTGCGGAACTGGACAAGTTGGATGCTATCCAGCTTGTAGTGGGACATATTATGGACAACCTTCTATATTCCCCAAAGTTATTTGATGCAGCAGAAAAATTATTCGCACAAGGTCAGCACAATGCTGCATTGTTGCTCTACGAAGGGATTGCGGAAGGCGAGAAGTACCAGCATTCTGAACGTTTGGCTATCTGTCAGTATCGTCTGTTTACCATTCAGGTGGGTAACAATCAGATCCGAAATCTCAAGGCGGCTACACGATTTGAACCCTTTGTCGAACGTCTGAATGAAATAGATCAACTCGATGCGTTAAAAGATTTGGCGAATGTGTATCGTTCTCTGCGTGAATGGGACAAGCTCGATGCAACTGCTCGAAAAATGAGAGCCAAAGCGGAGATCCAATACTCTTTGAAACATCAACAGAAAAAGCGAGAGTGGGAGGAGTCTGAAAAGAGGCTGAGTCGCCCGATGTTTGTGTACATTACCTATGCTGATTTACTGTGTGCGAGTGTCTGTGAAGCCCAAGGCGATTATCAGCAAGCATTACAATTTACAAATGCATACGCAGATTTAGATTGGGTGATCGAGACAGACCAGAAAACTCAACACTGGGTCAACTTGTTCAAGCATTGGGCAGAAGGTAATACTTATGTAAATAAACTCCTATCTGGAGATACGAATGTGCTTCCTCATTATGTTGAATATATTGCATCCACATCAATCACTACCGAGAATGAAAAGCTATCCAAGTTGCTGAACGTTATGATAGCTGCTAACCGATATGCAATAGATATCAATGATGTCCTTTCACGTTTTGAAGTGGAGATTAATTCTTTTGCTCTGCTATCACAATCCACTGATATGTACACTCAACAAGTGATGCCGGATTATTTTGCATGGTTTGGTTACGAACTGGCTTATTACTATTTAAGACGGGGAATGTTCAATGATGGCTTTAAACACTTAATATATGCATTGGTAAAAGCCCACATACTAAATAATGAGACTTATTTTATAAACTGTACGGGACTTTTTGCACATTTCCAAGCACATGCGCTTCCCGAAACAAGGGAAGAGTATTTCAAACTATTAGAAAAGGTGTGGTTAGACAATGTTGAAAAAAATGATTCTGCTGGTCATCGCAGCTAGCTTCTTGTTTATTTTAGCAATGCCTGTTCAGTCACATAACCAAAATCAAAGAATAACGCCTCAAGTACAAATTGGAGGTGCTTAAAACGGTTAGGTTGTATGTTCTAATATTCATTGAATCTTTTTATGGAAAGAGCCTCGGTCCCACTTTATTAGTGGAGACGGAGGCTTTTTTACGTGGATTTTGAGGCTTCGCTGTTTATGCAAACTTTTGGAATGTTCTTTTTTTGTTAGGCGCATCATTTGAAAATCCAAAAAACGTCTTTTTGTTATAAAATATGACATATAGGAGGGATCATGCTGATGAATCAAAGTGTGACTTTACTTTGTGTCGAAAGAGCTAGGAAGAAACTGTACCAGGTCCAGAAAAAGTATGGATTTTTAACACATCCCAAAGTAATAGAACAATCTAAAAAGCTGGATGATCTGTTGAATCAATATCAAACGTGTAGATCGGATCATTGAGAAATGAGAGCATATTTTTCTTTAATTCCTTGACCGCACCTCTAACCTGCTCTGTCTGTGTCACGGCTGAAATCACCGCTACACCATCTGCACCTGCACGTGCGACTTCCTCAACACGGTCCACTGTAATACCTCCGATCCCAACAATCGGCACATCAATTCCCGCTTTACGCATCTCATATAAAATTGCCGGTCCCTGTACGGCATGGGCATCATCTTTCGAGATGGTGGGATAGATGGGCCCAACGCCGAGATAATCAGCACCTTGCAGGATGGCTCGACGTGCTTCCTCAATGGTATGGGCGGAGACGCCTAAAATTCGATTTCCGATACGCTCGCGGACGGAATCGGCGGATTCATCGTCCTGACCGATGTGAACACCGTCGGCGTCGAGTTCAAGAGCCAACTCCACATCGTCATTGATGATGAAGGGGACACCAGCGTGACGGCACAGTTCCTGTAGCTGGCGCGCAAGTTCGAACATAGGAACGCCCGTTAACGCGCCGAGACCCTTTTCCCGGAACTGAACCATAGTTGCCCCGCCAGCCAGAGCCTCCTGCACGACCCAGCCTGGTTCCGCGAGGCAATTCACGCTTCCAAGCACTAGGTATATCTGTAGATGGCGGCGCACCACCTCTGACAATATTCTACCGCTCATAAAAGCATCTCCTGACGACGTCGGTAGGCCCAATGATTGGTTGGGCCGTGTCCCTGTCCCAGAGACAACGTATCCTCAATCGCCGCCTGGATGAAGGCTTTACCATTCGAGATAGCCTCCGGTACAGACATCCCTTTCCCTAATTCCGCGGTAATCGCTGCCGAGAAAGTGCACCCTGTTCCGTGTGTATGGACAGTCCGTACTCGCTTGCCGCTCAGCTCTATAAAGGCGGTTCCGTCAAAAAGCAGGTCAACAATCTGTCCGCTGATCTCGCTCTCGTCAGCGTGGCCACCCTTAATCACAACGAATTTTGGTCCCATACTGCTAATATGTCTCGCAGCCTCGCGGCGATCCTCCATCGTATGGATACTGATCCCTGTCAGGGCTTCCGCCTCCGGGATATTCGGTGTAACGACCAGGGCCAAGGGGAGCAGGTCGTCCTTCAAAGCCTGCACCGCTTCCAGCTGCAGCAGTTCAGCGCCTCCCTTGGCAATCATCACGGGATCGACGACGACCTTTTTCCAGCCGAACTTTCGGATCTGCTCGCTCACAAGACGGATGATGCCGGCATTAAACAGCATGCCAGTCTTCAGGGCATCCACTCCAAGGTCTAATCCTACGGCTTCGATCTGTTCCGCTGTTGCTTCCTCTGGTAGCGGATATACGCCGTGGACCCCTAAGGTATTCTGTACGGTAATGGCCGTAATAGCCGACATGCCGTACACGCCAAGTTCTTGAAAGGTTTTGAGATCAGCTTGAATTCCGGCCCCGCCGCCACTGTCCGAACCAGCAATCGTCAGCGCTCTGGGTACACGAACGTCTGTCATCGCGCACCACCTGCTGCTGTTGTTCCGGCTTCATGGATCGAGACATGCCCTTCTAGTGAACCTGTGTGCAGTTTGGCCAGCTCGTCGAGAAAGGCAATCTGGAAGCTGCCGGGCCCCAGCTCTGCGGTACGTGTTGCGGCTCGAGAAGCTGCTGCACCGTAAAATGCCAAACCTGCTGTACCTGCGAGCAGCAGGTTAGGTTCAACAGCTGCAAAGGCACCTAACACAGAGGTCAGCAGACAGCCTGCTCCGGTTACCTTCGTGAGGAGCGCGTCTCCGCCGCTAATCATTCGTGCTTCGGCCCCATCGGTGATGACGTCCTCTTTTCCAGTAATGACAACCATCGTATTGAGCATTCGAGCAGCCCGAATTGCCAGATCGACATGGCCGCTGTCAGCACTGTCACCGGCATCTACGCCTTTAATGTCACGCGCTTCTCCAACAAGATGTGCGACTTCGGCTGCATTGCCCCGCACCAATGAGATTTTGACTTCACTCAGGATTCGCAGTGCCGATTCAGTTCTAAAGCTCGTTGCTCCCGCACCGACCGGATCTAGCAGCACCGGAACACCGTGTGCATTCGCCGATTGTCCAGCAATGATCATGGCATCCACCAGTTCGCGGTTCAGTGTACCGATGTTTAACACGACGGCGCCTGCTATTTTTGCCATATCTGCTACTTCCTCGGGTGCATAGGCCATCACCGGGGAGGCGCCCAATGCATACAGACCGTTGGCCGTAAAGTTGGTGACTACCACATTGGTCATATTGTGAACGAGGGGTTTGCTGTTTTGTACCTTCGTCAGGAGATCCGAATAACTTTTTTCCCATGTACTCATAATGATTATCCTCTCTATAGTTGGTGGTTCAACAGGGCATTAACCGTACTTCACGCATCGAATCGCCAGGCTGACTATTCCAAGATCGCTGCCTGCATTTGGACCGGCCATTCTTCCTGCTTATAAGCCATATCCCAGAACTTATATTCCAGCTGGCAGCTCAGTATAAAATGCTCAATCATCCGCTCCCGCTCAGCAGCCGTTGCGTCTTCCGCCCAAGCATCTACACGTTCTCGGAACTTGAGTGTTGTATCATCAAGCTGGTCTCCATAGAAGCCAATCCATTCATAGAACGGATGAGACTCATCCGGCTTTACTTCATCCAGCAGCCTGCGGCCAATCTCGGCATACGTCCACATACATGGCAGCAGCACAGCCAAGATCTCGCCCAGGCTACCCTCATGCGCAACCGTCAGCATGTGACGGATATAGTGATGAGCCGACGGAGCGAGCGGATATCCCTGCAACTCTTCATAGGTCACCCCTGCGACAGCACAGAAATTTTGATGCGGATGAACCTCGCTGTGGAGAATAAAAGAGATTTGTTCATTAAATACAGCCATATCCTCCCGATTGGTGCATTTGGAGATTGCGATGCCGTATATCCGCATGTAGGCGTTCAAATATTCAAAGTCCTGTTTTACATAGTGAATCAGCTGTCCCCTTGTCAAACTTCCTTCAGCAATACCTCTCACAAAGGGGTGCTCAAAAATCGCTTGAAAAATGCCGTCCGCCTGCCGACGGAGTTCTTGTGTAAAACTCAATTTCCCCACCTCCATCAAATTGAAGAGCAAGAAGTCCTGTAAGAATATAATTCCGGAACAACGCTAAAAAGCCGCCCCGGAAAAATGGGAGCGGCTTCAACAATAGGCCCAATACGCAAAAAAACGTTTGAAACCTTATATACGAAGGCTCCACTTTCCTACGCTAGTACGAACTAGATCAGGTTCAAAGGGTCCAAGATACGTTCTTGTCTCAGCCATAGCGGCTCCCCTAGTGGACTTCTATTCTTTTGACTATTACTGTACATACGTTCATACGCTATGTCAAACATAGTGTGCAAAATATGAAATTTCCTCTAGTTAGGTGTTTTGGGCTTAGTGAGGGTGATGAATTACATTTTCCACAGCTTTGACCTTGGCATATTCCGGTTTCCACATTGCATCTCGTATAGCTTGTTCCACATCTGAAATGTGCGCCTGAGCTACCTGATCCTGTATCGCGGCTTTTGCAACCGCAATCGCAACAGCGTACGAAACTTCGCGTAATTTTCGGATATGAGGGAGTAGTGCACCGCCAGGCGTATTCGAATCTACACCATTGGCAACAGCAACTGCTGCCGCTGTAAACATCGCAGGGGTAATCCTTTTGGCTTTAACCACAATCGCACCCAGACCCAGTCCCGGAAAAACAAAGGCATTGTTCGCCTGTCCAATCTCAAATTTCGTACCGTTATAGGTGACGGGCTCAAAAGGACTTCCGGTTGCAATCAGTGCTTTGCCATCGGTCCATCGGATCAAATCCTCGGGTACTGCTTCTGCAAGGTTTGTAGGATTGGACATGGGCATAATGATCGGGCGTTCTACATGTTTCGCCATCTCCTTGATGATCTCTTCAGAAAAGGCACCTGCTACACCGGAAGTTCCAATCAATATCGTAGGCTTCACCTGACGGATGACCTCCAGCAGTGGTATTTTGCCGTCACCCGACCGGGTCCATGAACTGACTTCATCCTTATTGCGCACATACGGTTTCTGATACTCTAATACGTCTTCCATATCTTCCATTAACAGCCCGCGATAATCAAAGGCCCAAAAGGACTTGAATGAATCTTCTGCGGAAAGGCCGTCCTCGATCATAGCACCCCGAATTTGATCAGCATTACCGATTCCTGCTGCCCCTGGGCCGAAAACAAGTATTTTTTGTTCAAGCAGCGGAGTCTTGGTGACACCCACCGCCGAAAGAATCGCAGCCAAGGTCACCGCTCCTGTACCTTGTATATCATCGTTGAAGGTGAGTATACTTTGACCGTATTTTCCTATAATATGGCGTGCATTTACGCTACCCACGTCTTCCCAATGTAAAAGCGCCTTTGGGAATTGCGCTAACGTTTTGCTGATAAAAGTATCAATAAACTGGTTA
Source organism: Paenibacillus sp. 203 (assembly GCF_037027525.1). Taxonomy (NCBI): domain Bacteria; kingdom Bacillati; phylum Bacillota; class Bacilli; order Caryophanales; family Paenibacillaceae; genus Paenibacillus; species Paenibacillus sp. 203. Next base: position 322,691 of record NZ_JAXCHD010000006.1, read on the forward strand.
TAGGCTTCTCCGCGAACCCGTTTATGGCGGTTTCCGATGTACAGTGGATCATTCAGCAGCTTTTCATTATTTGTACCTACATCCAGTACAATTGGCAGCACCCGCCCGGGATGAATGCCTGCCGCAGCCGTATACACTGCAAGTTTGCCGATAGCAATGTTAATCCCCCCAACGCCCCAGTCACCAATCCCTAAAATACTTTCGGAATCTGTCACGACGATCAGATCCACATCATGGCCGCTCAAACCAGAATTATGGAATGCTTGTCCAATACCGTTCGGGTTATCTATCGACAAATATATGCCTCCAGGGCGGTTGTACTCGTGACTATATTCTTGAATCGCGGTTCCTACGGTCGGCGTGTAGACTACGGGCAGCATTTCACTCAAATGATCGGTTAGCAGCCGGTAGTAGAGTACGACATTTCGGTTGTGAAGGTCGTTGAGAGAAGCATTTTTTCGCAGCATGGTGGGTTGTGCCAGAAACTGCTGATATGCCCGTACGCTCTGTTTCTCCAATGAAAGGACGGTTGGAGGAAGGATTCCTTCCAAACCCAGCTCTTTGCGTTCTTCTTCTGTAAAAGCGACACCTTTGTTCAAAAGGGGATTTGCCAACACATCCTTTCCCCGTAATGGAGTAGATAATGACCCATCGCGATTGACATAAAATGCTTCCATAGAAAGACCTTCCTTCTCTTCATTTTCATAACTATTCATAACGAAAGATGACATGTTGTCCATAGTATGGACGTGCAAATATGTTTTATTCTTGCATTTATCTATGACAAAATAACCATATTTGTTTCTTTCTAATGATATAAAAGAACTAACTTTCAATATAGATTCGCTAACCATTCCTGATGATTTTGGTTCTAATGAATCAGGTCTAAATGCTCTGTTTTTATCAAATATGAAAATTAGTTTTTCTTCTCTTATCTCCATATATATCATGGAGTGTCAGTTATTTTGTTAAGGAAATATGAAGTATTTGGACATTAATTTAACTCCTATAAGCAAACATTCTTAATTCTTTTTCAACAAAATAGAACTATTCGGAGGAAAAGGAGAGGTTTGTGTGCAGGGACCTATAGCCATTTTTAGCGATAACGACAGGGCTATTGATTATCCCAATGTGATTTGTTTTTACCAATATATACAGTGCGAGGACACGGAGGCAGCTTCAGTCTACGAGAACGCATGTTGTTGCCTGATTGATTATAGGGAGCCGGGGCAGGCAGTGCGGAAAGCCAATCAGATCCGTAGCCAATTTCCGCAAATGCCATTGTTACTGGTGACGGATGTAACATTTCCGTTCAGTGATCAGCATATGGTGCAAATCATCGGAGTAGGTCGTTTGCGGCTGCTATTTTGGCAAGCCAATGACAACGAAGAAATGCTTTCGGAAATACAAAGCTTGCTCTATCCCGAGTATTCGACCAAAAGCCAACATATTGCATTTATCTTGTCTGTATATAACGAAGAGCAACGTTTTGTTCATGTCAAAACCTTTGCTGAACGATTGCAGGTCTTTATCCGCAGCCATATTATTGAAGGTTCGATTTATCTCATTGATGATGGCAGCTACGATGGTACGAATGCCTTGATTAAAGCGCTGGAGGCAGCCACGGACTTGTCCGTAAACCGGATTAATCAGAATCTTAGCCCGCTGCTTCAAACAAGGGAATTGGGACGCAATACACGTAAGGCAGGGACGTATCTGGAAGGGATGCGGACCATTGGTGCGGATTACTACGTATTTGTGGACGCAGATGACTCCTTTTTTATTGAGGATATTGCCAGAATGATTAATGTTGTTCAGCAGGGCTATTATGATGTCGTGATCGGAACCAAGGATATGACCGCTGAGAATCGATCTTTATTGCGATCTGTCGTCAGCTTTGGTAAACGGGTCATTTCCCGTCCTTTTTTACCCACAGGTGTGGTGGATTCCCAGACTGGGCTTAAAGTGATGAGTTCGGTTGCAGTGAAGCGAATGTTTCCGCATTTAAAGGAACAGCTCGGACTGGCGTTGGATTTGGAAATGATGTTTATTGCCAAGCGACTCCAGCTTCGTGTGCTGCAATTACCCGTCAAATGTATTGACCGGGATGGCTCGCACATCCATGTCTGGAAGGATTCTATTCGTTTTTTGCGCTCCATCATTGATATTTGGCGACTGGATCGGCGGGTGAGATAACAACGTGAACAACCGATTGCGATCGTTGATGTTTCCTCTCTTTAATGTGCTGCTTAACGGATTTAATTTTTTCTTTCACATTGCAGCGAGCTGGTATCTTACCGGACAAGCTTATGGCCAGGCGAATGCGCTGCTGGCGCTTTTTGCGCTTTTATCCGTTTTGGGTTTATCCATCCAGCTATTAACTGCCAAACTGGTCTCTAAGGGAGACCAAAAGCTTGCGCTACGAAGCTTACCGCTCGGTTCTCTATTACTCAAAGCACCTTTGGTGCTAACCGTGCTTGCCATGATCATTTTACTCATCTTTCATCCGTTACTGTGCTCGCTATTAGGCGTCGAATCCGACCCGCTGTTCATGCTGTATGGCTTGATCGGACTGCATATTCTTGTGAGTTCGTGCCGCGGAGATTTACAGGGCAGGGAACGCATGTTGGCGCTCAATGTGAACTATTACATTGAGGTATTAGGGAAGCTGAGCCTGTTTTTTGTTCTGGCTGCACTGGGGTTAAAGCTGGAAGCCCTACTGTTAGCGAGCTGTGGAGGAATGTTGCTGTCGCTGCTCCACGGCTGGATCGTTTCGGCTCGCGGCTTGTCCCTTTTCACATACGGTAGAGAACATATCCCTTCTGGGCTATGGAAATCATTGAGTCAGGATTTCACCGATAGCCTTATGACGAATTTATTTATTTTGTTTTGTATCTCCATCGACATGTTGTATGTACAGCATTACTTTCCCGAGCAGGCCAGCAGCTATGCCATTGCGCTGAAGTACAGCCAGTTGGTCTATTACGTTTCGTATAGCCTCATTGCTGCCTTTATTCCAAAGATCGGTGCGCAGGGGCATGACCGCCAAGCTTTGGGCAAGTTGATTGCCGTCTATGCCGGATTAATGGCTGTAGCTGCGATCTGTGTATATGTAGGCACGACCTTTGTGTTCCCATCCTCTATTCCCATATTATTCGGAGCCTCTTACCAATCGGCTGACGCCTATATTCCATGGGGTGGCTGGGTGTACTGGCTATTTTCCATCGTGCTGTTTTTTGTACATGTGCACGTATTGGTGGGCAGACGCAAATTTATGTTTAGTCTGATGGCAGGAGCCGCGGCCTTATTAGTAGCCTTTCATATTGCCCACACAGACCCGGTAGATTTTTTGCTATCTGAGTTCATTGTTTACGGAGCTATGGCTCTCTACTTTGTGATAGACGCCTATGTGCATTTGTTTAAAATAAAGATAAAGGGGGATTTACCCCATGAATACCATACATGAACAGGACGGTAAAACCGTAGTTCTATTGCTTTCCTGGCGTGACATTCGTTCACCTAAAAGCGGGGGAGCAGAAATTTTCACCCACGAAATGCTTAAACGTTCACAGCAAGGCCGCTTCCAGTTCATTCATTTTTCACCTCAATTTGAGGGGATGCCTGAGCATGAAGTTATTGACGGTATTACGTATATTCGAAAAGGGAACATATACAGTGTTATTTATTATGCGATGCGCTATTACCGTCGTCATCGAAGGAAGATCGACTATGTGATTAACCAGGCGAATACGCATCAATTCTTTACCCGATTTTGGGTGGAGGCATCCAAGCGGATTTTTTTCATACATCAGCTAACAAGGGAGATATGGTTTGAGAACGCCAAATTCCCGCTAAATCTTATTGGGTTTCATATGGAGCCCTTGATGCTTAAGCTGGCTCGTAAGGATCGGACGCTTACGGTATCTCCGTCTACTAGATACGATCTACTTAAGCTGGGCTTTCACCCGGATCGTGTCCATCTTTTGCCGGAAGGCATTGAGTTTGATCATTGGCCGCGCGAACAATTTTTAACGAAGGAGCCTAATCCGACCTTCATGTATGCTGGGCGCTTCGTCAAATATAAAGGCATTGATCTGGTTGTTGAGGCCTTTGGGCAGCTCAAGGAAAAGTTCCCTCAGGCTATGTTATGGATTGCCGGAAAAACCGATAAAACCTATGTGGCAGAACAATTGTTGCCGATTATGAAACGATATGGATTAACATACGGAGAACCGGATGAACAGGGGCAATCGCAAGCCGATATTACCTTTTACGGATTTGTTTCAGCAGAGCATAAGCTGGAGCTGATGAGTCGTGCCCACGCGCTGGTGTTTCCTTCCTTGCGTGAAGGCTGGGGATTGACGATTACCGAAGCCGCAGCCGTTGGAACGCCCAGCATTGTCAGCAATTCACCGGGGCTGGTGGATGCAACGGATTTCGGAAAAAGCGGGTATCTATGCTTTCACGGCGACATCCGGGGATTATCTGAACAAATGGAAAGAGCAGCGAAGGGCGGCGAAGATTACATGGCCATCCGTGAGCGGGCGTATCAATATGCGTTAAGATTCCATTTTGATCATACGGCTGCTACGTTTGAGCAGTTGATGGAAGATTGGGTAGAGGAGGCAGAACAGAGTGGACAAAGTGGTCATACTCTTCTCCACGTACAACAATGAGCGGACGATAGAGCCTTGTTTGCGAAGCTGTATGGGGCAAAATTACAAGGATCTGCATATTGTAATTGCTGATGATGGCTCCAATGATCGGACCGTCGAGACGATTCGTATGCTGTCGACAGGGAGTTCAGTACCCGTAACGGTACTGGAGCTTCCCCATGGGGAGCGGGGAGTCGCCAGGGTCAGGGCGGTTGAGGAAGCAAAACACTTGGGGGCCGAATACATATTTGTATTGGATTCCGATATGATTTTAGCCGAACATCTGATTCAGCAGAGCATCGACTTTTTTGACGATCATCAGGATATTGGCGCCTTGGTCATTCCGGAGGAGGCGTATTCGGAAGCGGACAATTTTTTTTCCAAAGTGAAAGTTTTTGAGCGAAATGTGATTAACAATGCGGGTGAAACCTTGGGGAAACGCTCCATTGAAGCGGCACGCTTCTGGCGAATGAGCGCTTATGAATCGACGGGCGGGTTTAATGCGGAGCAGATTGCTTTTGAAGAAATACAGCCAACCTTGCGTTATATAGAGTCTGGCGGAGTTATTCGCCGGGCGGTATTTACACGGGTATACCATGATGAAAAACAGGTGTATCTGCACGATGTATTACGTAAAAAAGCCTATTACTTTTCGGTGATGGATCGTACGGTGTCATCTGAAGAGGGCGGATTGCGAAAGGCGCTGGAACGTTGGTACTTCTTCCGTCCGGTGCTGTATACATGGGGGAATTTGAAAAACTATATCCGTCACCCCTTGCTGACGATAGGGATGTTGTGGATGTATGTATGCCTGACTGTGATTGGGGTAGCCGCCGTGTTAAAGGGCGGCACCCGTCACTCAGGCGATCTCGCTAAGGCGGATAAGGCGTAACGATGAATGGCCGAGGGTCAGCGTATCCAGCGTGTACAGGTCGGGATCGGAAGATTCCGACTCCTCATACGGTATATATAATGAATGCGTGGTTAACTGAATACCTTCCCCGTCAGGATGACGTAGTGAGCAGCCGACAGGATACAGCTCAGCGAGTGCAATGTGTACAGCGGTTACGATATCTTGTTCATTCAGTAGCACATAGGGTCGGTACGGAGCGTTCAAAATGCTGTCTATAAATGCTGACAGGTCGGAAGCTACGTTTTGTTCTGCATGCAGGCTATTTCGGTTGAGTTTGGCCTGATCAAGCGCCTCATACAGTATTTTCTTTAGCGTATCATCATCCAGCTCCAGTGGTTTCGTCAAAAAACGGAACACACCGACTTGATTAATCGCCGATAAAATGGACTGCGTATGCAGGTGACCAGACAAAATGATTCGTACGATATGTGGATAATCCTTCTTAATCATGCGAAGGAAGGTAATCCCATCCAGACCAGGCATGAGCAGATCGGAAACGACCACATCGATCGGGTGCTGTTCCAGCACTTGTAAGGCTTCTTTGGGCGTGTGAGCGGTATGTAAGGTAAATGCTTCTTGCGTCAAGGTCCGTTCGAGCAGGGACAGAACCATAGGGCTGTCGTCAACAAATAGAATGTTTTGGGGTGTCATAAGAACTGCGCAACTCCAATCAGGAAGTAAGAAATGAGGAACTACATGTATAATATCAGCGTTTTGGCATTTTTGAAAGATGTCAATACAGAACGGGCGTTGCGTCTTTTTTGTGAACGATTTGATTCGGCTGAACATGCCCTCTGGGAAAAAGGTATGCGTCTCCTTCATCAGTATCATGCTGCACGGCATACAGGAGTGACCCTGGCTGTCTCCAGCGCACTTCAGCATATGGACGATCGTCATGATATTTACGTTGTTGATCTGCGAGAATACGGCGAGGAAGAGCTGGATCGCTTATATATCGCAAAAACATGCGAGTTGATCCTACTGACGGACGGTGCAACGGAAACCGCTGCAAGGTTTGCTGCCCTCCAGCGTCGCACTCCCCGGTTGCTGTGCGCACGGCTACCGCTGGTCAGCTACGAGCTGGAATGCCTGATGCAGGCTATTTTGAGCCGTCTTGAACAAAATGGAGGGGACAGGAAAGCATGAAACAATGGGCTTTGTTGAAACCAGGTTGGCAAAAGCTGATCCTGTACCTGATCGTTCTGGGTGTGACAGTGTTTTTGGCCGCTGTGCTTCAATGGTTTGTCGTGCGACAATTCAGTGTTCACTTGGCGGAGATTCAGAACGAACAGCTCCAGTATGAGGTACAGGAACTTTCTAGCAGCATAACCGAGCGTTATGCCGCATGGCAGGCTGAACTGAAGGAGCTGTCGTCCAGTCTGGGCAGAGATATGCTGAATCAGGGAACACGCCAGTATCCTGAGGGTTTTAAGCGTGAAAGCGGGGCCTTTTATGTGCTGGATGAGCAGTATCATGTGATGGTCGGACGAGACAATCGTGAGATGAAAAGTGTAGTCCAGCAGATTAAATGGCTGCAAAATGGTTGTGCAGTAAGCTCTTTTGTGACAGAGGATCATCAGCCTGCCCAGTATATAGCATGCAGGATTCAAGGGGCGCAGATGGGCGGTTTTATGGTGCGCACGGTTGACGCTGATATGCTCAGCGGGATTATTAAAAGTAAACTGATTAACCAGCATGAGACTTTATTTTATAACGGTCAATTTAAGGTCGTAGCTTCCCGAAGTACTTCGGATATTAACCGAACGGACATCACGGGCGTAACCCGTAGGCTGCTGGAAGGCAATACAGGTATCATCGAAGATGGCGGAGAGAAACACGGAATAGGATTCAGCCGCATTGGGGAAGAGGCTCTTTACATATCGGTTAAGGATGTCAGTGAGGATACAGCTCAGCGAATCAGCTCCTTTCGCAAACAGTTATGGATGGTCATGGTTTTGATATTGTTCATTCTGTGGGCCATGCTCGTACAGTTCCGCAAACGGATTGTAAAGGATGCCATCGTGAACAATCAGGTGCGTGACCAACGGCGAGATGAAGATATGCGACAGCAGCAGGACACCTATTATTTGCCGTTAATGCAGACGATTGAGCAGCAGCTACAAGAGTTGCAGGAGCAGACTAGCCGTCTCACGGGCGGCGACGATTTGAAACTGCTGGGATTTTATCATGATCTAGCAAACCGCTTTGAAGCGGCTTCGAGTCAGGGAAAAGGAGCCTCTCATGAGGAACTGGAGTATTTTCGCGAGTTGAATGAAAATTTCATCCAGGGTCGTCTCAGACAGGAATCCTCACTGGGAGAGTTACTGACGGGAGTTCGTAGCTTGCGCGATGAGCTGGAAGAGAAGATGCATGATAATAGTGGAATTAGCTTTACAGATATGAATGAAGTATTGTCTGAGTCGCTGAAATGGGCGAACCGTTCATTGAACATGAAGAACATTCAAGTGATCTTGCGGCAAGAGCCTGTTCCATCCATTGCAGCACAAGCACCCATGCTGTACAAAACGATTCAGGGGCTGCTGGAAAATGCAGTGCAGGCCATGGGCCAAGGTGGGGAGCAGCCTGAGAATCAGGAAAAGGGCCGAACAGGTCTGCGGTCCAAGCGGCAATCTCAAGTGCTTAAGGTTAGTTCACGGCTGGAAGAAGGAGAAATTATTATTAACATTGAAGACACGGGCGGCGGGATTGATGATAAAATGCGTTGGAGCTATTTCCAGCCAGACTATTCCCAAAACTCACAGGAGCATGCGTTAAGCCTGTATCATATGGATGCATACCTGAAGACCATAGGCGGTCGTTTAAAGCTGCGTAATACCGATCAGGGCTTGCAGGCAATCGTTCGTTTGAGAAGATAGGCCCAAGATAACCGACAGATATACGAGAAGTTCAAGAGAGGGGGACAAGCATGAAAAAATGGATATTTCGCTACCGCTACGATATGGCGGCAATGATGTTGATGCTGATTGCGATTGTTGCATATCTTGCACCCATCTATGGACCAGGGCAAATTGTGTTTAGCGACATTGCTTTTGGAGCCACCTCTCATCGGTATCTGGAGGAAATAACCGGAGTATGGAACGAGCGATGGTCTACCTCGACCTTGTTCAATGCTCCACGTATCCTGTACATCTTGCCCTTCTATGGACTGTCACTCTTATTTGACGAAAGCGGCCCGGTCTTGCTCAAGTCGTTTATTACAGGCTTGTTATTTGTTTCGGCATTTTCGATGTATGCCTTTGCCAAGCGACTGGTCAGTGTGTATTATTCACCAAGCTTTACGAAGACCCGTATTTTTGCCATCATGGTCGGCTCGTTGTTTTATGCGCTGAATCCGTGGGTTATTTTCCGCATTCAGCATATTTATTTGCTCTGTGGATATAGTCTGTTTCCGTTAATGCTGCGATTCTTCTTTAGTGCGGTGGACCCCAAGTTTCAAATTCAACAAATTAAAAATTATCATCCCCACAAGCTTTATCAACGGAACTGGATCGACCTGTTCCTGTTGGCTGCGGTATTCACCGTTAGTGCTGCGGCAATTCATTATTTTTTCTTTGGCATGATTTATTTGGGATTGTTCACCTTGTTGCTACTGATCAAACTAACCTGGACCCACCGAAAGGCTGGTCGCAGCTATTTGCAGCCGTTATACGGCAATTTTTTGCGTAAAGGGATCATTTTTGGCGTCTTTTTTGGTCTGCTCAGTTTTTATTGGTTGTCTCTATATGTCGGTAGCATGTTGATGGACGCTCAAGCGTCTCAGCATAATATCAACGTCGTGGATACCTTATCTCTGTTCAGCCGCAACAGCAGTTTATATAACGTAGGTTATTTACTGAGCTATTGGTGGCCCATGTTTTCCTTGTCCTCACTGCCTAGCATGTTTTATGTAGGAGGGGGATTTTTGTTGCTATTGATCGGGTATGCGATGGTGACACGTTCACATAAAAATCCGATCATTCTGATCTTCTCGCTACTTACGCTGCTGTTTCTGGTTGCAGCTACCGGGACGACGTTCCCATCCATTGCCAAGTGGTTTGTCATTTTGGTTACGAAAACCCCTGTGATTGGTTCGGTTTTCCGTGACCCTAACAAATTTATTGGACTGATTGCCCTTAATTTCGGGGTGTTGCTGACCTTTGGTGTCATTCAATTTATGGAATGGTTCGGATCATCCCCGTTGCAGCGTGTATATAAAAGGCTGGCGGTTGTTATCGTTGTCTTGTGCCTCGGGGTATATTTTGCTCCCTTGCGTACTCAGTTCATAGAGGGGTACTACAAGCCGGTACAAGTGCCGGAGGCTTATAGTCAAATGGCTGAAAAGCTGACTGACCCGGATCGTTTCGATAGCAAGGCATTATACTTTCCGATTGCTGACAATATGATCCAGAGCTATAACGGAGTAGCCACGCCCAAATGGAATAAAGGGAAGACTGCAAACGAAAAGGCAACTGGAGATTTTCAGGTATACTCTTCTCCTAAAAATACGATCTTTCATCATGAGGGGAATGATCCCGGCATTACATACTATATGAATTTTCTGCAGTATGTTATGGACAACGGATTAAGCTCCCGATTAGGCTGGTTGTTCTCTACCTTTGGGGTCAACCAGTTGGTCTACCATGATGAATATGTGGGCCAGGAGAAGCGGCAGGATTTCCACCTGTCTCAGCTGGAAGGTCAGACCGGGCTGAAACGTACGTACCAAAACGGGCTATTTTCCATATTCAATCTCGATCAGACACCGCCCTATATGAACATCCTTGCGAGTAAAATTGTAACACCTTACGGTTTTAGCCGACTGGAGAGCTACAGTCATCTGCCTGGTTTTGATTTTAGCCGCTTTGGAGTGCTGTTCAGTGCGTTAAGGCCTGAGCTAAAAACCATCCAGACGATTAACAAAGGGGATTATGTGGAAGCGGCGTCCTTTAATGACTTGCTGTTGTCACAGCTTCCAGCAGAGGATTACTTACGGCCTTTTGATGCCATTGAGGATGGTAATGCCTTTTTAAAATGGTCCAAAACCTTTGCCTCGACCAACGATTGGTTATGGTATTTATCCTCCCAAAATATACGGAACTTTCCGTTCGATATGGAAATGGATGCAGGGATTGCGGTTACCTTTGCCAGTAAGAAGCTGGATGTGGCCCCGTATCAGATGAGCAGCATCGCTGGGAAGACGGTCGTGGACTTTGATTCCATGTTGCGAACAGAAACCTTCTTCAAGCCGGATAATCCGCAGTTGTTCAGTGTGCAGGCTAATCCCCGTGAGGAATTGAATGATGTGCCCACTCTGCACGGCGAAATTATGAAGGGAGACCCGAGTAATATATGGCAGGTCGCTAGATCGGGTTTGCTGGAAGCCAAGGAAAATAATCCGTATCAGTTCCAAATTACTGTTTCTGGCCGCGGGACGAACAAAATGCATGTAAAAATGAGATTTTACGATAAGCAAATGCGTGAGCTGGGGGTTAGCTATGTTGTGGCGCCCTCGGAGGGATATAATTTTGACAGTGTGAAATTTTACGGGGAATACGTTTCGCCGCCAGGCAGCTATTGGATGCGAATGGATTTGTTAACCTTACAGCGTCCACAGCAAAAAAATTACTGGTGGATTCATGATATCCAGCTGCGTGATTTGGGGCAATACAGCAAGCCTAACACGTTTACGATGCACAAAAAACTGGATCAGCCTCAAACCTCGCATGTATATGCTAGAGTGTTTATGAATAAGGCAGGCGGGAAATTGCAAGTCACACTGCCCGACAAAGTGGTTAATATCAAAACTCAGGATGATGGTTTAAACCAATTCCAATGGGTCGATCTGGGAGTGCATGCCTTTCCCAAAGGAGATACCCCGGTCACGGTTAATAACCTGCAAGGCTTTAATGCGGTCAATCAATTTGCGATTGTGCCTGTGGATCAGCTAGATCAGCTATCTTTTCCCGTGGAGCAGGCATTAAAGCGGGGCAAGCTCTTTTTCACCTTGGAGGCAGAGAACGATTTTAACGCCGAAGGAAATGTGCAGACGGAGCGTGCTTCACCAAGACTTAGTATGGGGCGGGGAATCAGCTATCAGAAGGGGGCGTTAAGCAGGGATGTGGAAGTCGCCAAAACGGGAACCTATGCCACAGCTATTTTGGCTAATCTCCCCGCCGGGTACCAGGGGTCATTAACGATGAAGTGGACGAATGAAGAGACTGGAGAGGTGTTGACCAGAACGATTCATACGGGGGAGTCGTATAAGCGGTTACCCGCTACCTCTTTATCCGAAACACAGGTTATTGAAACGGTGCCCAATCAGGATGGTTTTGCCAAGAAAATCATACAAATTCCCGGTCTGCTGAATGACTATGGTCGAGTGGAATTCAAAAATCTGTTCCTAACCAAGGGAAAGTATCACTTAACCCTTGTGCTGGACAGCCAAGTACCGTCATTAAGTAGTTTTGGAGATATTCATCGAATGGGCGGGCAGGAAGTGACGGTGATGCCTGGGGAGGATACGAAGGAATCATTGAGCACGACGGATGTCGGATGTGTGGCGGATATTCGACCTGGTCAGACGAATATGTCAATCAAGGACAAAGAACTGTCTATTCGTTACGCACCTAGCTATTCCTGTGACTGGAATATTTATGCGTCCAAGAAAATGAAGGTAGAGCCGCTGCAAGAGTATGCCGTGCAGTTGGATGCGCGATCAGAACAAATTGGAAGTCGGCATATGAAGGTCATTTTTTTGAATAAAGCGTCACAGGTTCTCCAAACCTCCTATATTGATGAGGTGGAGGAAAGAGATAAGGAACAATGGAATCATTATGATCAAATTGTGAAGGCTCCGGCAGGAACCGCCATGATGCAGTTTCAGATTTTAGCGCATGCGCACAAGAAGCAGTCAGGCTTATTTCAGATGAAGCAATATTCCATCATCCCTTATCAAGCGATGATCACTGTGGATCAATTTACGTTGTTTGAGGGAACGGATATGGATACCTTTTTTATGGCTCCCCATGCTTCGGAAAGCATTCAGGCTACTCGTGAAAATTCCATGGAACGCAGTTTTACGCTATATAATCCAACGCATCAACAGGTGCTGATCCGGGAGACCGAATCACCCAATCCACTGTGGGAGTTCAGGCTGGGTAGCGAAAATCAGCGAGCCCGTCTGTCCGTCAATGGAGTGACTACCGGATTCATCACCGATGGTAACGGAAACGGGAAGGTCGTCGTTATTCTGGCTTCCGCCTACCGTTTCGGCTGGGTGCTGTTCCTCATAGGGATACTGGGTGGGGCAGCTTGTTTTCTTCCTTATCGGCGGTGGAAGAAGCGAAAACTTCCATAAAAAGCAAGCTGCTCTGTGGGGAAATGGGTAGCCATGATACAGCTACATCTCATATTTGTAGCCTCTGCCCCATACAGTACGGATGTGCTGAGGATTTTTAGGGTCACGTTCTATTTTTTTGCGGAGGCTGGAAATATGTACATCGATAGTGCGATCCAGATAAGCGCCATCTCCGCCTTTGATCCGATCCATCAGCTCACTGCGGGTAAAGACTTTACCTGGATAGCAGGACATCTCTTTTATAATAGAAAATTCGATTTGAGTAACTTCTATTTCTTGGTCATCGACTAACAGACAATGACGGTAATCATTCACCCAAACCCTTACTTTTTTAATCTTTTGAGTTACCGTTTGCGATTCAGTGAGCATGTTGCGGCCGCAGCGGCGCAGCAGGGCTTTGATGCGGGCATTTAACTCTATCAGACTGAACGGCTTGCATAAGAAGTCATCTGCTCCGTCATCCAGAGCCTTTACTCTTATATTCAGCACGTTGTTATTAGAGATGACCAGTATAGGGACTGTGGTAAATTGACGGATTTGGCTGATCAGCGCACATTCGACTTTACCGGAAAACATCAGAGCGGTCACAATAATATCCGGCTTAAAACGCATAAGTGTAGGAATTGCAAGTTTAGAGTCATAAATAAGCTCGGTATGATAGCCTTCCTCCTGAAGATGAAGAGCAATCATATCTGCCAAACTTTTTTGATCTTCAATGACGAGTATTTTTATGGGCATGACTGACATCTCCTGTACAGACAAAGATACAATAGCATTGCATAATCATGTATTTGCCACGATAATACATACTTATGTATTCGGCAGAAATGCGAAAATTGAACAGTCCTATAATGTAAGAAAGTATTAATTTACAGGAAGAAGGTTGCATCTTTGCGAATGATTTTATTATCTGGAGGTTCGGGTAAACGTCTGTGGCCCTTATCCAATGTGAACCGTCCCAAGCAGTTTCTTTCGATACTACGTCACGACGAACGGCCCGAAAGTATGCTGCAACGAATATGGAGGCAATTAGATGAGGCGAATTTGGTAGATGAGGCCTATTTTTCGACGAGTGGAACTCAGGCCGAGCTGATCCGGGGGCAAATTGGCGGAGGTGCTGTAGTCATTGAGGAGCCTACTCAGCGGGATACCTTCCCGGCCATTTCCCTGGCTACAGCCTACTTGCATGACGTTGCAGGTGCATCACGCGACGAGATCGTAGGGGTCATGCCTGTGGACGGGTATGCGGGGGATGAATTTTTTGAACATCTGCGCAGGCTTCCTTCAATATTAGAGCAATCAGGAAGCCATATCGCATTAATGGGGGCTGCGCCAACGGAGCCTTCTGATAAATACGGATATATTGTGCCTTCAGCCTCTTCTTCACTTGACCAGCCATATTACAGAGTTAGTTCATTTGTAGAAAAGCCGGATCTGATCCGTTCAGAAGCGTTGATCCGCGAAGGGGCCTTATGGAATTGCGGGGTGTTTGCTTTTAGACTGGGCTTTTTGTTGGATATTCTGGAGCAAATGGGTTTACCAGTCGACTACAATTCTCTTTCGACAAATTATGCAGACTTGCCTAAAACTAGCTTCGATATTGCAGTAGTAGAGCATACTCATAAGCTCTCCGTGCTTCCATATCATGGAGAGTGGAGAGACTTGGGTACATGGGATTCGTTGGTGCGGGAAGTAAGTTCGAAGCTAAGTGGCCCGGGATATATTTCAGAAGCTTCCCATGACTCGCATATCATCAATGAACTGGAGATTCCGGTTAGCATCTGGAATGTCCCGGACATTATTGTCGTTGCCGGTCCAGATGGCGTGCTGGTTACGGATCGACAGTCGTCAACAGGAATTAAGGATATGGTGGCGGAAATTGAAATCGGCCCGCGTTTTGAGGAGCGCTTCTGGGGAAAGCAAACTGTATTATCCCATCAACAGGCGGCAAGTGGATTGCAGACAGTGACCAAACGCGTGGTCATATCGAACGGAAGATTTATCAGCTATCATGAGCACCAGTACCGTAAAGAAGTTTGGACCATAGTTTCTGGAACTGGAAGTGTCTCTATCAATGGCGTGACACAGACAGTCAGCCCAGGTGAGGTTATCGTCGTAGAACCCGGTACAAAGCATTTTATAGGGGCAGTAGAGGGAGATTTAGAATTCATTGAGTCACAAATCGGACATATCGTATCCGAAACAGATATTATCCGATATGAATTTCCTGATTCGATTGACGACCATACTCTATGAAGTGTCTACAATATAGGGACTGATAGATATGAATGAGCGTTTATCAGAACGCAGTGAAGAGTAGGAGGAACTATTTTTTATTAGAGCTTGGAAGACCTTTGCATTCTTAAAAAAGGTATTCATGCGCTACGCGAATGAATACCTTTTTTGCATAAACAGTTCTTTGTGTTTGTAATAAAAGGAATAGAAAAGAGACTTATAAAATAATTTTCTTGGAAGTCAGCCACTCTTTTACGGCCTCCGTACTGAGGTCTCTTTTAGGTGTCCATTCTATTTTATCAACCAGTTTGCCGTTTCTGAATTCTGCAATGGTGGGGGTGTATTTTATGTTGTAATCCTCTTTGAATTTATTCCATTGGGACTTGTCCTTATGGATTTTGTGAACGTTCAAAAAAGTAATTTTAGAGCCTAGATTATACTGCTCAATCATCTTGTTAAAGTTAGGCTCAAACCGGTTGCAGTCGCCACAACTGGGTCTGCCGACATAGACAAGTACACTTCGATCCTGTTGAATTAAACTCTTAAAATTTTCAAATGTAACCGCATTCAAGTGGTCATATATTTCCGGGTAATTGCTTTTGCTCGCTTGGATTTCTTTGTCTTTTTGTTGAACAACCTGCTCTAGGTCTTGAAATTTAGCTACAGCTGAAATAGCGATACCAATGATAAGTAATACAATGACACTTAACCCGGCGATATATCCTTTTTTCACAGAAATCCTCCTTTTTTTACAAACTTACACTTACAGTAAATGATATTTCCATTTCTAGCTGTAACACTTGTCTCATTATGTATAAAAAAAGAAGCTTTCCATTGTTGGGAAAGCTTCTTTAGTCTGATAGTTAAAACGTTAGACCACAACAGTCAACAAGTAATCCTCTCGCTTCACTTCAGTTTCCATTGTGTTCAACACATCCAGGTATTGAGCGGAATTTGTTACGATAATTGGTGTAGCTGTAATATAGCCTGCCGCCTTAATTTGCTCGATATCAAATTCAAGCAACAGTTGTCCTTGCTTAACCACATCGCCTTCCTTAACGCGCTTGTCAAAGAATTGTCCTTTTAGTTTCACTGTATTCACACCCACGTGAATCAGAATTTCTGCTCCGTCATTGGAAGTAATACCGATTGCATGTCCGGTCGGGAATACTGTCGTAATCGTTCCATTGACAGGAGATGTCAGCACACCCTCTGTAGGATCAATGAGGATTCCTTTTCCCATAGCACCTGAAGCAAAAGCAACATCAGAAGATTGTTCCAAAGGCAATACTTTACCTTGCAGTGGGCTTACGAGAATTTCTTTCTCGATTGCCACTTCTTTCTTTACGGGTGCAGCTTCTGTTTTTGCAGTTTCTTCTTTTGGATCTTCAAAGCCCAAAATCATAACCAACACAACTGCGAGTACAAAGGCAACGAGCAAACCGATGACTACCCACAAGAATCCAGTTCCAAAATAAGTTGGCAACGCCAGCAAACTAGGCAGGGAGAAGGATTTTGCAGTCGCTCCGCCAGAAGCGATAATGGCGCCCCCAATACCACCGGAAATACAAGCATAAATGAAAGGCTTTTTCAATTTCAAAGTTACACCATAAATCGTTGGTTCAGTAATCCCGAATACAGCTGCCAGTGTAGAGGAACCAGCCAAAGCCTTCATCTGGGTGTTCCGGGATTTCAGGAATACCCCCAGTGTTGCACCGGCTTGAGAAAGTACAGCTGCTGTAAGCATCGGAAGCATCGTGTCATAACCCAATGTTGCAATATTGGACAGCATGATTGGAACAAAGCCCCAGTGTACGCCGAAAATAACAAATACTTGCCAGAATGCTCCGGCAACAGCTCCGGCGATCAATGGGCTTAAATTGTATACCCATGTAAAACCGTTCGCCAAGCCCTGACTGATCAGGTTACCGACTGGACCAAAGGCCAAAAACGTCAACGGAACAACGACCAGTAGTGATAGCATAGGTACGATAATGTTTTTAACCGATTGATGGATAAAGGAATTGAACCAGCGCTCCACATAGGACTGTACCCATACCGCGAGAATAATTGGGATTACGCTGGAACTGTATTTAATTAAAATGATTGGAATCCCGAGAAAAGCCAGTTTTGCCGGATTGTCCACCGCCGCAATAACATCCGGGTAGACAAGGGCTCCAGCAACTGCGACAGATACAAAGGCATTTGTCTTAAATTTACGGGACGATGTAATAGCCAGAAATAGAGGCAAGAAATAAAATACACTGTCTGAAGCGGCGTTCAGAATCAGATACGTACCGCTTGTATTATCAATCCAATGGAGCGACAAAATTAATGCCAGAATCCCTTTGAGCAAACCTGCCCCTGCAAGAGCTCCCAAAAGAGGAGAAAAAATGCTGGAAATGATATCGACCGCTTTTCCAAGGAAATTCGTTTTTTCGGTAGACTCTTCCTTTTTCGCATTTGGATTGTCAGCATCCTGTAAATTTGTTTCTGCCATCATATGCTCAAACACTTGACCTACATTGTTGCCGATAACCACTTGAAACTGGCCGCTGCTTTCCACTACTGTAATGACACCAGGGGTTGCTTCCAGTGCGGCTTTGTCTGCTTTTGTACGATCATTTAATTTAAATCTCAAGCGTGTAGCGCAATGGAATACCGAATTGACATTCTCTTCGCCACCAACGAGGGTCACTATTTTTTTAGATAGTTCTTTATCACTCATGTTCAGAACTCCTTATGGGTTATTCTTGCTACTGATAGGATTTACTGTTTACAGCTGTTGCTAAGATACGCCGGCGTGCATCTTTTTTTAAACTTGTAAACAAGAAAAACCTAAACTCGTGGTGAAAACTACGCACTCTCTCCTATAGAGGAACGTCGATTTCACCATCAGTTTAGGTTTTGCCTGCCTTACCAGTCACAATCCATGAACGATGAAGGTATGAAGTTGTTAGTCTTATATGTTATTACGTTCAGTTACGCGATGAATATGGATAGTTAGATATACGTATTCATCCTTGCTTAAATATTGATCGTATGTTTTTTCCAGATACTCATTGATCTTTTGAGCACAAGCAAAAGCTTCGGTATACGTCTGCTTCACCTGGTTGTACAAAAATTCTTCACCACTGTGAATGACTTCTTTGCGAATCACTCGCATCGCAAAATATTGCAAATGTGTCAAAAATCTCGAATAGCTAAAAGAAGACTCATCCAGCACAATTCCGTAATGATACGTAATAATGTTCAAGATATGTTGGACAATCTCGGTCATTTTTAGTGTGGATTTCATTTCGTTACCGTCGATCCGTGCATTCACCACATGCAATGCAATAAATCCCGCTTCATCTTCGCCTAATTTTACTCCGAGCGTATTTTCAATTTTTTGGAGAGCATCCAGCCCAACTGCAAATTCTTTTTTGTAAAAGCGTTTAATTTCATACAGCATCGCGTTTTGGAGTGCCAGTCCTTTTTCTTGCCGTTGTATGGCAAAATGAATATGGTCGGTCAACGTTAAATAAATATTATCGCTTAACTCCGTATCCAATACTTCCGTTGCATGCTTTACAATTTCATTCACGACCTCCAGATGAGATACAGGAATATCGTTCAGCAACTCGGTTAGTTTGGCCGTGAACTCGTTTTCATTTAACATGAAAATCTTATCTATTTTATCATCATCGACTTGATCGCCAGCCACCTTTTTGAAGGAAATACCTCTTCCCATCACGATGACCTCTTTGCCTTTATCGTTTTTAGTCAATAGGACGTTGTTATTGAGCACCTTCTCAATAATCATTGAAGTTCCCCCTCCCATCCTTTACCAATAAAAAATGCCTAAGCACAATTCAATACTATTGTTAGCAATAGCACTCAATTGAACTCAGGCATTGCCCGCATCACCGGTCACAATCCTTCGATATAGTGCTATTGTAGCACAAAAAAAAGCGATTTCAACATATTTTATTCTGTTTCGACAAAAAATATTTCTTATCAAGGCCCTTTTGCCTAATTTGCAAGTACATCGTTACCTTATGTAGTCGTACGTTCAATGAGGCTGTACTCTAGCGAATGAAGCTTCATTTGGCGTCCAATCAGCTGAGGGGAAAGCATGAAAAAGGCATTTTGTGCTTGAGCCATGATAGGATTTTGAATCGTTGTAATCCCCAGCGTATGCGCCAGCTCCGTGTTATCGAATCCAACAATTGCCAGATCTTCCGGTACGTTCAGTTTTTGTCTGCGTGCTTCGCAGAGAATGCCCACTGCTACATAATCGTTAGCACATAAAATAGCCTCTGGAAATTCGTCCGGATGCTGTAACAAATCCCGTACGACCTGTTCGCCATCACGGATATTATAAATAGAAGAGTGATTCCAGTGTTGCAACACGGGCAGATTGTGCTCACTCATGATCTGTTCGTAGGCTCGTTGTCTACTATGGGTATTAATACTGCTCGGACGGCCAAAAGCATTGGCTATACGAGTATAGCCTTTTTGTATCAAATGCCTGAGCGCTAACATATATCCTTTATACTGATCCATAGCGACGGAGCGAATATCGGTATGCTCCATTCGTTGCCACGACACGATCGGGCCATATTTGCAATAGGTGCTCAAAAAATCGGTGTCATTCACGCAGGAAATGATGACCAGCGCATCGACTCTTTTTCTTTTTAAATCCTCAAAGGCTTGAAGCTCTTTCTTTTTGTCTTCTCCCGAAGTATAAATAATGGTTTGAAATTCATATTGGCCCGCTACTTCCACAAAGCTGTCCAGAAAAGCGAGAACAATTTCATTAATAGTTGAAGTAATGATACCGATCTGAAGCGTCTGACCCTTGGATAGAGAAATGGCATTTCGATTAGGAACATAATCTAATTCCTGCATGATTTTCAAAATTTTAGCTCTTGTTTCATGACTAACATGGGGGGACTGATTTAATACTCTGGATACCGTAGCTTTGGAAAAGCCCGCCAGTTTTGCAATTTGATCAAGATTCGACATGGTGCTTCTCCTCACATAAAAAAAATACTTGACATGAAACGCGTTACAACGATTAGGATGCTTATGAAGGCATTACGTCTATTTTAAGGTATCTGTCAATGCATTTCAAAGGAGAACGGTTATCGTTAGGTTGCATTGTTCGCTGAAATGGGCTTTAAAGTATTATTGTCACATTATGAAACACCGCTAGGTCTGATTCAGAAGTATAATGGCTGGCTGGGACGTGAAGTCATAGCATTACGTAAATTATGCCGAAACAGTGTTTACACGCTATAAGGATAAAGTAAAATACTGGATGACCTTTAATGAAATCAATGTAATGACCATGAGTCTGTTCACCGGTGGCGGTGTGGTTATTGACCTCTGTGCATGACACGTATCGAATTGATTACTTGCGTCAGCATATTGCCCAAATGAAGGAAGCGATTGCCGACGGTGTTGATCTGATTGGTTACACCAGCTGGGGCCCTATCGACCTTGTGAGCATGTCTACTTCCGAAATGTCCAAGCGCTACGGATTTATTTACGTTGATCTGGATGATGACGGTAACGGAACGCTCAAACGCTCCAAAAAGGACTCATTTAACTGGTATAAAAATGTGATAGCAACCAATGGTGAAGAATTGTAATTCCATCATCTCGGGCGGGTATAGCAGAGGACATCCTAAGGATGCAATCTGCTGTACCCGCTTTTTCGATAGACACAATAATAATATTTCAGAGGGCTTCACAAACTTTTCACTTGTAATAAGCTGAAAGTTTTCTGTATAATGAATAAAAATTTCATATGTCTGGTTGATGTTTGCGGGAGATGGAACGAAAGTTCCGACCGAAGGGGCAAAACTCTCAGGTGCTTAGGCTGATTACAGCAACAAGCGGGGACCGTAAACGGACAGAACTCTGGAGAGACCCTTAATTGGGCGCCGAAGGTGCACCGCAGAGAACATCTGCTTAAACTCTCAGGCAAAAGGACAGAGACGCGAATAACCTGTGACAGGGAATGCCCTAGGCTTTTTTATGAGCTATTAGAGGTAGAAACCTGCACAAGATGGTTGTATTTTTTCGTGCCTTTAACCTCTCCAGGAGTCGAATCAGCGGATTTGACTCTTTTTTGTTTTCTAATATGCTGGAGGAGCGGGTTGAAATGAATTTGGTACATGTATTAGAAACGATTGACAGCTGGATATGGGGAGCGCCGCTTCTTATTCTCGTAATGGGCACTGGGTTGTGGCTAACGATCCGTTTGAAGCTACTTCAGGTTATTCGATTGCCTTTGGCGCTCAAGCTAATTGGTAAAGCGCCGGACGAAGGTAGCGGAGATGTAAGCAGCTTCGGAGCATTGAGTACGGCACTGGCAGCTACTGTAGGTACAGGAAGTATCGTCGGCGTGGCAACAGCGATCAAACTGGGTGGGCCCGGTTCATTATTCTGGATGCTGGTTGCAGCTTTTTTCGGGATGGCAACCAAATATGCGGAAGGATTATTATCCGTTAAATACCGTGTTAAAGACCGGAACGGACAATTTTCGGGTGGTCCGATGTATTATATTGAAAACGGGCTTGGCCGCCGTTTCAAGCCGCTGGCGATGTTGTTTGCCTTTTCTGGTGTTCTTGTAGCCCTATTTGGAATCGGTACTTTTCCGCAAGTAAAGGCTATCGTTTCTTCGACGGAAAGTAGCTTTGGAGTGCCAACGGTAGTTACAGCGATCATTATTTCCGTGTTAACGGCTGTTGTTACGATTGGAGGACTCAAAAGTATTGCCAAGGTATCCACAAAGATTGTTCCATTCATGTCGGGGCTCTATATCGTAGTTTGCTTAATTGTACTCATTAAGTTTGCAGGAGAGCTTCCTCATGCGATTGCTTTAGTATTACAAGGGGCCTTCTCGACCACATCTGCAACGGGTGGATTTGCCGGAGCGACGATTATGTTGGCGATGCGAAGCGGAGTTGCCAGAGGTATTTTTGCTAATGAAGCCGGTTTGGGAAGTGCGCCAATTGCAGCAGCAGCTGCTAAGACGAAATGGCCTGCAGAACAAGGGCTGATATCCATGACAGGCGTATTTATTGATACGATGATTATTTGTAATCTGACGGGATTTACGTTGCTGGTTACGGGAATATGGAGTGGAAATGACGATGGAGGTCTGATGACCCAGCATGCGTTTTCCAGTGCCTTTCCGGCTGGTGCAGAGCTCGTGACGATTAGCCTTATTTTATTTGCGTTCACAACGATACTTGGCTGGAATTACTACGGAGAACGTTGTGTTGAATATTTACTGGGTGTCAAATGGATTAAACCATACCGTTATCTGTTCATCGCACTTGTAGCAGGAGGTGCGTTCATCAAGTTGGAAGCCATTTGGCTACTGGCAGATATCTTTAACGCAATGATGGCTTTCCCGAATCTGATCGCACTGCTTGGCTTATCGGGAATCGTAGTTGCAGAAACCCGAACCTATATGGATTCTTTGTATCCTAATAAGAAAAAGGGCATTCTTGCAGGTGCCAATGTAGGGGCTGCTATCCAAGTAGAAGAAAAAGGACAAACGGTTAATTCATAAAATCAAAAAGGGAGTGCCCTCAGCCATCATAGGCTTGGGGACACTCCCTTTTTGATTTTTAAAGTGATGCGCGTAAAGAAGCCATAATATATGCCTGATTCAACTTTTACCAAAGCCTCCATATTCCATTTCACCGGCTGCAATGTTTACGATTTTTTCTGATTGCTCATCATTAATATTGTAATCGACCAGGGTGGAAGGGGCACCGAGACTTGTCCAGAATGCACTCGTATGCGTCACCGCGCTGCCCCATACGTATTTTTCGTTCGTTTCTCAGTTGGTGATAACAGAATCCGGGTTCATTTCTGAACCGGTGGGGGCGAGTGTGTGGATGTTGCCGAATGGCAGAGCCTGGGTCGGCATGTGCTTTTTGTTGATAACATCCGACACATCGCCGTCATCTTTAGCCCCTGCTGCAGTTCTTCAATTTGATGGTCTCCAAAATTAATCTGGTGGGGTTATAATATGTGAATTTGTTCATCTGGAAAGTTCCCCTCAGTTCATAGTTCATGTCCAATCGTAACTTGCTTAACCTGATTGTCTGTCGAATAGCTGACTTCATCATGTAAGCTATTTGAAATGACGATTAACTATTAAACATGAAATGAATAAGGGTATTCAGGTAAATCTAATCTTTGACCGCTCCGGCGGCAAGATCGGAAATAAACTGGCGGCTAATGAAAAGAAACAAAATAATAAGTGGAAGTACAGCCAGCAGGGTGCCCGCAATGACCATCGCATAATCCGTATTGTAAATTCCGTTCAATTGTGACAGTGCAATCTGGAGCGTGAATTTACGCTCATCCGTTAAGACGATTAGCGGCCATAAATAATCATTCCAAGCTCCTATAAAGGTAAACGCGCCGAGAAAAGCGAACGCAGGACGTAGAATAGGCAGTGCTACATTCAAGTACAGTCGAAAAAAGCTGCATCCGTCCATCCGGCCCGCATCCAGCAGCTCCTTTGGGATGGATTCTTCCGCATATTGACGAATCCAGAAAATGCCGAAGGCATTTACCATCCCCGGGATGATAAGCGCTTTGAACGTACCTACCCATCCAAAGGAGGCCATCATGACAAAGGAGGGGACAAGCGAAAGTTGTGAAGGGACCATCATCGTAGCTAGCAGAACGATAAATAGCACTTTTTTGCCCGGAAAATCAAACTTGGCGAATGCAAAACCTGCCAGTGAATCGAAAAACAGAACCAATAGGGTAACAGAACTGGCTACAAAAAGGGTATTAAAAAAGGCTCCGGCAAAATTAATCTGCTGTAATACTCTCGTTATGTTATCCAAGAAGTGGCTGCCAAACCACAATTGCGGTGGAAAACGGTAAATGTCTGAAGTGGTACGAGTTGCCATGACGATCAGCCAGTAAAATGGAAACATCGACAGGATGATTCCCACCAACAATCCGGCATATAAAACAAAGGATTTTGCGCGTGTCTGCATCATGTTGTGAAGCTCCTTCCCATCGTTATTTTTTACCTTGAACGAGTTTCCAGTTTATGATGGAGAATAGAGCAATGATGAGGAACATGCCCCATCCGACGGCTGCACCATATCCAAAATAGTTGTTAATGAACGACTCGCGGTACAGGTATAAAACGATGGTCATGCCACTTGCCCCGGAACCGCCGTCATTACCGACCAGGACCTGTGGCTCGGTGAAGAGCTGCATACCGCCGATGGTGGACGTAATGACCGTAAACAGAATGACTGGGCGCAGCATGGGGATAGTGATGCGGAAAAAAGCTTGCGCTCCGGTTGCCCCGTCTATTTTGGCGGCCTCATACAGCACATGCGGAATACTCTGGAGTCCGGCCAAATAGATGATTGCGTTATAGCCCATCCATCTCCATACGACCATAGAAGAAATGGCAATTTGGATACCCCATGGCACATTCAACCATTGAACCATGGGTAGTCCCAAGAGTTGCAGAATGTAGTTAAGAAATCCAAAATTGTTGGCAAATAAGGCACCAAATATGATGGCAACAGCCACAATGGACGTCACATTGGGCAGGAAGAATCCAACTCGCCATAAGGTGCGCATTTTCACAAAAGGGGCATAAAGCAGAAAGGCAATAATCAGTGCGAAGAATAGCATCGGAATCGTTGCATACACCCAGATCACAAAGGTGTTGCCTACAGCCTGCCAAAATTCATTGTCTGTTACAAGGTAGCGAAAGTTGCCCCAGCCGTTGTAGGTCATGTCTCCGATCCCGTCCCATTTGTGAAACGCCAGGTATAATGAAAAGCCAATCGGAAACAGTCCAAAGATGCCAAACAGCAGATAAAACGGCGAGATCGCAGCATAAACGGCACGGTGCTTCCAGATTTCTCTCAGCATATTGTCCACACGCCTTTTTTGAATTTTGTTTTTTTACCGCTGTAATTCCCGTTCGATTCGATCCATGGTTTCCGTCCATAATATATCGGGATTGGCATCCTGCTTGGCGACATTAGCAAGGCGACGGGTCACAATGCCGTGGATGACAGGATAGCGCTCGCCGAAATAGCTGCTTTTCACATGACGTGCGGAGGTAGCAAAGATGAGTCCGGTGGCCTGACCACCAAAGAAAGGCTCGGGTGTCTCCATGATAGGATCGTCATAGACGCCGGGAGTGGACGGGAACAGTCCGATTTTGTGGTAGGCTTCCAGCTGGTGTTCCGGGTTTTGCAGCCAGGTCAGGACTTCAAAGGCTTCTTTGGGATGTTTGCTGGATTTGAGGATAGAAATGAAAGAACCACCCAGGTTGCCGTCTCCTCCAGGAGCACGGGCGACTCTCCATTTGCCCGCTGTATCCGGCGCGGCCTCTGTGAGAACTTGCTTCATCCAGATAGCCCCTACAAAAGAGGCAATTTTGCCGTTATTGACCGAAGCGTTCCATTCGGGAGTCCAGCCATCCGCATTGGCGAGCAGATGCTTCTTGTGGAAATCGACAGCGGTTTTCCAGCCCAGACGGATATCAGGAGATTGATTGCCGATATAGCTGCCATCCGGCTTGAAGTAGAGGTTTGTGTGCTGAGCGAGTACCTGATTGTAAACGTTTACAATATTATCAGCCAAAAATGAACGGCTTCCGAATTTCTGCTGAAGTTGTTCTCCGGCTGCCATGTAATCATCCCATGTGCGGATGGAGGCACTAACCTTTTCAGGATCACTAGGCAAGCCTGCTTGTTCAAACAGATCACTTCGGTAGAAGAGGGCGGTAGGCCCAGTATCCATGGGAAATGCAATCATTTTACCATCAGGAGTGATCCCTTGATTCCATTTCCATTCCAAATATTGATCCTTCAAGCGGTCTGCTCCAAGTTCCCTTAAGTCGTAAAAACGATCCGCACTGGGGAACAGCTCCACCATCCAATCGTTCAGAGCTACGATGTCTGGTTCACCGGAACGAGCTGCGAGCGTTGTCTTCAGTTTGGCTTTGAAGTCACCGCCTATTTTTTGAGTTTTTAATTCAATGTTGGGAAAATGTTTTTCCGCCTGGGCGAGTAGTTCATCGTCAATGGAACGGTTCCAGTACCACAATGTAAGCGTTATCTTTTTTCCGTTTGACAAATTAGTTTCAGATGATTGACTTTCAGAGGACGAGGGTTCACTACAAGCACTGAACATCGTGAGAAAAGCAAGACATAATACCAGCCATTGTACTGTCTTCACATCATTTCCCTCCTTGCTGTCTGAGATAATCTACCTGCCTAACAAGTTGTAAATGGTTTAGCTCCATCATATGAAGCTGTTACCCATTTATGTGCATTGCCTTAACCAAAAACAAAAAATTTGAAACGTTTATTACTAAAAAAAACACGCGCGTCTGTTATATGAAGAACGCACGTGTTTAAGTTAGGGATTCAGCCTATGACATCAGCCGCTGTATTTCATCTTTCAGAATTTCGGACCGAGTCCCGAAAATAACCTGTAGGGTACCATTACCAAGCCTGATGATTCCCGACGCTCCGAGCTGCTTGAGAGCTTGATCGTTAACCGCTTTGTCGTCTTTGACGACAAGACGCAGCCGCGTGATGCAGGCATCAATGCTTTGGATATTGTCTGAACCGCCGAGATAGGTTAGTATTCTGCCTGCCTGACTGGACTGAGTGTTGGATGTGGTGCTTGCCTTTCCATCGGATATAGTTTCGTTAACGTCAGACAGGAGACTGTCTTCTACATCATCTTCACGCCCAGGAGTTTTTAGGTTGAATTTGAGAATGATAAATCGGAACAGAAAGTAATAGATGAGGGCGAAGACAAGCCCGACCGGGATCATTCGCAATGGGTGGGTGGAGAGTTTCATATTGACCAGATAGTCAATGAGTCCTGCTGAAAAAGAAAAGCCAAGTTTGACATCCAGTAGGTATACGACCAAGCCACTTAGGCCTGTCAGCAGAGCATGAACGCCGTAAAGTAATGGTGCAATGAACATAAACGAAAATTCGAGGGGCTCGGTAATTCCGGTCAGGAATGATGCCAGCGCGGAACCGATGAAGATGGAAGCGACGGCTTTACGTTTTTCCGGTTTGGCGGTATGGATGAATGCGAGGGCTGCTGCTGGCAGCGCGAACATCATAATGGGGAAGAAGCCGGACATGAATATACCCGCCGATGTATCGCCTGCAAAAAAACGCGTCAGGTCACCATGAACGACCTCACTGGCAGCATTGGTGTAGTCACCAATTTGAAACCATGCGATCGAGTTCAACACATGATGCAAACCGAGTGGGATCAGCAGCCGATTGGCAATCATGAATACCATTGATCCGATTCCGCCAAAGCCGACAATCCAGTTGCCGAAGACTGCAATCCCATCTTGTATCGGACTCCAGATCATTCCGAGCAGAATGGCCAGAATCATGGTCGTAAAGGCGGTGATCATGGGGATAAAACGTTTGCCTGAGAAGAAGCCAAGCCAATCCGGGAGCTGAATATTGTGATATTTTTTAAACAGAAAAGCAGACCATCCACCGATAAAAATACCCCCCAATACGCCCATGTCCAGCTTGACGTCGTCTGGAATATATGCAAATATACCCGGCACTGCCGCCAAAATACGGGTCAGCACCATATAGGCAATGACTGCCGATAATGCGGCTACTGCGTCGCCTGCCAGACCAATGGCAACACCAATGGAGAAAATGAGCGCAAGGTTACCGAAGATGGCCCCCGCCCCCTCGTTCAGAAAAGGAGTGATATAATGATTCAGAAATCCGCCAACTCCGGGACCAAGTGGTATATCCGTTTCATAATTAATCAGAGCTAATCCTTGCAAGATCCCTGCAGCGGGTAGAGTGGCTACTGGAAGCATTAACGACTTGCCGATTTTTTGCAGAAATTTCAGCATAACATTCTTCCCTTCTTCATCGAGTTTGGGAGTGTCGTATTCATCCTGAAATCCTCACATTAAACCATTTTTTCACATCATAAATCGGGGAATCTAACATGGTCAACGATTATTTTAAGCTATGAAAAAACGTAAATCCGCAGTTGACATCGCTTACATGCTTATATAGTATCAAATTTAAGTTAATAATCGTGACGGAGACAAGAGAGCCACGCAGACATCCCATGGTACAGCACAGGGTTGGTTTGTGATGGCTTTTCTTTTTTTGTGCGATGAAAGCGATCAAAATCGGATGATCTATTGAGGAGGTAGGTTGTATGTCGCCATACGCAGCCGAATTCATAGGGACAATGATTCTTATTGCCCTAGGTGGCGGAGTGTGCGCAGGGGTGTCCC
Source organism: Paenibacillus sp. 203 (assembly GCF_037027525.1). Taxonomy (NCBI): domain Bacteria; kingdom Bacillati; phylum Bacillota; class Bacilli; order Caryophanales; family Paenibacillaceae; genus Paenibacillus; species Paenibacillus sp. 203. Next base: position 351,169 of record NZ_JAXCHD010000006.1, read on the forward strand.
TGAAAAAGTCATTTGCCCACGCTTCCGGCTGGATTGTGGTCGGAATGGGTTGGGGGCTCGCGGTAGCTATTGCGGTGTATGCAGTGGGTCAAATCAGCGGAGCGCATTTGAATCCGGCAGTTACACTGGCGTTGGCATTTCAGGGTAGTTTTCCATGGCAAGATGTTCCCGGCTATATTGTGGCTCAGCTTCTCGGGGCCATGGCGGGTGCAGTGATCGTTATTTTGCATTATTGGCCCCACTGGAAAGAGACGGAGGACACAGCAGCCAAACTCAGTGTATTTGCGACAGGACCAGCTATTGATCATCCGTTTGGCAACGTGCTTAGTGAAATGATAGGTACTTTCATCTTTGTTCTTGCTTTACTGTCGTTTGGCGCCAATTCATTTACAGACGGCCTGAAACCGTTGATTGTTGGTTTTTTAGTTGTCAGTATCGGTTTATCCCTTGGAGGCACAACGGGCTATGCCATCAATCCAGCGAGGGATTTTGGGCCGCGTCTGATGCATTATTTACTACCGATTCCCGGTAAGGGGGCGTCCAACTGGAAATATGCATGGGTGCCCGTTATAGGACCGCTATTGGGGGGATCTTTCGCAGGGCCATTTTATCAGGCCGTTTTTAAGGGGAGTGTGACTCCGGCTTTTTGGATTTTACTAGGGATCATCGTGATTGTACTCTTGATTACCTTCCGTATGAGTCGAACTTATAAAAATCATAAAATGGATCACAAACTTACAGCGTAAAAACGATGGATTTACACGGGGAGAGATGAACAATGGGAAAATATGTTTTGTCACTAGATCAGGGAACGACAAGCTCAAGAGCAATTTTGTTCAATAGCGAAGGAGATGTAGTGTACTCGGCTCAGCGAGAATTTCCGCAGTATTTTCCTCATCCCGGCTGGGTAGAGCAGAATGCGAATGAAATCTGGAGCTCTATTCTCGGGGTCATTGCCTCCTGTCTTTCCGAATCCGGTGTAAAAGCAAATCAAGTGGCTGCCATCGGCATTACCAATCAGCGAGAATCGGTGGCTGTATGGGACAAAAATACAGGAGTGCCCGTGTATAACGTACTCGTATGGCAATCACGCCAAACCTCGGACATCTGTGAAGAATTGAAGCGGCAAGGGCACGAGGAGCTTTTTCACAGCAAAACAGGGCTGTTGATCGACCCGTATTTTTCAGGCACTAAAGTAAAGTGGATACTGGACCATGTGGAGGGCGCGCGGGAAAAGGCGGAACGAGGTGACCTGTTATTCGGTACGATTGACTCGTGGCTGATCTGGAAACTATCCGGCGGAACGGCACATGTAACGGACTACTCCAATGCAGCCAGGACGCTGATGTACAACATTTATGAACTAAAGTGGGACGAAGAGCTGCTGGACATTCTGGGTGTTCCGAAAATCATGCTACCTGAGGTAAGACCTTCTTCCGAGGTATATGCGCACACTGTGGATTATCATTTCTTTGGTCAGAATGTACCGATCGCCGGTGCAGCAGGTGACCAGCAGGCAGCCTTGTTTGGTCAGGCATGTTACGAAAAAGGGATGATCAAAAACACTTACGGCACAGGCTGCTTCATGCTGATGAATACGGGGGATCAACCAGTGGAATCCAAGCACGGCCTGATTACGACCATCGCTTGGGGACTGGAGGAAGGCAAAGTGCAATACGCACTCGAGGGGAGTGTATTTGTAGCGGGGTCGGCGATCCAGTGGCTGCGAGACGGGCTGCGTATGTTCCGTGAAGCGAAGGACAGTGAACCTTATGCCGCCCGTGTTTCGTCTACGGAAGGAGTGTATCTTGTACCCGCTTTTGTCGGACTGGGCAGCCCCTACTGGGATAGCGAGGTGCGTGGAGCGATGTTCGGTTTGACACGCGGGACCACGAAGGAGCATTTTATCCGCGCCACATTGGAGTCACTCGCTTATCAGACCAAGGATGTGCTTACAGCCATGGAGATTGATTCAGGTATTGCAGTGAAATTGCTGCGGGTGGATGGAGGAGCTGTATTGAACAATTTTCTGATGCAATTCCAGAGCGATATTTTGGATGCAACAGTGGAGCGGCCAGTTATCCATGAGACGACGGCACTGGGGGCTGCATGTCTGGCAGGTTTGGCTATTGGATATTGGAAGAGTACGGATGAACTTCGCAAGCGGGTGAGAGTGGAAACCTCTTTTGCCCCGAATATGGATGAAGCAACACGTGAAAGCTTGTATGAAGGCTGGAAAAAGGCTGTGAATGCGACGATGGCCTACAAGTAATAGATTAAGCGATGGGTCTCAGAATATTAAACTGCAAAAAGATGACTTCTGAATTTATCAGGAGTCATCTTTTTTAAGGCATATGCTAACTCTTGACCTTCGTATGGTCCCAATGTTGCCGGGCTCCGCAGGAGCTACGAATGACTAGTTCCGGCTCTACTTTAATACATTTCGTATCCATTTGTTTATTCATCAGGTCAAACAGCACCATAGCGGCTAGACGACCTATTTTTTGCTTGTCTTGTTTCACAGTCGTCAGTGGAGGTTCGGTATAACGACAGGCTTCTATATCATCACATCCCACTACAGCAATATCCTCGGGTACCCTTAAGCCGCTTTCCTTGAAAGCACGTATGGCACCAAAAGCAAGCAGGTCGGTCGCCGCAAAAATAGCTTTTGGTAAATTTCCTTGCTGTATCCACGCCTTCGCGACCTGGTATCCATCTTCTGCCGCGTAGTCCTTACCATACACGACCCATTCAGGTCTAACGTCAAGACTAAACCGTTTTAGTGAGGCGATAAAGGCTTCCTCTCTCTCTTTAATAACCAAAGAGGGGCGTTCAATGCCTATAAAACCCATTTCGCGGTATCCATTCATGTAAAAGTGCTCAACAACCTTCATTGAAATCTTCTGATTGTCGGACATGATATAGCAGGAACTAGCTCCGGTTAGCTCAATATCGACACCGATGCAGGGGATAGGGCTGGCATCGAGATCAAAAACACTCTTCTCCACCTCATCTCCAGCAATAATAATGCACCCGTCCACTGAAAAATATTTCGAGCGAGCCAAATAGTCCTCTCCATTATCCAGAAATTTCTCATTTGAGAAAAATAGCAGATCGTAACCGAGCAAGCCAATCTGTTTTTTGAAGACATTAATGATATCAACAAAAAAAGGATGACTAAAATCAACATTCAGCTTGCCGGCAAATATAACGCCTACCAGATTAGATTTTTTGGTAGCAAGCGTTTTAGCCGAGGAGGAGGGTCTATAGCCTGTTTCCTCCATGATTTTAAGTACCCGCTGTCGGGTTTCCTCACTGATGTCTGTGTAATTGTTAATGATTTTCGAAACCGTTGCCACTGAAACGCCTGCCATGCTAGCTATTGTTTTTATATTCATGGAATCCTCCGTAACTAAACTGATTTAGTTAAATTGACTTTTCTTTTCAAACTTAATGATTACCCGTATTCTATGCTACCTCATAGAAGTGAGTCAACAGTGTGAATAAAGGATGTTGCCTAATATTTTAAGGAGTAAAAACGGTGATTTATGTTTTATTTGATAATTTACAATTCTCTATTTACAAATACAGGCTATCCGATACATAATAGTAGCTGTAATCAACTAAACCGCTTTCGTAAAAGTGAATGCATTTATTCTAAGAGTACAGGGGGAATTTTACAATGCTGAAAAAGTGTTTTTCCTGATATCCATGTATCTCCCGAATCCGGCTGATTCCGCAATTTGCTCTCATTAATAGCCTGGGACTTTACAATACCCAGCTTGGGTTTTATTTTGCTGAAAACAACAGGTACCGGCATCGCTTTTCTGATGTTTGTGGGGTATATCAAGTCTGTCTCCCGAGAGCTGGATGAAGCGGCTGCCATGGACGGGTGCGGATATTCATGATATTTGTTTACAATTCTTGTCCCGCTGATGAAGCCGGTGTTGGCAACAGGCATTATTTTGACAGCTATAGGGGCGTGGAATGACATTATAGGTCCTACTATTTATTTGTCTGATCCTGCTTATCAGCCAGTGACCAAGGGATTGTTCTCTTTCTACGGACAATACATGAACAACTGGCCGCTGCTCGCTTGCGGCATTCTGATTGTTACACTACCGCTCGTTATTTTGTATATTTTCCTCCAGCACTTTATTGTCGGCGGTGCAATGGCCGGAGCTGTGAAGTCTTGATTCCTGAAAGGATGATACCGAGTATGAGTGAGAATACCTATACATTCCCCACCACGTTTATGTGGGGAACTTCGACCTCTTCTTATCAAATTGAAGGTGGCGTGGATGAGGAAGGAAGAGCGCCTTCTATTTGGGATACTTTCTGTCGAGCACCTGGAAAGGTGATAGGAGGGGACTGCGGAGATGTGGCTTGTGACCATTTTCACCGCTTTAAGGAAGACGTGCAATTAATGAAGCGACTTGGCTTTTTACATTACCGTTTTTCCGTGGCCTGGCCGCGCATTATTCCCGCACCCGGCGTGGTTAACGAACAGGGGTTGCTCTTCTATGAGCGTCTGCTGGATGAGATTGAGTCGGCCGGGCTAATTCCAATGCTGACGCTGTATCATTGGGATCTACCGCAGTGGATTGAGGACGAAGGCGGTTGGACGCAGCGAGAGATTATCCAACATTTTAAAACGTATGCTTCTGTAATCATGGATCGATTTGGACAGCGTATAAGCTGGTGGAATACGATAAATGAGCCCTACTGCGCCTCTATTTTGGGCTATGGCACAGGAGAGCATGCCCCCGGCCATGAGAACTGGAGGGAAGCCTTTACTGCCGCTCATCATATTCTGATGTGTCACGGGATAGCCATGAACTTACACAAGGAAAAGGGCCTGACGGGCAACATCGGTATTACGCTGAACATGGAGCATGTCGATGCAGCCTCTGAACACCCCGAAGATGTAGCCGCTGCTGTCCGGCGGGATGGTTTTATTAATCGATGGTTTGCCGAACCATTATTTAACGGGAAATACCCTGAGGATATGGTGGAATGGTACGGGGCGCACTTGAATGGATTGGATTTTGTACAGCCTGGTGATATGGAGCTGATTCAGCAGCCAGGGGATTTTTTGGGCATCAACTACTACGCCCGCAGTATCATTCGAGCGACTACAGACGCTTCGTTGCTTCAGGTTGAGCAGGTTTCCATAGAGGAACCGGTAACGGATATGGGATGGGAGATTCACCCTGAATCCTTTTATAAGCTGCTAACGCGGATTGAGAAGGATTTTTCCAAGGGGTTACCCATCCTGATTACGGAAAACGGAGCAGCGATGAAGGACGAACTGGTGAATGGAAAGATTAAGGACATTGGACGTCAGTATTACATTGAGGAACATTTAAAGGCATGCCATCGCTTTATTGGGGAGGGAGGTCAGCTTAAGGGCTATTTTGTCTGGTCATTCCTCGATAACTTTGAATGGGCCTGGGGATACAGCAAACGTTTTGGTATTATACACATCAATTACGACACGCAGGAACGGACACCCAAACAAAGTGCGCTGTGGTTCAAGCAAGTGATGGCGAATAACGGGTTTTAAATAGAAAAGGCGTCGAAGACTTGGTTTCACAGCAGCCTGTGACGACGAATAAAGTGCCTTGTGGGTTTAGCGGCTACACAGCACGACTGGCGGCAGGTACTGCCGTCAATCACTGTACGATCATCGGGCATGTGAATGATATTCACTCTATCAATGAACGGATTACGGAAATCGCAACCATGCCTTATATCGAGCGGAAGGCGGAGGAAGCCAAAGCGTTGATCGAAGAGTTGACGGATGAAATGGCAACCCGGACATCCATTCCGTTATTTGACGAATACTGCCGTCAGAACTATCTGGATAACCTGTTACGTGGTGGTTATCCATGCTGCTGGAAAACGGCACGGAGCAACCGTTTGTATATCATGTATTTTCACGCAAGCATGGGGATCTGGAACCGTTGCTGGGACAGGTGGAGGTGGCAGATCATTCGTCTTTGCGTGCTTTTTTTCAATCGTCGTTCACCCCGGGTGAGCTGATTCAACATATCATTCATGACAACATCGCGCTAAAGCAAACGGTTGAGACTTGTTTGTAACCGAAGCTCCCAAGCATTCCGAACAATGCTATGAGGCTGATTTTGGTGAAGGCTTCTGGATCGACCATTGGACATATAACATGGATCTAATCGAAAGTTATCTAAGTATCTATCCAGACAAACAAGAGGAACTCTTGCTAACGACCCGAGAGTACATGTATTACGACAGTCCGGCATGGGTACAGCCACGTCGAAACAAATACGTGCAGATGAAAGACGGACGTATCCGTCAGTACGGGGCGGTCGTAGAGAGCAAGGAGAAAGAAGCTCAGCTGCACGCCCGGGATCGCGATGTTCATTGGGTTCGAACCGAACATGGAAGCGGAGAGATTTATAAGTCAAATTTATATGAAAAGCTGCTGTCATTGGCAGCCATCAAGCTGTCCACGCTGGACCCGGAGGGCTTAGGAATTGAGATGGAGGCGGGCAAGCCGGGATGGAATGATTCCATGAACGGACTTCCGGGGCTGTTTGCATCTGGATTCAGTGAACTGTGTGAATTACAGCGACTTGTAAGATTTTTAATACATGCACAGGTGAAGCTTTCGGGCGATTCTGTGCTACGGTTGCCGCGAGAAGTTGCTAAGTTGATCCAACAGCTGAGGCTCGCAATGGAGGAATACTACCACGATTCTGATGAGGCTGATTGCAGGGATGAAAGCAAGGATTACAGCTTCTGGTCACGGATTTCCTTCTTTTATTATGAAGCCAGAGAATTCGAGGTACAGGAGGATGACTGCGGGGGCAAGCTCGTAAACATACATTCCTTCGAACGTAAGGATACCCCATATTTTCTAGAGGGACCGACCCGGGCTATGAAAGTGGTTGGCGACATTGTAAATGGGCAGGAGCTATATCGGCAAATCAGGCAGAGTGGGCTTTACGACAGGAAGCTGGGCATGTATAAGGTGAATGAAAGTCTGGCGGGGCAGCCGTTTGGCAACGATCATAGGGGCCTATCCTTGAGGCTGGAGCCCAAGCTGCCAGGTGACTTATTTTAATACGGATCGTAAGGATACTTATGCAACGGAATGCAGAGTGACCCAATATGTACTGCATTACGTCAGTGGCGAAAAGAAGACGATATGCCAGGCTGTATTAGATCAAAAAGAAGCGCAAGATGTGAGAGTCGGTTGATTTCTCGTATCGAGGTATATTTGGGGGCATAGCTCCATTAATTAAAGCCGTCATGCTGCCATAACAGAGCATAACGGCTTTTTAAGATTTCATAAATCCTTGTGTCAGGGCAGGGAGACCTATGCTGAAATATCTTGTAAATCCAATATCACAGGGCAGTGGTCACTGCCTGTAATATGACAATCAATGCTCGCATCCATCAATAGCGGACGAAGTCTCTCCGAAACGAGGAAGTAATCAATCCGCCAGCCGATATTCCTTTCTCTCACCTTTGGCATGTAGGACCACCAGGAATAAACATCCGTCCGGTCAGGATAAAAGGATCTGAAGGTATCTATAAATCCGGCGTCTAGCAGCTGTGACATGCGTTCCCGTTCCTCAGGCGTGAATCCGGCATTTCCGTAGTTAGCTTTGGCATTTTTGAGGTCAATCTCCTGATGAGCTACGTTCAAATCTCCACAAATGATGACAGGCTTCAAAGCATCCAGTTGTTGCAGGTAGCTGCGAAAACGGTCTTCCCATTCCAGTCTATAGGGCAGTCGGGATAAGTCCCGTTTGGTATTCGGTGTGTACACATTGACGAGATAAAATTTTTCGAATTCCAGAGTTATGGTTCGGCCCTCTGGTTCTTCGTTTTCCTCAAGTCCATAATGCACAGAGAGCGGCTTGATTTTGGTGAAAATAGCCGTGCCGGAATATCCTTTTTTCTCAGCGTAATTCCAGTATTGTGTGTATTCCTCCATGTTCTCCATGAGGATTTGACCTTCTTGAAGCTTCGTTTCCTGTACGCAAAAAATATCGGCATTTGTTTCTTTTAGATAAGTATAAAACCCTTTGGTCACACAGGCTCTTAAGCCGTTTACATTCCAAGATATTAATTTCATTTGATTAATCTCCTTGCTAATTCACGCGGTCAAGCGATGTGATTTGTATATCCTTTGTTGACATAAGCTTATAAATGTCTTCTATCTGGACTTCATAGGTTTTTCATTAAAATGGTCCTGAAATGGTGCAACATGAATAGATGATAGCAATTTCTGCCCTTTTTTGAAAGAGTAGAGACTTGAAACCAGCGCCTAAAGTAGTGATGGGCAGACTAATCTTTCTACATTATTTATAATGAAAAAAGCTCCCTTGCGGAAGCTATTTTTGATGTAATTTATCAAGAGAGATACTCTCCCTATGGTCGGCTGCGAAGTATAGGCTAACGATACCGATGACCCGACGTTCCCCCGTGGTTTATCTCAGAGAACAAAAAAAGCCTCCATTATGGAGGCTTCTTGTTATGACGTCCCAGGAGGGATTCGAACCCCCGACCGACGGCTTAGAAGGCCGTTGCTCTATCCAGCTGAGCTACTGGGACATAAAATTCAAGCGAATATTAATATATCATATGGATAAAAGAAATTCAAGTCTTATTTTGCATATATCGCTTATTTAGGCTTTATACAGCATAAATTCTGAGTAGACGTAGTTTTTTTTGCCTTATAAAAGGGTATGTTAGAATACAGGTGAATATGTGTAAGACGAGTGGTTGGACTTCGGCTACTGTTTCTCATATAATCTACAAATACTTGAGCTTGCGAAGGAGAGGGGGTGCCTTGAATAAAGGACTCCAAGGTGACGACAAAAGAAAATAATATTGTATTGTTTCCGAAGACACTGGACTATTATCAAATTCAACTTACTGTGATGCTTGAAAACGAACGTTACGGAGAGGCGATGGCGATGCTGCGTTTTTTAATGCAGTGTCAGGGACAGGAGCAGAAGCAATACGATGAATGGAACGCTTTATTACAATGGCTGGAGGCTGCATTTCCACAGTACGCTGACAGCGGGGCGGTAACGGACGCTGTGGAAGAAGAAGTCAGTGAAGTAGAGTTAGCTCGCCGTCATGCACGCTTTAAGCAGGAGCAGGATGCAGGCTACGGCAACAAGCTGTTGCGGATGGCTATGGATGAACCCTTATCCGAACAGACGATTTTAGCGTTGGAGCAGTTGTCCTATCTGGAACTGCCAGAAATCGACGATGCCTTGCTTCGCTGGATTACGGAACGGGAAATCCATCCTTTACTTCAATTCCGTGTTCTACAGACAATGCGACGACGCGGAATGGAAGGGACGATAGAAATCAGACGGGGTGATGAACAAGCGGAAATCGACATTGAAACGGTTCCGTTACAGCCAGGTGATTTTCCAGAGTCGATTATGCGTATTTTGGAACGGGTGGCCGATCAGACTGAGGTGCACGAGCCTACACTATTCTATTTCGCACAGGAGCTGTGGTCACAGTTTGTGATGGCAGTATACGGTACGAAAGATTATAGATCAATGTTGGTGGAAGAGGACGGGATGCCGGATATTTGGGCTGCAGCACTCCATCAGACGGTTTCGGAAAGTTTGAACGGAAATAATAATGAGGAAGAAACCCGTGCTATATATGGCATTACAGATGCGCTTCGCTTCCGTTTTGAGCAGGCGTATCGGTCGATGCGACTATTCGTAGCGGCGGGAATGAACACTCCTTAATGACCGGAAACGTTTACCTGTGAAGCATTCAAAGGGCTGCTCTTGAAAAAGACAGTAATGTTAGATATACTATAGTGGTTATTTTGTGTGCGTTGATTGTAATGAAAACTAAGTGAAGATTTTGTTGGAGGGGAAAGCATAAAATGAAAGCAACTTGGGAGAAAATAGAGAAGAACCTTGGGGTTCTTGAAGTTGAGGTTGACGCGGATCGTGTAGCCGCTGCACTCGACAAAGCTTTTAATAAAGTGGCAAAACAAGTAAGTGTACCAGGATTCCGTAAAGGTAAAGTACCACGTCCTATCTTTGAAAAACGCTATGGTATTGAAAGTCTGTACCAGGATGCAATTGACATCCTGTTGCCAGAAGCTTACAGCCAAGCTGTAGAGCAAACAGACATCTTCCCGGTTGACAGCCCTGACGTTGAAATTGATCAATTTGCTAAAGGCGAATCTTTCAAATTCAAAGCAAAGGTTACTGTTAAACCTGAAGTGACTTTGGGCGATTACAAAGGCGTAGAAGTGCCAGTAAGCAAACTCGAAGTAAGCGACGAAGAACTGGCTCAAGAACTGGAGCGCCTGCAACAACGTCATGCTGAATTGGTTGTCGTTGATGAAGATGCTGCTCAATCCGGTGATACAGCTATTATTGACTTCGACGGTTCCGTGGATGGTGTACCATTCGAAGGCGGACAAGCTGAGAAGTATTCTTTGGAACTGGGCTCTAACACATTTATCCCTGGTTTTGAAGAGCAAGTGGTTGGTTTGCACACTGGCGATTCCAAGGACGTTGAAGTAACGTTCCCTGAGAACTACCATTCTGCTGACCTCGCTGGCAAACAAGCGGTATTCAAAGTGAAAGTTCACGAACTGAAACGCAAAGTTCTTCCTGAACTGGACGATGAATTTGCTAAAGATGTAAGCGAATTTGACACACTGGCTGAATTCAAGGAAGACTTGAAAAAGCAATTGTTGGATCGTAAGGAAAACGAAGCTAAAGCAGCCCGCGAGGGTGCTGTAGTGGAGAAAGTTGCTGAGAATGCAACAATCGACATTCCTGAAGCAATGGTGAAGAGCGAAGTGCAAAACATGGTTCGCGATTTTGACAACCGTTTGCGTAGCCAAGGTATGAACCTTGAAATGTTCCTCGGATTCTCTGGTCAAAGCAAGGAAGACCTGGAAGAGCAAATGAAAGCTGATGCTGAGAAGCGCGTACGTAACAACCTCGTGCTGGAGCAAGTGGCTAAAGCAGAAAACATCGAAGTTTCCGAAGCGGAAATTGATGAAGAACTGAAAAACATGGCTGAAGCTTACAAACGTTCAGTTGAGGAAATCCGTAGCATTCTGGAAGGTAACGGCTCGTTCGCTAACCTCAAAGAAGAAATTTCACTGCGCAAAACGATTGCTTTGTTGGTGGAAAACAGCAAAGAAGTAGAAGCGCCAGTTGAAGCTGCTGAATAATTCAGACGATAAAATATACGGAGTATGCTGTAACAAGCTGCAACGTAGCAATTAGATAGGGATAAGGCACGTAGTGAAAGTTACGTGCCTTATTTTTACCTTTGGTAACCCAAATTTTAGTCGTTTATGGAAAGTGCTGTGAGTCGTGTTTTTTGTTTTACATAAGTCACTACCGTATATTTGCACATACATACGAAACATGGTTAAATATGAGAAGGTCTCGGCAGAGTGTACTGTAAACAGCCCGCACTGCATATATGAGCGCATGCAAATATGACACGAGACTCTGAACATGTTAAAATATTTTGTAAGGTGTTCACGTTTCATGCTTGCTGCTTCCGTTTTAATGGGACATAAGGAAGCGGATGAATACAGGTGTTCATTTTAATAAAGAAAAGAGGTTGGTCGTGATGAGTCTCGTCCCTATGGTTGTGGAACAAACGAATCGAGGAGAACGATCTTACGATATTTACTCGCGGTTGCTTAAGGATCGTATTATTTTCCTAAGTGGCCCGATTGATGACGATGTCGCCAATCTCGTCATTGCACAGTTATTGTTCCTTTCTGCGGAAGATCCAGAGAAGGATATTAATTTGTACATTAACTCGCCAGGCGGTTCTGTAACTGCGGGCATGGGTATATATGATACAATGCAATTCATTAAGCCGGACGTATCGACGATCTGTGTAGGCATGGCTGCAAGTATGGGTTCGTTGCTGCTCACAGCGGGTGCGCCAGGCAAGAGATACGCGCTTACCAACAGTGAAGTCATGATCCATCAGCCGCTCGGTGGCATTCAAGGGCAAGCCTCCGATATGCTGATTCATGCGGACTGGATTATCAAAACACGTGCTAAGCTGAATCAAATCTATGTAGAGCGTACGGGTCAGCCCCTCGAAAAAATCGAACGTGATACTGACCGGGATTTCTTCATGGAAGCGGAAGAGGCAAAAGCATACGGTATCATTGACCAGGTGCTGTCTAAACCGATTAATCTGTAAAGGGGTGGCTCTATGTTTAAATTTAATGATGAAAAAGGACAATTGAAATGTTCTTTCTGCGGTAAATCTCAGGATCAGGTTCGCAAGCTTGTTGCTGGACCGGGCGTATATATATGTGATGAATGCATTGAGTTGTGCACGGAGATTGTAGAAGAGGAATTGGGGCATGAAGAGGAAGTAGATCTGAAAGACATTCCGAAACCAATGCAAATCCGTGACATTCTGGACCAATATGTCATTGGTCAGGATCAAGCGAAAAAATCGTTGTCTGTAGCGGTATATAATCACTACAAACGTATTAATACTCAAAACAAAATTGATGATGTGGAACTGCAAAAAAGTAACATTTTGATGCTTGGACCTACTGGTTCGGGTAAAACGTTGCTTGCGCAAACCATGGCTAAAATTTTGAATGTTCCTTTTGCTATCGCAGATGCCACTTCCCTTACGGAAGCAGGTTATGTGGGTGAAGACGTTGAAAATATTTTGTTGAAACTGATTCAAGCTGCCGATTATGATGTGGAAAAAGCCGAACGCGGCATTATCTACATTGACGAAATTGATAAAGTAGCCCGCAAATCCGAAAACCCGTCCATTACGCGTGACGTATCGGGTGAAGGTGTACAGCAGGCGTTGCTTAAGATTTTGGAAGGCACAGTTGCTTCTGTACCTCCGCAAGGCGGTCGCAAGCATCCACATCAAGAGTTCATTCAAATTGACACCACGAATATCCTGTTCATTTGCGGTGGTGCCTTTGATGGTCTGGAGCAAATGATCAAACGCCGTATCGGTAAAAAGGTTATCGGCTTCAACGCTACTAGCGAACAAAAAGATCTGAAACCAGGCGAATATACTTCAATGGTATTGCCTGAGGATCTTTTGAAATTCGGCCTGATTCCGGAATTTGTAGGACGCTTGCCAGTAATTTCTACGCTCGAGCCGCTTGATGAGAACACATTGGTTCGTATTCTGTCCGAACCGAAAAATGCGTTAACCAAGCAATACCAGAAGCTGCTTGAGCTGGATAATGTGCAACTGGAGTTTAAGCAAGATGCTCTGGAAGCCATTGCTCGTGAAGCGATCAAGCGTAACACGGGTGCCCGTGGCCTTCGTGCGATCATCGAAGGTATTATGCTGGACGTAATGTATGAGGTTCCTTCCCGTGAGGATGTGACTACTTGCGTCATCAATGAGCAGGTTGTAAAAGACAAAATTGCACCGGAACTCGGTGGTACAGATAAGGATAAAAAACAAGAAGAGAGCGCCTAAGGATTGATACTTCGCGATCTCTAAAACATGAGAAGCCGGATCTCCACTTCACTAAACCTGTATGAGGTTTTAAGGGGTGGAGGTTTGGCGTTAATGGGAGAGAAAAGTACATGTTCTTAAGACAAGACACACGTCCCGTTAAAGTCGGGAATCTGACGATTGGCGGCAGCAATGAAGTCATCATCCAAAGTATGTGTACAACCAAAACAGCAGATGTGGAAGCGACTGTAGCCGAGATTCTTCGCTTGGAAGAAGCTGGATGTCAACTGGTGCGGGTTACCGTCAACAATGAGGAAGCTGCCGCAGCCATTAAGGAAATAAAAAAACGGATTCATATTCCGTTGGTTGCAGATATTCACTTTAATCACAAGCTGGCTCTACTGGCCATTGAAAACGGAATTGATAAGGTTCGCATTAATCCAGGTAACATTGGACGACGTGAAAAAGTGGAAGCTGTCGTGAAGGCATGTAAGGAAAAAGGGATTCCGATTCGGATTGGTGTGAACGCCGGATCATTGGAACAGCATTTACTGGATAAGTATGGCTACCCTACGCCAGAAGCGATGGTAGAAAGCGCACTGTATCATATCGGGATACTGGAAGAACTTGATTTCCATGACATTATTGTGTCACTGAAAGCGTCTGACGTTCCTATGGCGATTGCAGCTTATACGAAGGCCGCTGAAATTATTAAGTACCCGCTCCATCTGGGTATTACCGAAGCGGGTACGCTCTTTACTGGTACGGTCAAAAGCGCGGCAGGTATGGGCGCTTTGCTGGCCTCAGGCATCGGCTCTACAATGCGTATTTCGCTCAGTGCCGATCCGGTGGAAGAAGTGAAGGTAGCACGTGAGTTGCTCAAGACTTTTGGATTGATCACAAACGCAGCTACACTAATTTCTTGTCCGACTTGTGGACGTCTGGATATAGATCTGTTCTCTATTGCCAACGAGGTGGAGGACTACATTGCAAAACTCAAGGTACCGATTAAAGTATCAGTACTGGGTTGTGCAGTAAATGGCCCGGGTGAAGCGAAGGAAGCTGATATTGGAATTGCTGGGGCACGCGGTGAAGGCCTTTTGTTCCGTTATGGAAAAATGATTCGTAAAGTACCTGAGGCCGATATGGTCGACGAATTGAAAAAAGAAATTGATATCATCGTCAAGGCTTATGAGGAAACAGGGAAAATCCCTGGACGTGAAGAACGTCATACCGCCGAGAAGGTGTAGGCAAAGCAGTTATATAAATAGGCATAGTCATAATCTATTTTCATCATTTAAACGCCGTGGAGAGCAGCTCTGCTACAGAACTGTTCTTCACGGCGTTTTTGTATTTCTCTCTGATCTTTTGAAAGACCGCCGTTTAGCTATCGCGGAAAAGGAAATACTGTTTTTCATAGAGCGGCATTTTTCAAATTGCTGAGATGAGAAACGGAGGAAATACGATGGACTTGACTATGATTTTGTTATTGGTGCAAATGTTTTTCGGGATTGTAATTGGTCTGTATTTCTGGAACCTCCTGCGGAGCCAGAAAACGAACCGTAGTGCGGTGGATCGGGAATCCCGCAAGGAATTGGATAAGCTGCGCAAATTGCGCTCTATTTCGCTTACTAAGCCGTTGGCTGAACGCACACGTCCTGCCACATTACAGGATATCGTGGGTCAGAAGGACGGACTGCGCGCACTCAAGGCAGCGTTATGTAGTGCGAATCCGCAGCATGTCATTATTTATGGCCCGCCGGGTGTAGGGAAGACGGCTGCTGCACGCGTGGTGCTGGAAGAGGCTAAGAAGAATCTGTCCTCCCCGTTCAAGGGAGATGCCAAATTCACGGAGATTGATGCTACGACGGCCCGCTTTGACGAGCGCGGTATTGCGGACCCGCTGATAGGTTCAGTGCATGATCCAATCTATCAAGGGGCAGGAGCGATGGGGGTGGCGGGAATCCCGCAGCCTAAGCCCGGAGCTGTGACGAAGGCGCATGGGGGGATGCTGTTCATTGATGAGATTGGTGAGCTGCATCCAACGCAGATGAATAAACTGTTGAAAGTACTGGAGGATCGCAAGGTATTTTTGGAGAGTGCGTATTACAACTCGGAAGATTCGAACACTCCTGCTTATATCCACGATATTTTCCAAAACGGTTTGCCAGCCGATTTTCGTTTGGTAGGTGCGACGACCCGTTCGCCGCATGAACTGCCACCTGCGATTCGCTCCCGGTGCATGGAGATTTATTTCCGTGCCTTACAGCCACAGGAGATTGCTCGTATTGCAGAGGATGCTGTCCACAAGCTAGGCTTTGGCCCTTGCCCTGAGGCGGTAGAAGTTGTACAGCGTTACGCAACGAACGGTCGGGAAGCGGTCAATATGATCCAGCTGGCTGCTGGTTTGGCACTTACCGAGAAAAGGGAACGTCTCAATGCTTCCGACGTGGAATGGGTAGCGGGCAGCAGTCAAATTCAACCACGTCCTGACCGAAAAATACCGGGCTTGCCGCAAATCGGATTCGTTAACGGATTAGCTGTATATGGCCCGAACATGGGGATGCTGCTGGAAATTGAAGTTACAGCAGTTCCGGTTCCTGAGGGAAAGGGAATTTATAATATTACGGGGGTCGTGGATGAGGAAGAAATTGGAGGTGGGTCCCGCACGCTGCGCCGTAAGAGCATGGCTAAAGGTTCTGTGGAAAATGTTTTAACCGTTTTGCGTACGCTCGGATTGTCTCCATCGAATTACGATTTGCATATCAATTTCCCAGGGGGTACGCCAGTAGATGGCCCGTCCGCAGGAATTGCGATGGCAACAGCCATTGCTTCCGCGATGCGGGGAATTCCGGTGGATCATGAAATTGCTATGACTGGCGAAGTTAGCATCCATGGTCGTGTCAAACCGATTGGTGGTGTATTAGCCAAGGTTGAAGCCGCTTTTCAGGCTGGAGCCAAAAAGGTGATCATTCCGCAGGACAACTGGCAAGCTCTTTTTGACGGTATTGAGAGTTTAAAAGTCATTCCTGTACAGTCAGTTACCGAAGTGTTCCGACATGTGTTTGGGGAAGAGATGACGTCAGATTTGCCTGTGCATGCGCCAATTGAGACTTTTCGCTCATCCCAATCTTCCTTGTTACAGGCTGATGGAACGCATAGCGGGACGATATCAGATACAGGATCTTGCTGATGAACCACCCTTTCATTGGTTTTTTCATAAAACATTTGATAAAATATGAAAGATAACAACGTGAGGATTGTAAAATCCGGAACCTGAGAATCACTGGAGGTGCGAAAGCGATGGGACCCACCAAGACAAAAGGTCGTCGTTTTCCTTTGCTGCCTTTAAGAGGACTTCTGGTCTACCCGAGCATGGTTCTGCATCTCGATGTGGGCCGGGAAAAATCGGTCAAGGCTTTGGAAAAAGCGATGGTTGAAGACAATTTGATTCTCCTGTGTTCTCAATCAGAAGTAAATATTGAAGAACCTACACAAGAGGACATCTTTCGAGTCGGCACGGTAGCCAAGGTGCGCCAGATGCTCAAGCTTCCTAATGGAACTATTCGAGTATTGGTGGAAGGGCTGGAACGCGCCGAGATTATTCAATATACGGACAATGAAGAATATTACGAGGTAATGGCGAAGGAGCTGCACGAGGCAGAAAACGTACAGCCTGAGACGGATGCGCTTATGCGCACTGTATTAACTCAGTTCGAGCATTATATCAACTTGTCCAAAAAGGTAACACCAGAGACTCTCGCTGCGGTATCCGATATTGAGGAGCCGGGACGACTTGCAGACGTGATCACAAGTCATCTTACGCTCAAAATTAAGGAAAAGCAGGATATACTGGAGACGATCGACGTTACTCAGCGTCTGGAGAAGCTTCTGGATATTTTGAACAATGAGCGTGAAGTACTGGAGCTGGAACGTAAAATCAACCAGCGTGTGAAGAAGCAAATGGAGAAGACGCAGAAGGAGTATTATCTGCGTGAACAAATGAAGGCGATTCAAAAGGAACTTGGCGAGAAGGAAGGCCGCGCAGGAGAAGTTGAAGAACTGCGCAACCAGCTAAGTGAACTGGAGCTACCTGTTCCGGTGAAGGAGAAGGTTGAAAAGGAAATCGATCGTCTGGAAAAAATGCCGGCAAGCTCTGCCGAGGGTGGCGTCATCCGTAATTATGTTGATTGGTTGTTAAGCTTGCCGTGGAACAAGTTTACCGATGATGATCTGGATATCGTCAAAGCTGAAGAGGTACTCAATAACGACCACTACGGACTCGATAAACCCAAGGAACGTGTATTGGAGTATTTGGCTGTGCGTAAGCTGGTGAAGACCATTAAGGGACCGATTCTGTGTCTCGTAGGCCCGCCAGGGGTCGGCAAGACCTCGTTGGCCCGTTCGATTGCCAAATCCATGGGTCGGGAATTTGTTCGCATTTCTCTCGGAGGTGTGCGGGATGAAGCGGAAATCCGTGGTCACCGCCGGACTTATGTTGGCGCGATGCCGGGACGGATCATTCAAGGGATGAAGACCGCAGGAACGTCTAATCCGGTATTTTTGCTGGATGAGATTGATAAAATGGCTTCCGATTTTCGGGGGGATCCATCGGCAGCATTGCTCGAAGTGCTTGATC
This sequence comes from Paenibacillus sp. 203, assembly GCF_037027525.1. Lineage (NCBI taxonomy): Bacteria > Bacillati > Bacillota > Bacilli > Caryophanales > Paenibacillaceae > Paenibacillus > Paenibacillus sp. 203. The sequence goes on from NZ_JAXCHD010000006.1 coordinate 369,284, forward strand.
CTGAACAAAACAATACGTTCAGTGACCATTTTGTCGAGCTGCCGTTTGATCTGTCCAATGTGATGTTTGTAACGACAGCCAATGCTGCACACAACATCCCGCGTCCGCTAATGGACCGTATGGAGACACTCTATATTCCAGGCTACACCGAACTGGAGAAGCTGGAAATCGCCAACCGGTACCTATTGCCCAAGCAGAAGAGAGAGCATGGCTTGAACGAGGAACAGTTGGTCATCGGGGAGGATACGCTCCTGCGTGTCATTCGTGAATATACCCGTGAATCCGGTGTGCGGAATCTAGAACAGCAAATGGCTTCTCTGTGCCGCAAGGCGGCGAAGTCCGTTGTATCTGGTGGCGAAGGGCCGATTCAAATCACACCGGATAATCTGAAGGATTATCTGGGTATCGCTAAATTCCGTTACGGTGTTGCAGAACTGGAGGATCAGATCGGTACGGTTACAGGCTTGGCATGGACAGAGGTCGGTGGTGAAACACTGATGATTGAAGTGACGGTCGTACCTGGTAGTGGTAAACTGATTCTTACGGGTAAATTGGGAGACGTTATGAAGGAATCTGCCCAGGCGGCATTCAGCTACACTCGTTCCAAAGCAGTTGATCTGGGCATTGAACTGGACTTTTATGAGAAAAATGATATCCACATTCATATTCCTGAGGGTGCGATTCCGAAGGATGGCCCATCTGCGGGAATTACTATTGCTACCGCATTAATTTCAGCTTTGACCAACCGTCATGTATCCAAGGATGTAGCTATGACGGGCGAAATTACTTTGCGCGGCCGAGTATTGCCGATTGGTGGTTTGAAAGAGAAGTCGCTGGCTGCCCATCGGGCAGGCTACAAAAAAATTCTGCTCCCCAAAGATAATGAACGGGATTTGAAGGATATTCCCGACAGTATCCGGCAGGATGTTGAATTTGTCCCCGTTGCCCATATGGATCAGGTGCTAAAGCATGCTTTGGTTGAGCAGGCAAGGGTACATTAGAGAGGAATTAAGAACACAATGAAAGTAACAAAAGCAGAATTTATAATAAGTGCGGTTGGCCCCGATCAGTTTCCTGTGGACGCTTTGCCAGAGATTGCTCTGGCGGGGCGCTCCAATGTAGGAAAGTCTTCACTGATTAATCGGTTGATTAACCGTAAAAATTTGGCGCGTACCAGTTCTACGCCAGGTAAAACCCAGCAACTCAATTATTACCGGATTAATGATGACCTCTATTTTGTCGATTTTCCCGGTTATGGTTATGCCAAGGTATCCAAAACGTCCCGCAAGGCTTGGGGGCAGATGATTGAGTCTTATTTGCTGGAGCGTGAGCCACTCAAACTGGTGCTTCAAATGGTAGATTTGCGTCATCCGCCGTCCAAGGACGATATCATGATGCACGATTGGCTGCGCCATCACGGGCTTCCAGTCTGCGTTGTAGGTACTAAGGCAGATAAAATCCCTAAAACGCGGCGAGAAAAGCATTATAAGGTAATCAAGCAGGAACTAGGAATACTTCCCGGGGGATTGTTTATCCCCTTTTCATCCGAAGAAGGTATGGGCAAGGAAGAGCTGTGGTCTGTCATCTCCAGCTATATAGAGAATGACGACGAAGAGCAGACGGAATTGTAAGGTTAGGGACGTCCTTGAGGGCGTCCCTTTTTCATGATTCAGGCTTCAAAAAAAATAAACTCACTAAATGGGTAGGAATAATATATAATAACTAAAGGAACTGATAGAATTTAAGCAGAAAAGTGAGGATATGGGGGATAATGCAGTCTCAACCCCATCATTTTCTGTTTATTTCCGATGTATGGCGGAAATTTATGATTTGATGTGCAAGAAAAGCGTTGTAGGTCTGATGTATAATAAAGCATAAAGCTTAAACTTATAGGTTCAGGAAAGAATTGAGGAGATTGGTATGGCTCGGCGGTTAGCCACAGAGTATGTTAAAACCACTTTGACCTTGTCGGAAACTCAAATGGACGAATTTTTGCGGGCAGTGGATGATCCCCAGGTGCATTACTATATTAAAGTTCTAGATAACGGAAGACAGGAAATCGTTCTGGAGCATAATGCGGGTGAGGAAGTTCATTTGTTTTTTGAAGCCCAAGAGGGAGCGTTTGTGTGTGAATTGACTTGCCGCTTAATTCATCCGCAACTAACCCTGTTTATACGCAAACTTTTTGTTCGTTTTAAGGGCGAAGGCATCGTTTACCGAATGTATCAAGGATTCACTATGGTGTATTTTTATAATGAAGGTACGGTTCGTAAAATTATGGAGAAGAATGCCGTAGGCTCCAGGCTGGTATTTGAATATAAAAATACGGTTCAGGAACTGCAACAGCTTTTTCAGCATCAGAACGTCGAAAATGAAATATCAGACGTATATCATCTCATTAATTCGTTGCTTGACCAGCGGAATTTGGCGCGTACTTTCTCGGAGTTGGAGCAGATTGACCACAAGCTTCGAATGAGTTGCTCGAAATTATTTGCACTGGAAGCCTAAAAAAGACTTGAACATCTAGAATGAATCGTTATGCAGTGTAGTCCCTTTCTTTACCGAAAGGGGCTTTTTTATTCCAAAAAAATGATTGCATTTGCTGCACATAGATGTTATTTTTAATCTCGTTGAAAATGAATATAGGAACCAGGATTCACTCAGGACATTGAATGTTGCGAGAGGTTATTCCCTCGGGAAGTGAATGACGTAGGTCCTAGCGGATGAAATTTTTTCAAACATTTTATTCCTAGGAAGGGGGGAACCGAAAGATGGAATTGGAGTACTCAACTTTCGGAAGACACGTTGCCGTAGATACTTGGGGTGTTGAGTTTGAATTACTGAATGATGCGCAGTTTTTGGAGGCTCAATTAGTTGAAGCAGCTGAAGCTTGCGGAGCCACGGTGATGTCCGTGCAATCCAAGCAATTCGAACCACAGGGAGCTACCGTGCTTGTACTGTTGTCGGAGAGTCATCTCTCTATTCATACGTATCCTGAGAGAGGATTTGCCGCTATTGATTGTTATACTTGCGGTGAGACTGTCGATCCACAGCTGGCTATTGATTACCTGGTATCCGTTCTAAAACCGAAAAAAACATATGCGAAGAAGCTGATTCGCGGCTTGGGAGAACTTCAGGTGGAATCACCGGAGTGCAAGTTGGCTGAGTTGGTGTAAATCGTTCTTTTATGGAGCCCTTTGTGCGTCCTATATTATAACCATGGAACATTTCCATGGTTATTTGTTTTAAAAGTGGTTTACACTAAATCAAATCATACAGAACGTGCTAGATGTTCATGAACGCCATCCAATTTTCATAAACAATTCATAAAACAGCCGAAGGAGATTCGGACTTCTGTGATATAATTAACATAGTTTATGATAACAGTGGTTATTCTTATTACAGTTTAGGCAGGTGAATTTGCAATGCACATCGTCGTTGTTGGGTTGAATTATCGTACGGCGCCTGTGGAAGTCAGAGAGCGTTTTACATTTGCAGAAGAAGATTTGCCAAAAGCGCTGGAACAACTCAAACTTACCAAAAGTGTGTTGGAGGGCGTAGTTGTCGCAACCTGCAATCGGACTGAAATATATGTTGTGGTGGACCGCCTTCACATGTGCGGTTATTTTATACGCAGTTTTATGGAGCAATGGTTTGGCATTCCGCGTGATCAATTTACACAACATTTATATATATATGAGGACGAGCAGGCGATTCGGCATTTGTTCCGTGTGACTTGTGGCCTTGATTCTATGGTAATCGGAGAAACACAAATTTTGGGACAGGTAAAGAACGCTTTTCTTCAGGCTCAATCCCAGAAAATTACGGCAACGTGGTTTAATATGTTGTTTAAGCAGGCCGTCACATTGGGCAAGCGTGCCCATTCGGAGACGTCTATTGGAGAAAGTGCCGTATCTGTCAGCTATGCAGCAGTTGAGCTGGGCAAACGGATTTTCGGGATGTTTACCGATAAAAAGGTACTGATTCTCGGTGCTGGTAAAATGAGCGAGCTTACTGTTAAGCATTTGTACAGCGGTGGAGCAGCTGAGGTTATTGTAGCAAACCGAACCCTGTCCCGTGCGGAAGACCTTGCCTCCAAGTTCCATGGAACGCCGGTTACGATGGAGGAAGGCATGAATCGGTTGGCGGATGTGGATATTGTCATTAGTTCGACAGGTGCCCAGGGTTATATTCTGGATCGGACTCGGGTTGAAGCAAGTATGAAACGTCGACAGTCCCGTCCTTTGTTTATGATTGATATTGCGGTTCCGCGTGATCTCGACCCGGCTATTGGTGAATTACAGAATGTTTTCCTGTACGATATTGATGATCTGGAAGGGATCGTGGAGAGCAATTTGGAAATGCGCCGTACCGAAGCTACAAAAATCGAGCATATGATCGAAGATGAGCTTAGCGAGTTTTATCAATGGTTGAAAACGATGGGAGTGCGTCCGGTGATTCGTGCATTACAGGAAAAAGCGGAGTCTGTACATCAGGATACGTTGGAAAGCTTGTTCAATAAGCTTCCTGAGCTGGATGAACGGCAACGCAAAGTGATTAGCCGCTTGACGAAAAGTATGCTGAATCAGATGATGCATGATCCGATCAATCGGGTAAAAGAACTGGCTGTTCAAAAGCAGGGGAATGAGGCCCTAGACATGTTTAGCCATATTTTTGCTTTGGAGGATCGTTTGGATGACGCCGCTCAGAAAGTAGATAAAAGCGATGCATCTGCGTTAATGAAACCGGAAGCCGGTGTTCATGAAAAAACCGTTCAGGCTCAGGCTTTGCCAGCGTCGTTTGCGCCGGCTAGCCTGTAAAGGTGGGTGAACAGAAGTGGCTTCAGGCATGCTTATATATGATTCAATGATTTATGTTTTTGCCCTGAGCCTTCTGTTTGTATTCTCGGATGGGATTCGTCGCAATGCGAATGCTAAACGGACAGGTACAGGGCTTCTTGTTGTCGTTCTGGTGCTCCAGCTTGCTTATATGGGGATAAGAACCTGGAATGAAGGGCATCTCCCTATTTTCGTGACCTACGATTTTCTATTTCTGTTCTCAGTTATTTTGGTACTGATTTCTTTGATTCTGACACGTTATCAGCGATCCGAATTTGCGGTATTGTTGCTTGATATTATTAGTTTTGCAGTGCTAGTGCTCAACAATATATGGATGGAGCCTCTCGACAACCCGCTTGGAAATTGGCATACCGTGCATGGTCTGCTCCTGATTCATATTGCGCTGGCTAATCTTGGTTTTGTAGCAATGACGGTAGCAGCTGTATTTTCGGGGTTATATCTGTTTTTGCATCGTAAATTGAAAGTAAAGAAATGGAATGACACGATCAGACGCCTGCCGAGTCTGGAAATGATGGACCGGTATACGCATATGGCGCTGTTGATTGGTACTCCTTTGTTGGGGGTCTCTATTGTAGTTGCCGTTATTTCTATTATTGCCGAGGAACGCTGGCGTCTCTTGCTAGATACCAAGGTGCTGATGACAGCGATTGCCTTGTGCGTGTATATTATATTTTTAGTGAGCAAAAGATTGAATCAGCGTTCAGGGCTTGTAATGGCAAAGTGGGCATTGGTGGGCTACACGCTATTGATTCTTAATTTTTTGCTGAATTCCTGGTCTGTATTTCATCAGTGGACGGGAGAGTGAAAAGCCTTTTGCAGCATTTTGTCCCGATTTCGTTGAATTGTAAGAATAAGATCTGTTGTGTTGTAGGTGGCGGTAGGATTGCGGAACGAAAGGTAAAGGGGATGATGGAAAGTGGGGCATTCATTACCGTCATTAGCCCGAATATAACGCCGGATTTACAGGTTCTGGCGGATCACAAGCAGCTCCACTGGGTAAATCGCGTATATCGCGAGGGTGACCTCCAGGGAGCCTTTCTTGTATATGCGGCGACGAACCAGAGAGAAGTGAATTATGAGGTTGCGCATGAGGCCAGACAAAGGGGTATACTGGTAAATGTGGCGGATCGATCGGAAGAGGGAGACTTTATAACGCCGGGTACCATTCGACGAGGAAGACTGACGATTAGTATTTCCACAGAAGGGGCTGGCCCTGCTGTAACCACTGATATTACATCAGCTTTGAATACGTTGTTTGGTAGCGAATACGAGCCATATCTGGATTTCATGCACGATATGCGACAGATCATCAAACGTAAGATAAGTTCCCCACAGCAAAGGACCAAACTACTGAGGCGCCTGGCGAGTAGCGGGATTTTGGATCAAATACGGCGTCATGAATTTATGGCTTGGACCGAAAAAGAAATAGACCTATGGATTGCGCAAAATCAGGAGGAATAACATGCGAACAATTGTGGTAGGCAGCAGACAGAGTGCGTTGGCGTTAACTCAGACCGGGCATGTCATTGAAGATTTGAACGCGCTGTGCGCGAAGCATGGAATGGATTTGCAATTTGTCGTGAAGAAAATCCTGACCAAGGGTGATCGAATATTGGATGTAACCTTGTCCAAAGTGGGTGGCAAAGGGCTTTTTGTCAAAGAAATTGAACAGGCCATGCTGGCTGGTGAGATTGATATGGCAGTACATAGTATGAAGGATATGCCTTCCGAATTGCCGGAAGGGCTTGTCAACGGCGCTGTGCCGCGCCGTGAGGACCCACGTGATTGCCTGATCACATTGGGCGCCAAGAGCCTGGAGGATTTGCCTCAAGGGGCAAAGGTGGGCACGAGCAGCCTGCGCAGAGCCAGTCAAATCAAGTCCATGCGACCTGATCTACAATTGGAGCCTGTGCGGGGTAATATTGATTCCCGTCTGAAAAAGCTGGAGACGGAAGGTTTTGACGCTATCATTTTGGCGGCAGCAGGCTTGCATCGGATGGGCTGGAAAGAGCGAATTACGTCCTATATACCGGAAGAAGACTGTTTGCCGGCGGTTGGGCAGGGAGCGCTAGGTATTGAATGTCGTGCGAGCGATGAAGAGCTATTGGCCTTGCTGCGCCTTTACAACGACCGAGATACCTCGGCTACCGTTGCGGCAGAACGAACCTTTCTAGGCGTGTTAAATGGGGGGTGCCAAGTGCCGATTGGGGCTCATGCGGTCTGGGCTGATCAAGAAATCAGCCTCACGGGCATGGTAGGCTCGCCAGATGGCGAGGTTATTTTGAAGGAAACGCTCCAGGGAAATGATCCGCAAAAGCTGGGAGAAGCGGTGGCGGCCAGTTTGATAGCCAAAGGAGCGGAACAGATTCTGGCGCAGGTGAGGGGATGATAGCATGGCAGGAAAAGTATATTTGGTAGGTGCAGGACCTGGAGACGCAAGATTAATTACGGTCAAGGGTTGGGAATGCATTCAATTGGGCGATGTCATTGTGTACGACAGACTGGCAAGCCCGCGCCTCTTGGGATTGATGAAGCCAGGTGCCCAAAAAATCTATGTCGGCAAGTTGCCAGATCGTCACACCATGAAGCAAGAGGAAATTAATCAGCTGCTGGTGGATTTGGCCTTGGAAGGAAAAACAGTTGTTCGTCTTAAAGGGGGAGACCCCACTATATTTGGACGAGTCGGCGAGGAAGCCGGGCTACTGCGTAAACATGGTATTTCCTATGAAATTATACCCGGCATCACATCAGCAATCAGTGTGCCCGCCTATGCGGGCATTCCAGTCACACACCGGGATATGGCCTCATCGCTGTCTATCATTACAGGTCATGAAAGTCCCGATAAACTCGACAAAAGTATTCATTGGGATAAAGTGACGAACGCAACGGGCACACTGATCTTTATGATGGGTGTAGCCAAGATCGGCTATATCAGTGAACAGCTGATAAAACACGGCAAGCCGTCAAATACTCCTGTTGCCTTGATCCGTTGGGGGACCCGCGCCGAGCAGGATACGCTGGTGGGTACGCTGGCGGATATTGAAGCTAAGGTGAAGGCCGCGAATTTTCAACCTCCCGCCGTCATCGTTGTCGGAGAAGTGGTCAATCAACGTGAACAGTTAAAATGGGCTGAGGACATGCCTTTGTTTGGCAAACGGATTTTGGTTACTCGCGCGCGCGCGCAGGCCAGCAGTCTGGTTCGCCGGATTGAGGAGCTTGGTGGCGAGCCATATGAATTTCCAGTTATTCAGACGGTCGCCCCCTCGGACGAGCCAACCAAACAGGAAATTAAAGAGGCATTTGCGCGACTACCTGAATATGATTGGGTGTTTTTCACCAGCGTTAATGGAGTTGAATACTTTTTCACGCACTTAAAGGAACAGGGCAAGGACGTACGCATGCTGTTCAAAGCTCGTATTGCCGCAGTCGGACCAGCTACAGCAGCTGCGCTTCGGACACATGGAATTGTGGCAGAACAGATCGAAGGCCCTTTTCAGGCAGAAGGCTTGCTCGAAGGATTTGAGCAGGATTTGCAGGCAGGGCAGAATGTATTTCTACCTAGAGGTGATCTAGCTCGGCCTTGGCTGCCAGAAAAGCTGAGGGAGATGGGGCTTCATGTGACCGAGGCTGATTTGTATCAAACTGTGCTGGCAGCCAACACACAGGATGACGAGCTCCTCAAGCTGCTTGAGGAACGAGCCATTCACGCGATTACGTTTACGAGTTCCTCAACCGTCACCTTTTTTCTGGAAGCGCTCAGACAAATGGGAATCCATGATCCGTTGTCGCTGCTGGAGGGAGTTACGATTGCTGTGATAGGTCCTTTGACCGGTGAGACAGCTACCCAAGCCGGTTTGACTGTGAGTTTTATGTCAGAGAAGGCAACCATTGAAAGTCTGATCCAATCGTTATGTGACTGGAAACGATCAAGTACTCTTATGACATTATAATTTTTTGTTTTTGCTAATGAATGTATAAAAAATGGAGGTTTGTATTCATGAGTGTTCCTTTTACTAGGCATCGTCGTTTGCGCCAGTCGGCTGCAATCCGCAGCATGGTGCGTGAGACGGTATTGAATCCCGCTGATTTTATCCAACCGATCTACGTAACATTTGGCACTGGGGTGAAACAGGAAATTAGCTCTATGCCAGGTGTATACCGTTTTTCTCTGGATCGGCTGGAGGAAGAACTGAAAGAGATTAGTGAGCTTGGCATTCCCGCCGTGCTCCTGTTTGGCATACCGGAAACAAAAGACAGTGTAGGGACTTCGGCTTTTGTGGACGATGGTATTGTTCAGGAAGCTACTCGTTTGATCAAGTCGCGTTATCCCGAACTGCTGGTTGTGGCTGACACTTGTTTGTGTGAGTTTACGGACCATGGACACTGCGGTATGGTACACATGCATGAGCACGATGGTGAGATATGCGGTGAAGTATTGAATGATGAATCTCTAGAGGTGCTGGTACGTACAGCCGTTTCTCAGGCCAGAGCTGGTGCGGATATTATCGCGCCATCTAATATGATGGACGGTTTTGTACAGGCGATTCGGCAGGGGCTGGATCTGGAAGGCTTTTCACATATTCCGATTATGTCGTATTCCGTCAAATATGCGTCTGCTTTTTATGGTCCTTTCCGGGAAGCCGCAGACTCTGCGCCGCAGTTTGGTGACCGCAAATCCTATCAGATGGACCCTGCCAATGCACGTGAAGCATTGCGAGAAGCGGAGTCTGATGTGCTGGAGGGTGCGGATATGCTGATGGTGAAGCCTTCTCTTTCTTACCTGGACGTGATGCGCACGATTAAGGATCAATTTGATCTGCCTATGGTGGCTTACAACGTTAGTGGTGAATATGCCATGGTCAAGGCAGCCGCTCTCCAAGGCTGGATTGATGAAAAAGCAATGGTGCTGGAGATTTTGACAAGCATGAAGCGTGCGGGTGCAGATATGATTATTACCTATTCGGCCAAGGATGCGGCAAGATGGTTGAAGCAATAAGTCTATTTTTAGAAGATAGGAGTGGTCAGATTGATCGACGAACAACGGAAAGTGCGCAAGGATACGAACTCCAAAGTAGCCTTTGATGAGGCAAAACAATACATTCCGGGTGGCGTTAACAGCCCGGTACGGGCTTTTAAATCTGTTGGGATTACACCTGTATATATTGACCATGGCGAAGGATCGCGTGTATATGATATTGATGGTCAATCCTATTTAGACTATGTATGTTCATGGGGACCGCTTATTATGGGCCATGCACATCCCGAAGTGGTTAAAGCTTTACAGGCTGCTGTTGTAAAAGGAACCAGCTTCGGCGCACCAACGTTGGCAGAAACCGAAATGGCCAAGCTCGTATGTGAGCGTGTTCCTTCTATGGACATTGTACGTATGGTTAACTCCGGAACTGAGGCGACTATGAGTGCGATTCGACTCGCACGCGGATTTACGAGCCGTAGTAAAATTCTTAAATTTGAGGGATCATATCACGGTCATGCGGACAGCTTGCTGATTAAAGCAGGCTCTGGGGTTGCGACATTAGGTTTGCCCGATAGTCCGGGTGTACCTGAAGTCGTAGCCACCCATACCATCACCGTTCCTTATAATGATTTGGCTTCGGTGAAGCTAGCTTTTGAGAAATTTGGCGAAGAGATTGCCGCAATTATTGTCGAGCCAGTAGCAGGCAATATGGGAGTTGTACCGCCACAGCCTGGATTTTTGGAAGGTTTGCGTGAGGTAACCCAGCAGTACGGAAGTCTGCTGATTTTTGATGAAGTGATGACTGGATTCCGGGTTGGACTTCATTCGGCTCAAGGTCGCTTTGGTGTGACGCCGGATCTTACCTGTCTGGGTAAAGTGATTGGTGGTGGACTCCCTGTAGGTGCTTACGGCGGACGTCGCGATATTATGGAGCAGATTGCTCCATCGGGGCCAATTTATCAAGCGGGTACGCTTAGCGGAAATCCGCTGGCTATGGCAGCAGGTTATTCGACACTTAAATTGCTGACGCCAGAAGTATACGATCGCCTGGAAGAGCGGGCAGCAAGACTTCAAGCCGGATTCGAACGTAATGCGAGCGAGCTGGGTATCCCTGTCACGATCAATCGCGTGGGTTCCATGGTTTGTCCATTTTTTACAGAAGAAAAGGTTGTCAATTTTGACACAGCTAAAACGAGTAATCAGGACCACTTCCGCCGTTACTTTACTGAAATGGTGAATGAGGGAGTCAGTGTGGCACCATCTCAATTTGAGGGTATGTTTGTGTCGGGCGTGCATACGGTAGAGGATATTGATGCCACCATTGAGGCGAACTATCGCGCGCTCAAACGTCTATGAGCTGGCAAGGTGGCTGGAAAAGAAGAGGACCGTGGCTGGAAGTCACGCCAGGACGGGAAATCACAGACGGGGAAAAAAACAATGCTGATGCTGTAGATCAGTGGTTGCTGAATCGTTTGGAATTACCGGAAAAGCTGTGGCGCAGACTGCGTCATGCAAAAGAGATTGAACTTACAGGGGACCGGCTGCGGCTGGCCCTTTTTCCTGTAATGAACCTTGGAATCACCCCTCGTTGGTATGATTTGAAGGTACTGTATGAAGATGATTTTTGCCTGGTAGTGCATAAACCGGCAGGTATGGCAGTACATCCGGATGGCGCTGTGCAGGATGGTCCGCTGACGTTGGATCATGCTGTCGCATCCTACTATGAGATGAATGGCATTCATGCGGCGGTACGGCATGTACATCGTCTGGATGTGGATACGACGGGCCCAGTGCTATATGCCAAAAATGAATTTGCGTTGCTCAAGCTGGACGAGCAAATGCGAGCTAAGGATATAGGCCGCAGGTATGTGGCTTTGGTACGAGGGAAAGTACCCCCATCGCTGCGAACGTTGGATTGGCCGATTGGCAAGGACAGGCATCATAAGCAGCGCCGTCGTGTATCTCCAACTGGGCAAAAGGCGGTTACCCATATTGAACTCGGAGAAGTATGGGGAAGCGGTCCAAGTGCAGTGAGTCTCGTATATCTGACGCTGGAGACAGGCCGGACGCACCAGATTCGCGTACATCTTAGTCATGCTGGCTACCCATTGCTTGGGGATGTATTATACGGGGGGCGGGCTACTGATTTTGGCAGGCAGGCGCTGCACGGAGAGCGTCTTACTTTCTGTCATCCGCTGAGTGGCGAAACGATTACCGTGGAGGATGCTTGGCCGGATGATTTTCAAAAGCTACACAAACAGCTATAAAAGATGGCATGCCTTCTATTTTGGCGCATATACTTGAACCTAGAAACGGTTTGCAATATGGAGTTTCCGTGCGCCTGACCAGAAGTCAGAGGATGTGCGGAGACTGCCCAAAGGAGGATGCCATCCTTGAACAAACAACAGAATGATCAGCCGCAAGGCTTGCGTTTTGATATTTATGAACGCATTCATTTGACGGAGGAAGCTGCCGGGATTGCTGAGTTGGAGGAAATTGAGCTTCTGCCACGCATTCAGGTTGTAACCCACGGCGACCATGCCGCTTTGCGAGGGCATTTGCTGCTGGAGGGCGTGTACCGCACACCTGAACAGATCACGAGCGAGCTTCATCATTTGATCCCTGTGGAAATTACCATTCCGCTAAACCGCGTAGGGAGATTGGAAGATATCTCTGTCGAGATTGAAAATTTTGATGTGGACCTGCTTTCTTTACGTAGTCTAAACATTACAGGCGTTCTTTCTTTGCATGGCGTGGAAAGCTCGCACGCGGAGGAGACGGCGGTTTGGCTGGATGAGGAATTTACCGTAGTGCATGCACCTGAGCATCCGGTTCAATCCCTTTCCGCCGATGGAGAGCATCATGCAGAGGCCTATTCTACCAATGACTCGTCCTCCGATTACGTTACAGATCCTGAAACTTCCTACAGGGTGCCAGCACAACAGGAGTCCGTTTCTTGGGAACAGCCGTCTGAGGAACATGAGGAACAGAAGTCATTGTCGGAACAGCAAGCTTATGAGTCGGCAGTAGATCCTAACCGATTCTATGAGCCTTGGACGGGCAAAGCAGTTGAAGACAGCTCTCCCGAGGTCAAGCATGAGCATGGGTCTCCGGAAGTGTGGGGATTTCAGCAAGAGGAAGCATGGGCAGGGGGAAATGAGCCCAAAGTATCTTCCGCATCTCCTAATATAGTATATGAACCTTTGCTGTCTGAACCGCATCCTGCCACGGAGTCCGAGGTCTATCTGGAGCCACAGTTGGAAGCGAGTCAAGTAGATAACTTCGACTTCAGGCCTGAAGCGTCAGAACAGGTTAACCACGAGGCCCATGACACCTTTACTGAGGATAAGCCAGAGATGCGTGTAGCGCTCAACAGTAAAAAGGATGAAAGGGCAGACGAGCCAGACCCGGTTGTCTACTCATCATTACTCCAATCCAGCCGTTCGGTGAAGGAAGCCGAATACCAGCAGCAGTTGGAGCAGGAGCCGCAGGATCAGGATCAGAAAGCCGAAGAAGAGCGAGAGAATGCCAAGTGGAAGAACCTTTTTTTTCATACACAAGATGAAACACCTTTTCGCAAGGTGCGGTTATGCATTGTACAGCGCGAGGATACACTGGAAACCATAGCTGACCGTTATCAGCTCAGCACACGTGAGCTTCAACTGTATAACAGATTGGCGGAGCATCATGTGGAAGAAGGACAGGTATTGTATATCCCTTGATCCGGTTGCTGAAAAATGCACGGCGGGTGTTGACTATAGTCAATGGGAAATGTATGATGTGGTATAGTTATTGAAAGACTGAGATCGGGAAGAGTAGGCAGCAAGCCCTTCAGAGAGTGGAATTGCAGCGCTGTGAGGTTCCGCAGGAAGCTACTGGCCGAAGTCACCCGGGAGTCGCCTGTTTGAACGGTTCCTCATTTAATTCCTACGGAAGATAAGAGGCTCACGGTAGAATAAGGCCGGTCCGCAACCGTTATCTGCATAAAGTGTCACACCATGTGTAATGGATCAGTGGATACATACACTAGGGGTGAAACAAAGGTGGTACCGCGAGAGAACAGCCTTTCGTCCTTTGAGGATGAAAGGCTTTTTTTGTTTGCCAATTGAAAAATCATGGAGGTATCCTGATATGTCAGAACAAGACAACAAGACAACCTTGGAAATGCCAACAACGTACGATCCAAAATCAGCAGAACAAAAATGGTACAAAACGTGGATGGAGAAGGGCTATTTCCGCGCTGGGCAACATCCAGAGGCAGAGCCTTTTACAATCGTTATTCCACCACCGAATGTTACAGGTATGTTGCATATAGGACATGCTCTTGACTTTACTTTGCAGGATATTATTATTCGCGCCAAGCGGATGCAGGGGTATGATGCCTTGTGGCTGCCAGGGGCAGACCATGCGGGTATTGCTACCCAAACAAAGGTAGAGCAAAAGCTGCGTGAAGAAGGCCTGACACGTTATGATTTGGGCCGCGAGAAGTTTTTGGAGAAAGTGTGGGAGTGGAAGGATCTTTATCTAGATAATATCCATAACCAATGGGAAAAGATGGGCTTTTCTCTCGATTATTCTCGTGAGCGTTTTACGCTGGATGAGGGACTGTCCCAAGCGGTACGTGAGGTATTCGTTAAACTGTACAAGAAGGGTCTGATTTATCGCGGTAAACGTATCATTAACTGGGACCCTGCTGCACGTACTGCATTATCGGACATTGAGGTGGAATACAAAGAGGTGAACGGAAATCTGTATCACCTGCAATATCCACTGAAAGACGGTAGCGGATTTATTACGGTAGCCACTACACGTCCTGAAACGATGCTGGGCGATACAGCTGTAGCTGTACACCCGGAAGATGAACGCTACAAGCAAATGATCGGCAAAACACTTGTGCTCCCAATCATCGGACGGGAAATTCCGATCATTGCGGATGACTACGTTGATAAAGATTTCGGTAGCGGCGCGGTTAAAATTACACCGGCTCACGACCCGAATGACTTTGAAATGGGACAACGTCACCAGCTGCCACAAATTACGGTGATGGACGAAACGGGAACGATGAATGCCGAAGCAGGCAAATATCAGGGCCTTGATCGTAGCGATTGCCGTAAGCAAATCGTCGCTGATCTGAAAGAGCAGGGCGTGCTGATTCGTATTGAAGAGCACGTACATCAAGTAGGCCACAGCGAGCGTACAGGTGTAGTTGTAGAACCTTATCTGTCCACACAATGGTTTGTGGAAATGAAGCCTCTGGCAGCTAAAGCCATTGAAGTGCAGAAGGCTGGCAACGGGGTAAACTTTGTACCGGATCGCTTTGAACGTACTTATCTGCATTGGATTGAAAATGTGCGTGACTGGTGTATTTCCCGTCAATTATGGTGGGGACACCGTATTCCGGCTTGGTACGACGAAGAAACTGGAGAAGTTATTGTATCGGCGGAAGACCCTACAACTTTGCCTGAGTATGCTGGCAGAAAGTTAAAACAGGATGAGGATGTGCTGGATACTTGGTTCAGCTCGGCTTTATGGCCGTTTTCGACACTGGGCTGGCCTGAGCAGACAGAGGACCTCAAACGCTACTATCCGACTAATGTCTTGGTTACAGGCTATGACATTATTTATTTCTGGGTATCGCGTATGATTTTTACCGCGTTGGAGTTTACGGAAGAGATTCCGTTCAAGGACGTACTTATGCACGGGTTGGTTCGCGATGCGGACGGTAGAAAAATGTCCAAATCCCTCGGCAACGGTGTTGATCCGCTCGACGTGATTGACCAATATGGTACTGATGCCATGCGTTATATGATTTCCACCAGTAGCACGCCTGGGCAAGACCTTCGTTTCCGCTGGGAGCGGGTGGAGCAGGCCCGTAACTTTGCCAATAAAATCTGGAACGCGTCACGCTTTGCGCTGATGAATCTGGAAGGCGTCACTTCGGCAGATATAGACATTACTGGTGACTTAAGCACTGCTGATCGTTGGATTTTGCATCGTCTAAACGAAACTTCACGCGACATCACGCGTCTAATAGATGCTTATGAATTTGGCGAGACAGGCCGCCTTCTGTATAACTTTATTTGGGATGATTTGTGCGACTGGTACATCGAGTTTGCGAAGCTTTCCCTATACGGCGAAAATGCAGAGGCGAAAAAGAAAACGCAGTCCGTACTTGCATATGTATTGGATCGGACACTGCGCATGATTCATCCGTTCATGCCGTTTATCTCTGAGGAAATATGGCAGCATCTTCCGCATGAGGGAGAGACGATTACACTGGCCGCTTGGCCTGTTTATGATCCTTCTTTTGAGGATAAGGATGCAGTTGCAGAAATGAATTTGCTGATCGACGTAATTCGCGCTGTGCGCAATATCCGTGCTGAAGTCAACGTGCCGATGAGTAAAAAAATTGAATTACTCATAAAACCCGGTGATCAAGCCGTTCTCGATATCATTAACCGCAATGGGGAATATGTCCGTAGATTCTGTAATACGTCTGAATTCGACGCGGGATTAGAATTCACCGTTCCAGATAAAGCGATGACATCTATAGTTAGTGGCGCAGAGCTATACCTGCCGCTGGCCGGACTGCTTGATATTGCCCAGGAAATTAGCAGACTGGAAAAAGAACTTCAGCATTTGAACAGTGAAGTGGAGCGCGTGGAGAAAAAGTTATCTAACCAAGGCTTTGTGGCGAAGGCACCAGCTAAAGTCATCGAGGAAGAGAAGGCCAAGCAAGCCGATTACTCAGATAAGCGCGCTAAAGTTATCGCACGTATTGAAGAACTCAAGGGATAATTTCACTCACAATAAAATGACCTGAAGGTGAAGAGGATGTCAGATACGATCAGGGGCGGAGACACGGCTCCTTTACAAAGCTATGATGAAGTAGTGGAATGGATTAACGGCTTGATTCCGTTTGGTATCAGACCTGGATTGGAACGAATTGAACAGCTAATGAGTAAATTGGGTGATCCGCAACGACATCTGAAATTTGTGCATATTGCGGGAACCAACGGTAAAGGCTCAACTTGTGCCTTTCTGACCTCTGTGCTACTGAAATGTGGGTACGATGTCGGAACTTTTACGTCTCCGTACATCACCCGATTTACGAACCGTTTTCAATTCAATGGGACCGATATTCCCGATGAAACGCTGGTTTTGCTTGCCAATCGCTTGTATCCGTTGGTGAAAGAAATCGCAGATAGTGAATTGGGATCACCTACAATGTTTGAGGTATCGACAGCATTGGCTATTTTATACTATGCTACGGTATCTTTCCCAGATGTTGTGGTATGGGAGACAGGTCTCGGGGGAAGGATGGATGTAACTAATATCGTGAATCCAATCGTCTCAGTTATTACGAATGTCGGCTATGACCATACGGATATTTTAGGAGATACGCTCGAACAGATTGCAAGGGAAAAGGCCGGTATCATCAAACCGGGTGTACCTGTCGTCAGTTGTGTTTCCCAACCCGAGGCTATTCAGGTTATACGTGAAACGGCGACAAAGCAAGGAGCTACCTTGTACCTGGCAGGAGAACAGTTTACGTATGAACGGCTAAATGGGAATGAAACAGCTCAGACCTTTTCATTCGCGGGGCCCTTCCGACATATGGAAATTGACATCACGTTGTTAGGCGAGCACCAATGTTCTAATGCGGCAGGAGCTATGATGGCACTTGAGGTCCTACGTCAGTATATGGCTTTTGTGTTGGATGATGCAGAATTGCTGGAGGGCTTTAGGCAAACTGCCTGGGCAGGGCGTCTCGAACAAGTCAGTACCTCGCCGAGGATTGTCCTTGATGGAGCTCATAATCCAGAAGGAGCACAGACGCTGGCTAAGAGTCTTCCTCAAGTGTATTCGTACAGAAAATTGGTTTTAATGATGGGAATGCTGTCAAACAAGCATCATGAAGCATACTTGCAGCATATACTGCCACTAGTGGATACGCTTATCCTGACCGAGCCCGATTTTCGCCGCAAAATGAATGCCGCTGAATTGGCTCATCTCGTGGAGAAGCTGCGGCCGTCTTATGCCAAAACGGATTTAAAAATAATTGTAGAAGGTGACTGGAAAAAGGCTCTAGGCCTGCTTCAGTCACATACGGAAGCGGAAGATCTGGGGGTGGTGTCCGGCACGCTGTACCTTATTGCGGATGTACGGGCTACCCTTATGTATCAAACCGATTCGGAAAAAGGTTGGTGAAATTTGTTGATTACTTCGGAACATGTTCATTTTATCGGTATCGGCGGCTACGGGATGAGCGCGATTGCTCGGGTCATGCTGGAGATGGGTTATACCGTGACTGGCTCAGATGTGGCATCACAGGAGCTGACAGAAAAACTGGCGGCAAAAGGCGCAAAAATATATATTGGACACACACCTGAGCATATTGCAGGCGCGGATATCGTTGTCTATTCAACAGCATTGTCACGTGACAATGTGGAGCGGGTGGCAGCGGAGGAATTGAATATTCCAACTCTGCATCGTTCGCAGATGCTGGCTCGCTTGCTTAACGAACGTAAGGGAATAGCTGTTGCGGGTGCGCACGGTAAAACGACAACCTCTTCCATGATCGCTCTGGTTATGGAAAGATGTAACGTTGATCCAACGTATATTATTGGCGGCGAAATCACGAATTTGGGGACGAATGCCAAAGCAGGTAAAAGCGAGTTTGTCGTTGCTGAGGCGGATGAGAGTGATGGTTCTTTCCTGCAATATCATCCTTGGCAAGGCATTGTAACCAATATTGAAGCGGATCATTTGGAAAATTACGATGGCGACTTTAATCGTCTGAAAAGTGCCTATGTACAGTTTTTGAGTCAAATTCGACCGGATGGGGCGGCTATTGTATGTGCAGATGATCAGAACATCCGGGAAATGTTGCCTCAGCTCCAGACTCGGGTCATTACTTATGGAGTGGAGCATGAAGCGGATTATATGGCGACAGATATCCAATTAGGTGACCGTCGATTAAGCTTCACTATGAGCCGTAAAGGAACAGCACTCGGAACGATCGAACTATCAGTGCCGGGTAAACATAACATGTATAATGCGATGGCTACTGTGATTTCCTGTTTGGAAG
Source organism: Paenibacillus sp. 203 (assembly GCF_037027525.1). NCBI lineage: Bacteria > Bacillati > Bacillota > Bacilli > Caryophanales > Paenibacillaceae > Paenibacillus > Paenibacillus sp. 203. Next base: position 388,209 of record NZ_JAXCHD010000006.1, read on the forward strand.
CAGGGATTCCATTCGATCAAATCGCTGCTACTATTGTAGAATTTCACGGAGCGAAGCGTCGCTTTCAAGTACTAGGTGAAAGCAATGACATACTGATTATTGATGACTATGCGCATCACCCAACAGAGATTGAGGCTACGATTAGCGCAGCGAGAGCGACTGGCAAGCGTATTATTGCTGTATTCCAGCCGCAACGCTATAGCCGAACCTTTTTCCTGCTCGATGCGTTTAGCCGTGCGTTTAGCGAGGCTAGTGAAGTCATCATTACCGATATTTATTCACCAGCGGGAGAAAAACAGATTGAAGGCGTGCATTCTTCCAAGCTCGTGGATTTAATCGTCCAAAACAGCAATGCTAATGCAATCTATTTGCCGACCAAAGAAGCCGTGATCGAGGAGTTGAAAGATCGATTACAGCCGGGTGATCTTGTGCTGACGATGGGAGCGGGAGATATCTGGAAAGCAGGTGACGCGTTAGCGCGCCATCTTCGCGGACAGCAAGTGTAATACGTATAATAATGAGTTGTTACGCCAATGAATTACATTTATTCAAGGGTATTCCGAACACGACTGTGTTTCGGGATACCTTTTTTTGTAATGCTGGGGCATATATTCTTAGCTTGACTCATACAACAGACTATGAGGAAGTATGGGACAAGGAGGGAGTGCATCCATGAACAAGACCAAGATGACATTCCGGTTCGACCAACAGTTGCCGGAGACAAGCCGGGAGGATAAGCTACAGGTGCTTCCGTACAAAAACGAGTCGATTACGAACGAACAGCGTGAAACGATTAGAGGAATGAATAAAAATGCTGTAGCTACGCAAGAAGCAGAGCTCAATGAGCCTGAGGATCTGAATAAACGCATTTCAAGTCGGCGCTTTGCTCCGACATTAAGAGTACAAGAGGGATGGGATGACCCCTTTGGCCGTTCGGCGGCTTCTTGGTCAGATGCGGACGTTCTACCAGATAGCCTAGAAGAGAATGAGGAAGCTTATCATTCTGGCCAAGAGTACAGAAAACGTCCGCCCCACCCTTCTAGATGGAAACTGGTTGGTTCTGTAGCCAGCGCACTGGTGACCGGGGGGATGTTTGGATATATTATGTTGTTACTGTTTAACGGAGGAGGCATGGTCCCGGGAGCAGATCCCTCAGTAGAGGAGGCTGTACCGGTCTTTAAAGAATCCGTTGGTGTGGATGCAATATCTGCAAAAGAGAATTCTGTCCCTGTCACTGTCATAGAGGCTCAGGTACCTCCACAAACCTACTATTTGCTGCAATATGGGGTTTTCAGCACTCCAGAACGGGCCTTACAAGCAAAAGAAGAACTGTTGAAGGCAGGCATTGCAGCAGGAGGGGATACCGAGGACCAAAACCGGGTATATGCAGGAATATCACCGGATAGGGAGCAAGCTAAGTTACTCAGCAATCAGTTGAAAACACAAGGAGTCGAATTGTATGTTCGTGAGCTTGAATTGCCTGGATTCGAAAAAGCGGCTTACGGAGGCCAAGGCGATAAACTCACTGGCTTTTTTCAGTTAAGTAGTTTATTGGTGGGTAAGTTGAGCGGACTTTCCTCAACCTTGCTGGGAGAAGGAGGTCCGAATACGGTGCCAGCCTCCGACATGAAGGAGCTGAACGACCTGCATCAGCAGTGGACACAAAATATCACTGCACTTCCTACCGGTCTTCCAAAGGAAGCGGTTGCTTCCGCAACCTCACTTGAAAAGGCGATGAACAGCGCGATCTCTGCACTTGGGGAATATAATAAGAATACAGCCAAGGAACACATTTGGGAGATTCAGTCCTCCATGATGGAATATGTTTTGCGTGAGAAGGAATTTATCCAATTCATAAAACAATAGACTAACCATATTTTCCGGCAAGGAACTGGAAATAGTTCCCCATGCCGGATTTCTGTTTGTATTGCAGTACAAATCACCGTATAATAATGAAGGTGTCAAAAAATGGCGAGGGAAGATCAGGATGAAAAAAAATGTAGGAATGCTTATACTGTTTTTGTTGCTCGGTTGGCTCTTGGGTGCATGGATTGCCAAAGCCCTTCAATCGATCAAATTCCTTTCCTTTCTGACCCACCCCACTAGGATATCTTGGTCGCCGAGAGCGGACCTGGATATTATCAGCTACAACATAACGATAAATTTTGAATTGAGCCTGCTTAGTCTGATCGGCATCATTGCCGCGTTCTGGCTGTACCGCAGGCTCTAACTGATGAAAAGGAGCTTCCCTTATGGACGGGAAAATTACGCCCCGCATTATTCTGGCATCGACTTCACCAAGAAGGAAGGAATTGCTCGCATTTTTGAGACTCCCCTTTGAGGTGGTGCCGAGTCATGCGGATGAGAGCACGCCTGAGAGCTGGACGCCTCAGCAAATCGTGGAGACCCTTGCGGCACGCAAAGCCGAAGCGGTCGTGAACACCGCCACTCAGTCGAAGGAAGCCGGACTGGTGATTGGCAGTGATACCATTGTCGTGCTGGATGGTTCGGTACTGGGCAAGCCTGCCGACCATGCGGACGCGGTTCGCATGCTGACTGCATTGCAGGGAAGAACACACCGTGTGTACACCGGGGTAGCCTGCATACATACCGGAACCGGCGAAATGCTTGTCAGACATCGCCAAACGGAGGTTACAATGAAGCCTCTGAGTCAAGAGCAAATTGTGGCATACGTGAATACTGGTGAACCGTCTGATAAAGCAGGAGCGTATGGCATTCAAGGCATGGGTGCTACGCTGGTGGAATCTATTCAGGGTTGTTATTTTAACGTCGTAGGATTGCCGCTTTCCTTGCTGTCGGACATGCTGTCCGATTTTGGAGTGAATGTGTTGCGTCCATAAAGGGGATAAACATATGCTGGAGTCGCCAATACTGATGCTTCGCGACCTCCCCCATGAAGAACGACCAAGAGAGCGCATGATGACATATGGGGCGGATGCCTTAAGCAACGCGGAGTTGCTGGCAATATTGCTGCGTACAGGAACGCAAAATGAGTCTTCGGTGCATTTAGCGCAGCGTATTTTGCAGCAGGCAGGAAATTTGCGTCAACTGGTGGATATGAGCTTGAGCGAGTTGACCCAGATTAAGGGCATTGGGGATGCTAAAGCGATACAGCTAAAAGCGGGTATCGAACTGGGGCGTCGATTAGCATTGTCTCGCCATTTGGAGACCCCGGTGATTAGTTGCCCGCGGGATGTGGCAGATCTGCTGTTTGAGCAGCTTCGTTATTTGCAGAAAGAGCATTTTGTATGCTTGTTCCTTAATACTAAAAATCATGTCATTGCTCAGGAAACACTATCTATGGGTAGCCTGAATTCTGCCATCGTGCATCCTCGTGAAGTATTTCGGGCAGCAATCAAATGCAGCAGTGCTTCAATAATTTGCGCTCATAACCATCCGAGCGGTGATCCGAAGCCAAGCCCGGAGGATGTTCAGTTGACTCGCCGCCTGATGGAAGCGGGCAACATCGTGGGTATCGACGTGCTTGATCATATTGTGATCGGGGACGGGACCTTTGTAAGTTTGAAGGAACAAGGTCTGATATAATATAATATTTAAATCAAACATTTAAACACGACCGGATAATCCGGCCTGAATAAACCGTTTATACATGGATAACAGATTTCAGGGAAGAGAAAAGGAGATTACATCATGCTGGGTGGCTTTACAAAAGATTTGGGAATAGACTTGGGGACGGCAAACACGCTTGTATACGTAAGAGGTAAAGGAATTGTGGTTCGTGAACCATCTGTAGTTGCTTTGCGTACAGATACAAAAACCATTGAGGCTGTTGGTGAATCTGCGAAAAAAATGATCGGTCGCACACCGGGAAATATCCGTGCGATTCGTCCGATGAAGGACGGTGTCATTGCTGATTTTGATACAACAGCAACGATGATCAAATATTTTATCCGTCAGGCGCAAGCCCAACGCTCTTTGTTTCCACGTCATCCGAACGTGATGGTTTGTGTGCCTTCAGGCATTACTGCAGTGGAGCAGCGTGCTGTTGAAGATGCGACGAAGCAAGCAGGTGCAAGAGAAGCATATACGATAGAGGAGCCGTTTGCAGCAGCAATTGGCGCTGATCTTCCTGTATGGGAGCCAACAGGAAGTATGGTTGTCGATATCGGTGGTGGTACAACCGAGGTGGCAGTCATCTCCCTGGGCGGGATTGTAACAAGCCGCTCCGTGCGTGTGGCAGGTGATGAAATGGACGAGTCCATCATCCAATACGTAAAGCGTCAATACAATCTGATGATTGGTGAACGGACTTCAGAGCAACTGAAAATGGAAGTTGGCTCAGCTATGCCATTAGAGCAAGTGGAAACCTCGGAAATCCGCGGACGTGATCTGGTAACAGGTTTGCCGAAGACGATTACGATTACTTCTGATGAAATTAGCGAAGCATTATCGGATACAGTCAATGCAATCGTGGATGCGGTCAAAGTAACACTGGAAAAATGCCCTCCCGAGTTGGCAGCGGACATCATGGATAGAGGAATTGTACTGACTGGTGGTGGAGCACTTCTGCGTAATCTGGACAAGCTGTTGGCAGGTGAAACCGGAATGCCGGTGATCGTAGCAGAAAATCCTCTGGATTGTGTGGCAATCGGTACAGGCAGAGCGCTGGAAAATATTCATTTGTTCAAATCGCGCAGCAGTTCTGCCGTCCGTTCCAAACGTTGAATCGGGGGTGTAGGAACTGTTTAAGCTGTTTGGCAATAAAAGACTATTTGTTCTATTGATCGGAATCGTTCTGTTTATTGCCCTTATGGGGATTACACTTGGACAGAGAAATTCCTTAACCTGGCCCGAGAAGTTCGCCAGAGATTCAATTGGCTTTGTGCAAGGTATCTTTTACAGGCCCGCTTCAGCAATAGCGGGCTTCTTTGAAGATATCGGAAATATGCGCAGCATCTACGAAGAAAATGAACGATTAAAAATTGCTGTAGCAAAGCTGACTCGTGACCAGATTCAGACCCATAATTATGTTGAAACAAATGCCAGACTGCAGAATGAACTGAAGTTCACCCAAACGCAAAAGGCGAAAAATAATTATGATTATCGTGTTGCTCAAGTGAACAGTGTCAGCAATGATTCCAAAACGCTTGTGATCGATATTGGTGAGAAGGACGGAGCGAAGGTTGGTCAGGAAGTCAGTTCGCTTGAAGGATTTGTAGGAGTCATTAGTCAAACGGGGAATTTTACGTCCACCGTTACACTGTTGACTACACTGGATCCTAAAAATCCGAATTCTTATGCCATTGCAGCGACAGTCTTGGGCAAGGAAAATCAATCGTTTGGTATGATTGAAAGCTATGATCCAGGTACGAACAGATTTCAAATGACTCGCATTGAGGAAAAAGATCCAATTGCAAAGGGTGATCAGATTATTACGTCTGGTGCAGGCGGGAAATTCCGCAAAAACCTAATGATCGGAACGGTAGAGAAGATTCAGGTTGGGGAGTTTGGCAAAACACGGACAGCGATTATTAAACCGGCAGCCAGCTTTGTGGATTGGAAAGAATTGCTCATCCTCTACACTCCTGAGGTACCGGAATAATGAAGATGCGCGGTCAGGTTCTAATACTGCTGCTGTTTGTACTGTTTATAGCTGAAGGGACGATTCTTCCGTGGCTTCTTCCGGATAGTTGGCATTCAAGAATGGTTCCGAATTTTGTGTATGTCGTGATCTTGTTTGTGTCTGTGTATTACAGCCGTCATACAGCATTGGTGCTAGGTATTGTTTTTGGACTTATTCATGATGTAGTGTTCTACGGGTTTATCATTGGACCTTATTCTTTTGCAATGGGGTTGTCTGCATACTTATTGGGGCTTGTTTTTACAGCTCGACGTGCGCAGATGCCCATTATGATGGCAGCCGTGTTGATTGGTAGTTTCCTGCTGGATTCTATGCTATTTGCCATTGATCAGCTGTTCCAGCTGAATCATCAGACTTTCAATTGGGCACTTGCTCAATATATGATTCCTGATTTATTTATCCATTTTCTGTTCGCCCTCATCATTTATGTCCCAGTTCGCAAACAATTGCAGCGTTTGGGCACCCGTGTGAAAAAGGAAGAGGCCGTCTAGGTCTTTTTACACACATTTTGTCCGGGTTAGCAGGGATTTGACGTCCCGGGGACGAAATGATTGAGATAGGAGGGACAGGCTAATGGCGGCGAAATCGAATCATGTCACGATTAAAGGCATCAAAGATGGCCTGGTATTCCTGCTGGACGATCAATGCGAGTTTGAGGATTTGTTAGGTGAGCTGCGTTTTAAGCTGGAGCACAGTCATCAAAATATTTTAACAGGCCCGATCATTCATGTGGATATTAAGCTGGGAAGCCGAGAAGTGACAGAGGAACAGAAGGAAAGTATTCTGGAGATCTTGAAGCAAAAGGGGAATTTGCTCATCAGGTCTGTAGAATCACCTGGACTGCCTGTGGAAGTGCAGGGAAAGCCCCCTATTCACACGGTGACAGGGATTATCCGTTCTGGTCAAGTGCTTCATCACAATGGGAACCTACTCTTTTTGGGAGATGTAAACCCGGGCGGAATTATAACATGTACTGGTGATATTTATGTCCTCGGCGCTTTGCGAGGCATGGCGCATGCAGGGATGGAGGGGAATAGTGAAGCGATTATTGCGGCTTCCTATTTTGCACCGACACAGCTGCGAATTTCCGAAATGATCAGCCGTCCACCAGACGAATGGGAGACACGTGAATCCGGTATGGAATTTGCGTATCTCAAGGATGGCGCTATGCAAATAGATAAAATGAGCAATATTGTGCGTCTGGGCCGCGATTTTAACGTGTTCAAAGGGGTGTAGCACATGGGAGAGGCTATCGTCGTCACTTCAGGAAAAGGCGGCGTCGGCAAAACGACGACGTCGGCCAATATAGGAACAGCGCTTGCACTGCTCGGCAAAAAGGTATGTTTGGTGGATACGGATATCGGGTTGCGTAATCTAGACGTTGTGATGGGTCTGGAAAACCGGATTATTTATGACCTTGTTGATGTAGCGGAAGGTCGTTGCCGTTTAAATCAGGCACTGGTTAAGGACAAGCGTTTTGAGGAGCTGTATATGCTGCCAGCCGCTCAAACCAAGGACAAGAGTGCTGTTACGCCGGAGCAAGTTAAGGATATTATTTTGGAGCTTAAAAAGGATTTTGAATATATATTGATCGACTGCCCTGCGGGTATTGAACAGGGCTTTAAAAATGCCATTGCCGGGGCCGATCAGGCCATTGTTGTGACCACCCCGGAAAATGCAGCCGTACGCGATGCAGACCGGGTAATTGGTTTACTGGAAAGCTCACATGTGGTATCACCCAAGTTGGTGGTTAACCGCATTCGCAATAGCATGGTTAAATCCGGAGATATGTTGGATATTGATGGGATTTTACAAGTGCTTAGCATAGACCTTATTGGGATTGTGCCGGATGATGAAATGGTAATTAAAGCCGCTAATACAGGGGAGCCTACCGTTATGAATCCAGATTCACAGGCCGCGATTGCTTATCGTAACATTGCGAGACGAATCTTGGGCGATACAGTGCCCCTCATGCAGCTGGACCAAAAGAAAAGCGTGATGACACGCTTTAAGAAGTTTTTTGGTATGGGTGGATGAGAAAATTGTAATACTAGACACTTAAATAAGTGATAATCTTATTTAAGTGTTTTTGGTTTATCTTTTTAAATTCCAATAATACGGTTTCTCAAAATTTAGGGTCACTACATAGATATCATAAATACAAAACATATCCGGTGCGCCTAGCGCCGGTTTTTTTGATTTTTAGGTGCGTAATCCCGAACCGGACAACATAAGTTGAAGCCCGTCCTCATAAGATGTATCAAACATACCTCGCTGAGGGGGCTGAACAGGATGAATAAAAATTCCGGAATCAAGCAGCGCAGAGAAGAACGTATACAGCAGCTAATCGCGGGAAGCAAAGCGGAGACGTATCCCTCTGGCATATATCAGAACAGGCACGGGGATAAAGATATGAAGTCGATGCCTATAGTAAGTGCCAACTCGCCCAGAGACCCAGAAACTGAGTGGAAAAATGAGCGGCAACGCTGGCAGCAATCTTTTGGGACGAATCGTGGTCCGTCTTTTTGGACTTCCTTTTGGCGAAGATCAGTCATAGCAACGGTGTTATTTGGAATGGTATGGGGAATGTTTCGTTGGGATATTCCCTATGCAGTGAATTTGAGAATGTTTATTGCGGATGCCTTGAATAAGGATATGGATTTTGCAGCCGTCGGACAATGGTATGAAACTTATTTTGACGGAGCACCTTCCTTTTTGCCGATTTTTGGCGAGGAGCATGAAACGCACAAGGTAGACGCAAGTCGAAAGGGCTCTCCACCGATTGAAGGCAATATAACACAACCTTTTGTACTGAGCCTTAAAGGGGTAGAAATTACGCCGAATGTTACCGATAACGGGGCAATCGCTGTTAAAAGTATAGATGCAGGTCGAGTATTAGACATATTAAATCATCCCAAAAGCGGGATTTCGATTACAATTCGACACACTGGCGGTATCACAGCAACTTACGGAAGGCTTTCCCGCTCTACCTTAAAAGTGAACGACTGGGTTCAGGAGGGAGATGAGATCGGTGTACTGCCAGCAAGTCACAGCGGCAGCGAGGCGGCGACTTTGTTTTTGGCAGTTCAGAGAGGGGATCAATACATTGACCCGTCGGAAGTGGTAGCCCTTGATTAATGTCCGAGGGGTGACCTTATCACTACATCCACTGTTTGTATTGGTTATGCTGACCTCTATATTAACGGGACATTTTATCGAGATCATAACTTTATTTACATTGGTATTTATTCATGAGCTAGGCCATGCGACAGCTGCTTCGTTGTTGGGTGCGCGGGTGCTTTCCATACAGATGTTACCCTTTGGAGGAGTGGCGGTCATTGAGGATCAGGGGAAGCTCAATGCGTGGAAGGAGATTGTCATTGCGCTAGCGGGGCCCCTGCAAAACGGAATCATGATCATCATCCTTTTGTGGTTCAGAAATGTGAGTGGACTGGAGTATGATTATGTAAATTATATCATTCAGGGGAATGCAGTTATTGCACTGTTTAATTTGCTGCCCATTTTACCACTTGACGGTGGAAAAATATTGCAGGCACTGATTAGCTTATCTTGTTCTTATCACCGCACATTAGTGTGGACTTTTAGAGCCAGTATCGTAACGAGTTTGCTATTTTGTATATATGGTATTTCGCCGTTGTTAAGGCAAAATGGACCTATCCATTTAAATCTGCTGGCGGTAGGGATTTTTTTGCTTTATTCTAATATTGTGGATTATCGGAATATCCCTTACCGTTTTATACGGTTTTTGCTGGGGAGGGACGAGCTTTTTTACCACGAAGTAGCTAAGGGAAGTATTGCCTTACCTATTGTATCCCTGCCAGTGAAACATTTGGAGCCTATTTTGCGTCTTTTCAGAAGAGATCGGTATCATATGGTTTATGTTATGAATGAACAGGGACGGATTGTAGCCGTACTGCCGGAGCAACGTCTTATTCGCTCTTATTTTGCGACACGCCCGCCAGATGGTGGAGAACCCAAGCCCAAATAATGTTTTATGATTTAAGGAAGAGGCTTTATCCAGAGAGGTTGAAAAACCATGAAGCAAATGATTGTACAATGCCAGCAGCAGATGACCCAAATGGCGCTGTTGGAAGAGGGACGATTGGTTGAATATGCGGCTGAACTACCGCGAAAACGGGGAATTCTAGGTTCTTTTTTCAAAGCGAGGGTGGTCAATGTGCTACCAGGTATGCAAGCCGCCTTTGTTGACATTGGACAGCGAAAGAATGCCTTTCTGTATGTAGATGACGTACTTCATGCTCATTTGGACAAGCAGCCGGAGGTAAAGCCATCCATTTCTGAAGTGTTAAAGGTAGGGCAGGAAATTGTAGTGCAGGTATTAAAAGAGGCTGTTGGTAGTAAAGGAGCCAGGGTCACCACTCATTTTTCACTTCCGGGTCGCTGGATCGTATATATGCCCCGTGCTGATTATGTGGCCGTATCTAAGAAGATCGAACGTGAGGGCGAACGTACCCGTTTGAAAGCAATGGGAGAGCAGCTACGCACAAGTGAGGAAGGACTCATAATCCGTACCGTTTCGGAGGACATGAGTATAGAGGCGATTGAAAATGATTTAAATCAACTGCGTAAGCAGTGGGTGGCTATTCAGCGTAAAGCTGGTGAACACTCGGCTCCGTGCGAATTACACCGGGATTTAAGTATTGTTCAGCGGTTGATTCGGGATGTGTTTACACCTGAACAGGATGAACTGGTCATTGACAGTGAAGAGCAAGCAAAGGATGCAGAAATAATGCTGCAACAGATTGGTCCTGCGAAAGCTCATGTAAGTATATTTCGTGGTCCAGAAGAAACAATTTTCAAAGCTTATGGCGTTCATGAGCAGCTGGAACGCGATTTTGCGCGAAAGGTATGGCTGCAGGGCGGCGGATACATTGTCATTGATCATACGGAGGCATTAACCGTCATTGATGTGAATACCGGGAAGTTTACGGGAGGCAGTAATCTGGAAGAAACGGTGACCCGGACTAACATTGAAGCAGCTGAAGAGATTGCCCGCCTGGTACGTGTGCGTGATATTGGTGGTATCATCATCATTGATTTTATTGACATGGAACAAGAGGAGAACCGTCGGGAAGTATCCTCTGTGCTGGAAGCAAGATTGAAGAAGGATCGGACCAAATCTTATGTTGTCGGTTGGACGCGGTTAGGTTTGCTGGAAATGACCCGCAAAAAAGTGCGTGAGGAAAAGACGCTCGTGTAGAGCGATGCGTAACCAAAAATCATTTTAAAACTAAAGGTTGAATGTGTACAAAGCTTGTGCTACAATCATTTAGTATGTGTGATGCGTAAGATTGGCTGCACATGCTGTAACCGCTCCAATCAGGTACTGAAGTGCAGTATCCTAAGGGAATCTGCCACCTGCTATTAGGCGAGTCTGAGACATAAGGAGGTGCAAGCAAATGTACGCAATTATCGAAACAGGTGGTAAGCAATACAAAGTTCAAGAGGGCGACGTATTGTTCATCGAGAAGTTGGAAGCTAATGATGGTGAAACTGTAACGTTCGATCGTGTTCTGGCAGTGTCCGGCGACAATGGCTTGACAGCAGGTACACCGCTTCTTTCTGGAGCTTCTGTAACAGCTAAAGTTGAGAAGCATGGTCAAGGTCAAAAGGTCATCGTATACAAATACAAACCTAAAAAGAACTACCATGTGAAGCAAGGTCATCGTCAACCGTACACGAAAGTGACGATTGAAAAAATCCAAGCGTAAGAGGGTGCGATAAGTGATTATCGTGCGTATTACACGACTGGAGGATGGCAGCATACAGGGGTTTTCCGTTAAAGGACATGCAAATTTCGCTAAATCTGGCGAGGATATCGTATGTGCTGGCGTTTCGGCGGTAACAGTAGGAACTGTCAATTCGATTGGAGCTCTTACGGACGTTGAGATGGAAACGGAAATGGAAAACGGCTTTTTAAGCGCGTATCTTTCTCCTGAAAGTTATCATGATGCGAACGCACAGGTTCAACTGTTGCTGGAGTCCATGGTGATTATGCTGACAAGTATTGCTGAATCATACGGTAAGTATATTCAAATAGAAAATAATCAAAGAAGGAGGTAGACATCATGTTGAAATTGACATTGGATCTTCAATTATTCGCATCGAAAAAAGGTGTAGGTTCCACAAAAAACGGACGTGACAGTAAATCGAAACGTCTTGGAGTGAAACGTGCTGACGGTCAAGCAGTTACCGGCGGTAGCATCCTGGTTCGTCAACGCGGAACGAAAATTCACCCGGGCACGAACGTGGGCATCGGTAAGGACGACACTCTGTTCGCGAAAGTGGACGGCGTTGTGAAGTTCGAACGTTGGGGCCGTGATCGCAAAAAGGTGAGCATCTACCCGATCGACGTTGCTCCAGTAGCAGCTACTGTAGAAGCTTAATAGCGGCTTAGACACGCTGAAAAGCCTCCGGCACTTTTGTCGGAGGCTTTTTTGCATGATGGTAATGAACTGGAAAGTTAGTCTGTGCTATACTGGATTAAGGTTCTTTAATAATCCATTTAATTTCGCAGAACGGAGAGAAGCCATGTTCCAGCGGATAAGAGCGCCTTATCTGGCGTTGGGTTCCATTCTGATTCCTTTGGTTTTTTCACTGCTCTATCCTAAAGTATTAACGATTATCTTATTAGCAGTATGGTCTGTAGTTGCTGCATGCTTTGGTATGTGGTATACGCAAAGACAGGTTGAGTATGAACGGAAAGCTGCTTTGCGTTCTTTTGAACGTACTGCGATTTCAATGCTTAACCATCATCGGCATGACTGGATGAATGACTTGCAGGTGCTTTATGGATATATTCGTATGAATAAGCATGATAAATCTGTTGCTTATGTGGAAACAATAAAAGGGCGCGTGGCGGAAGACAGTAAAATATCTAAGTTGGGTATTCCCTCACTGGTGTTTTATTTGCAGTCTTTTCGCGTGAACGCCGGTAATTTACAGTTGTCGGTACAGGTTGAGGAGCAGTTAAAGTTAGACGCTGTCATGTCTCCCGAAGACGGCGAGTCGCTTGCCTCGGCCGTCATAGAAACGGTGCGTGCGTATCAATATGGCGGGGGCCGGTCGTCCTGGGGAGAAGTGCGCAGATTGACACTTTTTTTCGGTATGGATCAGAATGATGTTATCGTCCGTTTTGAAGGAAGTGACATACCTGCGGATTTGAATATCCTAAAGCAGGTCAGATCCGTACCCGGAAGTAAACGCATTCGAACAGAGAAGCTTCCTACGGGCGAAATGCTTCAAATTCGGATGCAGTGCCAGACATAAGGAAGGTGTAACCATGTTTGTAGATAAAGCGAAGATTTTTGTTAAAGGCGGTGACGGTGGAGACGGATTAATTGCGTTTCGCCGTGAGAAATACGTTCCTGAAGGTGGCCCAGGTGGTGGTGACGGAGGGAACGGTGGAGATGTAATTTTCCGTGTAGATGAGGGTTTGCGTACCTTGATGGATTTTCGGTACCAACGTCATTTTAAAGCCCAGCGTGGAGTAAAAGGTCGCAACAAAAGCCAACACGGAGCCAATGCGGAGCACATGATCGTACGTATACCACCGGGAACGGTCATCATAGATGATGATACTGGTGAAGTAGTAGCAGATATGACACGTCATGGTCAACAAGTCGTCGTAGCTAAAGGAGGACGCGGAGGACGCGGGAACATCCGTTTTGCTACGCCGAGTAATCCAGCGCCTGAGTTGGCTGAGAACGGCGCAGAGGGACAAGAACGTTATATCACGCTTGAGTTAAAAGTAATGGCTGACGTAGGCTTGGTCGGGTTCCCTAGTGTTGGGAAGTCTACCTTGTTGTCGGTTGTATCTTCTGCAAAACCGAAAATTGGGGCCTACCACTTTACAACGATTACTCCGAATTTGGGTGTTGTGGATGTGGGTGATCATCGTAATTTTGTGATGGCAGATTTGCCTGGTTTGATTGAAGGAGCTCATGAAGGTATTGGGCTGGGACATGAATTTCTGCGGCACATTGAGCGGACGCGTATTATTATCCATGTCGTGGATATGGCGGGCTCCGAAGGACGTGACCCGTTTGAAGATTGGACTAAAATTAACGACGAATTGAAGCAATATAATGCAGCATTGGCTGAGCGTCCGCAAATTGTGGCGGCCAATAAAATGGATATGCCAGAAGCTGAAGAAAACTTGGCTCACTTCAAAGAGCAGATTGCTTCTATACGTCCTGATCTTGAAGTCATGCCTATTTCCTCACTGACACGTCAAGGTGTGAAGGAACTGCTCTACCGGGCTGCTGATTTGTTGGATCAAATACCGGACGAGCCAGTTGTTGAGGAAGTAGCAGAAGTCAATGAACGTAAGGTATTTAAGCTGGATACAGCAGAAGACGATGGCTTTACAATTGTACGTGAAAACGACACATTCGTGGTGCAGAGCCCTAAAATTGAGCGCATGATGAAGCGCATGCAGTTGAACTCGCATGATGCCATTTTGAAATTAGCAAGAACGTTACGCCACATGGGTGTGGATGCTGAGTTACGCAAGCGTGGCGCCAAAGATGGTACATCTGTACGCATTGCTGATTTCGAGTTCGAATTTGTTGAAGGCAGCAGCTATTACTAAAAATCAAATAAAGGTCTAAAACCTGAACGGTTACTGTACTATAGGAAACTCTATAGAAGGCAGTAGCCGTTTTTTGCATTGTTAGCTTGCCGATTTTCATGAGTTTCGATATAATGTCCTCTATACAAAAACATAAGTCTTTGAGGAGAGGACGTTCTTGAAAGAGCGCTATTACTTGGTACGGGAAGATATTTTGCCTGAAGCTATTGTTAAGACCATACAGGTGAAACTGCTGCTGGCTTCAGGAGATGTTAAAACCGTGCATGATGCCGTGGAGCAAGTTGGGCTAAGCCGAAGCGCCTTTTATAAATATAAGGATGGCATACATTTGGTTAACCAGCTGGAGCGTGAGCGAATTGTCAATATCTCTATTGATTTAGAACATCAATCCGGAATGTTGTCCAGGGTGCTTGGCAGAGTGGCTGATTTCGGAGGCAATGTGCTGACGATCCAGCAAAGCATTCCACTGCAAGGCAGAGCCAACGTAGTTATCTCGGTAGAAATGTCCAGACTCAGTGAAGAGTTGGGTGTTCTACTGGAGGGCTTGGAGGACATCTCTGGAGTCAAACGTGTTCGCCTGATTGGGCAAGGTTAAGGCAATACAGTTCATTAGATATAAGTTTGCGGGAGGGGAATGGATGAAACCGGTCAAAGTAGGATTGTTAGGTTTAGGGACGGTAGGAACGGGAGTCGTTCGAATCGTAGAAGGCAATCAGGAAGATTTGAGCAGACAAGTCGGTTCACCGATCATCATTGAAAAAATAGCTGTAAAAAACATAGAAAAATATCGTTCCATTGAAGTGGACACGGCCAAGCTTACTGAGGACCCATGGGAAGTTATTCGAGACCCTGAAATTGATGTAATTATCGAAGTCATGGGCGGGGTTGATCAGACGAAGGAGTACATTCTTGAAGCGTTGGAGCGGGGTAAACATATCGTAACAGCTAACAAGGACTTAATGGCTTTGCACGGTTCTGAAGTATTGGCAAAGGCGCAGGAAAAGCAATGTGATATTTTTTATGAAGCTAGTGTAGCAGGCGGTATCCCGATTATTCGTACACTCATTGAAGGTTTCTCCTCCGACCGTATTACCCGAATTATGGGGATTGTGAACGGTACGACCAACTTTATTTTAACAAAAATGAGTCAGGAAGGGGCCTCGTACGAGGAAGTTCTCAAGGAAGCACAGGAGCTTGGGTATGCTGAATCCGATCCGACCTCAGACGTGGAAGGGCTGGATGCAGCTCGTAAAATGGCAATTCTCGGCACGCTCGGTTTCCGCTCTAATGTAGAGCTCAAGGATGTAAGTGTCAGCGGCATTTCAAAGGTAACCAGTGAAGATATTGCTTTTGCTAAAAAACTAGGATATGAAATGAAATTGCTCGGCATTGCAGAGCGCCAGGGTGATGAATTTACGATTAACGTTCAGCCGACCATGGTACGCAAGCAGCATCCATTGGCTTCGGTGAACGGGGTATTCAACGCGGTGTATGTGCATGGTGAAGCAGTGGGTGAAACCATGTTTTATGGTGCGGGTGCAGGTGAAATGCCGACGGCAACATCGGTTGTAGCTGATTTAGTAGCTGTAGTGAAAAATCTCAAACTTGGTGTCAATGGGCTTAAAGCCATCGTTCCTTACAACCCTAAAAAAATTAGTAACGACGAAGATGTGTATTTCAAAAACTTCGTGCTTCTGCATGTGGATGATAAAGCAGGGGTGTTGGCACGGATTACGCAAGTATTTGCTGAATTTAATGTCAGTCTGGCATCTGTTGTGCAGCAACCGAATGAGGTTAACCCCGATGCTGAAATTATTATCGTGACTCATTTAGCCAGTAAAGCGAGTATGAAAAAGGTTTTGGAGCATTTTGAAACTTTAGACGTCATTCGTCGTATCAAGAGCGTATATCGAGTAGAGGGATAGTCAATAAAAGCAGGAGGAATTGTCTGTATGACCGTTTTAAAAACAGCAAGAGTGCGTGTGCCTGCGAGTACGGCCAACTTGGGTCCCGGCTTTGATACATTGGGCATGGCATTGTCCTTATATGCATGGATTGAAATGAAAGAGGCCGAACAGACGGCTTTTCATTTATACGGAGATGAAATGAATGGTGTTCCCCAAGATAAAACTAATCTGATTTTCAAGGTAGCACAAATGGTTTTTCGGGAAGCAGGTGTATCTGTTCCTGAACTCGATATTTCAATGTACTCGGATATTCCGCTCACTCGTGGTTTGGGCAGCAGTGCTTCTGCTATTGTGGGCGCCTTGGTCGCTGCCAATACGTTGATTGGCTCGCCTCTGCCGAATTCCAAGCTGTTCGATATGGCAAGCGCCATTGAAAAACATCCGGACAATGTTGGGGCTTCCCTGTTTGGTGGTATTATTACAGCGATGTGGGACGGCGAGCATGCTAGGCATTTACGGCTTGAACCAGATGCCAATCTGGAGGTTATGGTAGTTATTCCAGATTTTCAGCTGTCCACGTCGAAAGCCAGAGAGGTTCTACCCGCTCATGTATCGTTGAAGGATGCTGTATATAATATAAGTCATGCTTCCATGCTGGTAGCAGCATTGGCGTCAGGACGAACCGATTTAATCGCCGAAGCGATGCGTGATCAGCTTCATCAGCCTTACCGCGCGGCACTTGTGCCAGGTATGACAGAGATCTTGCAGGATGCTCACCATTATGGTGCTTTGGGTGTGGCTCTAAGTGGGGCTGGACCAACGTTGCTGGCATTGACAGATCGGCGGGAAAATCGGAAAGCAGAGCTGGAGCAGTATTTAACGGATACCATGAACAAAGAGGGGATCACTGCTTCTGTTTTAAAATTGCGCCCTGAGAATGAAGGAGTTAAAGTATATACAGAAGGGAATACTCTCCCTTTTATGGATATGATTAAAGGGGAACTTACGATATGAAACGAATTGCACTTCTTCCTGAGGGGACTGTTTCTCATGAAGCGATTAAGTATTTGTTAGGAGATACGTCCCATGAATTACTTTTTTACAAACATATTGCGGACGTATTTCAGGCAGTAGACAAGGGTCAGGCAGACTATAGTGTAATTCCCATTGAAAATACGATTGATGGCTCTGTAAGTTTGCATATGGATTGGCTTGTACATGAAGTAGACATTCAAATGCAGGCGGAATGGGTTTATCCTTCAATTCAAAATCTTATTGGTCATCGTAGTGAATTTACGAAGGATTTGGACAAGCTGGATTTGAGCAAAGTGGTCAAAATTATGTCTCATCCTGTGGCGCTTCCCCAGTGTAAAGAATTCATACAGGCTTCCGCTCCTCAGGCCGAGTTGGAGAGTGCAGGAAGTACGGCAGAAGCCGTCGAAATTGTTAAACATAACCCCGGTAAAGGCTGGACCGCTCTCGGAACCAAGCTTGCGGCTGCCAAACACGGATTGGATATTTTGGCCAGCAAAGTGACGGATCACGATAACAACTTTACCCGCTTTGTCTTGATCGGTCATCAACCCATAAGTCTCCCGGGTACGCCTGAAGGTCAGCGAACCAGTATTTTGGTCACGCCGCCGCAGGATTTCCCGGGAGCGCTGCATCAGGTTTTATCCGCATTTGCATGGCGCAGGTTAAATCTGTCCCGTATTGAATCGCGTCCGACCAAAAAGCAATTGGGGAATTATTATTTTTACATTGAAGTTTTGGAATCTCTGCATTCCGTGCTGCTTCCGGCAGCCTTTGCAGAGATCGAGGCTTTGGGGTGCCATGTACGTGTTCTTGGCTCTTATCCAAGCTACAAGTATGTTGAAGCAGCGATCGAACCTATTTTAAAGGAACATTAATCGGAGGTGTGGTTTTAATGGCAGAACAATGGATCTATCTGGATGGGCAGCATGTGACTAAGGAAAACGCAAAGGTTTCCGTATATGATCATGGATTCTTGTACGGAGACGGTATATTTGAGGGCATTCGTATCTATAACGGGAATATTTTTAAATGTAAGGAGCACTTGGAGCGTCTGTATGATTCTGCTAAATCCATTCAGTTAAACATTCCTTTGTCTCCTGATGAAATGTTGGAAGCAATGGCTGAAACGATTCGTCTTAACGAAATGCGTAACGGATATATCCGTCTGATTGTATCCCGAGGTGCAGGAAATCTAGGTTTAGATCCTCTTCGTTGTGCGAAGGCGAGTGTCATCATTATCGTGGAGCAGCTCGCCATTTACCCGGAAGAAGCTTACTTGACTGGCCTGAAGACAATTTCTGTCTCTCAGCGTCGCAACATCCCAGACGCTTTGAATCCGAAGATTAAATCATTGAACTATCTCAACAATATCCTCGTGAAGATCCAGTCTAACTATGCTGGTGTAGGTGAGGCTATTATGCTCAATTCCCAAGGGTATGTGACGGAAGGCTCTGCGGACAACATTTTCATTGTCAAAAACGGAGTGCTATATACACCTCCTTGCTATTTGGGGGCGCTTGAGGGGATTACTCGTAATGCTATTATCGATTTGTGTGCTAAGCTTGGATACCCCCTTAAGGAACAACCTTTTACACTGCATGATGTATATGTTGCGGACGAGGTGTTTTTTACAGGAACTGCGGCAGAAGTTATTGCAGCTTATGAAGTGGATGGTCGTACGATCGGCTCCGGCGTTGCTGGCCCAGTGACTTTGGAGCTCCTGTCTGAGTTCCGAAAGATCGTGGATCAGGATGGCTACAAAGTGTGGCAGGACTAAAATAAAACCGAATCCTTTTAACTGAATGCTCGCGTGAGTATTCGGTTGAGAGGATTTTTTTGTTTGTATGGGGTCATTCGCCCGGGAGGTGCATAGGATGTAATAACAGAAGCCGGGCGTTTATCCCGCCCGAACGAAAGTCTAGGAGGTTTGTGACCTGTGAAAATACACATCGTCAAAAAAGGTGACACTCTGTACTTGCTGGCACAGAAGTATAATGTGACGCTGGAGAAAGTTATTGCCGCCAATCCCCAATTGGCAGACCCTAATCAGTTGAGTATCGGCGAGAAAATTAAAATTCCAACAGACCCTGTTACGATGGAAACACAGCCGTCAACGGTATATCAACACAAGGTTAAGCAAGGAGATTCATTGTGGAAATTGTCCAAGGCGTGGAACGTACCGCTTAAGCTAATTATTGATGCCAATTCCCAGCTTAAAAACCCGAACGCACTTCTGGTTGGAGAAACAGTTAATATTCCACACTACAAAGAAGAGACGTCTGATTTTACGGAGAATAAAAAAAATACCGCAGTCAAAGAAGAGATGACACAGCCTAAACCTGAATCCCCAACCAAGCAAGAACTTACCCAGCCCAAGGAGGAGTTGACGCAGCCTAAGCAGGAGAATATGCCTAGTCCTAAAGAAGAGATGACACAGCCGGAAGAAACAGTGAATCCTCCTAAGCTTCCTGAATTAAAACTGCCTGAAGTTCCTATGGCACCCGTAAATCCTGCTCCACCTCAAATGCAGCCCATAGTTACTCCACCTGCTCCACCTCAAATGCAACCTATAGTTACCCAACCGATTGCATCTAAGCCACAGCTTCCTACAACTGTTGTGAAGCAACCTGTAGCTGAAAAATTTTGCGGCTGCACAAAATCGGAGCCGATGGTAAATTCCGAGTGGTCGATACAACAGCCGACATTTGATTATAGCCCACAAATAAATGCAATGCCGAACTCGTGGTATCCGGGGATTGAGTCTCCTCAAACTTGGGGGAATGCGCCTATAAATACCTCCTTAGCAGAACACGCCTCTCCTACTGTAGTTTCTGATCAGGGCTATCATCATGATTGTGAGCATCCATGGTGCTGGGGGCCTGTGCAGACACCACCTATAAATGCCCATCCAACACCTTATCCTGCCTATTCAGATTGCTGCGCCCCTGGATATTATCCGAGTCATGAGGCGTCTGAAAATGCATCCTACCCTGTCTATCCTCCATTTATCCATCAAGGGCATCCACAGCAGTATCCAGAGAGTACAGTCCAGGGCAGTCAATGGAGCCAGACATGGGGAGGACCTCCATATGGTTCGCCTGCGGGTGGGCACGTGTCCGATTATAGCCAACTACAAGGACAACAATCTGCGAATTCCCCTTATCATCCGTTTGCGCATGGGAATGCACCTATGTATCCATTAGAGGGATATACAACACCCTATATGTTTATGCCAGACTGTGGATGCCGGGAAGAGAACGTACAGTCGGCACCAGCAATTCCAGGATCGCAGGAGATTGGTAACAATCTGACTATTGCATCCCAAAATGAAGTTGGCTCTTCTTCTAAACCAAAGGATCGTAGCGTACGTAAAGGTAAATCAAAAGACAGCTCTGGCAGTACATCCAAAGAAGAGACATCCAAAGCCAAGGTTTCTAGTAAAAATGGTACTAATAAAAAGCAAAAATCCCGTTCCTCATCTTATAATGCTCGTTCGCGTAAAAATCCGTGGATTAAGGACTGACCTGGCTATATGTAAAAGGAGAGGAACCTCCTGGTAGTGCCCGGCTTTATTATTCATTAAGAGGAAGAAATGAATGTTAAAGAGACTGTTATTCTGCTTGTGGGAATAATGGTCTCTTTATTTAAATGCAGTGATTTTAAAGATGAGAAAAAAACTAAAAAAAGGTGTTGCCTTCTAGCGTAATTTTGTGGTATATTCTTATAGCTGTCTTTTGCAAGATAGTTAGCAACACGAAAACAAAGCAGAATTGATTAAAAAATTCTTTTGAAAAAAAGTGTTGCAAAGACGTAGAAAACATGATATATTATTTAAGTCGCCGCTGAGATGCGGTGGTGAAACAAAGTAAGGCATTATGCAGGTTTGATCTTTGAAAACTGAACAACGAGTGAGTAAAACGATTTTGTTCGCAAAATCAAACAGGAGATATTTTTATCTCGTCAGTTTCAACATGAGCTTATCGCTCTTTCTATAAACCAACCTCGGTTGGTCTTTAATGGAGAGTTTGATCCTGGCTCAGGACGAACGCTGGCGGCGTGCCTAATACATGCAAGTCGAGCGGGGTTATGTAGAAGCTTGCTTCTACATAACCTAGCGGCGGACGGGTGA
>NZ_JAXCHD010000069.1:0-295 GCF_037027525.1 Paenibacillus sp. 203
CCGACAGGTCCGGTAGCACCTGTATCACCCGTGGCACCCGTAGGTCCGACAGGTCCAGTAAATCCAAGGCCAAATGGTCCAGTAGGTCCAGTCGGCCCCGTAGGCCCGGTATCGCCAGTAGGCCCGACAGGTCCAGTAACACCAGTGTCGCCCGTAGCACCCGTAGGCCCGACAGGTCCGGTAGCACCTGTATCACCCGTGGCACCCGTAGGTCCGACAGGTCCAGTAAATCCAAGGCCAAATGGTCCAGTAGGTCCAGTCGGCCCCGTAGGCCCGGTATCGCCAGTAGGCCCGA
>NZ_JAXCHD010000070.1:0-293 GCF_037027525.1 Paenibacillus sp. 203
GGTAGATGATTGGGGTGAAGTCGTAACAAGGTAGCCGTATCGGAAGGTGCGGCTGGATCACCTCCTTTCTATGGAGAATCGTTTCCTGCAATGGAAACATTCAAATATGAAGCGTAAGCTTCAAAAACTACTCACTCGTTGCTCAGTTTTGAGAGCTCAAACTCTCAAAAAAAGCTGGTTGTTTACAGCTTTGCACCTTGAAAACTGGATACCGAAACGAAATTGCGTTTTAGAATATTCCTTTAAGCTGATCTTGTGTAAACAAGTGAAATAAAGGTAGCAGGTAAGGAAAG
>NZ_JAXCHD010000071.1:0-293 GCF_037027525.1 Paenibacillus sp. 203
TTTTCTTTGAATTCAGGGCGTCTACTCCATGTTCATTGAATTGACTACGCCATTTCCTAATGACTCCAGGTGAGGATATTTTGAAAATGACAGCTGCTTCATTCGGAGACGTCCCATTCTCGTTCATATAGTTGAGTACGTCTAGTTTATATGCCGTGGAGTAAGATGTATAGGTTTTTTCAAAAGCTTTTACCCCGTGAGATTCGTATTGCCTAATCCACATACGTAAAGCTTCATGATTCATCCCTAATGATTGTGCAATGCTTTTGACTCCCTCAGTACCACGCTGATAC
>NZ_JAXCHD010000072.1:0-290 GCF_037027525.1 Paenibacillus sp. 203
GGTGATTTTTCCTTGTTTTGAACTAAGGCATTCAACTTTTTTAAATAGGCGTTTTCCATACGTAAACGTTCTAATTCAGCTTGTAGAGCCTCCATTGAATCCTTGGCAGGTTCTTGCTTCTTTGTGAGGTTTTTATTCTTATCTGTCATGCGTGGACGCCCCTTTTTCTTTGAATTCAGGGCGTCTATTCCATGTTCATTGAATTGACTACGCCATTTCCTAATGACTCCAGGTGAAGAAATTTTGAAAATGACAGCTGCTTCATTCGGAGACGTCCCATTCTCGTTCAT
>NZ_JAXCHD010000073.1:0-284 GCF_037027525.1 Paenibacillus sp. 203
TTTTCTTTGAATTCAGGGCGTCTATTCCATGTTCATTGAATTGACTACGCCATTTCCTAATGACTCCAGGTGAAGAAATTTTGAAAATGACAGCTGCTTCATTCGGAGACGTCCCATTCTCGTTCATATAGTTGAGTACGTCTAGTTTATATGCCGTGGAGTAAGCTGTATAGGTTTTTTCAAAAGCTTTTACCCCGTGAGATTCGTATTGCCTAATCCACATACGTAAAGCTTCATGATTCATCCCTAATGATTGTGCAATGCTTTTGACTCCCTCAGTACCA
>NZ_JAXCHD010000074.1:0-283 GCF_037027525.1 Paenibacillus sp. 203
TTTACACAAGATCAGCTTAAAGGAATATTCTAAAACGCAATTTCGTTTCGGTATCCAGTTTTCAAGGTGCAATATTCTCTCCGGCTTTAACCCCGGAAAAACATCATATCAAATTCCTCAACACTTGGATACAAGTATATTTTGGAATCTTTATGTGAGAGTTTGAGCTCTCAAAACTGAGCAACGAGTGAGTAGTTTTTGAAGCTAATGCTTCATATTTGAATGTTTCCATTGCAGGAAACGATTCTCCATAGAAAGGAGGTGATCCAGCCGCACCTTCCGA
>NZ_JAXCHD010000075.1:0-282 GCF_037027525.1 Paenibacillus sp. 203
GATTGCTCCGTCTTTCCTCCTTCTCCCATGCAGGAAAAGGATATATCGGGTATTAGCTACCGTTTCCGGTAGTTATCCCTGTCTTGTGGGCAGGTTGCCTACGTGTTACTCACCCGTCCGCCGCTAGATTGTTTAGAAGCAAGCTTCTAAACAATCCCGCTCGACTTGCATGTATTAGGCACGCCGCCAGCGTTCGTCCTGAGCCAGGATCAAACTCTCCATTAAAGACCAACCGAAGCTGGTTTATAGAAAGAGCGATAAGCTCATGTTGAAACTGACGAG
>NZ_JAXCHD010000076.1:0-282 GCF_037027525.1 Paenibacillus sp. 203
TTTTCTTTGAATTCAGGGCGTCTATTCCATGTTCATTGAATTGACTACGCCATTTCCTAATGACTCCAGGTGAAGAAATTTTGAAAATGACAGCTGCTTCATTCGGAGACGTCCCATTCTCGTTCATGTAGTTAAGTACGTCTAGTTTATATGCCGAGGAGTAAGCTGTATAGGTTTTTTCAAAAGCTTTTACCCCGTGAGATTCGTATTGCCTAATCCACATACGTAAAGCTTCATGATTCATCCCTAATGATTGTGCAATGCTTTTGACTCCCTCAGTAC
>NZ_JAXCHD010000077.1:0-275 GCF_037027525.1 Paenibacillus sp. 203
GCCGTTTCCCGGATGGGCTTAGCCGGTTGCTCCGTACCCACTCTTTGCTGTCTTCCCAGACATGCCGAGTCACCACTTTGCGGTGGTTTCGAGACTGGGTACACTGGTCTAGCAGTGGGCAATGCTGACACTGAGCTGGGTCAGAGGTATACTGCCGGTATCCCTTACGGTCCGTCGTTCGGTAGGGCAGTTCCTGTTGGGCTGGGCATCTATACACATTGCGTTTGGCATCGTATTCAAACTTCCATTTCGGAAACAGCCCTTGTCTGGGATGG
>NZ_JAXCHD010000078.1:0-274 GCF_037027525.1 Paenibacillus sp. 203
GTCAGTTTCAAAATGAGCTTATCGCTCTTTCTATAAACCAACTTCGGTTGGTCTTTAATGGAGAGTTTGATCCTGGCTCAGGACGAACGCTGGCGGCGTGCCTAATACATGCAAGTCGAGCGGGGTTGTTTAGAAGCTTGCTTCTACACAACCTAGCGGCGGACGGGTGAGTAACACGTAGGCAACCTGCCCACAAGACAGGGATAACTACCGGAAACGGTAGCTAATACCCGATATATCCTTTTCCTGCATGGGAGAAGGAGGAAAGACGGAG
>NZ_JAXCHD010000007.1:0-355476 GCF_037027525.1 Paenibacillus sp. 203
AATTCATGTTTGGTGGCGATAGCGGAGGGGTTCCACACGTACCCATCCCGAACACGACCGTTAAGCCCTCCAGCGCCGATGGTACTTGGACCGCAGGGTCCTGGGAGAGTAGGACGTCGCCAAGCAAGATAAAAGAGCACAGCCTTAAAGGCTGTGCTCTTTTTCCTATAACCAATTCATTTATCATTCACATGAAAGGTCTTTCTCATGGATTCGGTCAAAAGTTTTATGATATCCTGGTTGTCCTTTGTATAGTGGTGCTTAGTTAGCATTTTTAACTAAGGACAGTATTAACTGGGGAAGTTAATCTATTTCAACCTGTTCTGTCTGAAGGACACTCAAGGCTAGAAGTTTACGGGTAATTTCTTTTTGCCACTTGGTATCTCCGACTTGTACGGCAAGATTGAGAAGGTCCAAATAATCATCAATATGCAGGGAGGTTTTACTGAAAGTTTCTTTCACTGCGGTCCTGCCTCCTTTAAAGTCTATGTGTATTTATCATTTAATAATGATAATCATTATCAAAAGATGATCTTATTCATATTATGCCTGTGTTCTAGATAAATTGCAAGTTATGATATGAATGAATTTTGAAGCACGCAAATGAGGGCTTGAAAAAACAAACCCTTCTCCTTAAGTTCACGCATTGTTCACGTCTTTTCTATGGAACATAATGAAAAGAACAAGCGGGCATTGAGTGTCCACCAATAAGGAGGGCAAATTGCGCAATGCTTCAACAAGAGGAGGAAAAAGACCATGAGCAGAACAAAAATGAAAGCGTTTGCCGTAGTGGTGGCGAGCGCCTTGGCATTGACGCTGGCAGCTTGTAATAACGGACAAAGCGCAAGTCCGGGAAATTCAGGAGAACCGAGCAGAGGCACCGCAACGAAAGATGTTACGATTACCTTTCAGAACATTAATCCTGATCCGAGCACCCCTTCGTACAAAATGATTAAGCAAATTGTAGGTCAATACGAGCAGGATCATCCTCATGTCAAAATTGAATTGGATTCGCTAAATACAGATCAACAAAAGCTTAAGCTGAAGACACAGGCAGCGGCGAAGGAAGTACCTGATATCACGATTGTAAACCCGGCTGCACAGATGAAGCCATTTGTAGATGCCGGGCTGCTGGCTCCATTAAACGATGTGGCTGATAAAGAGGGGTTAAAAGATACATTTCAGAATGGACTTCTTAATTACTATAGTTTCGACGATAAGCTCTACGCTTTTCCGGATGGCAACAATATAGAAGTGGTGTTTTACAATAAGGAACTGTTCAAGCAGGCGGGAATCCAGAAGTTGCCGACCACCTTTGACGAGCTGATTACGACGGTCAAAACGCTAAAGGCGAAGGGAATTACTCCGATTGCCATTGGGGAAAAGGATTCATGGACGGGGTCCCTCCTTTTTATGAACATTTTGTTGCGTACGAATGAAGGACCGAATTTTCTCAATGATGTACTGGACGGCAAAAAGACGTTTAACGACCCGGCTTTTGTGGAAGCGGTGGATGCATTTCAGGAGTTGGTGCAGTCAGGAGCTTTCCCGGATGGAGCTACTTCTATTGACTACAATGCAGGCGGTAATATTTTTAAAACAGGAAAAGCCGCGATGTATATCATGGGTACATGGGAAACGGGGTCAATTGATGCTTCTTCGGTAGCGGGTAAGGTAGGAGCGTTTCAATTCCCTACGGTGAATGGCAAGGGTGATGTGAATGAGTATGTAATTGCGCCGGGCAGCGCATTTGCGGTATCTGCGAACAGTGAGCATTTACAGGAAACGAAGGATTTTCTGCACTATTTTATTAAGGAGATGCCCAAAATTCAGTTTGATTTGAAAAATGCGATTGGCAGCGGTCAGAAAATGAAGGGTGATCTGAAGGAAGCGGGCTACTCCGAGTTAGCGATTAGTCTTAATGAGCTGTTCAAGAATGTAAAAGGGGGCGATCTCGCTTTTGATAATACGATGAATCCGGCTATTGCGCAGGCGCATCTGAGTAGCATTCAAAACCTGTTCGTGCAAAAGGAAGACTCTGCACAAGTTGCCAAGGAACATCAGAACACTTTTGAAGCGAATAAATAAGTGAGGATTTTGCAAAAATCCAATAAGCGACTCCCAATGAACAATATATAGATCAAATTGGCCTGGTTCGTCTAGATATTACACTTTGGAGCGACTGGCATTGAATTTTGCAAAATCCTGAAGTAGCAGGCACTAGGGAGGGGGCAGAATGCTTCTTCCCTGATTGGAAATCATGTAGGTTTCGCATCCTCAGAAGATGTTCAGAATCAACACAAAGGAGATTAGAGCATGAATGTACTGAAGGTGCCAGCACGTACCATTGCCGTTTTCGTGCTACCCTGCCTGTTGTTGTATACCTGTATGGTATTTGTTCCGATTCTGGTGTCGGTGTATTGTGGATTGCTGGATTGGAACGGAATTGCCGAGGCAAAGTTCGTGGGGCTGGCTAATTTTGAGCGGATTTTTACAGCAGATTCAGTATTCTGGCCATCCGTGAAACGGACTATGATGTTTGCTGTGTTTTCCATGCTGGAGATTCCGTTCTGTCTGCTGCTGGCGATCTTGCTTAATCGTTATGTGCGTAAGGCCAATACGCTGGTTACGATGTATTTTCTGCCGGTTATTCTATCGGTGGTCATTATCGGGCAGCTGTGGAAGACGATCTATAATCCGGCCTCGATGGGTGGAATGCTGAACGGTATTTTGATGGCGATTGGGCTGGAAAGCTGGACACGCTCATGGCTGACGGAACCGCAGATAGCGATGTACGCCCTCTATTTTGTATCGTTGTGGCAGTATTTTGGCTATCATTTGCTTATCCAGTTTACCGGAGTACAAAACATACCGAATGAGTTGTACGAAGCAGCCAAAATTGATGGAGCTGATGGATTCAAAGCAGACCGCTATATTACGCTGCCGCTCATTGTACCTATTTTCAAGATATCAATTGTATTAGCATTTATCGGCTCCCTGCAATCGTTTGATTTGATATGGGTGATGACGGGTGGAGGACCAGCCCATGCGACGGATACTGTATCCACGTATATGTACAATATGTCCTTTTTATCGATGAAATACGGATATGGCAGCGCATTGGCTTCAATTCTCGTAGTGATTTGCTTGTCATTTACAATTGTGATAAATTTTGTTTTCAAAAGAATCGAAAATAAGGTAAGCTAAAGGAGATGGAACTGTGAATGCCTTGAAAAAAACGGGAGTCTTTTCCTTATTGGCAATCTTAATTGTCACGCAGCTGTATCCACTCTTTTGGCTGCTGACCTATTCGTTGAAGACGAATGAAGAGATATTGAGCTCAAGTTTCTTTGCACTCCCTCAAGTGCCCCAGTGGCACAACTATCAGGAAGCCTATGAATCAGGGAGCTACTTGCGTTATTTAGGAAACAGTGTGCTGGTGACCGGGGTTACGATGATTTTCGTCATTTTATTAAGCTCGATGACTGCTTATGCGATTACACGTTTTCGTTGGCGCTTCGGGGCTGTTGTGCTGACTTTGTTTTTGATCGGGATGATGATCCCGATGCAAGCCACACTACTGCCGCTGATGGTGATGTTTAAAAACGTCCATATTCTGAATACGTATTTCTCACTGATTTTACCCTACATTGCTTTTCAGACACCGATTGCGGTCTTCATCCTATCCGGCTTTATGCGGTCCATTCCCCACGAAATTGAAGAATCCGCTTACATTGACGGAGCAAGCATTTATCGTATTTTCCGCAGTGTAATCTTACCCATCTCGATTCCGCCTATCATGACGGTATGTATTTTAACTTTCATTAACATCTGGAATGAATACATTATGGCTGCCACCTTTATCTCATCCGAGAAGCTCAAAACTCTCCCTTTCGGCGTATATACGTTCGTCAGCCAGTATTCTGTGAACTACGGTAATATTGGTGCTTTTCTAGTCATGGGTGCCTTACCGGTCATTATTATTTATTTTGTTCTGTCCGAAAATATCACCAAGGGCATGGTTGCGGGAGCGGTTAAAGGATAGGCGGCCGATGCGAAAGGAGCGCGCGGTGGTATGATGCGCCGTTTTCAATCCATTCAATACCGCTTGTTTGTTCTGTTCCTATTGAGCATGTCCGGCATTGTGCTGGCGGTCAGTCTATTATTTTACAACCGTACTACGGTGCAGTTCCATGATAAGGTCAGCGAACTGGCGCGTAAAAATGTATCCCAGACGGCAGGCCTATTCGAATTGCTACTCGGCAGCTATAACAGTCTCTCCAAATCGATCAGCAACAATATGGATTTGGTTCGTCTGTTGACGACGGATAGTAGTGATTTACCTGCTGTCAATTACATCAACGAACGTACGATTACGAATATTCTGGGGGCTATCTATTATTCGCGTGAGGATCTGATTGGCATCCATGTCATCACAGACACAGGCAAGGTATATAACTATGGAAATTATATGAATGTCATTGATACTCATTACGAACATACGGAATGGTATAAGGAAATTCGAAAGTCGGCGGGCAAAATTGCATGGCTGGGCGTGTATCCTCACTCTGTCATTGATCAGGTGGAAACCAGACCCGTGTTTGCGTTTGGGCGGCAGCTCTATGATCTGGATGAACACAAGCCGATTGGTATTGTCCTGTTTGAGGCTGAGCCGCGTTCTGTATTGTCCGCTCTCCACAATTTGCGGTTAGGCACCAATAGTCAGGTATATTTGTTGGGTCATGAAAATCGAATTGTGTCGGCCACTTCCTCTGATCCGCCACCGGATTTGCAAAATCTAGAGCAGCAGGTACCGGAGGAGGATGTTATTGTAAATCGAAGTAATGAAAGAGTTGTAATCGCTTCCAAGTTGCCGTTTGCCGACTGGTCTGTGATTAGTGTGACACCTAGTGAGGATCTGAACGTGGAGCTGGTGCAAAATCAAAGGTACTTATTTATCGTGGCACCTATACTTATTATTGTGTCGGCGTTAATTGCATCTATCGTCTCCAGGAGCATTTCCCTTCCACTCAAGCGAGTCATTCGGGAAATGAAGCGGGTAGAGACAGGAAATTTCCGTCATACGGTAAACACCAAATCCTATGAAGAAATCAATCAACTAGCTACCTCTTTTAACCATATGGTAAGACGGATTGCAGAGCTGATTGAGCTGGTGCGTATATCATCGGTCAGCGAAAAAAATGCGGAGCTGCACGCGCTACAGACGCAGGTCAATCCCCATTTTCTATATAATACGCTGGATATGATCTATTGGATGCTGGACGAAAAGGGACAAGATCAGCTCGGAGAGGTGGTTCTCTCCTTATCCCATATGTTCCGTTACAGCAGCCATTGGGAAGAGGGGACCGATGTAAGCCTTCGTGAAGAAGTGGAGCAGGTTGGCCACTATCTTACCATTATCCAAGCCCGGCTGGAGGGCAGGGTATCCGTAGACATCAATATTGAAGAACGATGGATGGATATCCGCTTGCCGAAAATGACCTTACAGCCATTGATTGAAAATGCGGTGAAGCACGGATTGGAGCCTCTTCATGCGGATCCAGGTGGCAAGCTGCTCGTCAGAGCGGAGGAATATGGCGGTGTATTGAGCCTGCACATCATCGACAACGGTGCAGGGATGGAGTACGAACGATGGGAGGTGGTCCAGGTCGCTTTGGCAGAACCCGGCAGCAAACAGGCGGGCAGCGGGCAGGCGGGAGGCATCGGCCTGCAAAACCTAAATTTACGGCTACGGCACATGTTCGGAGAAGAGTACGGCCTACGGATCTCTAGCGTACCTGGGGCCGGAACAACAGTCACTGTAAGTGTGCCTCTGCCACAGAAGGAGGAGAAACATGAATATTCTGATAGCTGACGATGAAAATATGATTCGGCAGGGGATTCGGCGTACCATTGGCCAAGCTCTACCAACCTGCGGCATTCATCTCGCTGCTTCCACCGAGGAGGCAGCAGGCATTCTGGCGGAGCATCCTGTAGATATTGTATTAACTGATATCCTGATGCCCGGTATGGATGGTCTGGAATTCATGCGTATTTCTAAGCGAAAGCATCCTCATCTGCAGTGGGTTGTCATTTCGGCCCATTCCGACTTCCATTATGCACAAAGAGCAGTAAAGCTGGGTGCCAAAGACTACCTGTTAAAGCCGATTGGTAAAAGAAAGCTGCTGGAATGCATTGAAATACTGGCAGCCGAAGCGCTTGTGGCCTCGCAGCAGGCGAACGAGGGTAGGCTTCTCAAATCCAATATGGTTTATTTGCGTGAAGCCGTTTTCCAACGCTATGCCCTTGGACTGGACACGGGCAAGCTGGATATACAGCCTTTTGTCGAAAATTATCCGGAATTCCATCTCTTCATGGTTCGCATGGAACCTGATCACAAGCAGACGCATCTGGAGCATTTTATGATTGAAAATGTACTGTCCGAGCTCATTGAGGCAGGAGGCAGCGGCTTTGTCGTCAGTCTAGACCGCCATAGTCTGCTGGGCATTGCAAGGCTAAGGGATGAAGCAGAGGCCGCACGGCTAGAGACGTTGCTCGAATCCCATCTGAAGCGTTATGTGAAGGTGCCCCTACAAATTACACGTTCGGGTGTTCATCACAATTTTGCCTCCATACCTGAAGAGGTGGCGCGACTAAGACGTACACCAGAGGAGATTGCAGCCGCAGCAGCGGATACAGGAGAATGTCTGCGCAAAGGCATGCATACGGTAGATGTGGCATTGCAATACATTCGGGCTCACTTTACAGAGGAGCTGTCGCTGGAGAAGGTGGCTTCAATCGTATTTTTGAATCCGGTGTATTTCAGCCAGTTATTCAAGCAAAAGACGGGACAAGGCTACAAGGATTATGTCATTTGCCTGCGTATGGAGGAGGCGAAGCGGCTGCTCAGTGATCCTCATCTGCGGCTGGCTGATATTTCGGAGCGGATCGGCTATCAGGATATGCGGCATTTTACACAGGTATTCCGGCGCAAATGTGGAATGACTCCAACCGAGTATCGGCATCAAGGAGTCAAGTAAGGCGGTATCAACGACCGAATGAAGGAAGTTCATCTAGCATCAGACTGTTTCAGGAGTAGAGCGGTAGAGCATCTACTCGGGAACAGTCTTTTTTGTGTCTCCAGCTTGTAGCAGTTCAACAAATTTGCGAGCTGCATTGGATAAATAACGATCTTTGCGCCATACGACGGCAGGCTGTGTGAAGGGGAATGGCTCCTTAATGGAGAGTGTGCGAAATCTGTCCCCGTATTCTTGTCCCAAGCCAGCGTCTGGAATAATGGTAATTCCCATGCCTGTGGAAACGAGCGAGAGAATGGTCGATATTTCTGGACAGTCTAGTACGACGCGCGGAATAAGATGGTGTTCCTGAAATTTGCGGATGACGGTTTCGTATAGTCCGTGTCCTTCTGTTCGGCGTCCCAACAAGAGGTCATAGCTGGCAGCTTCCTGTAATGTAATTTCCCCACTGGGATGGCGATCTGCCCATTCACACGGAAGAACCGCAACAAAAGAAACGCCCTCCAGTTCAATCGTATGGTACGATTTGTCATCTACCGGAAGCAGCAGCAGGGCCAGATCAACTTTATTTTGGTGCAGCAGCTCTTCCAGATGATGTGTGTCTCCGTGTCCTATTTTAACGTATACCTCTGGATAAACCTGATGAAAGCGACTGAGTTGTTCAGTAATCAGAGACATACAGGCGGATGACGTGCCTATAGCAAGTGTGCCGGTTACTTTGTTTTCAAACTCCCCAATTTCTCTACAGGTGTCCTCCATTTCAGCCAATAATCGTTTGGCGCGTGTATACAGTGTATACCCGGCCTCGGTAACTTCCCACTTCTTTCCTTCACGGTAAATCAGCTTTACACCAAGCTCGTCCTCCATATTTTTGAGTTGTTGACTCAGTGGAGGCTGGGCCATGTTGAGCGTTCTGGCGGCCTTGGTGATTTGCCCTTCCTCCACGATGACGCAAAAGTAATGCAGATGCTTCAAGTCCATTGGGGGATTCCTCCTCATTTCTAAACAACGCTTCGATTTGAATACTTTTAAAGTATGCATTACATATATTATATATATTTTTCGTGTGCAGGGAACGGGCGTATAATTTTTGACAGTAATGCATGGGTGAACATAAAACGATGGGATGGAAGGAGGGGACATATGAAGAAAATCATTGTAGGAATATCGGGAGCGACAGGGTCGATCTTTGGTATCCGTATATTGCAACAATTACGAGAGGCTGGGGTCCAAAGCCATCTGGTGCTATCCCCGTGGGCTATTGCGAACATCCCCTATGAGACAGGCTACACGGTGAAGGAAGTGGAGGCAATGGCGGATGCAGTTTACTCGTATAAGGATCAGGCTGCGCGTATTTCCAGCGGCTCCTTTCGAGTAGACGGCATGGTCGTCGCTCCTTGCAGCATGAAGACCCTTGCCTCCATTCGTATTGGTATGGCGGACAACCTGCTTACCCGATCAGCGGATGTGATACTGAAGGAGCGAAAGAAGCTGCTGCTCATGACCAGAGAAACACCATTAAGCAGTATCCATCTGGAAAATATGCTGGAGCTGTCACGTATGGGCGTGATGATCCTGCCGCCGATGCCTGCCTTTTATAATCATCCTGCAAGTATCGAGGAATTGGTGGATCATATTGTTTTTCGTGCATTGGATCAGTTCGGTATTGTCACAACCGCAGCCAAACGCTGGGATGGAATGAAGCAGAATGACTCCAGACTGCACCAGAATTGAGAAATCGAAAGACGAAGGAGAATGAATGATGGCCTATAAAGACTTTCGCGATTTTCTACACACCTTGGAAAAGGAAGGACAATTACTCACGATTAGCGATGAGGTAAAGCCAGAGCCGGACCTGGCAGCAGCTAACAGAGCGTTAAACAATCTTGGTGATAAGACGCCTGCTCTCTTTTTCAACAACATCTATGGATATACGGATGCTCGTATTGCAATGAATGTGATGGGCTCCTGGCCCAATCACGCCCTCATGATGGGAATGCCCAAAAACACGCCGCTCAAGGAGCAGTTTTTTGAATTTGCCAGACGCTATGGACAATTTCCGGTGCCCGTGAAGCGGGAAGAAACCGCACCCTTTCATGAAGTCGAGATTACAGAGGATATTAATTTGTTTGATATTTTGCCGTTGTTTCGTTTGAATCAGGGGGACGGAGGGTTTTATCTGGATAAAGCCATTCTAGTTTCACGCGATCTGGATGACCCGGACACCTACGGTAAGCAAAATGTCGGCTTATACCGGATGCAGGTGAAAGGCAAGAACCGTTTGGGCATCCAGCCTGTACCACAGCATGATATTGCGATCCATATCCGTCAGGCTGAGGAGCGCGGAGAAAATCTGAAGGTGGCTATTGCCCTCGGATGTGAGCCTGTGATTACAACGGCTGCTTCTACGCCGTTGCTGTACGATCAATCCGAATATGAGATGGCGGGCGCCATTCAGGGTGAGCCTTATCGTGTGGTCAAAGCGAAGGATGCAGATCTGGATCTGCCTTGGGGAGCCGAGGTCATTTTGGAAGGCGAAGTGTTAGCAGGTGAACGTGAGTATGAAGGTCCATTCGGTGAATTCACAGGTCACTATTCCGGCGGCCGCGCGATGCCAGTCATTCAGATTAATCGTGTATATCACCGCAAACAGCCTATCTTTGAGCATCTGTACATCGGGATGCCTTGGACGGAAACGGATTATATGATCGGTGTGAATACAAGTGTACCGTTGTTTCAGCAACTTAAGGATGCTTTTCCTAATGAAATCGTGGCTGTTAATGCCATGTATACGCATGGGCTGGTCGCTATTATTTCCACGAAAACCCGATATGGCGGCTTTGCAAAGGCTGTGGGGATGCGTGCGTTAACGACTCCGCATGGATTGGGGTATTGCAAGCTCGTGATTGTGGTGGATGAGGAGGTCGATCCGTTCAATCTTCCGCAGGTCATGTGGGCTTTATCCACCAAGCTTCATCCAAAGCATGATGCTGTCATTGTTCCTGGCTTGTCTATTTTACCGCTTGACCCCGGCTCTGATCCGGCAGGTATGACGCACAAAATGATATTGGATGCGACGACACCTGTAGCACCGGATATTAGAGGACATTACTCGCAGTCGCTCGATTCCCCGTTGGGTGTAGCAGAATGGGAGAAAAAGTTGAGCCAAATGCTTCGCTGAATATTTTTAAAAATAAAGAAAGATTAAAGGAGTGCTGACAGATGCATATTTGTCCCCGTTGTGAATCTAATCGTTCGGAGGTAGTTACCCGCTCGCCAGTTAAAGGCGCCTGGGAGGTTTTGTTGTGCCCTGTATGCCTGTTCACATGGCGGACCTCAGAACCGGATAGCATTACGGATCCAGCAAAGTATAAATCGGCGTTCAAGGTAAACCCCCAAGATATTCCGAATGCTGCTCATGTTCCTCCTATTCCAGAGCGGATATAGGGTCGTTCGTAAGTAGCCGTAAATTATGGTACTTTGAAGTTATAGGCCAAAAGTAAAGGGGAATATACTTCATGCAGACACCAAGGATCGGTAAGGAACTGTTTACGCTGCTAGACGGTAAGGAGCTGAAGGACAAGCAGCATGAAGCAATGATGCTGCTGACGGTCACGGAAGATCAGTGGCCGCACATAGCGATGATTAGTGTGGGCGAGGTTGTAGCGCGGGACGAGGGGAATTTGCGTCTGGCACTATGGCCGGGTACGACCACGACAGGCAACATGATCCGTACTGGGAAGGCGACGCTTGCGGTGTTCACCGGAGGGAAGGCGCATTATGTGCGGTTATCACTGGAACATCTGCCTGCTTTGCCTGGAGCCAAGCATGTACGTGAGCGATTTGCGGCTCATGTTTTTGCAGCCAGAGAAGATTCGGCCCAATATGCGGATATCTTGACAGGTGTCACAGTCCGTCTCAAGGAACCGGAATCAGTGATCCATCGTTGGAAGGAAACGGTGGCTGAGCTGTTAATGTAAAGCCATCTGATTACTCCGTCGTTTATATGCACCAACTGGCTCCTAATATGGAAGAATACCATCATTTAAGAGTTCGCGCAGCAGCATATAGCTGTTTGTAAATGCGAGATTGTGGATCTGTTGAGAAAACTCTTCACTATGGCTCTGAAGCTACACAAATTGTAATGTCTAATCTTTATCAGAAACGATCTAGTTAATAAGGACCAAATTTCCTTCGAAGCCTAAACTATTCTTTTCCATATGACGACATAAAACGTAGGTGTAAGGATTTTGCGAAATCCTTAATTTAAGTTTTGAAATGGGAGGGAATTAGATTTTGAAGAATAGATGGTCCGGTTTTCTGGCGTTGGTCATCCTGATTTCAAGTTTTACATCATATGCAGGATTTGCATCTGCTGCGGATGCGGTGCTTTCCAAGATTGTCCTTTCCTCTAACGAGGTAACTTTGCAGCAGGGAGATACGGCTGCGTTGACGGCTACTGCTGTTTTTAGCGATGGGACAACCTCGAATGTAACCGTAAGCACGGATTGGAAAAGTGATAATACAGCTATTGCTACTGTGTATAATGGTACAGTTTCGGCCAAGGCTGAAGGGGAAGCCACCGTGGTTGCGACCTATAAAGAGAAGGTGCAATCGGTTCAGGTACATGTAACGAAAAAGGTTAAGGCGCTGACATCCAGTGTACAAAGCCTGAACTTGCGTTCAAGCGGTACAGGACAGGTTGATTTGACAGCGACATACAGTGATAATACAACAGCTCAGGTTTCGGGTGATGCTACTTGGACCTCCGATAATCAAAAGGTAGCCACAGTAGTTAACGGATTGGTTACCGCTCAGGGAGCAGGTACAGCTAATATTAAGGCCGTATATGGTCAACAGACCGTAACCATTGCTGTGCAGGTGGAGCAGGTTAAACGTCTCGATGTCAGTTCATCAGAGGTTTCTCTTTTGTTGAAGGATACTGAGAAGGTTAAGCTTTCAGCGACGTTCCCGGATGGATCGGTACAGGACGTGACAGAGTCCGCTGAGTGGAGCTCCAGTAATGCAGCCGTGGCGGATGTACTGAAAGGCACCATTACCGGCTATAGTGCGGGTAAGGCGACAATTACAGGTAAATATGGCACGATGTCTGCTACGATTTCGGTGGATGTCGATCAAACGAATAAGCTGAAAGCCAGCGAATCCAATATTTTTCTCCGTCTGGATGAATCTAAAAAAGTACAAGTTTCTGCCGTTTATCCGGATGGGACGGTAACGGATATCACAGATAAAGCTACTTGGACATCAAGCGATGAAAAAATTGCGACTGTGAATAAGGGAACGATTATGGCGATTGGAGCGGGTTCGGCTACGGTGACCGCTAAGTATGGAGATAAGACCGTTTCGATCAAGACAGATGTCGAAACCTCCAGATATCTGGATTTGAGTGAGGACAAGCTGAGCCTGAATGCCAAGGAATCCAAAAAGCTCAAGCTGACCGCAACGTATGTAACAGGTACGGAAGAAGATATCACAAGTAAGGCAGAGTGGAAGTCCAGCAATGAAGACATCGCTTTTGTCAGTGCGGGAGAAGTTACGGGTTATAAAACAGGTGAGGCTACGATCACCGCTTCTTATGGTGGTAAAACAGTTACAGCTACGGTATCCGTAAATGTACCCGGTGATCTGTCTCTGTCCTCCAAAACGGCAACGATTGATATTGATGAGGACTATACTGCAACTCTGACGGCTACTTATGCGGATGGACGTAAAGAAGATGTAACACAGGATGCAGAATGGACTTCAAGTGCAGAAGATATTGCCTCTGTGTCCAAAGGAACGATTACGGGTAAATCCGCTGGTAAAGCGGTTATTACAGCGACCTATAATGGCAAAAAACTGACGATTAACGTGCAAGTAGGCCTTGTAGACCGTCTGGAAACAGACTCGCGTGTAATTGCGCTTGGTGCTCAGGAAACGAAGCAACTGAAAGTAACAGGAGTTAAGAGTGGCGGTACAAAAACAGATGTAACTAAGGACGCCACCTGGACAACTAGCAATGTAAAAGTGGTTGAGGTTAGCGAAGGTTTGATTAAAGCGAATGGTAGCGGTAAGGCAACTGTGACTGCTTCATATGGCAAGCAAAACATTACGTTTACGGTAGAAGTGGACGTAGCGCAAAAGATTGAAGCGGATGCAATCGCGCTATCGCTCAAATCTGGAGATCAAAAAACCATCGCGATTGTGGTTAAATCGAGTGATGGTAAAGAAAAGGACGTTACGGCCCAAGCTGAATGGAAAACGTCTAATTATAAGGTAGCCACTGTTAAAAAGGGTCAGGTTACTGCGGTTAGCTACGGTAAAGCTAACATTCAGGCGAAGTTTGGCGGGAAGGTAATTAGTGTACCCGTGGATGTTGATACGCTTAAATACCTGCAAACAGACGAAGTTGCTTTGAATTTGAAGGCAGGACAGCTGGCTAAGGTTACGGCTACAGCCACGTATAAGGATGAGTCGGAGAAGGATGTTTCCAAACCGGCTGTCTGGTCCTCGTCCAGAATTATTGTTGCGACCGTCAAAGACGGTAACATTAAGGCACAGGGCAAGGGTAAAGCTGTAATTACTGTGAAATATGCAGGTAAAATGACAAAGGTACAGGTAACCGTTCAGTAAAAAAGAGAGCAAGCATACGTCCAAGGACGATAGGCTTGCTCTTTTTATTTTAAGGAGGCTTCCGCTTATAAATTATGACTTATCCTTCTTGGTCGGTGTGTTGCGTGTAAGTGATTCGGTCAAACGCTTGCCAGTCGGCGTCTGGGCCAAGCCGCCTTTGGCAGTCTCGCGGTGCTTCGACGGCATCGCACTGCCGACTTCAAGCATCACGTCAATGACTTCGTCAGACGGAATAGCGCTACGCACACCCGCCAAAGCCATGTCCGCTGCGGCAAGCGCAGTCACGGCTCCCAGCCCGTTGCGCACAATGCACGGGATCTCCACGAGTCCGGCGACGGGGTCGCAAATCAGGCCGAGCGTGTTCTTAAGAGCGAGACCCACGGCGTGAACAGCCTGTTCAGGCGTACCACCGCGCAGCTCGACCATAGCACCAGCGGCCATCCCGATAGCTGAGCCAATCTCAGCCTGACAGCCTCCCTCCGCGCCAGAAATGAAGGAGTTGTTGGCGATCACGTAGCCAATAGCTCCAGCGGCGAATAGTCCGTTCACCATATGCTCATCATCCCAGCCGAACCGCTCCTGCGCACTGATGAATACACCAGGGATAACCCCACATGAGCCTGCGGTAGGCGTGGCGACAATGCGACCCATGGATGCATTAACCTCCGACACGGAGAGGGCATAAGCCATGGCGAGCGCGGAGGCATCGCCGGAGCAGGTTTCCCCTGCCCGCAGATACTCGGCTAGGCGCTTGCCGTCCCCGCCCGTCAATCCACTGCGGGATACGGTGTCTTGTGTCTGTCCGCGATGAACGGCTTCCTTCATGACTTCATAATAATCAGACATTTGACGAAAGATTTCTTCCTCCGTTGTATTCGTTTCTTGTACCTGCTCTTGAATCATCAAGCGGCCAATCGTGGTGGATTCTTCAGCGCATAAAGCGCTGATCTCATGCAAATGGCTAAACCGCATCGGATTCAGCTCCTTTTTTCAAATTAATCATTTTAATTTCATACATATGAGGCAAAGAGCGCAGTTTTGCGATCAGTTCAGCCGTAGGTGGACTGTCCGTTTCGATGGCGGTAAGTGCTTCACCATCTCGGCCTTTGCGATCCACATGCATATAGGCAATGTTAATGTCAGCAGCGCCGAGCGCTGAAGTCACCGCACCTAATGTACCGGGTTTATCTGAGTGGAGAAGCACCAGCGTAGGCAGCTCCCCGGTCAGATTGACCCGGAATTCATTCAGTTGCTGGACATGGATGCTGCCGCCGCCGATGGAGGAGCCCAACAGTGTGCGCTGATCCTCGCCCTTCCACAGCTCGAAACGGACAGTGTTCGGATGAGGGGCGGGGAGTCCGCTGACGGCGAATTCCACGGCCATCCCGGCTTGTTCGGCCCACTGCTCGGCATCGGGAATCCGGTGATCGTCCGTATCGTAATTAAGCAGTCCTGCGATGAGCGCCAGATCTGTACCGTGTCCTTTATACGTATCGGCAAAGGAGCCGTATAATGTCATGCGGGCACGGTCAGGCTGCGCTCCGAGCCAGTGCCGGGCAACGCGTGCGAGTCGCACCGCGCCTGCGGTGTGTGAACTGGAAGGTCCGGTCATGGCCGGGCCGATAATAGAAAATACATCTTTGAAACGCATGGTGTGGCCCCCTGTATGTTCTAATACCATACTATATGGTATTTCCGCGTCTTTGCGCGGTTATGACGGTTCCTAATGCTGACGCACAATGTGAGCACAAAAAAGGACAGGATAAGGAAGTTTCCCTTATCTCTGTCCTCGTTACCTGAGAGTTTCGTGCGGTGTTCTTACCGCCTTACCCCTTGGGTGGCTTGCGCTCTCTCCAGAGTTGCGTCAGATGACGATACATGGACCTGAGAGATTATCCGCCAGCCGGGTGCTGGCGTCTTGCTCCTTCGGTGCCGCCAGAGTGTAGGCTCCCTGGACAGACTCTCCCGTCATCTTCATTCGCGTATACCGTTCTACATGTCTTTCTTAGGGTAATGTATGCCGTGCTCGGTGTCAATCACAGGGTTCAATTTTTACATAAACAGGTGCGTTTCCAATAAAAAAGATTAAAATTTACATAATTATGGATGAAATCAGGAAGGAATTAGAAGATTGGCGGCTAATCTGATAAAGGACAAGTACATTTATGGAAAACATAGGAGGGATATTGACGTATGGTAAAAGGCTTGCGGTTCACAGGTTCACGCTTAAAAGGGATGCTGCATCTAGCAGCAATCGTATCACTGCTGATCGGGATCTTCGTTCCACTCGGTCAGGTCAAGGCAGAGGGAGCATCGACAGTAGCCGAAGCACTTCAGGGCCAAAGCAGTGGAGGTACGGTGACGGTGGAAGGCTTCATTGTCGGACATGCTACCGGATCGAAAACGGCTAACTTTTCTTCTCCGTTCGCGAATGATTTTAACGTACTGATTGCCGATCAGGCAAATGAACGTAATACGTCTAATCTATTGGATGTACAGCTGACTTCAGCGTATAGAGGGCAATTTGGGCTGTCAGGCCATCCTGAGCTGATCGGCAGCAAAATTCGTGTGACGGGTACACTCGGCGCCTACAATAATTTTGGTGGAGTGAAAAGCCCAAGCGCTGTTGAACTGGTGGGCGGAAGCGAACCGGGGGAACCAGGTGAACCTGGCAACCCGGGTCAACCCGGTACTACATTGCCGGATGGAAAAGGCAAAAAGGTGCTGTTCGATAATACGCACGCACAGACCGCTGGTGCAGCAGATTGGGTCATTGAAGGCGCCTTTTCCGACTTTGCCAATGGACTGCGTAATGTAGGCTTTACGGTAGACCAATTGAATCGTCCCATTCCTTTTACTTATGGAGAGCAGGCCATAACATATGACAAGCTGCGCCAATATGATGTGTTCATTATTGGTGAAGCGAATGTTGCCTTTAAGGCATCCGAGCAGGCCGCTCTGCTGCAATACGTGAATAACGGGGGGAGCGTCTTCTTCATCTCCGATCATTATAATGCGGACCGTAACAAAAACCGTTGGGATTCCTCCGAAGTTATGAATGGCTACCGTCGTGGAGCCTATACTAATCCGGCCAAAGGCATGACTGCAGAAGAAGCAGCATCACCGGCGATGCAAGGATTAACAAGCTCCGATTGGCTGGCGACCAACTTTGGTGTTCGTTTCCGTTATAATGCGCTTGGTGACGTGAATGCTACTGACATAGTAGCCGCAGATCAATCTTTCGGCATTACCAAGGGTGTGCGCTCGATTGCAATGCATGCAGGATCTACGCTGGCTATTATTGATCCTACCAAGGCTAAAGGCATTGCTTATATCCCTTCAGGCACGAAAAAATGGGGGAATGCTGTAGACCAGGGAGTTTATAATGGCGGGGGCCGTGCAGAAGGGCCTTATGCCGCTATCTCCAAGGTAGGTCAAGGCAAGGCAGCGTTCATCGGTGATTCTTCCCCTGTAGAAGATGCTACACCGAAATATGTGCGTGAGGAAAACGGACAGTCGAAGAAGACATATGATGGTTTCGAGGAAGTGGATGATTCCACCTTCCTGGTGCAAACGGTCCAATGGCTTGCATGGAAGCAGGACTACACGAAATTGTCCGATGTGGAAGGCTTGACTCTGGATCAACCAACGAAGCTTCTGCCATTCGAGGAGC
The DNA here is from genome assembly GCF_037027525.1 of Paenibacillus sp. 203. Lineage (NCBI taxonomy): Bacteria > Bacillati > Bacillota > Bacilli > Caryophanales > Paenibacillaceae > Paenibacillus > Paenibacillus sp. 203. Next base: position 17,344 of record NZ_JAXCHD010000007.1, read on the forward strand.
CTGCGGCTTCTACCGAACCGCAGGCTGAGCCTTGGTCTGCTCCGGCAGCAGGCTACAAATGGTATGATCCTAGAACGTTCAAGTCTGGCTCCTATGGAGCGGCATCATAATTATCGTGAGGAGCTCAATGTGAGCTGGTGCTAGTTAGTCGTTTGATCCCTGTAGAGGGATCAGGCGACTTTTTTTGTGATGAAAATTAACCTGTGGTTGGTTATTTCATTACATTTTGTGCCAGAAAGGCCGCGCTACTGCTGGATCATTGATTTTTTAAATGATGTTGATAGCATAATCTTAATTGATATATCCATATACTGGTGATAGGATGTATTCAAATTATTCCGACAAAAACGGTATGTAATGTTCATGAGAGGTTTTAAACATCAAACATGGTGAGAATAAGCGGGACAAGACCATGGAGAATGGAGGAAGCGCGCATTGAATACCGAACCCGTGTTGGAAATTAAAGGATTATCCGTCTCTTTTCGCATCAAGGATCAATATCACCCCGCAGTCGACCATCTGGATCTGACGGTCAACCCCAATGAAGTGCTGGCTGTAGTCGGAGAATCTGGCTGTGGCAAAAGCGCGCTGGCGCTTTCTATCCCGCAACTGCATGACATGGAACGCACACGTGTAGAGGGAGAGGTCCTTTTTAAAGGCACGGACCTGAACCGTCTTTCCTCAGGGCAAATGAATAAAATCCGCGGAGCGGGCATTGGTATGATTTTTCAGGACCCGCTGACAGCACTCAACCCGTTGATGAGCATTGGCAAGCAGATTGAGGAAAATCTTGATTATCATACGTCACTATCTACGAAGCAAAAAAGGGAACGTGTGCTGGAGCTGCTGGAAAGTGTAGATATACCGAATCCTGTGCGTGTGTATGATCAGTATCCGCATGAACTGTCAGGAGGGATGCGGCAGCGTGTGATGATCGCGATTGCCATAGCTTGTCGACCTTCTCTTATTATTGCAGATGAGCCGACGACTGCGCTCGATGTAACGATCCAATCGCAAATTCTCGACTTGCTCAAACAGCTTCAACAGGAGACTGAGAGCGGAATTATCCTGATTACGCACGATCTTGGTGTTGTGGCAGAAGTAGCCGACCGCGTGGTGGTCATGTATGCCGGAGAAATCGTGGAGAGCGCTGATGTTTTTGAATTATTCAGGCATCCACAGCATCCGTATACGCGTTCTTTGCTTGCTTCTATGCCGGGATCGCATACCAAGGGGGAATCACTGCATGTCATCGGCGGCATTGTTCCCTCATTACAAGATATCCCCCGCAATAGTTGCCGCTTTGCTCCGCGTATTCCTTGGATTCAGGAGAGAGTGCATGAAGACCATCCCCAACTAAATGAAATTTCCCCTGGACATTGGGTCCGTTGTACATGTTATCAGCATTTTCATTTTGAAGACGAGGCAAAGGGGGAGGCTGCTCATGGCACTACTGGAGTTAAATGATCTGAGGGTCCACTATCCGGTGCGCGGTGGTTTCTTCCAGCGTGTTATCGATCAGGTGAAAGCAGTGGATGGCGTGTCGATCAGCATTGAGGCAGGCCAGACATACGGGCTGGTGGGAGAATCCGGTTGTGGAAAAACGACGACAGGCAGGACGATCATCGGTCTAAATAAGCTGACGAGCGGACGGCTTCTGTTTAAAGGAAAGGACCTTGCAGCTCTGAGCCGTAACAATCGCCATCCACTGCGTAGAGATATTCAGATGATTTTTCAGGACCCATACTCTTCGCTCAACCCGCGTAAGCGCGTATTGGATGTCATTGCTGAACCGCTGCGAAATTTTGAAAGGCTGAGCAGTGAGGAAGAACGAAGGAAAGTACAGACGTTGCTGGAAAAGGTCGGCTTGAACGCCGATGCAGCCTACAAATATCCGCATGAATTTTCCGGGGGGCAGCGGCAGCGGATCGGGATCGCGCGTGCGCTGACATTAAACCCCAAACTGATCATTGCTGATGAGCCGGTGTCGGCGCTGGACGTTTCCGTGCAGGCACAGGTGCTTAATTTTATGAAGGATGTGCAGCGGGAGTTTAATTTAACGTATCTTTTCATCAGTCATGACTTGGGTATTATCCGCCATATGTGCGACCAAATCGGTATTATGTACCGAGGACGTCTAGTGGAACAGGGGAGCGAGCAAGACATTTATGAGCGTCCACAGCATCTGTATACCCAGCGCCTCATTGCAACCATTCCCAATATTGATCCTACAAAAAGACTGGAAATTGCCAAGAAAAGGCGAATGCTTTTATCCTCCTACAAAACAGAGCTATCCAAACATCTAGACGCGAGTGGAAAGCCGTTTGCACTAAAATCAGTAAGTCCATCCCATCAAGTCGCGCTACCATAAGGGGGGTACAGAATATGTGGAAATTTACACTGCGTCGGCTGCTGGTTATGATCCCTCAACTTTTTGCACTGAGCGTGCTTATATTTTTCCTAGCTAAGGCAATGCCGGGGGATGCCCTGACAGGACTTATTACTTCGACACCCAATCTGAATCCGGCCGCACTGGAAGAACAGCGACAAAGACTGGGACTGAATGATCCGGTGTGGGTGCAGTATGGGAACTGGCTCGTCCAGCTTGCTCACGGGGATCTGGGCAAATCTTATGTACATAAAATTAGCGTTACCGATCTGATTGGCAGCCGTCTGGGGAACACGTTCTTTCTGGGCGTAGTAATTCTGGTTCTGACGTATCTGATCGCCATTCCGCTCGGCGTACTCAGCGGTCGTTATCAGCATAGTTTGCTGGACAAAACCGTAGTGGGCTATACCTATCTCAGCTTTGCGACACCTTTATTTATACTCGCGTTGTTGCTGCTGTACGTATTCGGATTCAGGCTCGGCTGGTTTCCAACCAGCGGCAGTGTGGATGTAGGCGTGGAGCCGGGGACATGGTCATATTACGTGAACAAGTCGTATCATCTCATTTTACCGGCGGTTACAGGCGCATTGCTCAGTACAACGGCTACGATTCAGTATTTGCGCAATGAGGTCATTGACACAAGACTGAAGGATTTTGTGAAAACAGCGCGTTCCAAAGGGGTACCCGAAGGTAAAATTTATTCCCGCCATATTTTCAAAAACTCTCTATTGCCGATTGCTGCCTTTTTGGGCTATGACCTGACGGGAGTAATTGCAGGCAATATTTTTCTTGAATCTATTTTCGGTTATCCGGGGTTGGGCCAATTATTTCTCCAGTCCATCACTCAACGGGATTTTTCAGTCGTGAACGCGCTGGTCATGATCTCTGGCTTCTTGGCGCTATTAGGAACTCTTTTATCTGATGTCATCCTAAGCAAAGTCGATCCCCGCATTCGAATTGAATAGCGAACAAGTCTAGAGAAAGGGAGGGATTATGGTGTCTATACAGGTGGAAGAGGTCTTCACGCCGGAAATCATTCGTAAATCACCATCCAGTTGGTCTGTACTACGTCGTGAGCTGGTGCGTGACAAAATGTCCTTGGTTTCCATTGGCTTTGTAATTCTGTTCTTGATCTTTATATATGCCTCTGTCCTGTTTGTAAATCAGGATGTAGTCACGACGGTCGATTTGGGCGCGATCCGTGAAGCTCCAGGCTCAGTGCATTGGCTAGGGACAGATCGAGCGGGTAGGGATATTTTCGGTCAGCTGGTCATTGGAGCCCGCAATTCCTTCACCATCGGCTTTACGATTACATTGTTATCCGCCGCTATTGGCTTAACGTTAGGTTTGCTGGCTGGTTTTTATGGGGGACTGGTCGATAACATCATCATGCGAATCATTGATTTTATTCTGGTGCTTCCGTTTTTGATGCTGGTCATCGTGTTTGTCAGCATTGTACCCAAAAGCGGCATAGGGTCCTTTATTTTCATTATGACTGCCTTTTTATGGATTGGGAAAGCACGTCTGATCCGAGCCAAGGTGTTGTCGGAGCGCGAACTGGATTATGTGCAGGCTTCCAAAACCCTTGGCACACCCAATTGGAAAATCATCTGGTTTGGCGTGCTGCCCAATCTTAGCTCGGTCGTGATCGTCAATCTGACCCTCAGCCTCGCGGGGAATATCGGGATTGAGACCGGGCTTTCTTATCTCGGCTTTGGCTTACCGGAATCTACTCCAAGCTTGGGTACACTGGTGAGTTATGCCAATGACCCGGATGTTTTGCAGAATAGCTGGTGGATGTGGTTGCCTGCATCACTGCTTATTTTGGTGCTAATGCTGGCGATTAACTTTATTGGCCAGGCGCTCAAACGCGCCACGGATGCCAGACAACGATTGGGTTAACTGAAGTTCAAGGATAAGGACAATGACAAGGAGGGATTTACAATGGTTAAACGCTGGAAAAAAGGAATTCTGCCTGTTCTATCTGCAATTTTGGTATTTTCACTGGCCGCATGCAGCGGTTCGCCTTCCGCTTCAAATGGAGGGAAATCGTCTGACGGTACAGGCGGCTCAGGGTCCGACAGCAAGCAGGTGAATGCGACAGCGCTGGCGAAGGCGGTCAAGAACGATAAGGCGCCGATTAAGGGTGGCATCATCAATTATGCACTCGTGTCTGATACCCCTTTTGAAGGTATTCTGAATCCTGTATTTTATGAAGGCAATCCTGATTTTGAAGTCTTCCAGTTTTTCTACCCTTCTATGTTTTCGATTGACTCCAATCTAAATATTGACGGTAAAGGGGCGGCGACGATTTCCTTTTCCCCAGACAATAAGGCTGTGACTGTCAAAATTGATCCCAAGCTGAACTGGACGGATGGTAATCCCGTAACGGCAGAGGACTATGCTTTTTCCTATGAAGTGATCGGTCATAAAGACTACGAAGGCCCGCGTTATGATAGCTTTATGACCAACATTGTGGGCATGGAGGATTATCACGCGGGTAAGGCCAAAACCATTTCTGGCATCAAGGTGCTGAATGAGAAAGAGGTTACCATTCATTTCAAGGAACCTAATCCTTCGGTGAAATCGGGACTGTGGTCTACACCACTGGAGAAAAAGGTATTTCAGAATATTCCCGTGAAAGATATGGCCGGATCTGATCCTGTTCGTAAAAATCCGATTGGCTATGGGCCGTTCAAAATTAAATCTATGGTCACAGGTGAATCTGTGGAATTCGTCAAAAATGAAGATTATTTCCACGGTGAGCCCAAGTTGGATGGCCTTCATCTGAAGGTGGTGAACCCAAATGTCATTACCGAGGCGCTGAAAAGTGGAGAAGTTGACTGGGCCAGCTATCCAACCACCCGTTACAATGAGGCCAGCAATCCGAAAAATGTACAGTTTCTCGGTCAGGAGGAATTATCTTATAGCTATGTAGGCTTTAAGATGGGCAAATTCGATCAGGCCAAGAATCTAAATATCATGGACCCGAACGCCAAGCTGGCGAACAAGTCATTGCGTCTGGCCCTTGGCTATGCGCTGAATAATGAGCAGGTCGGCAAGCAGCTCTATCATGGACTTCGGATTCCAGCAACATCCCTGATTCCGCCTGCCTTTAAGGGATATCATGATATGAATGCAAAGGGCATCACGTATGACACGGACAAGGCGAAAAAGCTGCTGGACGAGGCAGGCTATGTGGACACCAATGGAGATGGATACCGTGAGGACCCTAAGGGCAAGGAACTGGTGCTCCATTATGCGGCAATGAGCGGAGATGCGACAGCTGAATCGCTGGCGAAGTTTTATTTGCAAAACTGGAAGGATGTCGGACTTCATGTCGAGCTGGTGGACGGTCGTCTGCTTGAGTTCAATTCTTTCTATGATCGTGTGCAAAAGGATGACCCCGACATTGATATTTTTGGCGGTGCGTGGAGTACGGGTTCAGATATAGACCCTAGTGGACTGTATGGACGCGGAGCCAGCTTTAACTATTCGCGTTTTACGAGTGAAGAGAATGATAAGCTGTTGCGGGAAGGGGTGTCTGTTAAAGCCTTTGACGACAATTATCGTAAAGATATATACAATCAGTGGCAGGCGTATATGAGCGAGGAGGCACCCATCGTACCGACGTTATTCCGTTACTCGTTAGAGGCAGTGAATAATCGGGTAGCCAATTACGATATTACCCGCGGCAAGGAGTACGATGCAGACACGTTTGCGAATATTACGCTGACTGCGGAAAAAGCAGAAGTAGCCCAATAATCTCAAAAAAGCGCAATAACCTGAAGAAGAAGCGCGAACCGGATGGATCCGATCTTGCGCTTCTTTTGACCTTTCATGCAATCATTCTGGGGATTCTCGAAGGGAGAGAAGGAAGACGGAAATACGTCAGCTTCAATACTTTATTGCTGTATGCGAGGAACTACATTTTACAAAAGCTTCGGAAAAGATCGGAATCTCCCAACCCACGCTCAGCTTGCAAATCAAGGCGCTGGAGGAGGAATTGGGCATGACGCTTTTTGATCGTGCAGGTAAGAAGATTAAAATGACAGATGCCGGGAAGTTGTTGCTGCAACACAGTGCACATGCGCTCAAGGATTTGCAGCAAGCAAAGGCTTCCATTGAGGAGTTGCGCACCGAGCAACGCGGGAGTTTGCGGATTGGTATTGCATTACCGGAGTTGGAGGAGTCATTGCATGAAATGCTTATCCATTTTCATCAGTCATTTCCTAGAGTCAGCCTGCACATCCATCCATCATTTGATGTAACAGAACAGCTGCTGGATAACCGAATGGATGTTGGCATTACACTGCATTCGGGTACGGATGAAAGGCTTGTCCAGCTTCCTCTTCGTACGGAGAACTACTGTCTTGTTGTTCCGGTAGAGCATGTATTTTCCAACCGCTCTTCCATTACCCTGGACGAATTGAGGCATGTACCCTGGGCGATGCAGCCAGAGTGTCATCCCGGCAGGAAGCTGATTGAGAAGTGCTTCCGGGATCGCGGGTATCCCTTTGCAACCGTCTTGGAGACAAATTCCATACCTTCAATCCTGCGCTGGGTGCAGGAGGGACTTGCCGTAACCCTACAGACGGAGTCCCTTGCGGCAGAATTGGATCGCTCACAATTTTGCACTGTACCTATTTTGTGCGGCGTGCTCCAGGGTCAGCTAGAGTTGATTTATCGGTCTGGCCGTTATCAGGGAGAAGCATTGAAGCGATTAATTGAAAAGATACAAGCTGTACTAACAGTGCGTTCCAACTAGTGGCAACGCTGATGAGTATCACGAGCTTTAATGTGTACGAACTTCCAGCCTGCGTGCAATCAGTGACATACTGTAATTGACAGCAAAGTACAGGAAAGCTGCGAACAGCAGGGCTGGAATGACAAAGGATTGATTTTGCCCACCGACAATCTGAATGTTATGCGTCAGCTCTGGCAAACTGATAATGACAGCCAGTGAGGTATCCTTGAATAGGGAAATGAATTGGCTGACAATCGGGGGCACCATGCGACGAAGCGCTTGGGGCAGAATGATATGCCATAAGGTTTGAGAGTAGCTTAGACCGGAGGAACGTGCGGCTTCCACCTGTCCTTTATGGACCGAATTCAGACCGCTGCGCACAATCTCGGCAATCATGGCTCCCTCGAAGATCGACAGGCCTGTAATGGCTGCCCACTTGAGGGAAATCGACAATCCGATGGATGGTAAAACCATACCGATGAAGAAAATAATGAGCAATAATGGAAGATTGCGAATGAGATCAATGATAAAGGCTGCAACCTGTGAAATGACAGGTAAGCGAGTATAGCGCAGGATGCCGAATAAGATACCGAGAACGAAGCTGAACACGATAGAGTAAATAGCAACCTCCAGCGTGAGCAGGAAGCCCTCCAGTATAAAACGCACATTAGGCCACACAAATAATCCACCGAAATCCATACGGGCTTCCCTCCTTAGGATGTTTTGGACAGACGCCGTTCCATGTATAGTACAAGAAAGCTAAGCGGAACCGTCAAGATAAGATACAACAGCGCCGTGATGGCGTAGACTGTGATGGGCAGGAAGGTATCCGAGTTAATGAGGTCCGAGTAATACATTAGGTCCAGTCCGGCCACAATAGCCAGCACGGAAGAGTTTTTGACCAGATTAATGAATTGGTTGCCGATCGCAGGCAGTACAATTTTGATGGCTTGCGGTAAAATAATGCTGATCATCGTCTGGTTGTAACTCAACCCGGAGGACCTTGCCGCTTCAAATTGACCCTTGGGCACAGATTGAATGCCGGCACGTATGGCTTCAGCAATAAAGGAGGCCGTGTATACGGTCAATCCAAGCGTTCCAGATACGAATCCGTCCAAAGGGATGCCCAAAGTGGGAAGCCCGAGATAAAAAAACAGTACGACGATCAGCAATGGGATATTGCGGATGACCTCTACATAGACGGTACCGATCCAGTTCAGCCATTTAAAAGGCGCAATTCGGAGGATGGCAATAATAGCCCCCAGAATAAAGCTTCCAATCAAGGCAATGACACTAGCTTGAACGGTATGAAGCAAGCCTTCTCTGAAACGGTCGCTATGATCAAAAAGTACGTTGATATCAAAAGTAAGCATCTGTGAATGTACCTCCTTATCCAGACCTAAGAAAGGAAGGAGCTCGCAATGGCGGCTCCTTCACAAGAATACTATTCGGGTTTAACCCCAAGCCATTGCTCGTGGAGCTTATCGTATTCACCGCTGCTTTTCAGTTCCTTGATCGTATCATTAATGGCTTGCAGCAGTTCCGGTTGTCCCTTCTTCACTGCAATGCCGTAAGGTTCCTCTGTGAAGTTCCCGCCTACAAGAGTATAATTCGGGTCTTGCTGCTGCATGCCGAGCAGAATAGAGTTATCCGTAGTCAATGCTTCTCCTTTACCTGCTTTGAGGGCGTTGAAAGCATCCTGATAGTTTTCGAATTCCAATATTGTTGCTTCAGGTGCTTTTTCGCGGATATTTTTGGCGGAGGTAGAGCCTTTCACGGCGAGCACCTTGGTTTTTGGGGTCAGAGACTCCAGCCCGGTGATGGGGCTCCCCTTTTTCACGAGCAGAGATTGCCCGGCGTTAAAATAGACGTCGCTGAAATCAACCTGTTTTTTACGTTCATCCGAAATGGTCATCGTCGCGATAATGGCGTCAATGTCCCCGTTTTGCAATAAGGTGATTCGTGTTTTGGACGTGACCTCTTTTAGTTCAAGTTTGGTTTCATCGCCAAAAATATGTTTGGCTACAGCCTTAGCGATGTCGATATCAAAGCCTTCTACTTTTCCGCTAGCCGGGTCTTTCAGTCCGAACAGCTTGGTATCGTATTTCACACCAATGACCAGTTTGCCACGCTGTTTGATCGCTTCCAGCCCGTTGGCTGTTGCCGCCTCATTCCCCGACGTTGCCGCTCCTTCTTTGCCTCCACAGCCTGCCAACACGAGCAGACAAGATAAAGCTACCAGCACCAAAGTACTCCATTGAAATCTTTTTCTCATCAGAACATTCCCCTTTCGATTTACGCTACATTGGTAGTCTGTTTAATGATGAATCAGACGGCTCAGGAACAGGCGAGCCCGTTCCTCACCCGGATTCTGAAAAAATTCGGCAGGTTGGCTGTCTTCCAAAATCTGTCCTTTATCCATAAAAATCACGCGGTCCGCCACTTCACGTGCAAAGCCCATTTCATGAGTGACAATGACCATTGTGATGCCCTGATGGGCGAGCGAGCGCATAACATCCAGTACCTCTCCGATCGTTTCGGGATCAAGTGCTGAAGTAGGCTCGTCAAACAACATGATTTTTGGATTCATCGCGAGCCCACGGGCGATCGCGACCCGCTGCTGCTGTCCACCGGACAATTGGGCGGGGTAGCTCTGTGCCTTTTCTTCGATTCCGACGCGCTTTAGATAGGTGATGGCTGTTTGAGTAGCTTCTTCTTTCGAGATGCCCAGTACCTTCATAGGTGCCAGTACAATGTTTTCAATCACCTTTTTGTGTGGATACAGATTGAAATGTTGGAACACCATCCCGATGTTGCGGCGGAAGGCATTAATATCGATCTTTTTGTCGTGTACAGGGATCTCGTTAACGATCAGTTCCCCATCCGATATCGTTTCCAGACGATTGATGCAGCGAAGCAGGGTGCTTTTACCCGAGCCGGAGGGACCGATGATTACGACGACCTCGCCCTCCTTAATTTGAAGATTGATGTCTTTGAGTACATGGAAGTGACCGTAATGCTTGTTGACATTGCGAAACTGGATCAGAGAGCTCACCCCTTTTAGGCTTGGATACATAGCTTAGTAGACGGATTGACATAATCAAGCTCTATTAGAATTTCAAAATTTCTCTCATGATACTATAAGCTTACAATAAAAAACAAGATTTTATGTCATAAAACTTTACGCGTATTATATTTGGTATGTTCTTTTACTTGTTAACTGCTATTTATATGATAAAATCAAATGAATATTCACAATTTAATGTTATTTAATTTGACATAAAATAATAGCGTTCGACATGCCAAGGGAGAAACGTGACAAAAGCAACGCTATGTTTTACAGTAGGGAAGAAGGAATTTAGGGTAAAGGAAGGTTAGTACAATGACGAAAGCTATTTCACCGCTTGTAACGGCTTTGGGCATGGAGCCCCATCCAGAAGGCGGTTGGTACAAAGAGATGTGGAAGGCTAATTTTCAAATTCCGAAACCTGTGCTGCCTGATGTATATTCCGGTCCGCGCTTTGCAGCTTCGTCTACGTATTTCTTGCTGCATCCGGGCGAGTTCTCCGAGTGGCATGTGGTCCATTCCGATGAGCTGTGGTTATATCATAGCGGAAGCCCTGTAGAGTTGAAATTGGGTGGAAGCGGAGAAGAGCCTGGCGAAGAAACGGTAATTATCGTCGGTGCGGATGTGGAGGCAGGACAGCATCCACAAGCACTCGTACCAGGAACAGTATGGCAAACGGCACGTCCGCTGGGGGATGAGCCTGTGCTGGTAACCTGTGTGGTTGCACCAGGATTCCACTTTGATGATTTCAAGCTGATTGCAAAGGGTAAGGTGGAGTAGGAATATTTTATCGGCGGGTATAATCTTGGATAAACAGGACTTACCCGCCTGATTTGATGTTACGGGTATCTTTGTTAGTGTTAGAAGCTTGCCATTTGTTGTATACTTTGGATCTTTGCTTTTTTTCGAAAACAAGCCGCAAACTTTATAATTCGTGCAGTGTCATATGATCTGACGCTTGGCCTCTGTTTGATCCTCTGGTATACAGCATAGCAGTTTCTCCCCATTCCTTTTGCTTGGTACATGGCGATATCGGCCTCTTTCAGTAAAGAAGGCAGAGGCTTCTTCGGAGAAGGATGCATAGTAATACCAATGCTTCCTGTAACTTGAAGGTTGATTCCCTGAATGTTATAAGGAGCGCTGATTTTTTGCAGCAGCAGTTCTGCTAGAACTGTGACCTGATCGGCATCATAATCCTTCATCATGAGTAGAAATTCATCACCACCGATTCGAAAAGCTTTCTGATTGGAGTTTGTCACCTGGAGTAAATGATTGCTTACCCGTCTGAGCAACCTATCACCGATTTGATGTCCGTATGTGTCATTAATGGCTTTGAATCCATCCAGATCAAGATACATAATAGCAAAACCCTCCTTGCCATTGCTTCGTTTCCAAAATAGCTCAAGTGCATTCCGATTGAACAGACCCGTTACAGGGTCCTGATAGGCAAGTTTCCGCAGTGAATTTCTTTCCATCATCATAGAATGCAAAAGAATTAACATATATATCCACAAAACCAAAGTTAGGCCAATTAAAAGTAAGGCTGTTAAAGATATACTCAATGGGGTCACCACCAATATAGTTTATAGGTTGTTCCGCTTCTATTAGCGGTATTAGGTCAGTTGTCTTGCATGAACGATGAGTCGATGTGTCGGATTTACAAGAGGATCACAGGTAATTAGTGTGAGAAGCTTTTGTTTCTTGATGCTTTTTAAAACGGAGACATTTGAAGGAGTGACGACTGAAATGTTGTAGACCTTGTATACGTATTTTTCACCCCGAGTGTGAATTAGAATCTGATCCCCGATTTTCACCTCATTAAGCCGGTTAAATAAACGTCCAGTTGTTCGTGAGCGATGAGCGGCTATGGCAGCATTCCCCACCTGGCCGAGTGTCGCAGTTTCCGACATATGTACAGCGGCATATCTCATATGCTTTTGGGTCGCACCTTCGAGCACAGGAAGTTTCAGCCCGATACGATCAATCTGGATTGTAGCGATTGGAGCTTGCTCTGGAGCCGACGAAGAGGGAGTAGTTTGAGACAATTGTGGCCCATCCGCTGCTGCGGTATTTGTCAGCCAATTGGACAAATCTGTATAACCTTTAATCATTTCGGGAGTCAGTGTCGATGTATCGGATGTATCTGTGTTTGATAATGATTCAGCTTCTTGTAATAGCTCTTTTTGCCTTTGATTTTCCAACCATTCATTAGCGGTAGGAAATAACATAATGATGATTCCTAACATGATGCTCACGTATGCCAGCTTACGCAATTGAAAAGCCTCCTAATACAGTAATTCATAGAACGGACATGTAAAATAATTCCCCTTCTCGCTAATGATGAGCTGAGAAGGGGGATTTTTGATTATAAAATGTTATTTATTTTTTATGTGTTCGTTTATAACCTAGGTAGGCACCCAGAAGAATTAAGAACATACCACTTACATAGAAGGGAGCAGGGCTGTTTTCTCCTGTCTTTGGCAATGTATCCACCTTGGGTGTATGCCCCGGGTCACTTGGATCTTCTGGTCCTTCTGCCGGTAGACGAATTACACCTTTAGGTACTGGATCTTCTTCAATCTTCACGGGCGGAGAAGGCTCCTGATGAGGGTCTGCTTCTGGTGTGTCAGCTTGCACCCCTGGTTCAGCGGGTGGTTGCACTTCTGGTTCCACAGGTGGCTGTTCAATAGTCGGAACGCCCAACGGAACATCCTCATCTTCGATAATTTGCGGCTCTTCGGTTGTTACGGGCGTAACAGGCGTCACCGGAGGTTCAGTTATTTCAGGGTCCTTATCATGCTTTTTACCTGATCCCGGATTCGTAGGCGTGCCTGGATTTGTAGGCGTACCTGGATTTGTAGGCGTGCCTGGATTTGTAGGCGTGCCTGGATTTGTAGGCGTGCCTGGATTCGTAGGCGTACTTGGATCAGTAGGTGTACCTGGACCCGGATCAACCGGAGTGTCCTTTTTGTTGGTGATCACGATTTCTTTAATGCCTGAACTTTGTTTGATGGTTGCATCTATTTTGATTTCTATTTTTGGCGCTGTTATTTTGTAGCCTTCAGGAGCAGCAAGCTCCTCCAGAATGTAGTCATCATAACTCAATGAAGAAAATACGATTTTCCCATCCGAATTGGTAGTTTGGACAAGAGGTGCTCTTTTCTGATCCTTGTCATAGAGTGCAAAACGTGCCCCGGATAGAACCTTCTTGTGATCGTCCTCATCAACTTTGGTAATCTCCAGACTTCCCGTAACTCCTCCTCCTGATCCCGAACCAGAGGATGTACGCACGATGATCTCTTTATTTGTTTCCCTGATTTCGGTGGTCAAACGGTCGCCCTCGAAATTAACCTTATTGCTCACTTTTGCCTTGTCTTCAGCTTGAATAAAGGATTGATATTCCAAAATATAGCCCGATGATATAGCCTTCGTAAAGGCAAGCTCAAAGGATTCCTGACCTTGAGCAGTCGTTGTTATTTTTAGCTTATAATCCTGATCCTTGACTAATTCAGTGTCCTTGGTAGCTTCTCCATTGGCAGATACCTTGGTGGAATATAGATGAAAAGAATCCTCAATCAGAATTTGATTATTGCTGGGCGTATCCACGATTTTCGCGTTGGAGACATAGGATTGCCCTTCATTGATATGGATGTTCCAATCGATTTTATTTCCATTCTGAGTACCGGATTTCGTCACGTATTCTCCACCGTGAGGCACAGTCACTTTGGCTGCCCATTCCGAGTCTGAATTTTTTCCATCCATAAGCTGAGCGTTATTGTTAATCTCTTTATCCATAAGCTCTCCTTCCAGTGTCGTTTGGAAAGTGATCCAGTAAGGAGAGTTGATGGACTGGTTAAACTGGACGCTCAGTTCATTGTTGTTAGCAGCGGAAGGTAAAACAAGAGTATATTGGCTCGAAGGCACTTCGGCCCCCTTTTGTACGCCATTCCACCACCCGAGCAGGGTCATATCATACACTTTAACAGAACCTGGCACCAGTTTTTGGCCCTGTAATAATGTATCCCTTATTTCAGCATGATTTAGAGTTTTGCGGTTATAGTTGGCTTTAATGTCCCATGTAATTTGTTTGGAACTGGCATTGTAGCTACCTGACTTAGCCCCATTTTGCTGGGTCATATTATCCGGCCATAATCGAGCTTCGGCCTCCGCGGTTTGTGTTGTTCCGTTATATAACCAAGTGATAGAGGCTTTATTCCAAAAGTCCGGTTTGGTTTTGTCGATTTTCCATTCATTGTTAAATGTGGTTGTATAGCTGATTGTATACGTGTCTTGAATTTTTTTGTGAAAACGTATAGTGAACCCTTTTTTATAATCTAGCGTAAGAGGGATCAGTTCGTAGTCTGACGGCGATGTTAGTGTTGTTTTTCCATCCGCGCTTTGGATCTTCAATGTGTTTGGCAATAATGCCAGACCGCCATTCGGAAAGACTTCGTCGATAACGACTTGGTCCATTGTATATTTATCTGCATTAATGGAAATGATCCAAGGAATTGTTTTGGTGTTATAGTTCGGTTCCTTATAGCCCTTGGTGATAATTACACTTTTCAGTTCTGTGGTTGTTTCTTTTGTTACTCCGTCCGATGTTACACTGTTCGTTATTTTACCATTTTTAAGTACACGATCTATAGCCTTGGTTTGATAACGGATGGTATATGGGGCATCAATATCTGCATTGAACAGTAGATTGAAACCGTTGGTACCGTTGTCGTCAGTAACTGGAGTGACCCTGTATTCCGATGCAGGAAGCTCCTCTTGCGTATCCCCTTTATAAACTTTAAGTGAGCTTGTGACGAATTGTTGGCTGTTATTAAAACGGTCACTCAATACCGCTTTTGCTGCAGGGATTTTTTTGTTGGCAAAATTATATTTGATTGCCCATGAAATTGTTTGTGTGACTGGATCGTATTGCTCTACTTTTTTGCTTAGAAGATCCCCGCGTTTAACGGTAACAGTAGCTGATGCAGAGAGATCCTTCACATTGTCTCCTGAAAAAGTAGCCGTGTTGGAGAAACGGTTATCCTCGCTTGTGATGTTCGTGGAGTATTGAATTCGGTATGCGCTGTTTATACTCTCCTCGTTAAAGCGGATTCTAAAGCCCGTCCCGGCCGGATCAGCTTCGACTGTATACTTATCTGCACTAACAGTGTCCCGTAGCACGGTGGTTCCGTCGACATTGATTTGCAAATGATATACCCGGATGGAATCTTTGATTAGTTCCAATCCTTGGGGAGTTGGGTCGGTTACTACGGCGTGTTTTATAGAATCCAATTGTTTATTTACGTCAACTGTCCAATCAATTCGATTTTTTCCATCGAATTTCCCTTGCTTTTCCAAAGTAGGGCCAGTTGCAGGCTTAATATTTACGATAGCCGTTTGCTCGCCGCCTTTGATTGGAATCGCAATAATGACTTGTGTGCTGCCTTTTTCTATTTGTTTGCTAAAATCGGTTTTGACCTCCAGCTTACCGCTGACATTAGAGTGGCTTTCCACGTAATCATTAAAAGTCATAATTACTTTACCTTGGCGGTCTACGGTGAAATGACCAACTTCTCCATCCGTATTCGTCAGAGGAGATGTAATGTCTGTGTAAATTTGAAATTGCTCAGGTAATTGAAAGGTAAAGGTGTCTCCAGCTTTATACGTATGGTTCGGCAGCTCCCATTCATACCCTAAATGGATGGCGGAGCCAATATCAATACGACTATCGGGATTATACACTGCATCAATAACACTTCCAGAGGAATCTGTGAGGGTTAGCTTGGTTAAAATACTTTCCTGAGTTGCCCTCACTTCAGAAGTTGAACTGGCAGTTGCCTCAACGGCTGGAGCCGGGACAGCAGGTGGGATGTTAATAGGCTCTGAGGGCTTTGGATATACATCGTTAGTCACACTCTGAACCGGATCGGTTCCTGGGGTCACTGGCAGAGCAGAGTCGGGATTTTGTGCATAGGCTTGTGTTGTACTGAATAAGCATTGCAAAAAGAGCAATAACGCAACAACTGCTGTATTCCATTTTTTTCTCATATGGTAAACAAATCTCCTATTCTTAAAATACTTTTATTTAGCGGCTAATGATTATTCCTTCGAGGTCAAGAGGGCTGTATTTATATATTCATCAATCATTCATCTGATGCTATGTTAGCCGCATTGATTTCTTGTTCATAATTTATGGAAATTTACATTCGGGGATGAATATTACCTCCTTTAGTCCCGAAATTAGGATAATGGGTTAGACCTCAATGTCTTTCTGGACTAGAATACATGCCACATCTCAACAATTTCTCAACAAGGATAGAAAAAGAGCCTTGATCATGTGATCAAGGCTCTACAAGAAATGTAGTTCTATTTCTTCATTTTTTAATTTTTTAAAATAATATTAATAAAAACATTGATATTAATATTGCTTTGTTTTAATGTATTTGGAGGGATCTTTGATCATTTCGAATTTTTGTTTACCCTTATACAGTGCTGCATCTACTGTAGTGTCTACGACCACCCATTGATTGTCGATGTAGACCTCGTTCCAAGCATGGTAAGTGTCCACGTAGGAAGATTTGCCCATAACCAGCTTGGTTGGTACATCTACACTTCGTAACATAGCAGCCATCAGTGAAGCATAACCATAGCAAATATCTTTTTGCGAGCTTAACGTACGATCAATTTGCGGTAGATAGTCAGTCGTTAAGGCGAAGGCCTGATTGGAGTCGTACTTGATATGACTAATGACGTAATCATAAATTTTTTGAAGCTTCTCACGATCCGTTGTTGCGCCTTGGGTTAATTCATGGGCTTTTTGAATCGCTTGATTAGTACCGCTCCAGTTAATATTTTGAACGGAATTGAGGTATACCGCTTTGCTATCGTTTAGCTTTAACTCGATCGTATCTTGTCCTATCACTTTATATTGATTACCATTAAGCTGTTCCAAAATACTGATGCTATAGTTCCCATTACCCATCTGGAGAGGGAATACTTCTTCGGACTTTCCGGGTGTCAGATTATAAGAGTATTTTTGCGCATCTTTTGTAACCAAAATCTTGGTTTTAATGTTAGGTTTAACGGAGTAACGCACACTGACCGTCCCATGATTTACATTGTTTTGATCCAACCATACAACACTATCAGCAGCGTAAATTGTCGAATTTAAGAGTATTGCGGATAGCATGAAAAATAGGAGAAGTGTGGAAAATATCATTTTCCCCATAAAAAACTTCCTTTCGGTGGCCAGGCTGCCATCATAAATAGAAGGCCCTATAGCTTTGCGTCCCTGCCTTTCGACAGGTTTGCCATTTCGTATAAAGTTTTCGAAAAAAAAGCACGACAAAAAGCCACTTCAACCGGTAGCTGGCTGCCATCATACAGAAGGCCCTGTAGCTTTGCGTCCTTGTCTTTCGACAAGTTTGCCATTTATCCTGAATAGCTTGTATATTTATTCTATCAGTTAGGTACTCTATTAGGCAAGTTTAAATCTCAAATTTTCGCTATTTATCGACAAAACAAGCTTGCAGATTATACATAAGACCTATTTTATACGGTTTCCCCATTTTTTGCGATAGGAATGAGGCGTTTCTCCAATGTGCTCTTTGAACAGATTGATAAAATGACTTGTGTTGGGAATGCCCACATATTGTGCGATGTCTACAATAGCTACATCACTAGTTTTAAGCCAGCCTTGAGCAGCCGTGATACGAACATTAATAAGATACTCAATAGGGGAAAAGCCAATCTGTTTTTTAAAGTTTTTAGCCAGGTTGAACTTGTTTAGAGCGAACATGTCTGCAAGTGAATCCAGCGTGATCCGTTCACAATAGGATTGATCCAGATATTGCTTTACCTTGCGCACCTCTGCGGTTCCATCTGAATTCGCGTTGGGATTGGTGTAGGGGTACTGCAAAATAATCGTTAACAAGTCAACGATTAGCCTGGATGAGAGCAGTTCAGAGGATAAGCTTCTTTCTGGCTGTACCTGTAATAAGGTGTACAGCTTGTCCAATACTGCACTTGAATCCTTTAGTGAGATTACGGGCTTATTGTGTTTATCGAATTGTTCATAGAAATGGTCAATAAGATTGCCATGTAGATTCACACTAATAAACTCCCATGTCTTCTGACAGGAAGTTTTGTACTGTACATATTCTTCACAATTAATAAAAAGCATATCATGAGGTTTCAATATATAATCCTTGTCTCGATATTGCAATTCCCCCCTTCCAGACAGGGTGAAAAGGAGCAAAAAAGAGGTGAGCTTTTGTCGTTCCATTACATAAGCATCTGTTTTGAAATAGCCTATTTCCTGTATATAGAAGAGGGATTTTTTAGCGAAAGAAGAGGGTGTACATATAATTGCAACTGGATCTTCACTCCAGACATACTGGGCATTTTTTTGGTTTGTTGTCATATCCAATTCCTTTACAAAAAAACAATTTTAGTAAGATAATTGTAGTTTGTTTTACGAATATCCTTTTAGAACCGGAGTCCCTATTTACAAAGGTTATTTTATCACATTAAAGTAATTCATGTAGCGATTAGGGACTGAACAATATATAACAAATATAACATAAAGTACCTATTTGAAAAGGATGAGGCTGGGGAAAATTAGTTTCTTCAATGAATATACCATAGTCTTGCAATTCCACTTTCTGAGTTATATATCCTTTCGGTATCGGGAAAAATGGGACCATATTTCGACAAAATGATTCAAAGGGCTCATTTTGCTAGAAAATAGTTATAGCTTTATTGTGGAGATTTTGTTCACGAAAATGTATGGATAAGTGTGGTTATGCGAACTTAATTTAAGAAAATGTGAAAATTTTGAATATCATGCAATTTGTTCGCAAGAGAGTACAGTGACCTTTGGTATCTGTACAGGCAATGATATGATGGTACTACAGAAGTAATGAAACAAATTTTACAGTCAGTTTGGAGGACTACAGGATGGGAAAAACGAAAAACACAAAAACCGCAGCAGCTTGGTCACTTGTGATGATGGGAGCAGGCTTTGCTGCTACGTTACCTTTTCAACAATTTGGCTGGGCCCGTCTTTTGGCTGGATCTTTTGAAGCCGGACTTGTTGGAGGATTGGCAGACTGGTTTGCCGTAACCGCGTTATTCCGTCATCCGCTGGGCATTCCGATTCCACATACAGCGCTTCTCCCCAAAAATCGGGGCAAGCTGACCGATGCCTTGGTTAACACGGTCGAGAACAATTTGCTTCATAAAGAAAGTATTGCATCTAAAATTGCCGAGATTAGACTGGCTGAGCTGGTACTGAAAAATGTGGAAAAAGGAATACGTACGCCCGAAGCGGTCACTTTCATAGATGTCCTTGTCAAGCAACTTGTTCGTTCGCTTCCACTGGCAGAGCTGGCCCCGGTCATCACAACCGGGATTAAGCGACAGGCGACTGAATTCGATATAGGGCCATTGCTAGAGGCACTCGCCCGGCAAGCTGGCGAGCGGAAGTATGACCAACGGGCGTTGGATTATGCGCTGGAGCAGACGGAGTCCTGGCTACTGCGGTCAGACACCGGGGTTGCTCTTGGCACTCTGGGGATGCAGGCTGTTAGTGGCTTGCAGGTCAGCGGGCTTATGCAGTTTGCCCTGAACGCCTTCCTTGGCTATTTGAATGAGGAGCGTATGGGCGAGATGATTCGTCACTTTTTGCTGGACCGCGTAGCGGAGCTTCAAGATGAAGGACATCCGCGTCGTCAGGCCGTCTTGGAAGGTATCAACACGCAGCTGATCCGCCTGGCAGCCAAAGATACGGTCAGGGAAGGGCTGAATCATTGGAAAAACACCTTTATTGATTCTTGGGAAGGTGATGCAGCTATATCCGAGAAGCTCGAAGAGCTGCGCCGCTATCTGCTGGATTATATGGAGGATGCCGATTATGTAACGACATACATTGTACCCTTACTGGATCAAATGCTGTCTGATTTATGGAGAAATACGCAGCTGCTGGACAAGATCAACTCGTGGATCGTAGCAGGTGTTACCGGAGTAGTGGAAGCAAACCATAGCCAAATTGGTAATCTAGTCCGAGAAAATGTAAATAGAATGGATGATGCTTCACTGATTGCCTTAATGGAGGATAAACTGGGGCAGGATTTACAGTGGATTCGGATTAACGGTGCGCTTACAGGCTTTCTGATTGGAATTGTCCTTACTGCGGTTCGTATGTTGCTTGAGTAGCAAGGGCAATCTGTGCTAAAGAACGATAAATGAAATTTATGTAGACAAGGTTGTGAAACTATGAGGATTGGTCACCATCCAATGCTGCTGGTTCAGATGAGAGACCAGCAACGATACGCTGATGTTTGGTGCCGGATCACCAGTGGATGAATAAGCGGAACTTTCTTTTAATTACGCTGTCATTCCTGATCGTGATTATCGGCTTGCGTTTGTTGTGGTTTGATTATTACCACAATCAGGATTATCCCCGGGCCAAGGCGGGAATTCTGGATCTGAGGGGCTTGAATTTACAGGAGATAAAGACCCTACCATTAAATGGGGAGTGGGAGTTTTATCCTGGAACTTTATCTTCTCCTGCGGAACTGAAATCCTTACTTATGCAGAAGCAGCGTCAGTCCATTCAGGTACCAGGCTTATGGAGTGAGTCGGTATCTCCTGTGGATCATAAGGCATATGGCATTGGAACCTATCGGCTACTTATTTTGAGTGACAGATCGTTGGACACTTTATACGGACTTCGGATCGGGAAGATCAGTACGGCATCCAACATATTTGTGAACGGCCGTTTAATTAGTCATAGTGGTCAGGTCTCTAGCAAGGTCGAACAGCATATAGGATCAACTGTTCCATTCTCTGCTATGTTTGATGCGAACAGCCAGGCCATTGAGATTGTCATCCAAGTATCCAATTATGATTTTTCTGCTAGTGGAGGAATTATGAAGCCTATCATTTTTGGAAGCGCGGATGCTGTGAATAGCCGAACCAACTTCACGATCTCAATGCAAATTATGGTATGTATTATTTTGCTGCTTCACGGGTTATATATAGTCGTTATATTTTTTATGAATCCACAAAAGAAGGCGCTTCTGTATTTTGCGGGAATTGTAATCTGCACGGTATTATCCATCCTGACAGACGATGACAAGCTTTTATTGGAATGGTTCCCCATAAATCTAGGTCTTTCGTTAAAAATAACTACCCTTTCCTATATTGGAATAGGCATGTGTGTACTGAAGCTAGCGCAGTCTCTGTTGATTCGATCCCGAATCATTCAGATTGTTTTTATAGGCCACTGTGGTTTTGCGGTTCTGGTGTTACTTGCACCTACATCCAGCCTTTATGCATTTCTTATGGCTATTATCGCATTCCCAGCTATTACTCTATGTGCTACAGTTCCCTCCCTTGCTTTTCTTAGAACATTCAGAGGGCAAAAAGAGGCTGTTTTTCTGTTGCTAGCATCCATTAGCATCGCATCCAGCATGCTGTGGGGCATTTTCAAAACGAATGATCTCCCCTATTACCCTTGGGATATTGTGTTGGCTTTTGTGGCATTTGCATCCTATTGGTTCAAACGGTTTTTTAATACGAATGCTGAACTGAGAAGGCTGTCGGCCAGATTGCAGCGCGCTGATCAGGTGAAAAATGAATTTTTGGCCAACACCTCTCATGAGCTGCGAAATCCTCTGCATGGGATGATCAATATAGCACAGACCGTGCTGGAGAATCAGGGCGGCGTCCTAGATGAACCCAACAGGAGAAACATGCAATTGCTCGTTACGGTCGGCCGCCGTATGTCCTTATTATTGAATGATTTGCTGGATGTTACACGTCTGCGTGAAAAGGATATTATTCTGGAAAAAAGAAGCTTGAAGCCCAAGGCCGTAGCCTCGGGTGTGTTGGATATGCTTCAATTCATGACAGATGGGAAACCTCTAAACATGGTAGTAAACATCCCTGCTGATTTTCCAAATGTATTAGCGGATGAAAACCGAGTAATCCAAATCCTGTTCAATCTCCTTCACAATGCTGTTAAACATACTGCTGAGGGGACCATTTCCGTTCACGCACACATCCAAGGCGAAATGGCCAGTATTCAGGTGCGTGACACTGGCGTTGGGATGGATGAGGAGACGCAAAAGCGAATATTTCGTCCATATGAACAAGGAAATTCTCATTTGACGGTTATTGGGGATGGGCTTGGACTAGGGTTGAGTATTAGCAAACAATTGGTGGAGCTTCATGGAGGATCTTTGAGTGTAAGCTCTGAGCTTGGTCAAGGCTCAACCTTTTCTTTCACACTACCGCTTGATCCCTCACCTACCCCAGACGAATCACGCGATAACGAGCAGGTGTGTATGGATGAAGAAGCAGGTACTGATTTTATAGCTCTACAGAATGCAGCTGTGATGCAGGTTGCGGCAGGCTCTGCACGATCTGCTATACTCGCAGTAGATGATGATCCGGTTAATTTAAGGGTGTTAGAGGGCATTCTCGCCTCGGAGCCTTACGACCTTGTAACTGTAACCAGTGCCCAGGGTGCCTTGCATAGGCTGGATCATCGGGAATGGGATTTAATTATAGCCGATGTCATGATGCCCCAAATGTCGGGGTATGAGTTAACTCGGCGTGTGAGGGAATACTTTAGCATTTCGGAGCTGCCTGTGTTGCTGTTGACAGCACGTAGTCAGCAGGAGGACTTATATACGGGATTTCTTGCAGGGGCCAACGATTACATTATGAAGCCTGTGGATTCCATGGAATTGAAATCAAGGGTCCGTGCCTTGACTGATGTTAAAAAGTCCGCAAGGGAGAGGCTTTGGATGGAGGCTGCATGGTTACAGGCACAAATTAAACCTCATTTTTTGTTTAACACCTTGAATACCATTGCATCCTTAAGTCATGTGGATCACACCAGAATGGTGAAACTTATTGAAGAGTTCGGTAAATATTTAAGATCAAGCTTTAACCCTCAAAATCTTGATAGAGTCGTATCACTGGAATATGAGCTTGCTCTCCTAAAATCTTATCTTTATATAGAGAAGGAACGCTTTGGGAGTAGACTAGATATTGTATGGGAAGTAGACGAACAGATATCCGTGTTATTGCCACCGTTATCGATTCAGCCACTTGCAGAAAATGCAATTAGGCATGGTATCATGAATCGGATACATGGAGGCACATTGTGCATTCGTATTCAGCAGCGGGAGGATGGCACAGAAATAGCGATTATTGATGATGGTGTGGGCATGAGTCAAGAGGAGCTGAATCATGTGCTAGGTCCTCAGCAAGAACAGGGTAGCGGGATTGGATTACGGAATACGGATCGACGGTTGAAGCAAGTATACGGTAAAGGGCTGTATATTAGCAGCCTTCCCAACCAGGGTACAACGGTAGGCTTCCATGTTCCCAAGGCACAAAGACAGGAAACTTAATATCTCTGTCCCGTAGGTCCTATACAGAACGAGGCGAAGTAAGTGACGGTTCTAATGGGGACTCTACGGGTTCCGGAGAATTACTCCCAGTCGTAAAAAATTAGGCATGAGCCATTTGCCACTCTTTAAACCAATTTGTAATTTGTTCATTGGGCTTCTCATGAAGTTCTTCCCATAAGGCGGATGATAATAAATCATACCATTTGATCACTAAGTTATTTTTATTCATCTCAGCGCAGGTCTTCATTAATCCCCAGTAGGCTTCCTCTTCTTGGGGGTGACGACTACAGATGCCCTCATAAATAGAGATCGCCTCTTCAGGCTGGGAGTTCCCTCTATACCACTCTGCCATTTTTAATGATATGGATAACCACATTTTATGCAGTCTTTGGCGTTCACTTTCAACCCACCAAAAATCATATTCCTGTAAATAGTCCCCTTTATAAAGTTCCATCATTTTTACATAATAGGGAATGGATTCCTTGTTCATCAGGGGAGCGGATGCCAGAAGGGACTCCCATCTTTCTGTATCTAACAGAACGTTTTGTGTATGCAAAATATAACCGCCATTAGTATTGGAAATCTCTAAAAAGGAATGATACGGCGCTATCGCTTTTCTAATGTAATAAGCGGCTGTATATAAAAGAGAGTAGGCCTTATCTTCCTCATATTCTGGCCATAGTAATTCAATCAAGGCTGATTTGCGAACCCATTGGTCATGATTTTGGAGCAAGTACAAAAACAACTCCTGAGTCTTTTTAGTTCTCCACTGAATAACAGTGGGTTGCTGATTCGGGTACGTGAAGACGACATATTGAAAAACCTGTAACTGAAGAACTGAAGGCTGATTCTCAGGCATGGAGGCTTGATCGTCACGCTTCAGAATGCGATTCATGGTTTTGATGAGACGTTCTGTCGTGACCGGTTTGAGCAGATAGTCCAGTGCGTTAAGCTCGAAGGCTTGAATAGCGTACTTATCGTAAGCCGTAACAAAAACGATCTGAATATGGGGTTTGTGCTCCAAAATTTGATTGGCTAATTCAATTCCGCTGATCCCTGGGAGTCTTACATCCAAAAAAGCTATATCTATATCATCAAGTAGAATATAGTCCTTAGCCACGAATGGATTCGTAAAAGCTCCTGCAATATGTATGCCTTGTAACTCGCCAAGCAGACGCTTCATATAATCCAAAGCCAACTCTTCATCATCGACAATAACAATCCTTGTCAATATCTCTGATCTTTCCACGTGTACTGTACTCCTTTTTAGGCAGATACATCTTATTATATAGGATAACTTGACTACGGCTATAAGCAAAAAGTTGTAGAATAAAAAAAAATTTAAATAAACAGGCGGGCTGCAATGGGTCATCGTTAAGATGAATGATCGCAAGCCCGCCTGTTAGGCAGTGCCAAACTTAAAGATTGACTAACAGTATTGGACGAATATTTACAGAATCCAGCGTGTGACCTTTTCCAGTGGTTGTCTGGATTTTTCCCGCTTGGGTTCATGAGCACGATAACCGAAGGCAGCAATGACTGAAATATCGAGCAGCCCGTTCTCCAGCAGTCCTTCTTCCTCCAATATGGCATGCACCTGATCGTAATTAAAGCCCTCAATTGGACAGGAATCAATACCGATCTGAGCCGCTGCTGTCATCATATTGCCTAAGGCAATGTAGGTTTGCTTGGAAGCCCAGTCAAATAACGTACGTTCGTTTTCCAGCAGACGTTGACTTTCACCCTGGAAAATCTTATAGCGGCCTGGCAGTGAGGCAAAGTCTTCCTCAGACATACCTTTAACCTCTTTATACATATACTCCACGTAAGGAGAATCATAACGAACATCCTTGCGCGCCAAAATCAGGACGACGTGGCTAGCCGCAGGGATCTGCTTTTGACCGCCGCTGGAAACTGCAGCCAGCTTTTCTCTCAATGCCTGATTTTGCACAACTACAAACTGCCATGGTTCAAAACCGACGGAGCTTGGAGAAAGTCGTCCGGTTTCGAGAATGAACTGAAAATCCTCTTCCGGTATGATGCGATTGGGATCGAATTCTTTCGTGGCGTGCCTGAACAGAAAGGCGTCCAGAATTTCCTGTTTTTTAGCTGATGTATTAGACATAAAATGTACTCCTTTGGGTATGGGTGTAGTTGGTACTCTATGGGTTTTCTGCTACTATAATGAGAGCTGATATCGAATATATAGTTATCATATAGAAAGTTTTTGCAGGGAACAAGTACGCACATATTTGTTCCTTGTCATACGTCTGGGGCTATTGGTTTACACATTCTACAGAAAGAAGGGGTATACATGGCACAGGAGATGGAACATGCAGTTAGCGTTAATTTTGGATGTCCGGTAGCGAAAACCGTCGGGGTTATAGGCGGCAAATGGAAGGGAGTCATCTTGTATCATTTGACCACAGGACCGCGGCGCTATAACGAAATTCGACGGACCTTGCCTAATATTACACAGCGGATGCTAACCTTGCAGTTGCGCGAATTGGAGCGAGATGGCATTGTGCACCGTGAAATTTATAATGAGAACCCACCGCGTGTGGAATACTCGCTTACCCCGTTAGGAGATACGTTAAGGCCGTTGCTGGATTTTATGAGAGACTGGGGGATCTTCTATGGAGAACAGGGTTGCGAGCCTGTGACGACAACTTCCAAATCAGGCAAGCACTTCTGTTAAGGGGAATGAAGAAAGCCCGCCAAATGATTTCATAGAAGACGCATAAGAAATCATTAGCGGGCGGAATAAGGTCAGATACACTTATTTAAACTCGATGGCTTCGTTCATCTGTGTCCAGGCTGTTTCTCCAATGATGCCCAAGCGCCAGATAGCGATTCCTTTGAGGTCATAACGTTTGGCTAAACCGATCTTGGCGTTAACGGTGCTGTCTTTTTCGCTACCCATCGAAATCCCCAAAATGAGCTTGTCCCGCGAGGTTTCCTTCAAGGCCAGTTGTATGGCTTCATCCACTTTTTCCAAAGGCTCAGGCGTAGCCTTCTGTCCGTAATCATAAGCCATGATGATCAGATCGTCCGCCAGATTGCCCAGCGTTTTGTAGTCATAGCCAGAGTAAGAGCTGTTCAGCGGATGCAGAACGACGGTGAGCTTGAGCCCGGCCTGATGCGCTTTGGCCGATAGCTTTTTAATAAAGGCGTTGTAGTCTGAACGCGCTTTGGCTTTATCGCCGCTCCAGCCCAAACCTTCCAGGTCTAGCGTAATGCCTTTAAATTGTTTGTCGGTGGCGGTGCTGACGATTTGGGAAATGGTCTGTTCTTGAAGCTGCGCATTTTCCAAAATCTTGGTCAGCTCGTGATTGCCATCTCCAGAATAGACCATCAGGTAAGGGGAAGTCCCCTGGCTGTCTGCCTCCTGCACAATGGACTCCGGTGTTACGGTTCCAGCGGCTTGAGGCCATTTGTATTCCTTGCCGTTTGTCGTAAATTGTCCGTTCGTATCAATTCGACTCCAGCCGAAGGCAACTGCGTTAAAATCCGGTATTTTGGATTTTTGGTCAAAGGAAGACAGCGCATAGAAGCCTACTGTATACATAGCTTCACGAGGCGATGTAATGGAGACCGTCCGTGTTCCCTGGTTCCAGTTCACCGTGGCTCCAAACTGCTGCCCGAAAAAGCTCAGCGGAATCATGGTGCTGCCGTGCACGGTTTGCGGAGCGGCTGTTAGTTGAACCGTTTGTCCGTCCACTGTGGCATTGCGGCTACCCATCTTTAGAACCACCTGCTTGGTAGCAGAGCCTTGCGCTTTGGTAGCGGTGATGCTTTGGCTGGCTTGATCCCATTTCACTGTAATGCCAAGAGCCTCAGAAATAGCGCGAAAGGGAACCATGGTCGTGCCGTTCATCATGGCAGGTTGTACGGGGAACGGTAATGGATATCCGTCCAGCATGATGCTGATCTTACCGGTCTCGGCTTGTGCCAAAGGGCTATAGAAGCCCACTGTGGTACTCAGAAAGATAGCACTAGATAACAGAGCCTTATTTACGATTTTCATCCTATGATCTCCTATGCTCAATAGATTGCAATGCTATCATGTTAGAATCGTGAGGGTTCTACCTATTTTACCAAAAAAATGATAGAAAGGTTAATGTGAAATAATAGGATGAGATGAATCTAAGTATGTATTTAAGCTGAATATTAATCGTTTTCTTTCATACCAAAAAAGCTGACCCCTTTTAAATAGGTGTCAGCTTTTCTTTTTAAAACGGTCTTAACCTTTATACGTAACCCAGATTACTTGCGGCGCTTGAGTGCAATGCCGACAGCTGCGGCAGCAAGAACGACTGCAATGATCGAGAGGACGAGTGCTGTCGTTTGTGTAGCAGAGCTGGCTGGAGCAGAAGCGGTAGGTGTAGCTTCTACAGCATTGTTCGAAGCAGGTGCGGGGCTGCTGCTATCTTTAGCCGCATCTGTGCTCGTATGGCCTGCTGCCGTGCCCGCTGAATCGTGTCCGCTGTCTGCGGCAGGGGCAGGAGTTGCGGACGTGGCATCCGCCGTGATTTCAGTAATGGAATGTGGATTATTACTTCCTTCGTCACCTGTCCATTCCACGATACTTCCGTCACTGTAATATTGGAAGGCGTCCCAGGGTGCTGCGGTATTTTGGTCTGCATTTTGCGCTACAAAGCTGAAACGCTGATACTGACCCGCTTGAATGCCGTCTTTTTCAGTCGTCCAGGTCACGGTGGTTACTTTGCCGGAGCTGTCTTTTTCCGTGGCTACTTTCCAATCCGGTACAGGCTCGTATTGTTTGAAAACGACCTCTTTCGGAATTTTCAAGGCGACTTTGGTGGTTGGAATGTTTTTTTCCACGGGTACTTTCAATGTGTACGTTTCCCACGCATTAGGTTGTGAAACAGAAGGCTTGACTGTCACATGTGCACTGGCCATTCCTGCAAAAAGTAAGGCACCCGCCGCAATTAGACCCATAGAGGTCGCAAGCCTGGAAAATCTGAATTTTGCTGTTTGAATCGTTGTATTCATATTCAATTCGCTCCTTTTAAGTGAGGATTTCATACAATCCTGAAGTATAAAATAATTACTTTTTACCGCCTACATGCAGGGTGAATTCAGCATCAACCGCATCGAGTGATGCCGTCAGAGCATGTACTTTTACCGCCCATGTTCCTTCGGAGGTCATCAATTCCTGACTGCGGAATGGTTGTTGCTGCTTTACGGGCAGAACAAATTCCTGTTGATCTTGGTCAGGATCTGCTGGTGTGAGCGTTAATGTAACCTGCTGGATTCCCGAAACGGCAGCACCTTTGCTATCCTGAACGGATACCTTGAATTCATTGCTGCCTACAGTATTGGGGCTGACTGACAGCGTAACGTTGTATCCGCCCGTAGTGCGAGTCTCCTCAAACGGAACAGCAGGTGCCTGGCCGGGTGACAGGTGAGTAAGCACCGCAGTCAACAGCATCACGAGCAGGCCGACGGACACCTCGGCACGCAATCCCCGGGCGGCTTGCTTGCTGGGCGCCGCTTGCCGTGCGCTGCGGAACTGGCTGGCCGCAAAGGCCAGCATGACTAGCAGCAGCGCTGCCTTGCCGAGCAGAACGAGTCCATAGGACGTGTTCAGCAACATGGAGGGGGCCGGAATGTACAGCACGGCTCCATATATACCGGTGGCAAGTAGCGCTGCCACCATAGCAATGCCCCAGCCGGCAAAGCGGCGCAGGGCGGCTTGCCGCAGAGTTGCCCGCTCGGATACGGGCAACTCCGCTCCGGCAACAGGCAGGCACACGACCATGACGGCAAGTGAGCCGATCCAAAAAGCTGCTGCTGCGAGATGGACAAAGTCCGCCGCAATGGCCGGAGCTGGGTGGGTAGCCGCTGCCGGATGACCGACAAAGGCTTTGGACAGCATGAGGCATAGCGTTAGGAGAGCTGAGCTGTAGCCCCAAAGACGGCGCTGGCGATCCGAAATGCTGTAATCCAGCGCGTAAATCAGCGTTACGCTTAGGAGCAGCACGAGAATCATCTGGATAAACCAAATTTGCCCGGCTCCAGTAAACTGGAGAGCTTCTCCCAGAATCGGGAGTGAGAAGCCCTCCCTGATGGAAACCCCGGCATCCCATGAAGCCTGAAGTGGCAGGCTGATCAGAATGGCGGCAGACGTTATGCCGTAGCCGCTCCATAGCAGCTTAGTCCAGCGGGGCAATGTGTCAAAGGGCCGCTGATTTTGCTGATGCTGTTCACTTCGATTCTTGTCTTGGCTTATGCTCGGTAAGATGAACAGCCGGAAACAAATCGCTCCAAAAAGCAGCGATAGTCCTATGTAAAGAAACCAACGGACAGCGATTAAGTCGATTCGTGATGTCCCTGAGCTTTCAGGTGCGATAGCTTGATGAGTAGGCGCATTGGAACCGCTACCTACTTGAAATGGAATGACTCCATTAACCGGATGTCCGTCTGCGGATAAAGCTCTCCAATTGACGGAGTAAATTCCATTTTTCACCCCTGGAATCAATTGGATTTCCATGGTGGCTTTGTGATTCGGGTCAAGCTGTGCTTTTCCTGTGTCGACCCGCTTGCCTGTTTCATCGGTCACTTTGATCGACATAAAGGCAGATTGCAAATCTTCATTGAAGGTGATGGTCACCTGAGAAGGCGACTTGTCCAAAACCTGATTTTCGGTCGGACTGGATTCAATGACAAATGCATGAGCCCACGAAGAGTGAGGAAACAGGATTAGAAGGGGGAGACACAGCAATAAAAGACAAGCCACACGGGCTGGTCTGGACAGGTACAACATGCCTGTGAAGTCACCTTCTCTCGATTACTTGAAGCGAGGATATCCCCATTTGTAACATTTTATACGGACAAACCCATTCCTATCTTAATCATAGTGCATATAGCGTGAATAGATGGAACGAATTATGACATTTATATGAAATTTGAAATAATAAGCATTATACAAAATGTCAATCATATGAAAACCCCTAGCGTGGTTGGATTCAGGACGATTTCAACCACGCTAGGGGCAAAGAGGAGGAGCCAATGAAGGAATTAGAGCCCTGTTTCCATGAAATCCGTGAAAGCAGGTTGCTTATGTTGAATATAATGGATAAAAGTAGCCGTTAGTTTGGGATCGAATTGGCTACCCGAGCAAGCACGTAGTTCTTCAATGGCCTCCTCGAACGTTTTGGTGGGTTGATAGGGGCGCTCAGTTGTCATCGCATCAAAAGAGTCGATGATCGTCAGCATCCGACATAAACGTGGAATTTGCTCGCCCTTAAAGCCAAACGGATAGCCTCCTCCGTCATAACGTTCATGATGCAGCTCCACAAAAGGAACCAAATCTATGAATCGTTCGTTGGCTTCGACAATTCGTTTGCCCCACATGACATGCGCTTGCACCATCTGCCATTCCTCACCAGACAGCTTCTCTTTTTTATTGAGGATATTCCAGGGAATCTCCAGTTTACCAATGTCATGAATGAGGGCACCTAGTATGAAACGCCGCTTATCCTCTGGTCCAAGCTGAAGCACATCGCTCATGTCTGCTGCATATCTGAATACCCGTTTGGAATGCTTGAAAGTGTTAATATCCTTGTACAAGAACAAATTAAGCTGCTGTTCAAGATCACGAATATCCTGCCCCAGATCGACCTCGCGCTCCACTTCATTTAAACTTCCATGCGTATGAACGATGTTTTTTCCCTGTTTCTTGGCGTAGTACAGGGCTTTATCCGCCAGATCGACCAGCTGTGATTTATCGTAGATGTCAATGCGACTTTGTGCAATGCCTGCGGAGAAGGACAGACAGCCGTGTGGAAAAATTTCAACACCCTCATAACGAGAATCATTTAATCTTTTTCGAATAGCATTAACTATTTCGTATGCTTGTTCAGCGGTATGACCGGGCATCAGCAGAGTGAATTCTTCTCCACCATAGCGGGATACGGTGATGTGGGTGCCGGAGGTCTCCTTTTTAAGAAACTCACCGAGAAATCCCAGTAGCTGATCGCCTTTGAGGTGACCGAAATGATCATTGTATTTTTTGAAATCATCTATATCAATCAGAGCCAGACTGAGAGGAGTATTCTCGGATCTGGATATATTTAATTCAGCTTCAAGTGTATTTTCAAAGTAGCTGTGATTGTATAGCCCTGTTCTGCGATCCATGTTCGCCTTTTCTTCGATTTCCCGATACAGCGTGAACATTTGCTTGAATGCGTGAGACAGGAGCATACTTAGCCCAAGGAACAGCAAAAGTCCTAAAATGCCATTGTCATAAATCAGTGTAGTCAATACCAAAGACAGAATGAGTGTACATAAGTATACGAGCAGGGATTCAGCCAAAAAAGCCTGTTTAAGCTCATTGAAGGACCCTTTGTATGCGATATAAAAGTAGATGCCCAGTGTGATGGTGTTCACCGCAAAGTAGCAAATCAACGCCAGCAGGTAGGAAGCGAAATGATCTTGGTTTAAAGCCCCCTGCGTTCCGCCGCTTAGTTCAAATACTGTTGAAGACAGGAAAATGGAAAGGGCGTAAATGGAAAAATTGGAGGTATGCTTCCACCAGGACAGCTCTGTGTGCCGGAACATGGCAATGATTACATTTAACAACAAAATCAGAATAGCAATTTCGGTGCCATGCACAAAAATACAAGCCAGATACACGGAGGAATCCATGGACTGTTTGTTACTGGCCGGTGGCAGCTGGAATGTAAAATGCTCCAGAATCAGAACGGCTCCCAACAGGGAATAGATCGTGACCCACTCTGTTGTCGTATAGTGCAAAAAGGACCACTGGTTCGTATACAGGAGGACGATCACGCCTGCCAAACATATGAAAAACACATATATTCCCGTCGCGGTAACCCGTTCTTGCAGCTTTTTTATTATACTCATCATTTCTTCTCCTGCCTTGTCGTATCTTGATGTCAAAGCTACCAGGGGTGAATGGGATAATTTACAATTTTGTAATCGAAAATTTCACATGAAAAAACAGGCCGGAATCCAGCCTGTTTTGTTGAGCCTGTGCTTCCTTTTTTTCTTATCGGTGACTAGCCCCCGATTTTGTAACCGGAAGTCAAAGCAATAATGACAGAAGCCACGATAATAGCATTGATAATCACACGGGAGTACTTCAAGTTTTTCATAGGGTTCCCTCCCTTCCTTGGAATAAGGTGCGCACTAGGCGTGGTGGGGATTGGTTTCTTGCTGCTTATCCTTAGTTCTCTTCACGACCATAATGCTTTGGATAAACAGGAACATCCCGAAGTTCATGACCACATCTCCAATACTAATTACCTGCGTGCGGGGATAGGGCTTGGAGAGAGGAATAATGTCACCAAGCAATGATAGACGCGTGCTCGCATCCATCATGTAATGTTTCGAGATGACACTTCCAGATTTAAGCATATCTGTATAATAGGGACCCAGCACCTCCGAAGCGCTTAACGAGACCGGCATCCTGCCGCCATTCACCGCCATAACGATAAAATTCATCAATACGCCGATTATAATAAGCTTGAATCCCTTATGATGTCTGTTCAACCAGAGAAATATCAATCCAACCACGTAGACTCCCATAAATAGATACCCGTTAATGGCTGCCAGCCAAGCCCACTTTTCCTGGGCATAAAAAATAATGAATTGTACCAGCAGCAGCACAGGGAACATCCAGCCGGCTATAAGGCGAATTTGACTGAAACGGATCAGACCTTGCCGCCAGCCTCCTCTGAACAGACCTACAATGAGACCCAGTAGCACTCCATCATAGACCATTATCATTCTCCAGATTCCACAAATTTTTTGTTTTGGTTACCGTATAATTCGACCTGAAATTGGTAAATTCCTGCCTGATATATAGCAGTTTTGAAAAAAAATCGCGGATTAGCGTGTAATTATTCGAAGCCAGACGAAATGAGTGATATCATGATGTATTGAAGTAATTATTTATATTTTTGTGAAAAGGATGATTATTATTATGAACCGGTTATCCAATACTGTTATGGTTGCCGCAGATATGACCAAATCGCGAATATTATGGATCGCCTTTGTCCTGGGTGCATTGAGTGCTTTCGGGCCGTTGTCCATAGATATGTATTTGCCGTCGCTGCCTACATTAGCCGACAATTTGCATACGACCACTTCGCTGGCGCAGCTTAGTTTGACCGCCTGTCTGTTGGGACTGGCCGTTGGCCAGATCGTTGCTGGTCCGCTTAGCGACGTAAGGGGTCGCAGAGGACCGCTGGTGATCTCGCTCATTCTGTACGCTGCTGCTTCGCTGTTATGCGTGTTTGCGCCGAATATCGGTATGCTCATTGGGCTTCGCTTTATTCAAGGGCTTACGGGGTCGGCGGGGATCGTGATTTCCAGAGCTGTAGCCCGTGATCTTTACTCGGGCAAAGAGTTGACACGCTTTTTCTCACTGCTCATGCTGGTGAACGGCGTGGCCCCCATTGCTGCACCAGTACTGGGCGGTGTCATATTGAACTTTGTTTCCTGGCGTGGTGTATTCATGGTGCTTTGTGTAGTCGGCGTGGCTATGCTGATTGCCGTCGTATTGGGTTTGCCAGAAACGTTGCCAACTAACCGCCGCTCGTCCGGTGGCTTGAAGCAGACGCTGGGAACACTCGGTCATCTGTTTGCCGATCGACGCTTTATGGGCTATGCCCTCTCACAGGCGCTGATTACAGGAGCGATGTTCGCGTATATCGCTGGCTCACCATTCGTGCTTCAGGACATTTTCGGGGTTTCCCCTCAGACGTATAGCATCATTTTTGCAGTGAATGGTTTGGGGATTGTACTGTTTTCGCAGTTGACGGGTAGACTCGTGGGTCGCTTCAGCGAACGACAGTTACTCTTGTCGGGTCTGATAATTGCGGCTGTAGCCGGAATCAGCTTGCTTACTGTAGCCTTTACCGGAGGCCAATTGTTTGCTGTTTTAGTTCCTCTGTTTTTTGTCGTTTCCTGCGTAGGGATTGTAAGTACAACGACGACTTCATTGGCAATGCAGAGTCAGCAGCGCTCCGCAGGCAGTGCGTCCGCCATGCTTGGTTTGTTGCCTCTATTGCTGGGTTCCATCGCTTCACCGCTAGTAGGCTTGGGGAGTGGAACAACCCCCGTACCGATGGCGGTCGTTATAGCTATAGCCGAGATTGGCGCGCTATTAAGCTTTGTCGTACTTGCTAAGGAAACACGCTCAAAAGTATAAAATAGGGCGAAAAAGTGACATTTTTCTGGAAGGTTGACATACCCCATGGGGGTATATTATGATAGGGGTATAAGAAATGCATAAATGCATATATACACCACACAGGAGGCTGATGTATGGCTGAGGAGCAACCTGTTTCCCACACTCAAATCCATGAGAATCACTGTGGAACAGACGGGGAAAAGACAGTTAGAAAAAGTCATCATTCGGCAGAGTTCAAGAACAGCCTCGTATCCCGGTTGAACCGTATTGAAGGTCAGGTTCGCGGAATTAAGGGCTTGATTGAGAAGGATACCTACTGTGACGATGTACTGAACCAGATTGCGGCTGTCCAGTCCGCATTGAATGGTGTCGGTAAGCTGCTGCTGGAAGGGCATATGAAAAGCTGTGTCATTGAGCGCATGCAGGCAGGAGAGCAGGAAGTGATTGACGAGCTGCTGGTTACGGTCAAAAAGCTAATCCGTTAAGAGTAGTATTCATACACATTATGGGTACGGAAGTATCCCTGAGGAGGAAAAGAAATGGCACAAGTTACATTGAACGTTGAAGGTATGAGCTGCAATCATTGCGTGAAAGCAGTAGAAGGGGCTTTGGAGAAAGTTGGCGCTACCGGCAAGGTCAGCCTCGAAACGAAACAAGTGAATGTAGAATATGACGAGTCCAAGCTGAACGTTGAAGCTCTGAAAACAGCCATTGAAGACCAAGGCTATGATGTTGTTTAAGCTGAAGATATTTTATGTGTGAAAGACTTGTTTCGAAGGAGAAGCTTCCATATTAGAAGCTTTTTCTTTTTGGATATGATATACCCCACCGGGGTATAAGAGGAGGGTTACCATGGAAAACCGTGCGACCGACGGTGACAAGCAGACAACGCTTCATATTACGGGGATGTCCTGTGCCGCCTGCGCAAGCCGTATTGAGAAAGGTTTAAATCGAATAGATGGTGTGGCACAGGCTAATGTGAATTTGGCTTTGGAGCAGGCGTCGATATCCTATGATCCCGAGCAGGTGGAGATCCCTGAGTTTCGCGATAAAATTGCTTCTCTTGGGTTTGGAACTGTAAGTGAAGAAGCCAATCTGAATGTGACGGGCATGACTTGTGCGGCCTGTGCAACCCGGATTGAAAAGGGATTGAATCGGATGCCTGGTGTAACAGGTGCCACGGTAAACTTGGCGATGGAAACAGCTCATGTGGAATATGCCGCGGGGAGTATTGCGGTTGGTGATCTGGTGAGCAAGATTGAACAGCTAGGCTACGGAGCGATCCCGCAGAGCGCTGAGGACAATATCGCGGATGTGCGCAGTAAGGATATCCATCGTAAAAAATGGAAGTGGATTGTGTCCGCAGTGCTATCGTTTCCGTTGTTGTGGGCGATGGTGGCTCATTTTTCCTTTACGTCATGGATTTATGTGCCGGAACTGTTCTTGAATCCATGGTTCCAACTAGTGCTGACAACGCCGATTCAGTTCGTCATTGGTTGGCAGTTTTATGTGGGCGCGTACAAAGCGCTTCGCAACGGGAGTTCGAATATGGATGTGTTAGTTGCACTGGGTACGTCTGCGGCTTATTTTTACAGCTTGTACCTTACGCTGCGTCCGTCTGATGTCATGGAGGGGATGGCGGGAATGCCTGTCATGACCATGCCAGAGCTGTATTACGAGACAAGTGCAGTGCTAATTACGCTTATTTTAGTGGGTAAATGGTTCGAAGCGGTAGCCAAAGGGCGTTCGTCCGAGGCGATCAAGAGCCTGATGAGCCTACAGGCGACGACGGCACGTGTAGTACGTGATGGACAAGAGCTTGATATACCGATCGAACAGGTACGTGTGAAGGATATCTTTATTGTACGACCCGGCGAGAAAATTCCTGTCGATGGTGTGGTCGTGGACGGACGTTCCGCAGTGGACGAATCCATGTTAAGTGGTGAGAGTCTTCCGGTTGAAAAAGAAGCAGGTTCCGCAGTTACAGGGGCGACGCTTAATAAAAACGGGGTACTACGTATTCAGGCGGAGCGTGTGGGTGGTGATACGGCGTTGTCCCGGATTATTAAGGTCGTGGAAGATGCACAAAACTCTAAGGCCCCGATTCAGCGGATTGCGGATCAGATTTCCGGTATTTTTGTCCCCATTGTTGTTGCTATTGCTGTGTTAGCCTTTATCGTCTGGTTTTTCCTTGTGACGCCGACTGATTTTGCAGGCTCACTGGAGAAAATGATTGCAGTTCTCGTCATAGCTTGTCCTTGTGCGCTCGGCTTGGCTACTCCAACGTCCATTATGGCAGGATCGGGACGTGCCGCTGAATACGGTATTTTGTTCAAGGGTGGCGAGCATTTGGAAATGACCCGTTCAGTCAACGCAGTGGTATTGGATAAGACAGGAACAGTTACGAACGGCAAGCCAGAGCTGACAGATGTTATGGTTGGTGCAAGCGGCTTGGCTGAAAACGATTTGCTGCGGTTGCTCGGTGCAGCAGAAAAAAGCTCGGAGCATCCGCTGGCGGAAGCCATTGTAAAGGGGATTGCAGATCGAGGAATTGAGCTGATAGGGCCGACAGATTTTGAAAATATTCCGGGTTATGGTGTGAAGGCGCATGTGGAAGGTAAGCAGGTATTGGCGGGTACACGTCGATTGATGAGCAGGGAAGGCATCGCGATAGATGACTCAGCTGAGCAGTATATGAATGAGCTGGAAAACACAGGGAAAACCGCGATGCTGGTCGCTGTGGACGGTTCCTATGCCGGACTGGTGGCCGTAGCGGACACGATTAAAGAAACGTCACGGGAGGCCGTTGCCCGTCTGCGGGCGATGAACATTGAAGTCATCATGATTACGGGTGACAATGAACGGACTGCGCGCGCTGTTGCCGCCGAGGCCGGAATTGAACGAGTCCTGGCGGAGGTGCTGCCTGAAGGAAAGGCTGAAGAAGTGAGACGGCTTCAGGAACAAGGCATGATCGTAGCTATGGTTGGGGATGGTATTAACGATGCGCCTGCGCTGGCTACTGCTAATATTGGGATGGCGATGGGCACGGGAACGGATGTGGCCATGGAGGCGGCGGATATTACCCTCATGCGCGGCAACCTGAACAGCATTCCTGACGCGATCGAAATGAGCCGCCGGACAATGACAAACATACGGCAAAATCTGTTTTGGGCGCTCGGTTATAACGTGATAGGTATTCCGATTGCCGCTTTGGGCTTCCTTGCTCCATGGTTGGCGGGAGCAGCCATGGCATTTAGCTCTGTTTCGGTCGTGCTGAATGCACTGCGTCTCCAACGGGTGAAGCTGTAAATGTATGGATGCACCAGCAGGATAGCGTGCTGCCGGACATCTGTAGCGAGATAAAGTTATTATCAGAGTATAGAGCAAGTACGCACAATTGGTTTTCTGCGTGCTTGCTTTTTGTTACGTTTGTTTTTTCAACCATACTGTTAACCTTCATCACGTCAGGTTGCTTATCATTCGCGAAAGTTTCATAATATTTGTAGGAGTGCCATGCAAGCATGCAAGAGCTTCTTCGTATACTCACAGCTTGAAGTAGATAAAGAGCTTATATTATGGATTAGGAGTGAAGCAGTCATGAATGATACGATTTCCTTGTTGATGAATCACCGGTCTGTGCGAAAATTTAAGTCAGACGCCGCCGTTACCGACGAGCAGCTCGCAGCTATTGTGGCAGCTGGCCAAATGGCATCCTCGTCCAGCAATGTGCAGGCATATACCGTTATTGCCGTTACCGAGCCTTCTTTAAAAACAAAACTGGCCGAGTTGGCAGGAGGGCAGGCTTATGTTGAGCAATGCCCCGCGTTTCTGGTATGGTGCGCAGATCTGTACCGTTTGAAGCAGGTCACACTCCACCATCAGCCAGGCCAGCCTTCCTACGAAGGGTCCGTCGAAAACTATACGGTTGCGACCATTGATGCCGCGTTAGCTGCACAAAATGCAGCGGTAGCCGCTGAATCACTTGGTCTGGGCATCGTCTATATCGGGGGTATTCGTACTAAAATAGCAGAGGTATCTGAGTTGTTAGGGTTGCCAGAGCTGGTGTATCCAGTGTTCGGTATGTGTATTGGTGTACCAGATCAGGAAACGGGCTTGCGCCCACGTCTTCCGCTGTCCGGTGTTTTGCATATGAACGGCTACGACAAAAATCAAACGATGAAAGCTGTAGAGGTATACGACCACACATCAGCCGAATATTTGAAGGAGCGTACGGGCGGTCAACGCTCTACGCCATGGTCTGAGCAAATGGCCGCGAGACTGACCGAGCCAGCACGTTTGCAGATGAAGCCATTTTTGGAACAGAAGGGTTTCTTGAAGCAATAAAAGCTGAGTAGCGACAAAAAACTCTGCAAATTACAAGAACCTCCTTATTTACGCATGATGAAGTCCCGCGTAAATA
Source organism: Paenibacillus sp. 203 (assembly GCF_037027525.1). NCBI lineage: Bacteria > Bacillati > Bacillota > Bacilli > Caryophanales > Paenibacillaceae > Paenibacillus > Paenibacillus sp. 203. Next base: position 56,576 of record NZ_JAXCHD010000007.1, read on the forward strand.
AGGAGGTTCTTTGCTTTAGTTGCATGTTGTGGTTGTAAACCTTCCAGTGAGTAAATAGCTGGTATCCTTTATCAATCAGATAGTGAGTAAAAGCGTCTCGTATTTTCATAAAATATTTGACGGACGGCAGATTCATCTTGATGGGTCAGCTTGCTATACGCGCGAATGACGTCGGCAGTCATCCGTGGATGTGTCTGTTGTCCGGTAAAAGGCCCCTCGAACGGCCAGGGACCGTCTGTCTCTGCCATGATCTGATCAGACGGATACTGTCTTGCCAAACTGCGGATCTCTTCTTCGTACAGGAGATCCGGTGTGAAGGAGACATAATAGCCGTTCCGCGCCATACGTTCGGTTGTGGCGGCAGAGCCTTTAAACCAGTGAAAATGCGCCTGCGTGACGCTGTGACGTTCCAGAAGGTCACAGGCGATGTCTGCGTCCTCATAAACGGCGTGCAGGACAATGGGCTTGTTATGCTTGCTTGCAAACTGGATAAAACGCTCCAGCAGCGCTATGTAGGGAGCGAGGTCAAAAGGTGAACCGCTCTGTGAGGCTTCCATCCGATTGTAATAGGGCAAGCCGACTTCACCCACGGCGACCATCCGCTGTATATGTTCGTCCATCCAGTCGAATAAGAGGTCAAGCTCAGCTTGCGGTGGAAGAGCCTGTTCGGGATGAAAGCCAAAGGCTGGCCGTACCAGCTCGGGGTAACGCTTGGCTAACCGTAGATTGGCTCGGCTGGAGCTCAGATGCATCGACACGGCTATCACGGCTTGGACGCTGCTATCGGCAAGTGAAGCGAGCAATAACTCCTGTTGTTCAGGCGGGTAGCTGTCTACATGAATATGCGCGTCGATCAATGGAGCGGGCTCAATTGCGGTCAAATCCAAGCCTGGCTTTGTTTGGCTGTTCCATTTCAATGCACATCGAACTTTTACGTCACTCATGTCGATTCAATCCATCTTCCGGGATATTCTTGTGGACGCTCTGAGCATTGTCCATGTTGGCGTCCAGTTTGTACTTTTCCTCGCGCATCCAGCTGGTCATGGTCCGCTTCCATTCAATAAAGAGCGGATCGAGGATGATTTGTTCCCTACGCGGGCGGGGAAAAGGGACATCTACGACATGCACCACCGAAGCAGGTCGTGCCGACAGCACATAGATGCGGTCTGAGAGCAGCAGCGCTTCTTCAATGCTGTGGGTAATAAACAGCACAGAACGGCGATTCTTCTCCCACATGCGTAATAACCATTGCTGCATGTCTGCACGTGTCAGCGCATCGAGTGCGCTGAACGGCTCATCCAGCAGCATTAATTCCTGCGGGCTGAGTAGTGCTCGTAGAAAGGCGGCGCGCTGTTGCATTCCACCAGACAGCGTATGTGGGTACGCCTTGACGAATTTGCCTAGTCCAACTTGCTCGAGCCATTGCAAGGCTTCTTTGCGACGCTCGCGTTCACTGGCGTACTCAGGGGGGACTGCTGTACTTTTACGTGGAGCATTTTCCTGCCCAAGCAGTACGTTGTCCAGCGTGGTACGCCACGGAAAAAGGGCGGGCTGCTGCGGCATATAGCTGATATGACCACGTTCACCAGTCATGTCCCGTCCGTGCATACGGATACGTCCCTGCTGGGGTTTGAGTAGCCCACCGATGATGTGAAATAGCGTGCTTTTGCCGCTGCCTGACGGACCGATGAGGGAAACGAATTCTCCCGGCTTGACTGTGAGGGATACATCCTGCAGTACGGGCAGTAAGCTTCGCTTTTCACGGAAGGCAAGGCTGATCCCGTCCAATTCCAAAGCAGGAGGAGCAGTTGAAGGACTCTGTTGTTCCCCGGCTCGTTGTTCATTAGCCACGTTGTGTGATGATAAGTCAATCGGATGCAGACTCATACGCGCTACGTCCTTTCTTTGCTGTATTTAATTCAAGGAGGAAGCTACTCTCGATCGGGTTTCCAGCGAACCAACCATTTCTCCAGTAGTAAAATAACCACAAACATGAGTAAGCTGAGTGCGACAATAATGCCGATGGCTGCAAAAATGAGGTCCGTGCGATAGGCCGATTTTTGCAGCAGCATATAATATCCAATTCCTTCACTAGCTCCGATCCATTCGGCAATGATCGCGCCCATCACACTATAGGTAGCAGCAATTTTAACGCCAGAAAAGACTTGCGGCAGGGAATGTGGCAGCTCCAGCTTCATAAAAATAGACATGCGGCTTGCACCCGACATCCGCATATAGTTCATCATCGTACGGTCTGTTCGAGTCAGCCCGTCCATGGCCGCTACAGCCACGGGAAAAAAGCATACTAAAGTAATGACCATAAGCTTGGGCAGCACGCCAAAACCAAACCATACCATGAGCAACGGACCGAGGGCGATAATCGGAATGTTTTGGCTAAGGATCAAGAGCGGGTATAGAGCAGATTTGAGAAAAGGAATCGTATGAAGAACGATGGCGATCAGCAGTCCCGTAGCTGTCCCTATAGCGAATCCCGCAAGTGTCAGACGAATTGTAGCCCATGTATGGGTGCCAAGCAACGCCGATTGCGCCATGCCCTCTTGTACGATTAGGGATGGAGCTGGCAGCAGCCAGGATTCAATATGTAAATAGGAAACCGCTCCTTGCCAAGCCGCTAAAAAGAAGAGGACCGCCACAAGGGGCGGCCATACGCTTTTCCACCAGGACGCGTTCTTGCCTTTCGGATTCATGGGCGATATTTCTCGGTCAGCTTGTTCATGCTGATGCCTTGTGGGTTATGTGCGATTTTGATCTGTGAAATGACGCTGGGACTACCCGCTTCCGTCAAAGCCTCGTGCATTTCTTTAACCACTTTCAGCAACTCGTCGAGCTCGCCCTCCATGGTCGTATCCAATGGGTTCACCTGATACTTGACGCCGGAGCGCTGAATGACCTCAATCGCCTTATCTACATACGGGTAAGAGTCCTCGTTATTAGGAGTTTTAGGGATTACTTGAATACTGAGCAGTGTGTTAGCCATGAAAATTCACCTGTCCTTTATTGTGGAGTTGTTTTGAGAAAATAGGGTGGTTTAAGGCGGGGAGACCGCTTCGCGTTTCATTTGATCTTACGATCGCTGCGCTTCTCCAGATTCAAATGAACCGCTACGCTGCCAACCGCCTTAAAAAGCACCTTATTTTTAAAGCTAGGTTGTAGCATTTTTATAAAAGCAAAACAAGCAAAAGAACGAAGTGGGCGGAATGGTGCTGTACAAGCGTTAGCGTTCGCCATTGTACCCAGATTTCAACCTCTGGATATTCATAAAAGAAATCTAGGTACAACAGCGATGGGAAGCACCATCCGGCTGCGTAGTGGCACTTCGTTCACTTCTCTAGTTCAGTCTTATTTAGCGTTTTAACAAATGATCAGCGCTTGGGCAAGAAGTCGTTTGTGAAGGCTTTATCCACTTCCAAAGGCTTGCTGAGCAGCTTGCGTTCGTACATCCAGTCCGAATAGTTTTGCCATACCTCCGCTTTTTGCACACCCCATTGCGCGGCATCGTCCTGATAACGCGGGCTTAGCCATTTTTGGCTGGCAAGTACCAGTTTTTTATCCAGCTCCGGTACAGCTTTGCTTAAGATGTCCGCGGCTTCTTCTGGATGGGCGATAGTGTATTCATAGCCTTGTGCGGTAGCGTCCATGAACGCTTTGACCAGTTCTGGATCATTTTTTATTGTCTGTTCGTTGCTCACAATTACAGGTGTATAGTAATCGAGGCTTTTGGAATAATCTTTTACATACAGCATATCCAATGGCTCACCTCGAAGCTGGGCCTCAATTCCGGTCCATGCGTAGAAAATCCAGGCAAAGTCGATATCCCGCTTCACGGCTGTAAAATAGTCTGCATTGCCCATGTTGACGATCTTCACTTTGCTCACATCGCCTTTGTCTGAATCCATGATGGATTTCATGACCGCTTCTTCTACGGGAGAGCCCCAACCGCCGTATTTTTTACCTTCAAAATCTTTCGGGCTCTTAATTCCGCGATCTACCGGGGCTGCGAAGCCTGAGGTATTATGCTGAATCACCGCAGCGATGGATACAAGCGGCACGCCTTGCGTACGAGCCTGTGTGACGCCTTCTTGGTAGCTGATACCAAAAGGTGCAGCATTAGAGGCAACCATTTGATCGGCTCCGCCTGAACCAGGTTGAATAATTTGGACATTCAGACCTGCTTTTTCGTAAAATCCTTTGTCCTTGGCAACATAGAGTCCCGTATGATTCGTATTGGGTGTCCAGTCGAGCACGACTTTAACATCTTTGAGCTCCTTTGCCGGAGTAGACGTTTGAGTGTTGGTAGCGGGAGCCGCTTCTTGGGATGTGGAGGGACTTCCACCGCAAGCGGTCAGGGTCAGGGCCATGAGCCACAGACTGATCAGTCCCAGGCTTAATATTTTCATGCGCTTCATCGTTGTGTTCTCTCCTTTAATTACCCGTTATCCATCCAATCAGACAGCTTATGTTCCCCATTTTCATAAAAATAACATCTGCCGGACGCGATCTTTCCAACAACTTAATCTTCAACAAAAAAAGCGCCCCGAGTTTCCGGGACGCTTGCGCTTGTATATACCAAAGTAAGGGATGGTCCTATGTAAAAAGGCACATCTTGCTTAAGCATTCCTACGCTGGCATTACCCAGATCAGGTTGTAAGGGTCAGTGTCTTGGGACACACTCTCAGCCGGCCGATTCCAGCACCCCTGGCATTGTATGGTTTAATGGGTTCATTTATTCGGGTTTACTACGACGATTATATGCCTTGAATGCGGGTCTGTCCAGCATGGAGGAAGAGATGACGGTTCATTTGCCGAACGACAGGGTACACTTTTACTGTGAGCTTTGATCTGAAAATGAGCATGCATCAATCCGATCTGATCGGGTCATGTTATTTTCAGAACAGCTGCGCAGGTAGGTTCAGATGGGCTGGTGCCCAATGGCATGGCCGTAAAGAATTCTAATTCGTGAAAAGGAGTTGTTGTACTGTGGGTAAAACGGAAACATTGGATCGTAGCCAACTAGAACAAGCCATTGTGAAGGCTTTGGATAACAACAAATTTTGCTCGTTAGGTACGGTAGAGGGTGGCAAACCGAAAGTACGCTATATGGCCCTTTTTAACGATGGAATGAACATTCATCTGGCGACAGATCGCAAAACGCATAAAGTGGATGAGCTAAAGGATAATCCGAATGCTTATCTGCTGCTGGGTTATGAAGTTGGCGGTACAAAGGAAGTCGTAGAAGTGGAGGCTACTGTCCAGATTACAGCTGATGAGGGGCTACGCAAACAAGTGTGGAACGATTCCTTGAAGGAATGGTTTTCCGGACCGGATGATCCCGATTATGTCATTCTGGACGTGAATCCGACTCGCATTGAGTATGTGGGTCAGCAAACGGAGCGCCAAGTGTGGAATAAATAATGAGAATATAAATGGATAAACCAGTGAATCTCCGAGTTTTTTAGGAGGTTTGCTGGTTTTTTATTTTTGAGAGAATTAATTATTTTTTCATAAATAATTTAAGTGAATGACTACTCTTTTGTCTGGCGTTGGATTAAAATAGAAATGGTGGGTTCAAGGCTTACATATATGTGCAAAAGTATGTATATGAGGCATACACCTTAATGAGGAGGGGTATATTTTGTTATTTCGTAAAAATTGGTTTAAAGGGTTTACAGCAACCGTTGTAGCTTGTAGCATGCTGGTGTTTTCAGCCGCTCCAACCTGGGCAGCTAGCAATTCTCGCGATAGCGCTACAGTGAATTTGCGGATCATGGAAACAACGGATATTCATGCATCCCTGATGAACTACGATTACTATTCGGACAAAGAAACCAACGAATATGGCCTGATTAGCACAGCCAGTTTGATCCAACAGGCGCGTAGTGAAACAAGAAACAGCATGCTGTTCGATAACGGTGATTTGTTACAGGGCAATCCATTAGGCGATTATATGGCCAGAAACAAAACCTATGAAAAAGAAGGCGGTGTCCATCCAGTCTACAAGATGATGAACTTGATGGGCTATGATGCGGCGACAGTGGGCAACCACGAATTCAACTATGGTCTCGATTTTCTGGAAAAATCGCTCAAGGGAGCCGATTTCCCTTACGTAAATGCGAATGTTTATGTTGATAAGGGGGGGCAAGCTACTAAAAATTATTTTACCCCTTATCAAATTCTTGATAAAACGGTAACGGATGAGAAAGGTGAAGAGCATACGCTCAGAGTGGGTGTCATCGGCTTGGTCACACCTCAAATTATGCAGTGGGATGAAGCCAATTTGAAGGATAAAGTCGTTACAAAGGATATTGTGGAAACGGCGAAAAAGTTTATTCCTCAAATGAAGACGGAAGGTGCTGACATTATTGTCGTGCTTGCGCACACAGGTTATGAGGATGTGCCGCAAACGCCAATGATGGAGAATGCCGTTAAATATTTAAGCCAGGTGGACGGAATTAACGCTATTCTGTTTGGGCATGCTCATAAATCTTTCCCTGGTCCTGATTTTAAAGAAATGAAGGGTGTAGATCTAGATAAAGGAACCATTAACGGCGTACCGGCCGTGGAAGCTTCCTCATGGGGCAAGGAGCTGGGTATTATTGACCTGAGCCTGGAAAAGAAAAACCGCGAGTGGAACGTAACAAACTCTCAGTCTGAAGTACGTCCGGTTGTGAATACCACTAACCAGGCTGTGCAGTTTACTCCTGACTACAAACTGACAGATTCGATCAAGGAAGAGCATCAAGGAACCTTGGATTATATTCGTCAACCTGTCGGAACAACGACTGCACCGATTACCAGCTATTTTGCATTAGTGCAGGACGACCCTTCCATTCAAATCGTGACGAATGCACAGAAATGGTATGTTCAAAACCATCTTAAAGGAACTGAATACGAAAAACTTCCAGTATTGTCGGCAGGCGCTCCATTCAAGGCCGGCGGTCGAAACGGAGCCGAGTATTACACCAACATTCCTGAAGGTACGGTAGCGATTAAAAACGTATCCGACCTGTATGTGTATCCGAACACGGTTCATGCTGTAGAAGTGACCGGTGCTGAAATTCAGGAATGGCTGGAGTGGTCTGCAGGTCAGTTCAACCGCATTGATCCAAAGCAAACTGAGGAGCAATCGCTGATCAACAAAGATTTCCCAACCTACAATTTTGATGTCATTGACGGTGTGAATTACCAGATTGATGTAACTCAGCCTGCACGATATGATGCCAAGGGAACTATTATTGATTCTTCAGCTCATCGTATCAAGGATCTGCAATACAATGGAAAAGCGATAGATCCTGCACAGAAATTTATCGTGGCCACCAATAACTATCGTGCTTCCTCATCCAAACTGGCCAACCCAGATGGCAAACGAATTGTGATGGCAGCACCGGATGAAAGTCGCCAGGTCATTGTTGACTATATCCGTACGAACGGAACGATTAATCCATCGGCGGATGGCAACTGGTCTATTGCTCCTTTTGGTCAGGCAAAGGTTACTTTTGAGTCCTCTCCTGATGCCAAAGACGTGCTGGCAGGAAATCAACAAATTTCATTCTTGAGCAGCGCGGCAGACGGCTTTGCCAAATACAGCTTAAAAGCTGGCGCTAAGCCTAGTGCAGCAACGACTCCTGTAAAGGAAGCTGTGGCTCCCGCGAAAGCAACAGCAAAGCCAGCTGTTAAAACGACCAAACCCGCGACTGTTAAACCAGCTAAAACAACGAAGCCAAAGGCGTCCAAATAACTTCGAACTTTAGTTTTTAATCAATATCAGAGTGAAGCAGCAAGTCTCTTTAACCAAGAGATTTGCTGCTTTTTTAATGTCAAAAACAACAGCCCCCGAATTTATCATGAGTGCAAAAAGTTTTCTGTTTTTGTCGAATATATACTTAAGTCCTAAGTTGTCGTTAAGAATAAGCTAGTTTTTTGTAAAAACACGTAGTTATATAGTACTTTTGTTCTAGTTATTTGTGATATAATGGTGAAAAAACCGGAAAATTGTTCCGAGGAGGACCATTATGACATGCAGCAATTGCAGCATCATATTACCTATTAAGGATCAAGGATTGCTCAGAATTAGGCATTCCAGGGTGTCGCTTACTCCAGCATTAGATGGTTTGGGTAAGCTATCGGAACAAATGAAGCAGGAGCATGAGCGTGAGGGTGGCATAGAGTTTCGTTATGATAGCCGCTCGGAGCTGGAACAGCTGGTTAACAAACTGGCTCGTCTGCCGCAGGAATACTTGAACCATATGCAAGTTGTGGTGACCGGCCTGCACCATGTCGAAGGATATGAGGAGTGGCTTTTATTTAGTCAATTGCAAGCCAGACTGCAACATCCGGATATCGTGAATATCATTAAGGATCAAAGTTTTTCCAGCCATATGCAACCTATTGTTGACCATAAGCTGGATATTATCGGGTTTGAGTTTTTACTGCGTCCGTCACATGCGCAGAGACCTTTTCAGCCTTTCCAACTGTTTGAGATCGCCCGTGAAGCTGGTTTGCATGCTCATCTGGATCGCTCGGCTCGTATTTCCGCTATTGAAAAAAGTGCAACATGCCTTCCGGCGGGAATTAAACGTTTTATTAACTTTCTCCCTTCGAGCATTTATAATCCGGCTTATTGCTTGAATCACACCTTTGAGACGATTGATCGGTTATCCATGAATACGAAGGATTTTGTATTTGAGGTCGTAGAAACGGAAGAGATAGACGACCTTAATTTTTTGCATCATATCTTTGATCAATATCGCAATCGAGGAGTTTCGGTAGCCCTGGACGATGTGGGGGCAGGTTATTCTACAACAGAGCTTATGAATTGCCTTCAGCCGGATTATGTTAAAATTGACCGCAGTATAATTGACGGCTGTCATAGTAACATTGATCAGAAGCGGCAAATTACAGGGATTGTAGAATCGGCTTTTCTTTTTGGAGGCCAAGTGTTGGCTGAAGGCGTAGAGCAGATGGAGGATTTTGAATTTTGTTGTGAAGCAGGTGTATCACTGGCTCAGGGTTATTTGTTTGGCAAGCCGGAGCTTGGTCCGCCCTCCAATTTCATGCTTAGTAGCGTAATATAAGTCAGGAACAAATTTAAGTAGACGTAGTTTATAAAAGTTGGAGCTTAAATAAGGCTGTGGCATAAGCAAATTCCAATTCTATTGGACAGTGCTTATATCACCATTAACGTAAAAAAACGCGAGTTGCAGAGGTTATCTCACCTTTGCAACTCGCGTTTTTTGGTCATGCTTGCCCACCTGAGCAAGTTCTGTACAAGCGAAGCCACCCAGTCTCGAATTTTACTTGGTAAGGAACGTTAAAAGCCTGGAACAGTTTACGACCATTTTTATTTTTAAAGTAAATATTGACGTTTTGAAGACAATTGGATACAGTGTATTACATAGGAAACAGTGTTTCTTACGTAATACACTGTATCCATACTAGGTAAAAAGTTTAACATTACAGGGAGGACAACCAAAATGAAAGCAGTGCAACTGAAAAATGGTTTTGGCTTTGAAGAGTTAACCTTGACGGAACTTGACATACCGGTGCCAGGACGATTGGAAGTTCTGATCCGCATAAGGGCAGCGTCTCTGAATTACCGGGATTTGGTAATCATTAACGGAGTAATGCCAATCGGCATTCAATTTCCCTTCATTCCGTTATCTGATGGAGCGGGTGAAATTGTAGCTGTGGGCGAAGGGGTGACAAAATTTCAGATTGGACAAAGGGTAGCGGCAAATTTACAACAGAAATTCATTGGCGGGAGCACGAGAGCGGAGGTCTTAAAGGACAGTCTGGGAGGCCCACTCAGTGGAGTGGCGTCTGAATATATCGTTCTGCATGAAGAAGGGGTCGTGGCCATTCCGGATCACCTTTCTTGGGAGGAGGCTTCCACCTTGCCGATTGCGGCATTAACCGCATGGAGCATGCTGATGGAATCCGGCGGGCTGCGAGCGGGGGATACGGTGCTCTTGCAAGGAACAGGCGGTGTTTCCATCTTTGGGCTTCAATTCTCTCTGATGGCGGGAGCAAGGGTAATTATCACATCGAGCAGCAATGACAAGCTGGAACGGGCAAAGGATCTCGGCGCATGGCAGACAATCAACTATTCGGAAGTTCCCGAGTGGGATAAGGTGGCTCTGGAGCTGACAGACGGCGGAGTCGACCATGTCCTGGATGTAGGGGGAGCGGCAACAATGGCGCAATCCATCAATGCACTTCGTACCGGAGGGACTGTGAACATGGTCGGCTTCTTATCGGGCTTGACTATTCCTGAGTTCGATGTCACCAGCATTTTGCAGAAGGCTGCGACGATTCGCGGCAGCCAAGTCGGTAACCGGGAACATTTCGAAAATATGAATCGTGCCATTTCCCGCCATCGTTTACATCCTGTCATTGACCGGGTATTCCCGCTCAGCCGAATCGGCGAAGCCTTCGCACTTTTGGCTGAAGGAAAACAGTATTTCGGTAAAATCGTCGTTCAAATATAAATGAGCATTTTGCATAAATCCCAAGAGCGATTTCAAATCAGCAATATATAGATCGAAACGGTTTAGTTCGTCTATATATTGTACTTTCGAGCGTGGGGAATCGAATTATGCAAAATGCTGAAATATTATTCACATCACATAGGAGGCAATCTAATGCCCAGTAAACCTGATTTATCTGTCAAAGATTCTCAAGGAAGAAAGAATAAGAAACCGCGTAAATGGGTACGCAGAACCGGAGTATCGCTGCTGGCGGTAATCCTTCTGGGAGTGGTTATTTTTATGCTCATCCCTTCCCCTGTCCAGCCTGCAAAATGGTTTGCACCTTCGGCCCCCTCTTTTGAACAAGCGGGTCCATGGCAACAAAACAACAAACTCAGCTCCGCAGAGCTTGTTACAGATGCCCCTAAGTTTCCGGAATTTATCACCTTTGACAAGGTAGGAAATTTATATACGGGAGACTCCGACGGGAAAATTTATAAGGTTGCCTTTGATACTAAGGGCAATCCGCAAAAGGCCCAGCTATATGCAGATACCCAAGGAACGCCCAATGGACTTATGTTTGACGCAAGTGGAAATTTGATCGTTACGGATGTTAAGAAGGGGTTGCTGTCGGTAGATCCTTCCGGAAACGTGACGGTGTTGGCCAATCAAGTCGACGGCACACCGATCTATTTGGCCAACGAGCTGGATATTGCCAAAGATGGTACCATTTATTTTTCTGACACCTCCAATTATGGCAGTGTAGTCTTCAAAGAAATCGCCGAGAACAAGCCACATGGACGTTTGCTGAAATATGATCCGGTGACCAAGCAGACGACAGTTCTGTTGGAAGGCCTTTATTTTGCGAACGGGGTTGCCTTGTCTGCGGACGAAGATTTTGTGCTTGTGGCAGAGTCGTATCACTACCAATTGACCCGATACTGGCTCAAAGGGCCGAAGAAGGGGACTTCGGATATTTTTGTGGATAATCTTGCCGGTTTTCCGGATAACATTACGCGTGATGATCAAGGCCATTTCTGGGTCGGTCTCTTCACAACACGTATTCCCTTTGTAGATCAGATGCATGGAAGCCCGTGGCTGGCTGGAATGATGGCCAAATTGCCACAATCGCTGCTCAGCGGTGCAAGCGCACCTGTGAAGCATGGGCTTGCTGTGGAGCTTAATCCGCAGGGTAAACTCATCGGAAGCTGGCATGATCCTGAAGGCTCGCTTTATGGGGTAACCACGGCTGTAAACCATGACGGATATTTATATATAGGTACAGCTCCTGGAGGCAGCCAGGGTGTTCATCGCGTGCTTTTAACCAAATAAGCTTGGGGAGGGTATAACATGATATTGGATGAGTTGAGATTATCCTGGAAAGCGAAGGAAAGCCTGGCCGGGAAAGTAGCTTTGGTAACAGGCGCAAGCAGCGGCATTGGGGCATCGATTGCAAAAAAACTGGCAAAGCGAGGCGCGTATGTAGCTGTATTGGCACGCCGTCAGGAACGATTGGATGAATTGGTTCGCGACTTGCACCAAGAGGAATTGTACGAGGTCATGGCAATACCTGCCGATATCCAAAAAGCTGAAGACGTACAGCAGGCGGTCCACGCCATTCTTGAACGCTGGGGACGGCTTGACATTATCGTTGCCAATGCTGGCTTCGGGTATCGAAGCCCACTGGCAGAAGTGGAACTGGAAAGGTGGGAGGAGCTTTACAAGACGAATGTGCACGGTCTTGTCCTGACACTGAAGTACGGACTTCAGCCAATGAGGGAACAGGCCAAGGGGGATGTTGTCATTGTTTCCTCTATTGCAGCGAAGGAAGTGGTTGCCGGAGGAGGACTATACAGCGCTACCAAGTACGGCGTTAGCGCCATAGCCTCTGCATTGCGTTTGGAGACCAGTACGCAAGGAATTCGTGTAACTGCGATTCACCCCGGGGCGGTGGCGACGGAATTTTCGCAGGTGGCCGGATATCCCGAGCAGGAAATTCGTGCGTTTGCTTCGAGCGTTTTGCCGCTGCATCCCGATGATGTTGCAGAAGCTGCCCTTTATGCACTAGAGCAGCCGGAGCATGTCAATATTCCAGAGTTGACGATTATGCCTTCGAGGCAGGTCCAGCGGTTCAAATAGAGCGATATTTATTCTGACACAAACCGGGTAACCGGGTATGGCGGCGATGAGGACTACGTGCCTTCGCTTGACCATAACCTGCTCAAATGGGTGAGCATGAACCAAAAAGCGCGAGCTATAGGGGGAATAACCCTTGCACTCGCGCTTTTTTATACTAATGACGAAGCGTGACTGTCCAATAAAATTTAGAACCAGCTTTGGGACAGCTCCATTTACTATAGAGCAGACCATATCCTGTGAAAATTTTGGCTCCACGTTCGCTTATCCAGTCATCGTGAGCATAGCTATAGTGTAATGACGTACAGACCTAGCGGTGTGGTTGCGCTCCCTGCAACCATGAAGCTGAGAGAATAGCTGGACTTGCCGGGAGGGACGCTGATATCAGCCAATCGGCATACCTTGGTATTATCTCGTAGCAGAGGAATACCATATACACGATCATCCACACGTACAGATCCGGCGAACGCGCCCCCACGTGGATTGGCGTAGATTCGTACGATACGTACCTCGTCACTGTCATTAACGATGGGAATGGTCGCGTTGTATATGGTTCCGAATTGTCCGCGATTATCTAGCGCAGGCCCCAGCTCGCTGCGTGCCCCGGTAAACAGCAGATCGGCAGGAGTCTCGCCGTTCAGCTTTTTGGTGGCACACGCCCGATAGTTGGCGCTCTGCCCCACCACGTACTCTGGCATCCGCGCATTCGTTTCGGAAAAGGACCACACCCCTCGTGGATGCGCCTGGGGTGGAGGTACGGGAGGAAGCGCATCCATATGAATCTGACGCAGATCGGTCTGCGTATCCTTGCTGATCACGGTGCGAATCACATAATCCAGCGTACCATGGCCTTCAGCAAATTCAACTGTGAGGTCATAGATGAATCCGGCCAGCGATCCTTCGGGCAGCTCAAATTCCTCCAGCAGGGCGGTGCCTTTGCCGAATTTATGACGGTCTACTGGCTTCAGACGTTCCATCGTACCTGCCAAACAGCCTTTGGCAATAGACTGTCCGACATCTATAATCCAGTTGGCATCCTCTGGCACAATCTTAAGGGCACGTTCAATATGACGTACTTCTAGTTTAGCAGCGCTTCTGTTCTCTACGGTGATGCCCAGTTTAACAGCGCTGCCGATTTTGTTATAATGCCAGCCGAAAATGCGATGTTTGACCGTTCGGGTTGTCGTGCGTACCACGTCATGCCACAGGGTGGCTTGCTCGGTAGGTACCGTCACATGGGTAAGCGTCTCCGGATTATCGCTAAGCATCAGGCGGCGGGTTCCCCCCTCAGTGGCTGACTCCACGTCCACATGGATGTTGGGCGGGATCACAGCAGTTTCCACAATCAGATCCTTTGGCTCCTTGGGTCGATGGTTCATGTCAATTCCTCCTTTTATTCAAAAGTGGCACCGCTTTGAGTACATGTATATGGTCAGTTCATAAATATAGGTAACGCCAGGTCCACTTTTACAACCTGTTTTGCAAAATATTTTTTTAAAATAAATCTCCGTAGGTTATAGCGGCTCTGCTAATGCGCGGAAGCAAGCTTACAAGACTCTTGTTCCCCTTCACCAACGATTCGCAGACAGGTATTGCGTGTATGTTAAGAGCATAAGCTATTGGATGTACAGAGAAGCTACAGGAGGGAAACATGCCTAGAAAAATATGGTGGAAGGAAGCCGTTGTATATCAGATTTACCCGATCAGTTTTCAGGATTCTGACGGAGACGGTAAAGGGGACTTACGAGGTATTTTGTCCAGGCTGGATTATTTGTGTGAGCTGGGTATTGATGTAATCTGGATTTGTCCGGTATATAAATCGCCCAATCACGATAACGGATATGATATTAGTGATTATTATGCCATTATGGATGAGTTTGGAACAATGGAGGATTTTGACGAACTGCTTCACCAGGCGCATGAACGAGGCATCAAAATCATGATGGATTTGGTATTAAACCATACATCGGATGAGCATCCGTGGTTTACGGAGTCACGTTCGTCCAAGGATAATCCGAAGCGGGACTACTACATATGGCGAACAGGCAAAAATGGCGGATATCCGAACAACTGGGAATCGTATTTTTCCGGTTCAGTGTGGAAATATGACAAGCTTACAGACGAATATTACATGCATCTGTATTCCGAGCATCAGCCGGATCTGAACTGGGAAAATGAAGAGATGGTGGGCGAGCTCTACCGCATGGTGGAATGGTGGCTGAAAAAGGGAGTTGATGGCTTCCGTTTTGACGCCATTGCCCATATTGTCAAAGCCGAAGGGCTGCCGGATGCTGATAATCCTGACAAACGAACCTTGGTACGTGCCTATCAGCTCTTTTCCAATCTAGAACAGGTACATGTGCTTCTACGGATGCTGAATGAAAAATTACTGGAACGTTATCCCTTAATGACAGTTGGCGAAACGTCTGGTTTAGGACCGGAACAGGCGCTTGATTATGTAGGGGACCAGCGGCATGAGCTGAATATGGTTTTCCAGTTTGAACACATGTTTATTGATGCCCAAGGGCTGGGGACAGAAAAATGGAAATCCAAGCCGTGGACACTGGTGGAGCTGAAAAAAATAATGAGCAGCTGGCAGACAGTGCTTCATGAGGAAGGATGGAATGCCAATTATCTGAACAATCATGATCAGCCGCGGGCCCTCTCGCGATTTGCGAATGATGGACAATATCGTGTGGAGTCGGCCAAAATGCTGGCAACCTTCACACACATGCTAGAGGGTACGCCTTATATTTATCAGGGTGAGGAAATTGGGATGACGAATATTGCATTCCCGTCCATTGATGATTACCGGGATGTGGAAACGTTGAATTATTATGAGCAACAACGGAAGATCGGTGAGTCTGAGGAACAGATTATGGCAGAGATCTGGCGGAAAAGTCGGGATAATGCGCGTACTCCCATGCAATGGAATGCTGGACCCTCAGCCGGATTTACCGATGGAGAGCCGTGGATGAAGATTAACGATAACTACACACACATTAATGCAGAGGCAGAAAGAAGCAATCCAGACTCGATTTTCCACTATTATCGCAAGTTGATTGCTCTGCGTAAACAACATGAGGTCATAGTCTATGGCGAATACAAGCTGCTGTTGCCGCTGGATACGGAGCTGTATGTATTCACTCGTATGCTGGGAGAAGAGCGTTTGCTGGTCATTTTGAATTTCTTTGACCGTGATCCGGTGTACCACTGGCCCGAGGAGGACTTTGCTGTCGCTAAGGCGGAGCTGCTGCTGTCCAA
Organism: Paenibacillus sp. 203; assembly: GCF_037027525.1. NCBI lineage: Bacteria > Bacillati > Bacillota > Bacilli > Caryophanales > Paenibacillaceae > Paenibacillus > Paenibacillus sp. 203. Next base: position 72,460 of record NZ_JAXCHD010000007.1, read on the forward strand.
CTACAAGCCGGTTCAAGGGGAACAACTGCATGCCTTGAAGCTGCGCCCTTATGAAGCCAGGGTGTATAAGCTAACCATGCAATAGGCATTACTATCTTTAGAATGGTAAAAGGAAGGGAAGGCTCATAGAGAGACCTTCCCTTCCTTGGCGTTTGGCTAAATGGTAACTGTTTCAGCCAACTCACGTATTTTGGCGATAATCCGGTCTTCTTGATTTTCCCCCTCATTAGGGATCGATTCAGTCGCGAAGGCAGCCAGTTCAGGATGGTGATGAATCATGACGGCATGGTGTGCCTCCCTGAACATCGGAATATCATTCGTATCATTGCCGAAGGCGATAAATTGACGGGGCTGCACACCAAGCTTCTGAAGCGCGTTCCATTTATGGATATTTTGCGGGCTGATGTCCAGCACTTGTTCATTACGGTGTTGATGGATGACCACGCCGAGTGGCGAAAGCTTGGCGGCCAGTTCATCCATATCGTTATATCCATTACCTTCCTTGGTCGTAAACTAAAAAGCCCGATTCACACTGGCTACCATGGGCAGGTGTGGATCGGGCTGATAACGTATCGACTCATTAAATTCGATTACTATTTAGTGATAATGTTTCACCTTAAGATCGTCTAGACTTTTAAACTCATACCCTTGCTTGCGAGCCTCGTCGATGATGGAACCAAGCGCCTCGGCATTGTCCTTGGATACGGAGTGGAGCAGAATGACCGCACCAGGGTGGAGCTGACCAATCACTTGACGATAGGCATAGTCCGTTCCTTGATGGATATTTGTGTCCCAGTCCTTGTAAGCCACGGACCAGAATACGCTCGTATATCCGGCTTCTCGACAGGAAGCCAATGCTTTTTCACTAAAAATGCCGCGAGGCGGCCGGACGTATTTCATTTCTTTTTGCCCGGTTAGCTCTGCCGATGCATTTCGTACCCGATCTAGCTCAGACCGGATCTCTGTCGAAGAAATGGTGCTCATATCAGGATGGCTCCATGAATGGTTTCCGATAATATGGCCCTCACTGGCCATTCGTCGCATCAAATCAGGCTGGTCTTTTATAAAATGCCCTGTCACAAAAAAGGCGGCTGGAACCTTTTTGGCCTTCAATACATCCAGCACTTTGGGAGTATACCCATTCTCATAGCCGTTGTCGAAAGTGAGAAATAATTCTTTTTTAGTGGTATCCCCCAGAAAGATGCCACCTTGCCTTTCGATTAGTTGCATAAAGCCTTCTTGTGCGATGGAAGGTAGCTCCCCTCCCTTACTTTTTTTAAACCCAAAATGATAAGGCTGTCCGTCAACAGTCTGAGTAGCCCATGCGGGTTCTGCCGTAACTGTCAACATCCCTATAACTGCAACGCATAGCCACAAGGTGAATATTCGCTTCATCTATCTTCCTCCGCTTCCGTCCCGTTCGGGCAAGGTGTGTATGCTTCGGCATATTTCATACCATTTGCAATATCATGCTGATTTATGCAAGGACTGAACTAACCAGACTCAAAACACATATTGACATGAATATTAAATCGAAGTAGTATACTTTATAAAACTCACTAGAATACTCGGATTTAATTCGATCATTCATGCCAAAGAAAAGCAATCAGCTTAGAACATCTTACATACTTGTGAGAACGGAAGGAGTTAGGACTCATGATTGAACTTAGGAATGTATCCAAAACCTATGTGAGAAAAGGTCTAAGTATTGAAGCGTTAAAAAATATAAATATCAAAGTGGATAAAGGAGATATCTTCGGGTTTATCGGATTCAGTGGCGCAGGGAAAAGTACGCTGATCCGTTTGGTCAATCGTCTGGAGAAAGTAACCAGCGGAGAGGTTCTTGTTGAGGGGGAACAGTTAAATACCTATTCGACCTCTGGGCTGCGAAAGGTAAGAAAGAAGATCGGAATGATCTTTCAGCATTTTAATCTGCTGGAATCGAAAACAGTATTCGACAACATTGCAATTCCGTTGGTGCTACTTAAGCGCAACAAACGGGAAATAGAGAGGCGTGTAAAAGAGCTTTTGGCGTTCATAGGATTGTCGGACAAGGCGAATAGCTACCCCAGCGAGCTTTCCGGCGGACAAAAGCAGCGTGTGGGGATTGCACGGGCGCTTGCGAGCAACCCGTCCATTTTGCTCTGTGATGAGGCAACCTCGGCACTTGATCCGCAGACCACACAGTCAATTCTCGACTTGCTTCGCAAAATCAATAAGGAATACAAGATCACTATTTTGATCATCACCCATGAGATGTCGGTGATTCAGCGGATTTGCAACAAGGTAGCCGTAATGGAAAAGGGGGAAATCATCGAGCAGGGCAATGTCCTGGAGGTATTTGGGCAGCCGCAGCACCCGACGACGCAGAGCTTTGTACGCACGGTCATTCACGATACGGTACCCGAGAGTGTGCTGCAAACGTTCGAACAGCAAGAATCACAGCGAATATACAAGCTGGAATTTATAGGGCAGGTTGCTTCTGATCCGGTGGTTCATGAATTGATTCGGCAGCATGATATCCACGTGAACATTTTGTTTGCCAACATGACGGAGATTCAAGAAACGACGATTGGCTATATGACGATTCAACTGCGCGGTGGACAGCATGCCGTTCAGCAGGCTGTTGATTTTCTCAAGAGCAAAGGAGTTCATATTCAGGAGGTAGAGAGTCTATGATGATTACAGGAACCACGATCACCTGGGATCAACTGTGGGAAGCTTTGTATGAATCCGTGCTCATGGTCAGCATATCATTATTCATTGGCGCCCTGATCGGTATCCCTATCGGTATTTTACTCGTCATCACCCGTCCAGGCGGAATTCTGGAGAACAAATGGCTGCACAATATTTTGAATCCAATCATTAACATTGTTCGTTCCTTACCGTTTATTATCTTGCTGATTGCGATCATTCCGTTAACCCGTCTGATTGTGAATACATCCATTGGGACCAGCGCGGCAATTGTCCCCTTGATTATATATATTGCGCCATATATCGGAAGGCTGGTCGAAAACTCGCTTTTGGAGGTAAATCCGGGGATATTGGAGGCAGCAGATGCGATGGGGGCGACCCCGTTTCAGGTCATTCGATACTTTTTGCTTCCTGAGGCATTCAGTTCTCTGATTTTGTCGTTAACGACAGCAGCCATTGGTCTGATTGGTGCTACTGCTATGGCTGGTGCGGTCGGCGGAGGCGGAATTGGCGATCTGGCGATCGCATATGGCTATCAACGTTTTGATACGCTGGTTATGCTGATTACCGTCATCATTCTAGTCTTGTTTGTACAAGGTGTTCAGTCCTTGGGGAACCTATTGTCCCGTAAAGCACGCAGGGGCTAAATTAGATGTTTTTCTTTTTCACCTATTGTCTGTTCATAGCTTGTAATTTTATAATCCATGCGTTCCAACACATTTTCCATATCTTTCATTTTTGCAATGAGCTGCTTGCGCTGCTCTATTAGGAGTTCTTTTCTAGCATTCATCGTTTCATCACCCTGTTGGAATAACCTAACATACTCAATCAAAATTTCAATGGGAAGTCCTACGCCTCGCATACATTTAATATATTCAACCCATCTGCAATCTTCTTCCGTGTAATCCCTGATGCCACTTTTATTACGGTTCACACGCGGAATAAGTCCGATGCGTTCATAATAGCGGAGTGTATCCTGAGATAGTTCAAATTTTTTGCTTACTTCTGCGATCAACATGCAGACTTCACCTCCTGATTTCTGATCAAGAAACGCCCTATGTAAATGGATAGGGCGTTCTTGTCGTTTCTTATTTCGAAACTGTCATTTCATCCATATTTACTGAGCGCCAACAACCGGATGAGGAACATACGGCTCTTCCAGCAATGCGATTTCTTCAGGTGTTAACGTAATCGAAAGAGCAGCTACTGCATCTTCGAGATGAGACGTTTTCGTAGCACCGATAATGGGAGCTGTTACCGGTTCTTTCTGTAGCAACCAGGCAAGTGCGATTTGAACGCGGGGAACTCCACGTTTTTCTGCGATGGCCGCAACCTGCTCCACGATCAATCGATCGGTATCTGCAGTCGCATCGTATTTAGATTTCGCAACTTGATCGGTTTCGGAACGATGTGTTGTTTCCTGCGCATCACGCGTCAATCTTCCACCTGCAAGCGGGCTGTATGGAATCACACCGATTTTTTCTTCCTTACAAAGCGGCAGCATCTCTCTCTCCTCTTCACGATATAAGAGATTTAAATGATTCTGCATTGATACAAATCGGGTCCATCCATTCTTTTCAGCGACATGTAACGCCTTTAGAAACTGCCATGCGTACATAGCAGAAGCACCAATATATCTTGCCTTCCCGGCCTTCACAACATCATGTAATGCTTCCATCGTCTCTTCAATAGGGGTATTGTAATCCCAGCGATGGATTTGGTACAGATCCACATAATCTGTCCCCAGTCGCTTAAGGCTCTTATCTATTTCACTCATGATAGCCTTTCGGGAAAGTCCCGCACCATTCGGGCCTTGATGCATACGGAAATGAACCTTTGTCGCGAGGACAATTTCATCTCGATTCGCATAATCCTTTAAAGCCCGTCCAACAATTTCTTCGCTAGTTCCATCTGAATATACATTCGCGGTATCAAAAAAATTAATACCTAGCTCCAGGGCATTTTTTATAATGGGACGACTGCGCTCTTCATCTAGTATCCATGGGTGAATCCACCGTTCTGCAACCCCAAAGCCCATACACCCAAGACAAAGCCGGGATACATCCAAGCCGGTATTTCCAAGTTTCACATAGTCCATTTGATTATACCTCGCTTCCTAGATATTGTTTTCTTCAAATGTAGTCTACTCCAGCTACTTACACCGGATATTATTACATTTGGAGTTCACTCCAAGTCAAGCGATTTTGTTGCGTGATGCCTTCATATAGGACTAATTGTTCAGAATCGGTTCAGTGGGGTTTCGTATACTTCTCTTAGCATAGTTCCTTGGTTGCATAAATCGTAGAACTAAACATGACTAAAGCCTTTGATATAACAGGATATATGCCAATAAATAGTGTCTAGGAGTGGAAATGTTGAAACTTGTAAATCGGAATAAATGGATTGCATCTGCGATGGTATTGGGTATTGCTTCAGGTTCAATCGTATCTCTGCCTTGGGTGGGCGGCGTCCAGACTGCTTATGCAGCGACAGCAGATACGCAAAGCGAAACTGGATTTGTAACACAAGCTCGCACCTTGGGTTTGATGACAGGCGGTAATCAGGGCGATTTTATGGCACAAAAAAATTTGACCCGTGCAGAAGCGGCTAAAATTTTGTGCAGTCTGTTCCAGTTGGAAATTAACAACCAGTCGCAGACTTCTTTTATGGATGTATCGTCCGATGCATGGGGCGCTCCCTATATTGAGGCTGTACGTGCAGCCGGGTATATGACAGGTAACGGGGAACTGTTCCGTCCGGGGGATGCCATTACCAAGGAAGAACTGATCGTATCGCTCGTACGTGCAATGGACTTACAGGATACCGGCACAGCGAATGCACAGCAAAATGCAGTTCAAGTTGCCCGCTCTTATGGTCTGTTATCAGAGGATGCTTCTACAACGGATTTGAAAAATCCATTGAACCGGGAGAGTGGTGCGGAAGTATTCGTCAGCCTGCTGGATCATCCGGTAGGAGAAGTGAAATCAGAGGGCAATACCGTTCGAATCGGAAATATCCCGTATCAGTTGGAGGGATCTTTGCAAGGTTTGTTTGGTGAAAATAACAAAGCTGTATTAAAAGGGGCAAAATTCGACCTTAACCGTAATTTGCGTACACTGACAGGTGTGAATAAGCTGGAAATTAACGCAGACGGCGGCGTTTTTGACGGTAAGGGCGTGTCTTTTGAGGGACGCCTGATCGTTAATGGCTCGGTAACCTTGAAGAACATGTCCTCTACAGGGGTATTGGAAATCAAAGGCTCAGGGACCCAGCCTGTATCGGCCATTTTGGAAAATACGGCATGGTCTGGTGTGGAGCTTGGCTCCAAGGATGCCAAGCTGACTGCAACCGGGACGACGAAGATCGACAACCTGACGCTGAAAAATGATGCATCGATCGTGACCGAGGGAAATGCCGCGATTAGCCGCGTTTCGTTGCAACAGGGACTGGGCAAGCTGTTGGTTAGCGGCAGTATTGGTTTGCTGGATGCATCACAATATGTGGGCGTTCCTTTTATTACGCTGGCTAAGGGAGCTACAATCAACCAGCTTAACCTGCCGGAACAAAAACAGCCGCAGGATGTTATCATTAACTATGATGCGATGAAAGAAGCTGTTAGTCTCGTGAATGGCACGACGAACTCGTCCTCTACTGGATCAGTTGTCACGGAAACAGAGAGCAAAGATAAGAAAAAACACAACAGTGACATTGTCAACGTAGACCGCAGTCAGCTGGAGGCAGAAGTCCATGCAGCCAAAGATCTGCTGGATCGTGCAGGTGAGTGTGGACCAGATCAGGCACTCTACCCGGCTACGGCAAAGGAAAGCCTGTCGGCAGCAATCCATCAGGCTACGCTGGTACTGGACAATACTACAGCTACACAGGCAGAGGTAGATCAAGCGCTCAGCACATTGAAACAGGAAGTTTCTGTGTACACAGATTCAGCCACAGAACCGGTGATTGGAACACAGGAATTAGTTAGACTGATTCAGGTAGCTTCGACTACCCTTGAGCAAAATCGAATGGTTAGCGACGAATTCCCACCTCTTTGGGATGATTCATTAAGTCAAGCAATTCAATTTGGCAATAATGTGTTAGAAGGGAATGCGCCTCAAAATATAGTGGATCGGGAAGTAGTAAGCCTGCGTCGAGTAATTAAAGTATACGAAGCATCGGTAAGACTCAGAGATGCCTATCTGCATTTTCTCGATGTAACGGATCATGTGGAGAATTTGAACACAGATAAAGCGCGTTATAAGTCCTTAGTGAGGGAAGGATTAAGCGTATATGTGAATCCATTAACTACAACGGAGCAGTTGGAAGAATGGACACGAAAAATAGAAGCTACCACAGAATCATTCTTGGTACTGCAAACAGTGGACTTCTCAGTGCTTAAAAATACTTTACAAGAAGCGCAGGTTATCTACGATCAGAGTAGCGCTCAAAATACTGAACTGTACAGCCTCATTCAGGAATATACAGAGAAGATGCATACCGCTATGACGCAGCAGGACGTATTGATCTTGAACATGGAGCTGAGTCAAAGACTTGCGGAATTCACTGCGCCAGTGCCTGCTACAACTCGGGAAAAACTGCAGCAGCTGGTTCATGACGTTCATCTAAAACTGCTGTCTGACCCTATCGCTCGTAATTATTTGAATACGGAAATGCTTCCTTTAGAGCAACTAACAGAACAAGCCAACTTTGCACTCATGATGCCGTTTACTCCTGAGGAGCAATTGGTGATCTCTTATAATCAATTAAGTCAGGCTAAAGGGACCTATATTGAAAAATATAACGAGAAAAGACTACAATTGAGAGCCGAAATCATTGAAATGCAGGCATCGATCAATGGAATTTTGGTGCAAAATTCAGGCGCATTAAGCGCTGAAGCCCAGCAAGCTTTGTCTTCTGCTTCAGAGCATGCCTCTATCTTCTTAGGTTTGCCCAGCTTTGAATTACAAGACGTGGTTCCCGTATACGAGGAGTTGAAACAGGTACAGAGCAAGTATGCTGCACCAATAGCAGTGGATACCATGTTGTTAAATTTAAACATAAGTATAGCTAATAATGAAGTTCAGACGTTCGGCCGTCATTATACCCAACAAGATAACGAAGAACTTCAAGGGCAAATTAATCAGGCAAACCTTGTGCTTAATACTCCGGATATTACACAGCTTCAGGTAGACCAGGCTAACACAGATTTGATTACAGCACTTTCGAACTACCAATCCAAATGGATCGTAACTGATCTTGATATCAATGAGCTCAAGAACATTGCGAACAATCTGCTTACAGTAAATGGTACAGATCCTACGACGGTCTACTTTCACAGAGTAGTGGATGCATTCAATCGTCTGGACCAGTATTATCCTATGCCGGAAATCAAGAAAAATTATATGAATCTGGAAGATGCGATTCAGGAGTATAAAGATTTTGTAGCCAGCCAGCAACAAAGCAGCGGAACAGGAAGCGGCGATAGCAGTGGAGGAGCAACACCACCAAGCGATAGCAGCGGAACAGGAAGCGGCGACAGCAGCGGTGGAGCAACACCACCAAGCGATAGCAGCGGAACAGGAAGTGGCGACAGCAGTGGAGGAGCAACGCCGCCAAGCGATAGCAGCGGAACAGGAAGCGGTGACAGCAGTGGAGGAGTAACATCACCGAGCGATAGCAGCGGAACAGGAAGCAGCGATAGCAGCGGTGGAGCAACGCCGCCAAGCGACAACAGCGGAACAGGAAGCGGCGACAGCAGTGGAGGAGTAATACCACCAAGCGATAGCAGCGGAGACGATTCAGGCTCGATTCCTGGCGGTGGTAATGATGAAGGCATGATTCCTTAATAAGGGAAATAAAGAAAGTACAAGGGTGTATAAAAGGGGACGATTCCGCACAGATTTTTGTCTGCGGCGGGCGTCCCTTTTTGCATGGGCAGCGCTTCTAATACAGCTGGTTAGAATAACCGATACTAAAAGATAGACGATATTGAAAAGAGCGGGGGATTTATGAAAAAACAGGGGGTTTTATTTTTTATTATACTTCTGCTTGCGGTTGCGTTGCCGGTGTATCCGTTAGTGTCGGGTGTTTTATCCGGAAACAGTCATTGGAAAGCACACAACGGTGTTATTGATTTGCGTAATTGGGACCCTGAAAAGGAAGGCCCTGTACAGCTGGGAGGGGAGTGGGAATTTTACCCCAATCAGCTTGTGCAACCTTCATCCTTTCATGAAATGCAACAAGATAAGGATTGGGAAAATCATCAGAGTTCTTCAGAGTTGAGGCTGGAAACGAGTTCTTCTGCCAAGATTGTGGATGTGCCTGGTAAATGGAATCAGTGGATGCCTAAGGGACAGGCGACCGGATATGGAACCTATCATATCCGTGTGCTGTTGCCTGAAAAAGCGGAAAATCTGTACGGCATCTATATGCAAAACATTCGCAGCGCCAGTCAAGTATGGATTGACGGAGAAAACGTGGGAGCAAGTGGTATTCCCTCTGTTTCTGCCGACAAGGGCAAGCAGGGCAATGTTCCCTATGTTGGATTTGCAGCGATAGATGGACATTCGGCTGATATTACCGTGCATGTGGCTAATTATAGCTACTCCTCCGGTGGAATCATTTATCCACTGTTATTTGGGGATTACGAGAGTATTACGCATAGCCGGGAAGTTGCAATGGCAGAGGACACCATACTGATAGCAGGATTTTTTATTCCTACCGTATTTTTTATCATGCTATACCTTTTACGTAAAAAGGAGAAGGCATTGCTTTACTTAGGATGCTTTTGTATCGCGGCTTTATTTTATATTCTGACACATGGAGAAAAGCTGCTGGCTTGGGGAATACCGGACTTACCTTATGAATGGATACTGAAAATACAGTCGTTCTCGTCAACCCTGTTCTACTATTTTCTGATCCACTATGTTCATCTTTCGACGCAGATTGTTATGAATCGGCTCGTGCTGCGCCTCTATAATATTACAACCGCACTGATGCTGGGTATGGGGCTATTTCTGCCTACATTGGTACTCTCATCCTTTGAAGCGTTTATTCTTCTTTTTGGTGTAGTCAGTGTGGGATATGTATTACTGATCTTGATTCGTGGGCTTCTTCAACGGACGGATGACGCTGCACTGCTAGTCATTAGTATTATGAGCATTCTTATGATTGTAGTGACTAGTTTTGTGTATATTCTGGGCTGGGGAGATGTGCGTGGAGTGACAGCCTATGAAATGCTCATATTCGTATTGGCTCAAACGCTCCTGCTGGCCAAACGTTTTGTACATTCGTTTAGGGAGGTTGAGAACCTGTCACGACGGTTGCTAACACTGGATGGGTTAAAAGATGAATTTCTGGCAAATACGTCACATGAACTGCGCACTCCTCTGCATGGAGTAATTAATATCGCTCAATCCATGCTAGACCGCTACGGGACACAATTCAATGAGCCGCAAAAGCACAACTTGGTCTTGATTGCGAATATAGGACGCAGACTTTCGTATTTAATTAACGATATTCTGGATTTTTCTAATTTGAAAAATGGCAGATTAGCCTTAAATCGTCGGCCTGTCAATGTACAGGCAGCTGTGAAGTCCGTGCTGGAGGTATTGGGTCATACAGTGGGTAAGAAAAAGATTCAATTTGTCAAAGAAATGCCCAATTCGTTGCCCAAGGTGGATGCGGATGAGGATCGGCTGATTCAGATTCTGTACAATTTGTTGGGTAATGCGGTGAAATTTACGGAGGAAGGCGAAATCGTAATCTCTGCCAAAGCGGGGAACCGTGAAATGGAAATCAGTGTGAAGGATACCGGGTCCGGTATTGCCCAGGAGCATCTTTCGCATATATTTGAACCTTTTAACCGAGGGGCGAATGCTGAGGATGAAGGATACAGTGGAACAGGGCTTGGATTAGGCATAGTCCGTCGTCTGGTGGAGCTGCATGGTGGTCATATCCGGGTAGAATCTAGATTGGGCAAGGGTTCGACCTTTTATTTTACACTGCCCTTAGCGCAGACCGGAACGTTGGCACATGAAGCTCAAAAAGATGTTTCGTCTGCGGTTATATTGCAGCCTGGTGTGACGTCGGGTCGGAATGTGATTCCGCATGAAGAGGATGCACTGGGGCAAGTTCAGACTGTTCCTTACAAAGTGCTGGCTGTAGATGATGATGCGGTTAATCTTCGGGTGCTGGAGGAGCTATTATATACCACAGGTTGTAGCGTGGTGGCGGTGGATCATGCCGAGGAGGCACTTCACATGCTGAATGGCCGTTCCCGATTTGACCTAGTCATTACGGATTGGATGATGCCGGAAATGTCCGGTATTGAGCTGTGCCGACGGATACGGGAACGGTATTCCCTGTCTGAGCTACCGGTGTTGCTGCTGACGGCACGCGACCTGCCCGGGGATATCCGCGCAGGTTTTATGGCGGGAGCTAATGATTTTCTACGTAAGCCTGTTGATGCTGAGGAATTAAAGGCGCGTGTGCGCACGCTGTTGAACATGCGTCATTCGGCGGAGGAAGCGGTGCGTTCGGAAATGGCCTTTTTACAGGCACAAATCAAGCCGCATTTTCTGTACAATGCTTTGAATGTCATTGTTTCGACCGTAGCCGTAGACCCGGACAAAGCAGCGGAGCTACTCATGGAGCTGAGTCAGTATTTGCGGGGCAGTTTTGATTTTCAGAACAGGGAGAATACGGTGCCATTATCCAAGGAGTTGGAATTGGTAGAATCGTATGTGGCACTGGAAAAAGCACGATTTGAAGAACGTTTGCAGGTGACCGTAGAGGTAGGAAGGAACATCCGGTCGCTCATCCCGCCATTAAGCATTCAGCCCATCGTGGAAAATGCGATACGGCATGGTGTGATGCAACGGGCAACAGGTGGAACCGTGCGAGTGGTTGTGCAGGAGGATGGAACCGATTTTGTGGTCAGCGTGACCGATGACGGCGTAGGGATTCCGTCCGAGCGACTGGAACAGCTGCTGTCGGAGGATCATGTATCTTCCAGCGTGGGACTGCGTAATATCCATCGCCGTCTTATCCATATGTATGGAGAAGGATTGCGAATTGAAAGTAATCCTATGCAAGGGACGACGGTAAGCTTCCGTGTGCCGGAAACGATCTCGCCCCGGAATACCGATGAATAAAAAAAGTACAGTACATTGGTCGGAAAAGCTAAAGTCACGTCCGTAATGATACGATATATAAAATATAAGGAATTAAAATCGTATGGATAAAGGCGCATAGCGTGTAAATAGAGCATCATGATGGATGTTGCAGCAGGAAGGGAGTACGGACACAAATGAAGGCGATTTTGATTGATGATGAGAGGTCGGCATTAGCCTACTTGGAACGGTTGCTGGAGGCGGACGGACGGTTAACGGTAATGGGCAAATATACGTCTGCACAAGCGGGGCTGGATCATCTGGCGGCAGAACGTGCGGATATTGTTTTTATAGATATCGGAATGCCAGAGATGAATGGTCTGGAGGCCGCCGAGTGGATTCAACAGCTAGATTCCCATATTCATATCGTCTTTGTGACCGCATACTCGGAATATGCTATTGAAGCGTTCGAGCTGCAAGCACTGGATTACTTGTTAAAGCCCGTTCATGCCCGGCGGCTATCCAAAACGTTAGATCGGATTGCAGCCACGCTGGCTGATCCTCGTTCTTCTAGTTTGGGAGCTTCAGCAGAGCAATCCCCCAAGGTACGTTGTTTTCAAAAACTTGAAATTTTGGAGGATGGACAGGAAGCTGTAGGTGCGAAACCATTCAAATGGCGCACATTAAAGTCGCAGGAGCTATTTTCCTTCTTATTACACCATGAAGGGGAATGGGTGAGCAAAGAACAATTGCTGGATGCGCTGTGGCCTGAATATCATTTGGACAAGGCTGTTGTTCACCTGCACACGTCCATTTACCAAATCCGCAAGGCGTTGAAAGAACGGATGCAAGATACGAAGCTGGAATATAATCTGGATCGCTACCGCTTGAACCGCAATGGCTGGATTACAGATGTGGAGCTATTCGAGCGGGGAATATCCGAATGGGCTGCATCCGGTAGCGGCGGTAAGCCGCGTATTGAGAGCCTGTTGGCACTATACCGTGGCAACTATCTGGAGGAGCACGATTACCCGTGGGCGTATGCAAAAAGGGAGAAGCTGCGCAATATGTATCTGGCATGTGCTTCTGAGCTGGCGAGAGAAGAGCTTCGCTCAGGTCGTACCCGGCAGTCTGTTCAGCGCTTACTCAGCCTACAGCAACGGGAGCCGTACTCAGACGATATCTGCAGTCTGCTGCTGACCGCCTACGCCCAACTGGGCGATTATACCGCTGCGCAAAAGCATTATGAAAGCTTCGTCAGAATACTAGAAGATGAGTTGGGTATTGAGCCGCAGCAGGTGACGCACCAGTTGTACGTGCAATTGAAAACACAGACGCTACCCGCGTAAACTGCTGTACTGGCTGTCTTCTTCAGCTCAGACAGGACAAGGCGGTAACCCCATTTCGATCAATGCTTCGAATGTTGGGGTAGTAAGAACAGATGTTAAAAACAAATAATCGACAATGGAAGCTCATATTCAACGTAAAAAGACCACCGGGAACAAGTTAACTATCTTGTTCCTGGTGGTTTCGCTTTTTTGCCGTTATTCGGCAGGTACCTTCATCAGCATCCGCCTTTATAGGCGGATGCCTTGCTTCCCGTCTTGACATCGTCCTCTTAAGCAGGTTTTACTGACCGAGCAGGCGCTGCCTTCAGTACAGCGTATCCGTAGGGTGGAAGCTTGGCAAGCAGCCCCCTCTCTCTAACGGACCACTGGCTTTCACCAAAGGCTAATTGCCATTCCTGCTCAGGAATGTCCAGTTCAAAAACGTGATCCTCATCGGAACGGTTGAGCAGCACGAGCAGCACTTCTTCCTCGCTGCGGCGCTCATAGGCAAGTGAGGTGCCCTCTGTCTGTGCCTCCAAAAAGGTGATGCTTCCCTGATCACGGAGGGCCGGGTGCCCCTTACGAAGCGCAATCAGCTCGTGGTAAAAGTTGAACAGCTCGCGGTCCTGCTTGTCGGTGTCCCACTCCATACACTTGCGGCAGCCTGGATCGGCATCTCCATCCAGGCCGATCTCATCGCCGTAATAGATGCAGGGTGCGCCCATGTACGTAAACTGGAACAGGGCGGCCAGTCGCATCAGCCGTTTGTCATCCCCACACAGTGTCAGCAGGCGCGGTGTGTCGTGGCTATCCAGCAAATTGAAGGCAACCTCAGATGCTTGCTGTGGATAGCGGGCCAGCTGTCGTCCGATGGCGAAGGCAAAGCTTTGAGCATCAGTCACTTTTTTGACGAAAAAATCATTTACCGCGTAGGTGAACGGATAATTCATCGTTGCATCGAATTGGTCCCCCTGAAGCCATTCAGATGATTCATTCCACATTTCACCCAAAATGTACGCATCTGGATTGGCCTGCTTGACCGTAGTGCGGAATTCCCGCCAAAAGGCGTGATCTACCTCGTCTGCCACATCCAACCGCCAACCATCGATGCCGATTTCTTCGATCCAGTGCTTTGCCACATCCAGCAGGTACTTTTTCACCTCAGGATGTTCGGTATTCAGCTTGGGCATCATCGGTTCCAGCCCGAATGTATCGTACGTCGGTGTGCCATCCACCACTTCCAGGGGGAAGCTATGTACATGGAACCAGTCCTTGTAAGGTGACGCTTCGCCTTTTTCCTGCACGTCAACGAACGGTTTAAACGTACGCCCTGAATGGTTGAACACCGCATCAAGCAGCACCCGAATTCCTCGGTCGTGGCAGGCATCGACCAGTTTTTTTAATGTATTTTTGTCCCCAAAATGCGGGTCCACCTCCATATAATCCTCTGTATCATATTTATGATTGGTCGTCGCCTTGAACACAGGAGTCATATATATGGCGTTAATCCCTAGCTCGTTCAGGTGATCCAGGTGATCCAGAATCCCCTGAAGATCACCACCAAAAAAATTGTCTCTTTGTGGTGTTCCGCCCCATGTCTCTGCACCTTCTGGGCTGATAGAGGGGTCACCGTTCGCAAAACGTTCCGGGAAAATCTGATAAAATACAGCATCCTTCACCCATGCAGGTGGCTTCAGAATATCAATCGGGTTCAAAAACGGATATTGGAACAGTTTATCTGCATTTTGGGGTTCCTGGGTGGTGAAGTCGTCCTCGTTCATCCAAATACGTTCCTCACCGTCTTCTAGCAAAAATCCATATTTCAGCCGACGGTGAGTAGGTTTTATGCTGCATTCATAATAATCAAACCTGCCATCGGTAGCGAATTTGGACATCGGGACAAGCTGTCGGGTACGGTCCCAATCGTATTTATCTCCGGTGAGAGCATGAACGGTACTCAGGTCATTCTTCTTCGCACGTAGCCGTAGAAATATCGTTTCATCATTATAACCAAAAGCCCAATTTCGTTTCGGGTGATGGTATATCGCTTCTAGCAGCATCGGGTAGTCCTCCTTTTTTCACGAGCATTCGAATTTGAAAATGTGAAGCGTATGTCGTATAAGGTAGTTATTAACCTTTTTAAGTGGGTCATGTACCATAAATGCTATAATGCCCATTACATAAAAGAAAAACGATAAGTAGGTGTCTATTATGAAAACAAATGTGCTATACATCGAAGATGACCAGGATATTGGTGCTTGGACGCATCAGTATTTGGAAGAGCGGAATTACGCTGTAACCTGGCTTCGCAGCGGGGATGGGGCTGTGGAAGCAGCCCGTACGTGCCAACTCGTGATTTTGGATGTGATGTTACCTGGTCTGGATGGATTCACCATGGGGAAGCGGCTCAAGAAAGAGTACCCGGAGCTTCCCATTCTCATGTTATCTGCCCGTACATCCATTGACGATAAGCTGCAAGGACTGGATTTCGCCGACGATTATGTAACCAAACCCTTTCACCCGGACGAGCTCATAGCACGTATAGAGATTTTGCTGCGCCGATCGGGAACCGTGCCCGAAGAATCTTTACAACTGGGGCATCTCTCTGTGTTCTCTCCTGATAACCGTATTGTGAACCGTGATACCGGGGAGGAAATTACACTGACAGGCAAGCAATATCACATTTTTGCTTATTTGCTGCGGCATTTGGGCCAAATTATGACGAAAGAGCAAATGTATGAAGCGGTGTGGGGAGATCCATATATCGACGGAGACAAAACTTTAATGGTCCATATCCGACACCTTCGCGAAAAGCTGGAGATCGATCCTGCGGCACCCCGCATCATTGAGACGATCCGTGGTGTAGGATATCGGGTGAAAGCATAATGAGCAGGACGCGCAAAAATTGGAGGAGGCTGCACCCCAGCTCTAGGCCAGGTCAGGGAGGTCGGTTTCGCAGTTCACTGTTGTTCCGTTATCTGGTCATTATTGTGGTTGCTATGATGCTGTTGCCCATTGTGTTGCCTGCTACAGCCTTGATATATAGCGTGTTATTGAATTGGGGGACGGAGCTCAAGCCTAAAAACGCTTACTATCCCTCTACCACCCATACCGAAAATAGCTGGCATCGCGAAGCTGTAGCTTTGAAGGGAGCCACACCAGAGCAAATCTCAGCCCATCTGCGCAAAATACAACAAGATATGTTCCCTAACTCACAAATATTTTGGGTGGATACCGCAGATAAAACAAGGTTGGAGTTACCGACACAACCTAACATGCCAAAACAATGGAACGCTGCGCAGGCTATAGCTTTTATGAAGCAAGCAAGCTATGAGGGGCCGTTTACGGTAGTAGCCTTTATTGGCGGGGGCAAGAATGATGTAAATCAGGGCTATATGGTGTTAAAAGTGCCCCGTTCGTTCTTTGAACAGCCACCTACAGATAGTAGCATGTTCATGTACTATCTCTTTTTTATCGTATTGGTTTTGGGCGCTTTTATATTCGTATCTCTTCTGTTTTTTGGAGGCATTCGGCGTAGACTGTTGCAGCTTCAGGCCGCCATGTCGCAGCGAGGAGAGGATGGCTTGCCTATTCTTGTTACCACTGGACACCCAGATGAAATCGGCAAGCTGGAAGAAGCATTTAATCAGATGGTTGAGCAGTTGGCGGAAAGTCGGGGACGTGAGCGACAAGAGGAAGAGCTGCGGAAGAGACTGGTCGCGGATCTGTCACACGATATTCGGACGCCGCTTACGGTCGTGCGTAGCCATCTGTATACACTAGATGGTGAAAATCTAAGCAGCAGAGGGAAACAGTCGATTACACTGATGGAAAACAAGCTAAAAGACCTTGGGAGTCTGATCGACAATCTGCTCACCTATAATCTGCTAGCTAGTGGAAAATACACTATGAATAACACATCGCGTGATATCTTGCGGCTAGTGCGGGAGTGTGTAGCCAGCTGGTATCCGGTGTGGGAAAAGGAGGGTTTTGAAGTGGATATCGACCTGCCTGAGCATAGTATGGTGTGGAATGTCGATGAGCAAGGCTTCCGTCGTCTGCTGGACAATCTCTTTCAAAATGTAGTTCGCCATGCTGCCGCAGGCCGATATATCGGTGTTCAAGTACAGAAAGATAATGGGACAGAGGCATTGATTATCACAGATAAAGGGCCCGGTATGGAGCAACAGTCCAGTGAAAAAGGCGCAGGGATTGGTTTGGCGATTACAGAACTGCTGGCTCGCGAAATGAATTTGGAGAGGGAGATTATCAGTTCATCAGCCGGGACCCGAATCCGTTTTTTAAACAAAACTTAAACTCAGAGTTCCCTTGGCTTTAAACTTGGCACGTTACGATAGGTGTCGAGGTGAGGAACTTGAACGAATACATTATTGAAACGAACAGTCTCAGCAAAATATACAAAGGCCGCGCGGCGGTTAATCAGCTGGACCTGAAAATAGCTCGAGGAGATATTTACGGATTTCTGGGTCCGAATGGAGCGGGGAAAACGACAACAATCCGCATGCTGCTTGGACTTATTCGCCCAACTCGAGGAACGATCCGTATATTCGGCAAAGATATTCGCAGACATAAGCTCGATATTTTGCGTAAAGTCGGCTCGTTGGTGGAGTATCCTTCGTATTATGGTCATTTGAACGCAATTGAAAATCTGGAGGCCATTCGCCGTATTTTGAATGTACCCAAGCAAAACATTGCGGAAGTGTTAGAGGTCGTCCGACTGACCAAGCATGCCAAACGTCCAGTCAAAGGCTACTCGCTGGGCATGAAGCAGAGACTGGGTATTGCAGCAGCCCTGCTTGGGAATCCCGAAGTACTCATTTTGGATGAGCCTACGAATGGTTTGGACCCGGAGGGTATTCAGGAAATGCGCACATTGATTCAGGCGATGCCCGAGCAACGGGGGATCACCGTACTGGTATCCAGCCATCTGTTGAGCGAGGTAGAGCATATGGCGAATACCGTGGGTATTATCCGTGAAGGAGAGTTGGTCTTTCAAAACACGATTCATAATCTCCGTCAGGAATCCGCAGGCGGGATTCGGATCGTAGTGTCGGAACCGGAAGCAGCCCAGTTGATTGCGCGTGAGCAGGGCTACCATTCAGTGAAGGACGGATCGGCGCTGGATTTCGAGAACATGAATGATGCGGCTGTTGCGCTGCTGGTCAGAAGATTGGTCGAAAATACGCATGCCGTATACCGTGTGGAGGAACGCCGCAAATCGCTGGAGGATATGTTCATGCAGGTAGTGGGCAAAGGAGGGGCTTCCTTATGATGCTGCGAGCGCTCACGGCGGATCTGCTCAAAGCACGCAGAAAGGGAATCTGGTTCTTGGTGTTCCTCGGTCCCCTAGGGCTGGTAGCGATGCAGGGACTGAACTTTGGGCTCCGCTATGACTATCTGATTCCGCGATACAAGGGGCGTTTATGGGAAGGCTTGATGGATAACATCGCTATTTTTGTCCCCCTTGCGCTGGTATTAGGAGCCACGATGGTCGCTTCCATGCTGGCGAATGTGGAACATTCGTCTAACTCTTGGAAGCAGCTGCTGGCTTTGCCTATTTCCAAATTTAGTGTTTATATGGCCAAGCTGACGCTAGCGATCGGGATGCTGTGCGTGTCCTGTCTACTCCTGACGGTCGGGACTTGGGTGTTGGGAATGATTCTTGGCTTTGGGGGAGAGCCTGCACCCGTAGGGGAACTGCTACGACTCGGGTTTTGGCCCTTGGGCGGCACGCTGCCTATGCTCGTATTATTGTTGTGGTTAACGGTCACGTTCCATAATCAGGCGCTGCCTGTAACACTGGGCATTACGTTAGGCATCGGCAGCTTGTTTGCTTCACAGCTGTCCGAATGGTTTCCGTTGGCCTGGCCGCAATTCGCATGGGTTGCACCTCAAGCGTGGATGTTTGCGTCCGTCGGGTGCGGAACGGGCATACTTCTCAGTCTGCTAACAGCGGCCCATTTTAGCCGAAAGGATGTGGCGTAATGTTCGGAGGATATATACGGCTGCTTTCTGTTGAACGTATGAAAATGGCCAAATCGCCCGTCTGGCTGCTTGCGCTCGTCAGTCCGGCGATTGCCGTCCTGATTGGCATGCTGGCGAATCCGGGAGGGAACTGGCTGTTGCTGTTGACTGCCATGCTTACATTACATGCCATGCTGTTCATGCCGATGCTGACCGCCGTATTTGGATCTCTAGTCTGCCGATTCGAGCATGGGGGCGGCGGTTGGAAGCAACTCATGTCATTGCCATTGTCCCGCACCAGTCTGTATGCGGCCAAGTTGACCATCATTATGGCCTTGGTCGGATTGACTCAGTTATTGTTCGGAGGAGCGCTGCTGGGTGTTGGAGCTGTGCAGGACATGAACGGACCAATCCCTTGGGCCGTGATCGCTCAAAGTTTGCTCGCAGGCTGGGTAGCCTGCCTGCCGCTGGCTGCGTTGCAGTTGATGGTGTCCTTCTTGTGGTCCAGCTTTGCCGCACCGCTTGCGTTGAATTTCGTCTTCACCGTGCCGAATATTCTGGTCGCCAATTCTCAAACCTACGGTCCGTACTATCCATGGACACAGCCTTTATTGGCGATGATGCCGAGTGGAAGAGACAACTTCGGGGCGTTCATGGTGCCAACTGACACACTGTTGACGGTTATAATAGGTAGCTTTGTCGTATTTACGTTGGCGGGACTGACCGTATTTCGTTATAAAGAGATATAGGGCGAAATACGGGGACTGCAAAAACTCCTTATCCTCAATGAGGGTAAGGAGTTTTTTACTGTGCTATTGGTTTACACTAAGCCTGAAATGGCACGGATATTATTGCTGATAAGGTGGCAAGAGGCGTCGAACTTCGCTTGTTCTTCCGGACTTAGCTCTAGCTCGATGACCTCTTGAATTCCTCTGCTGCCGATAATCGCCGGAACGCCCGTGCAGACATCGCTGTGCCCGTACTCGCCGTCCAATACAGCAGAGACCGCTATAATTTTACCATCATCATTTAAAATGGAACGGGTAATGTACGCCAGCGCATTGGCAATACCAAAATAAGTGGCCCCTTTGCGGGTGAAGATCTCCCAGCCTGCATCCCGAGTTTTACGGGCAATGTCGTCCAGATCGACGTGGCTGAATCGTTCCTTATGCTGACGCAAAATGTGTAAGAGCGGCTTGCCGCCAATCGTGACGTGTGACCAGGCGACGAATTGGGATTCGCCATGCTCCCCAAGAGCATACCCTTGTACGCTACGCGGATCTATGGAAAATACTTCAGAAAGCAACGTCTTAAGTCGGGATGAGTCAATGGAGGTGCCCGTGCCGATCACCTTGTTGCGCGGCAGACCGGATATACTTTGTACCATATACGTTACAATGTCGACAGGATTAGCGGCAATGACGAATATACCGTCGAAGCCACCCTCCATAATCGCTGTTACAATCTCTCTGGTAATAAGCACTGCGTTGTCCAGCACAGATAGGCGGTCTTGCCCCGGTTTAGGGTTGGCACCAGCCGTTATAATCACAACGTCCATATCCGTGCAGTCTGCATATGTGCCGGCACGCACCTTGGTACGTGTGGACGTAAAATCCATACAATGGGACAGATCCAGTGCATGGGCCAAAGCCCGATCATACGTGCGGTCAATCATCATGATCTCATCACAAATGGACTGATTAACCATTGAGTAGGCACAGCTCGAACCGACCATTCCCGCGCCGACAATAGCTACTTTCCTTGCCTTCCCCTTCATCTATGTTGCCTCCTCGTTCCAGCGAACGTTAATATGCTACAAATTATGCCTGAAATACATTTTACGTTACATAACATAACATATTGCTGATCTTTTGAAAATATCCATTTTTTTGCCTCCATTCCGGGAAATTATAAATAAACTGTGAATAGAGGTTTCTTTAGGATTAATCATAGAATGAACGTGAATTATCAATACTTTTACTGGAAGATAGGAGAGCATGTTTCAATTTATATTTAAGGTAAATTCTGTGCAAATTATAACATGAACTATGTTGATGGAAGGAATAGTGCCATGAAAATAATGAAAGTGTGACATTTATGTGACGTTCTTTAAAGAGTTTCAAGGACATACTTGAACGGAAGTATGCTTTGCAATGTCGTTTCTTGTATATCTACAAATATTCCGTTATGACAAAGGTTCTTAGCAGTCTGCAATATTAGAACATTTTTGCCAAAGGGTTTCCAATGGATTTCGCGAATTCTACATATACAAGCTTATTTCTTTCCATACCATCCGGGGAGGTAATGATTAAATGGAAGAAAGCAAATCGACGACGGAAGCAGCAAAACAGTTGGGAATCGGGGCGAGTACCCTTCGTAAATATGCAGCGGCGCTGGAGGAGCAGGGGTATGTGTTTCAGCGTTCCGCGAATCAATCGAGGATGTTCAGTGCTGAGGATGTTGAGTGCTTGAAGGTGATGCGGAGGGCGTTGCGTGAGCAGCATATGACGATGGAGCAGGCGGTTCAGGTGGTGCTTGAGAGAGTGACCGCTCCCTTTCAAATGGAGGATGAAGAATTCCGCTTGCCACCCATCTCGGATGCTGAGTCACTAACCGCAACCTGGGAAGAAATAATGGCGGCGGCTGAGGGCAGGGAAGAGACGGTCATACAGGCGCAAGCAGCTGCTACGGTAGAACTGACAGAGTTACAGGATGAAATGAATGCTCAGGAACTGTCAGAGGAACCTATGCAGTTACAGGCGCAGGAAGAGTTCCAGACTTTGGAACCAACTATTGAGTATAGATTGGAGCAAGCACCTGCATCCGTACAAACGCGGGAGTCCTTAGAGCCGCAAGAACTGGCGCAGATGCAGGACATGGTGCAAACTGCATTGTCGGAAATGCGGAGCCGTTTGGAGGAGCTGGAAGCAGAGCATAGCCGTTTGGTGGAAAAGAATATCAGCCTGTCTAATCAACTGGAGGATCAAAAACGCTGGATGAAAGAAAAGGTTGACGAGGAACGAGACCGGCAGCTAATTACTAATTTGCGTACCTACCAGGGCAGGCAACGCAAATCGCGCGGTTCGTTGTTGTCCTGGCTTGGTCTGACACCGCGCAGACGCAGAGAGGCATAACCAGCATCTTCCCTGATAAAGACCATCAGACCTTCCCGGTTCTGATGGTCTTTTATCGTGGATGGTATAATAACGGAATACAAGAATACGAGAACAAGCCGCATAAGGAACGTTGCTGTGGCTTGTAGAGGAAAGGATATAAGTATGTTTGCTTGGTTGCGGAACGCATATGAATCATGGATGGACTATCCGAAACAGCCTGGCGATTTACTGAGCGGACGTTATGATGTTCGTTCGCTTTTAGGCATGGGGAGCTATGGTCTAACCTACCTCTGTCTGGATCGGCACAGCGGACAAGAGGTGGCAGTGAAAATGCCCAGACCGAGCAAACGGGCGAAGGCAGTTCAGCTATTGCAGCGCGAGGCTCATATTATGCAGCAGATGGAACACCCCTATATTCCGAAGCTGCTCGAAATTGTCGAACATTCGAACGGAATAGTTGTGGTTATGGAATACATCTCCGGCATGACGTTGGAGGAGCTTATATTTGAACAGGAGCGTTCCTTTACGGAACAGGAATGCATTGTCTACATTTTGGAGTTAATGGAGCGAGTTCTGCATGTGCATGAACGGGGCTATATCCATCGGGATATCCGTATTCCCAATGTGCTTCACCATGAGGGGAAGCCTTACCTGATCGACTTTGGTCTTGCTCTGGCGTTGGGAGAGCGACAGGAGGATGTATTTACCGAATCCATGCTGGAAAAGCGTGCACCTGAGCGACAAGATGTCGCCGTCTACAGCGATTTGTACGATGTCGGACATTTAATGCTTTTTATGCTATATAGCAGTTACGAGCCTCAACCGGATCAACCGCCGGCAAGCTGGCAGGAAGAATTGAAGCTGAGTTCACCTGTGCGTCACATGCTGGAGCGTCTTTTTCAGATTCGGCCACGTTATGAGAATAGCCGACAGTTTATGCAAGAGCTGGAGGAAGCATTGCTGCTGCTTGAGGTTAACCCATAACGTCCCTAAAAATAAACAGGCATTCGCCGCAAAAATGGGGGAATGCCCCCCTTACGCATTTGACCATGTCTACATACAATGATCCTGTAAATGAGCGAAGGGAGTGTTGTAAATGAGTCATATGTGTGGAGTAGGCGGTATGGGTTGCGGCGTAGGAGCATGGACCTCTGTAGGAGCGATTCTGGTTCTGTTTATTTTGCTGGTGATCATCTCTAAAACCCTGTTTCTGTAATTTCGGTCTTGGCCGATTTCCTGTAAAATGCACAGATGTTGCCCTGCATAACGAAGGGCGCACAACAATAAAGCGAAGGCCCTTGAGATAAGTAGGGTCTTCGCTTTATAGGGTTTGAGGAGCCTGTGGCATGCTTCTTGTGTTACGCTCTATTCCGTCGCTACTTCTTGTTGTTTGGCTAAGAACTGGAGTAATGACGGCGTTTATCTTTGTAATAGCGGTGTCCATTGTGGCTATTCTTGTAACCGTCTGAAGAAGAATGACGTTTACGTTCACGTTCATAATAACGGTCTGAGCTGCTGTATCGCCGCTTATGAGAATGAGAGGTGGAATGTAGCAGGCGGTGCAGTAATTGTTTGAGCATCGTCTAATCCTCCTTCTTACCCTGCCCAACTGACATAGACAGGTTTTTATAAAACGGTAATACGCAGCAGCGTTAGAACAGGTTTCACTAATTTAGGATTGTAGGGACTTGGCCTGAAATTCCGCAATATCCTTGAATTCTTCTTCGAATTTACGTGAAATGCGGATATAAATCGGCAGTAAATCGCGATAAATATCCACGTGTTCTGCTACAGGTTTGTGCTGGTGAGTGGTGCCGATCATACCGGACACAGCATCCAGCGAATCAATCCGTCCCAGTGCGTACAAGCCCAGAATAGCTGCGCCCAGACATGAGCTTTCCAGACTTTCGGGGATAATGACCTCCTGATCGAAAATATCCGCCATGAGCTGTCTCCATAGCTCCGAGCGTGCAAATCCACCAGTGGCGTGAATGACTGACGGTCTGTCGATGACTTCTTCCATGGCGAGCATGACGGTATACAAATTGAACAGCACACCCTCTAGAGCGGCGCGAATCATATGCTCTTTTTTGTGACGCAGGGACAGACCGAAGAAGGAGCCACGAGCATTCGGGTCCCACAGGGGCGCACGTTCACCGGATAAGTACGGAAGAAAGAGCAGACCGTCGGAGCCAGGACGTACCTGTTCAGCAATTTGGGTCAGCACATGATATGGATCAAGTCCCAGTCGCTTGGCCGTTTCCACCTCGGAGGCTGCAAATTCATCCCGGATCCAGCGGAAGACTATACCTCCGTTGTTTACCGGGCCGCCGATGACCCACAGCTTTTCCGTCAAGGCGTAACAGAAAAATCGCCCTTTGGCATCCGTGAGCGGCTTATTAACTACGGTACGGATGGCTCCGCTGGTGCCGATGGTAACAGCGACAACTCCAGGTTTGATCGCATTCACACCGAGGTTGGACAAGACACCATCGCTGGCCCCGATCACAAAAGGAGTCGTCTTCAGTAGGCCCATGTCATGCGCATAGGTCTCATCCAGCCCTTTGAGCACATGAGTTGTCGGCACCAGCTCGGATAGCTGCTCCTTCGTCACACCTGCAAGGTGCAGCGCTTCCTCGTCCCAATCCAGCTGCTGCAAATTCATAAGTCCGGTTGCAGAGGCGATCGAGTGATCCACGACATATTGGTGGAATAACCGGGCAAAGATGTACTCCTTAATGGAAATGAATTTATACGTCTGGGTCGCAACATCCGGTAAATCCCGCGTAATCCACATTAGTTTCGTTAGCGGTGACATGGGATGGATGGGCGTTCCGGTGCGTAAATAAATATCGTGTCCGTTGTATTCATGTTTGAGCGCTTCGGCCCATTTGGCGCTACGGTTATCTGCCCAAGTGATGGAGGCGGTCAGCGGCTTGCCGTTCTTATCCACCGCCAGCACACTGTGCATGGCCGAACTGAAGGAGACGAACAGCACATGCTCGGCTGACACTCCGCTTTGTTTCATGACCTCTTGCACCGTCGTCACGACAGCTTTGAAAATATCTTCCGGGTCCTGTTCTGCCGCATCCGGCTCAGGTGTATGGAGCGGATAGCCCACATGGTGCTGGGCGGCAATATTGCCGTTTTCTTCGAAAAGCACCGCTTTGGTACTGGTCGTACCGATATCGACGCCGATCATATATCGGGTGTCTGTCATATTCAATCTCCCCTTCACTTACCGTTATTAGCTCATTATCGTTAAATTAACACACTCAGCAGCATAATCAAACCGAAAGCGACCAGGGAGAGGATGGTTTCCATAACGGTCCATGATTTTAGAGTCTGCGGAACCGTCATATTGAAAAATTCTTTAATCATCCAAAAACCGGCGTCATTCACATGAGACAAGATCAGCGACCCTGCTCCTGTAGCAAGGACGACCAGTTCGACATTCGCGCCGGGTGTAAGTGCCAGTACAGGTGCGACAATACCGGAGCCTGTCGTCATCGCGACTGTCGCTGATCCAGTGGCTACACGAATGAGCGCAGCGACCAGAAAAGCAAATACAATCACATTCATATGGGCTCCTGTAGCGACTGCTGCAATGGCCTGACCTACACCGCTGTCGATCAATACCGTTTTAAATGCACCGCCGCTCCCGATAATTAAGATAATTGAGGCTGTTGGTGCCAGACATTCACTGGTAAAACGGGACAAATCCTCTTTCTTTAGACCACGTGCATAGCCTAGCGAGAAAAAAGAAAACACGGCCGCAATCAGCAATGCCATAACCTCATCACCAATGAATTTGAAAAATACAGTGAGCGGATGTGTATTGGCCGGGTCTACGATTTCAGCGACTGATCCGCTAAGCATTAGAATAACAGGTAATAAAATGGTGAACAGAGTAATCCAAAAAGGAGGCAGCGACCGTCCCGTCGTATTTCTGAACTGCTCATCCAGCCTCTCGGAAGGTCTGACCATGATTCTTTTGCCAATCCAAGCGCCGAAGACCGGGCCTGCAATAATGGCGGATGGAATGCCCACGATGAGTGCATATCCTATCGTGCGTCCAATATTGGCGTTAAAGGCTTCAAACGCGATCATCGGAGCCGGGTGGGGTGGCAAAAGGCCGTGTACCGTCGATAGTCCTGCCAGCATCGGAATACCGATTTTCAGCAGAGACATATTCATTTTACGGGCAACCGTGAACAGAATAGGAATTAATAAAATAATACCAACCTCAAAAAATACGGGAATACCCACGATAAAGCCTACAATCATCATCGCCCAATGAACGCGTTTTTCACCAAAACGATCCATCAGTGTGGTCGCGATGCGTTCGGCACCGCCGGATTCTGCCATCATTTTACCGAGCATGGTGCCTAAACCGATCACGATGGCGATGGAGCCGAGCGTACTGCCGAGCCCTTTGGTGATGGAGGCAGTAACTTCATGTCCCGGCATCCCGTTAACCAGTCCGAGAAATACCGACGAAAGCAGCAGTGAAACGAAGGGATTCCATTTGAATTTGGCAATCAGCAAAATCAAAAGAATGACGGTAACTAGCGCCCATATGAGCAGGGACGCGTTATGACTCAAGCCGAGTAATGTGTTCATGAAGTAATGCCTCCTTATTTATATATGTGTAGCTAAATGTATACTTGTCGACAACTTTAATGTAAAAGAGAACCGCGCCAGCAAGAAACGCATGAAGCGCGGTACATCGGCTCTTTGTCACGCATGTTGCGGCTAGGACGATGTCTTTCTGTAGGGAGATAAGACGCTGTCGTTAACCGCGTTGCGGGTATCTCGGTAATGATCCTCAATAAATCCCGATAACTCCTGAGCATTCCCTTGACTTAAAGCGTTTGCAAAGGTTCGATGTTTGTGAATCGTGACTTGTGATTCTTCGATGTTAGACGCAAATCGTTGTTCTGTCGCAGCTAACATGACCGTCAGGATTAGCTGTCTCATACCATTCCAGGTATGAAGAATACGGGTATGGCCTGCTTCCAGAACCAGAGCCTCATGAAAATTAAAATCCTGAAGAGAAAATTCAACGACATCCCTGTACTTGAGAGCGACTTCCATTTTGTCAATCATCTGATTCAAAACAGTCACCAATGTGGCATTATCACTATGTACATACCTTTGTACAACAAAATGCTCAATCAGCATTCGCACATCGAATAGCTCCTCCATATCACTGGGTGTCATGCCAACGACAACCGCCCCCATGCGCTCTAAACGGATCAGTCCTTCGCTCGAGAGCGCCTTCAAGGCTTCACGCACCGGAGAACGACTGGTACCAAAATCGGCAGCAATCTGATTCTCAGATAGAACAGTGCCTGGCGTCTGAATACCCCGTATAATCTGAAGCCGAAGTTCACAAGCAATCCTTTCCCCAAGCGATGCGCCCTGTAACCAGGTTGTTGGATATTTCATAGGATACTCCTATCTTGGAAATAATTTTGCATACTGGTATACAAGTTATGGAGTATTATATACCCCGTTTGAGATCCTTGTAAACGGTGTCAGTTGACATCGGTTCCATTTCGCTGCTTTTAGCGTTACAATAGAAGCAGAAAAAAGAAGCAGTGAAAAGTGGAACGAACACGGAAAAGAAGGAGACCGTTTAATGATTATCATTAAAACCAAAGAACAAATTGAAAATATGAAAAAAGCTGGAGACATTTTGGCTGCTTGCCACCGGGAAATTGCCAAAATGATCAAGCCAGGCATTACGACACTGGAAATTGACGCCTTTGCGGAATCCTTTATGAAGAAGCATGGCGCAACACCGGAGCAAAAGGGCTATAACGGCTACCAGTTTGCAACTTGTGGCTCACCTAACGATGTGATTTGCCACGGCTTTCCGAATAAGACACCGTTGAAGGACGGGGACATCGTGACGATCGACATGGTTGTGAACCTGAATGGCTGGCTGGCAGATTCCGCTTGGTCGTATGCGGTGGGTAATGTGTCTGAGCAGGCGCAAAAGCTGCTGGATGTTACCAAGGAATCGCTGTATAAAGGGATTGAGCAAGCCGTTATCGGTAACCGGATCGGAGATATTTCCCATGCGATACAAACCTACGCGGAAGCGGAAGGCTTCTCGGTCGTACGCGAATTCATTGGGCATGGCATCGGGGAAGAAATGCATGAGCAACCGCAAGTTCCTCATTATGGACCCCCGCACCGTGGACCACGCTTAAAAGAGGGTATGGTCATTACAATTGAGCCGATGCTCAACACAGGCACATACCGCAGTAAAATTGATGCGGATGGTTGGACCGCACGCACGTTGGACGGCGGCTTGTCTGCGCAATACGAGCATACGCTGGCCATTACAGCAGATGGTCCGATCATTTTGACCCAGCAATAAAAGCAGGCACCCATCGGGAGCATACAGACTAACGGGTTGAATGACAGTCAGTCTGGGCATATTCATCTGGCTCCCCGAACGCCAGAGTGAGCATGAAGAGCTGATCGAGCAGGCAGATCTGATGCTGTACACTGCGAAGACAGAGGGACGCAATCGAGTAGCTCCTTTTTCCCGGAATGCATAATGTAGACCTGATAGACTAAAAGACCAAAAAGACCAAAAAGACACGGCTCCTGTTGGGAGAACGTGTCTTTTTGGTCTATACAGCAACATGCGAGCGTGCATGTTAAAAACCCGTTTGTCAGATGCGAACTTCCGTCTCGTTCGGAACGAACTGACGATATTGGAAATACATACGAAGCCGCCAGTGTAACAAGGTTCCGAAGGCCAGGATGAAAAATAGCCCTGCTGTCTGCGGAATGGTAATGTAATGCTGAATAAATTCATGCAGCAGCAATCGGACGATCAGCAGGCTGATCAGAATAAAAAAGAAGGTACGTGAGCGTTGGACGAAAACCAGCCCTTCTTGCAATTCAAATTTGGTGCTGCGGATCAACGGGTAAGAAAAAATAAACCAGCCGACCAGAAAAGCGCCCAGCGCCCAAAGCCAGGGAACCCGTACTTCCGGCACCACAAACATCATAAAACCGGTGCTCATGCCGAGCGGAGGAATGATGATTTTTTTGGCATTAATCGGGCGATGGCCTGTCTTCATACGGATGAAAATAGCCGAAATAGCGATTACGATCATACCGAAGGTTGCGCCATATTGCAGCAATGGGGTGCTAATATGAAACATGGACTGGCCCCCTCTATAAGGAATATAAGCGTTATTGGACAGACTGCAAACCTTTTACATTATACCACATATGCAATGGATATATTTAGTTACAGTCTTTCCTCTGGCAAGCGGATTATACGCCTCTTGGTGGTAATGGGTCCTATAATGAGGTCTCTTTCATACTTATGCGAGTTCCTTTGCTTGTACCTCTCCTTGAGCTGATTTTTTCTCCTGACGCATGATATAACCCATGGCTGCAATAATAAGGATAAAGGCGATCAGTGCGAGAAAAGGAATGGTAATAAAATCGAACCAGTTCAGGTAATCCTGTTCACAGGATACTCTGCCGCAGGAAGTTGAAGTTTGCGCAGCTGCTTTGGCGGCTGCATGGATGCGCTGAATGATAAAATGATAGGCTGAAATCGCGCCTCCAATGATAGCCAACGGCATGACATAACGGCGTATCTCCGAATCTCCTCGAAAATAGGCGATCCCGAGCAGAAGGGTCAGGGGATACATCAGAATGCGCTGAAACCAGCACAGCTTACAAGGCTCATACCCCAAAATCTCGCTGAGATACAGACTGCCCAAAGTTGCCACACAAGCTACAACCCAGGCGGCAAACAAAGCAATATCCGTTTTTTTAAAAGATCCAATCATAGTAACGCTCCTTTTTTAATTCAAATGAGAACAAAATGAACTCACCCGTGTCTTGTCCCATCGGCAGGCATCTGCCGATATGTATGTCTTAATCCGTATTGTACTGTATTTTGAGTGCAGGGTCATACTTAAACATATTGACATCATTCACTATCATTTTTATAATTGCAGTAGTTTGGGAAGTTAATGAGGATTCAAGTTAGATATATATTAAGAAATTAGGAGTGTGCCTAGAATGTCGAGCAGTCCAAAAAATGAAACTCTATCTACTATTAGTGAAAGACACGCGGTAAAGAGCTATGTTAAGGATTTTAAATTGCCAGAGGAAGATTTGGAGGCTATTTTGACTGCGGCGATAGAAGCTCCTTCCGCTTGGAACCTTCAACACTGGAAATTCCTTGTCATCGAAAGCGAAGCGGACAAACAAAAATTGCTACCTATCGCCTACAATCAGGGTCAAGTAGCGGAAAGTTCCGTTACGATTGCCGTATTGGGTGATTTGGAAGCGAACCGCAACACCGTCATTTATGATCAAGCGGTAGAAGCAGGCGCACTGCCAGCGGAAATCCGTGACGCATTGGTAGGTCAAATCAACGGCGCATACCAAAATCCGCAAGTAGCTCGCGATGCAGCCATCCTGAACTCTGCTTTTGCAGCACAAAATATTATGCTGGCTGCTAAATCTTTGGGCTACGACACTTGCGCAATGGGCGGTTTCATTCCAGCACAATTGATCGAGCAATTCAATATTCCAGCACGTTACCTGCCAACTATGCTTATTAGCGTAGGTAAGGCACAAGTGCCAGCACGTCCATCAGGACGTTTTCCATTGTCTGAAGTTGTTGTAAAAGGCAGCTTCTAAGAACATTTGTGAATAAAAAGGGTGTTCCTGCAACCGTTCGTGGTTGGGAACACCCTTTTTTACGTTGTGTTAGGCTATTAAAATTCCTGTTGTCAGCCCTTTGTTTAGTCCGATCGTTTGGACACGAGATAAACAAGCTCCAGCGTCAGGATCGGTAGAAAGACAGAAGCCGGATAGGCCAGATAGCGCGGCTCCCATTGGGGCTTGAACTTATCCTTAAAGCGCCGAAGCCCCTGAAAACCGTAAAAATGTCCCCCATATTGGAAAACAAGTCGAGCCAGCTTTTCCTCGCGTAATGCCTTTTCGCTTTGTCCTACCTGGGACAGCGGTGCCATTCCCAGATTAAATGTCGTATATCCACTCTCCTTGGCCCACTCAATAACCCGTGTGAATAAATAATCCATCGTGCCATTTGGCGTGTCAGGCAAGTGGCGCATCAGGTCAATGGAGACCGTCCGTCCATGATCATAGGCAGGGGCCATCGTAGCGAAAGCGATGACCTTCCCTTCAGAGTCCTTTAGCAATGCAATCGGAGCCAACTGAAGATAAGATTCTTTGAACCAGCCGAGTGAATATCCCTTCTCCTTGCGCCCGTCCAGCCAAATATTCGAAACATGCCGCATCTCTTCAATCAGTGACGCCTCGAGAGGCGGTTGGATGATTTCGAACGAGTAGCCCTCGCGGTCAAAGCGGTTTTTGGCGCTGCGTAGCGCCTGATTGCTTTTGCCCGTCAGTGTAAATGATTCCAGCGGTACCAGTGCTTCCTCGCCCAGTTTGAAAAAGCGATAGCCGTTCTCGTGATAGATGGACAAATACTCCGGCGAGGCCTGATAAAATACAGCCGTTAACGCATACCGATCTGCGAACCGCTGGAATTCCTGAATGGCTTCACTTACACGTTCTTTTGGACCGAGGGGGTCACCTAATACAATCAGTTTGTCCCGGCTGCGAGCATAGGGAATGACGACCTGTTCATTTTTGGTCCAATACAGATATTTATCACCCAAAAAAAGCATATGAGATACGAGATTACCACCCTGCCGTTCCAAAAATTCTTTTAGCTTATCCAGCTCCTGCGCGTCGGGTAGATTGGCGATGCTACGCTGAGGTCGAAGAAAGAAATACACCGTTAGGAATACCCATGCCAAAATCAGACTAAACACAGCGGTAACTCCGTAATCGCTGCGGTTCATAAAAAAGTCCAGATGGACCTTGGCATGCAAATGGCGCATAAAAGGAGTGTTGGAGCCTGCCCCAATGATAAAATAAGCCCCGGTTACGAGTAGGGATAATCCACCCCATATTAAAATGTTGTGCCGATTCAGCGGAGCACTGACCCGATAAAACCGTGAACGTGAGATCCATAGCATTAACGCCACAAACAGCAGGAATAAGGCTTCTTCAAAATCTAGCCCTTTAGTGAAGGTGAAAATAGCTCCTGTCAGCAGCAGTATCAATGTCAGCCGCAAGGCTCTGCGAATACGCAGAGAGATTCCGTGGGACAGGACGACAAGCATAATCCCGATGATGACCGAGATTTCATGCGACAAGCGCATCACGGGCAGGCTGAGCAAATGCTCAGCAAAACGTAGCCGATATAACAGACCGGGCGTAGCTGCCGACAAAAGAAGCACCACGCCGGAGATGAGTACCAGCTTACCAAGCGCCCATACCCCTAGATCGGCCAAAAACCGGAATTGACCAGGCCAGCCCCATACCTTCTGCCAGGCATTAAGGGAATAATCCCAACCCGTCTCAGCTAGCTGATTCAGGCGCTCGTTACGTGGAATCATTTCCAGCGCGGCTAATACCAAGCCGATGAGCCACGGGATGATGTAATAAAAGATACGAAAGACCAGCAGCACAGCC
This sequence comes from Paenibacillus sp. 203, assembly GCF_037027525.1. Taxonomy (NCBI): domain Bacteria; kingdom Bacillati; phylum Bacillota; class Bacilli; order Caryophanales; family Paenibacillaceae; genus Paenibacillus; species Paenibacillus sp. 203. The sequence goes on from NZ_JAXCHD010000007.1 coordinate 105,256, forward strand.
AGTGCCCGATCTGAGTTGGCTCCCGCCATTTGCAGCCCGAGCAGAGCAATGATGTCGAATGCCCCCACCCCTCCGGGTGCAAGACTGATCAACCCGGCAATCGCGGCTATCACATAAATGCCGAACACAGCATGGATCGGAAGTTCATGGAGCAAGTGCGAGCCGATCCATGCAAAGGTAAGGCCAGCCAGCAGCCATTCCAGCAGAGAAGCACTAATGGAAGCGGAGATAGTGGACCAGGAAAGCTGTCCTTCTCCCTTGTTGAACCATGTGGAGTACCGTTTGGAGCGCTGCATGATCAGAAATAGCGGCAGGTACAATGCCATTCCCCACAGCGCCCAATGAAGCCAAGGATGAGCATCCAGCACAGGCTGTACCGGATACAAATGGACAATGGCCCCCCAAGCCAGTAAAGATAGTCCGGTAATGACGACCGGCGAAAGAAACACGACGGCAGAGGTGATGACACCTAACGGCACACCGCTTTTTTTATACAGTACGGTGCGAAGTCCCGCTCCTGTAAAGCCTGCAAAACCAAAGACATTATTGAAGGTATTGGAGATCCACGCGTAGCGAAATGTCGTCCCAGGCTTGACCTGAAGCTTGAAATGATGCCTGATTACGTAATCGTAGGCGCTCATAGCCGCCACGGCAGCCAGTGAGAATAAGCCAATTTCGATGAGAAACGTGGCATCCATTCGCCGCAGCTCATGAAACATACGCGCCAGATTAAAGTCATTTAGTTCTCGTCCGGCCTCCCATATAATAAAAGCCAGTACAGCCAACGGTAGCAGAATACGTGTCAATCGCTGCCTGTAGATGGTCATCAAGAACTGTACGATTTTAAAGGATTGGGTCGGTTTGTGATTTGACTTCATAGATTCACCTGCTTGAAAAGAATGAGATATACACGAAATAAAGTACTTAGAATTCATGCCCAATGAACATTACTATACATTATACCTACAATAATCGCTTGAATAACAACAGAAGGGTTACGAAATGGGATTTCCGATTGATTGCTGTAAATAATTCCAATATAATGATGGAAAACCTAGTGAATTGCTTGGCAATGGAGCTGAACTGGACATGAGTATATGGGACCGCAATCTTTTCATACGTCGCCTGGAGCTGATATGGCCTCCAGATGCTGACGAGAGCCAATATCCGTTTAACTTAAAAGCCCTGCACCAGTGGAACGAACTGAAATTCCATCCTTCCGTCACCTATATTATTGGAGAAAATGGCGTAGGTAAATCGACGCTTATGGAGGCAATCGCGGTCGCGTGGGGATTTAATCCAGAGGGCGGTACTAAAAATTTCAATTTTTCTACACAAGCCACGCATTCCTCACTGTATGAGCATATCCGGCTGGTGAGAGGGGTGGAAAAGCCAAGGGATGGCTTCTTTTTCCGGGCGGAGAGCTACTATAATGTGGCGACTCATATCGACGAGCTGGATCGAGAAGGAGGAGGGCGACCGATTCGAGATTCCTATGGGGGTAAATCGCTGCATGAGCAGTCGCATGGCGAGTCTTTTTTTGCTGCCTTTGTGCATCGGTTTGGAGGACAAGGATTGTATATTTTGGATGAACCGGAGGCTGCGTTATCACCTTTGCGCCAGATGGCCATGCTTGCACGGATTCACGAGCTGGTGCAGCAGGGCTCGCAGTTTATCATTTCTACTCATTCCCCTATTTTGATGGCTTATCCAGATTCCATCTTGTATCATCTGACACATGAAGGGATCGACACCCCGACGCTGGAGGAAACCGATCATTTTATCATTACGAAACAATTTCTGAATAACAAGGAAAAGATGATACAGGAGCTATTCGAAGATCCACAACAGGGATCGTAGAGACCAGAGTAGCATCCGCTTGATGAGGAGGAAATAGGATGAATTCAAATCTCATTGTGGACATTCGACGATTACCTGCTTTCAAGGTGGCGGCTCTGACCGCACAGGCCCCTTTTGCCAAGCTGGGTGATGAGGTACGGAAGCAGTGGCAACGGGTGCAACAGACTGTTCCAGAGATTCACCCTGGTCGTCTGGACGTGGATACGGGCTATGTGTTAACTCCCCAATGGACAGTTGCTCAGGAGAAAGGAAGTATGACGGTCAAGGTGGGCGTTAAAGTGTCCTCTTGGAACGAAATACCGGATAGCCTTGACCGCATTGAGATACCTGAAGGGGAATATGCGGTCACCCGTTTTCAGGGAGATCGTGAACGACTGAACACCATTTATGATGACCTGTTTACTTGGATGGAGCGTAATGGTTACGAGCGTAATACTACGGAGGGGGCATATTGGATCGAGTCGAATCGGCTTAAGCCTGTGAATCCTTTTGATATTCCATCCACAGAAATTCAGCAATTTGATTATGATATTGCAATTGCTATTGTTCAAAAATAAAGGATTATGAATCGTTATGAGAGGGACAACGTCGTCTATTCAGGTTGTTCCTCTTTGCTGTTCTGCCAAAGGAAAGATTCAGGGTTATCGGAAGTATTTTATGATTGTTATTTGTCTCACACTCTATTAATATAATGGAGAGTTTTGCTGGAATGGTTGCAAAATAAGATTTTCGTATACGAAATAAAGAACCTGAGGAGGACAAAACGCTACATGTCAGATTCACAACAGTTAAAAATGGGGCCGCTGGTCATTTTGATGATTAATATGTTTATTGCCATGCTGGGAATTGGCCTCATTATTCCGATCCTTCCCAAGTTTATGAGCTCCTTGGGAGGAAGTGGTGAAACGGGTGGTTATTTGGTTGCCGTGTTTGGCTTAACCCAATTCCTGTTTTCGCCGCTAGCGGGAGAATGGTCCGATAAATACGGACGTAAAAAAATGATTATTATCGGTTTGGTAATCATGACGGCGTCTTCTGTATTGTTTGCGATTGGGGAATCGTTGACGATGCTGTATATCTCCCGTTTGCTGGGAGGTGCAGGGGCAGCTTTTATGATTCCTCCGATGATGGCCTATATTGCTGACATTACAACGGTCCACAATCGCGGTAGAGGAATGGGGTTGTTGGGTGCCGCCATGTCTCTTGGCTTTGTGATCGGTCCAGGTGTGGGCGGCTTGCTAGCAGATATCTCAATTCGTACGCCCTTATATGTTTCGGCGGCCGTATCGGGCGTAGCTGCACTGATTTCCTTGATTATGCTGCCCGAAACCTTGTCGCTGGAGAAACAGTTGAAGTTTCGGAATGTCAAGGTCAAACGGGACAATGTGATTAAACAGTTTGCCCTTTCTTTCCGCAAGCCTTACTTTATGCTGCTGATTATGATATTCACGTTAACCTTTGGACTGACGCATTTTGAAACGATGTTTCCTTTCTTCGTGACGGGCAAGTTTCATTACAATGAGCGTGATATTGCTATCATTATTACGGTAGGAGCACTGGTCGGAACCGTGATTCAAGCTGTGGTCATTAGCCCGATGTTGAATCGTTTTGGCGAAAAAGGTGTCATTATCGGTTCCTTTCTGTTTTCAGCGATTTCCCTTGTGCTTATGCTGCTCTCCGGCAACTTTTATTATGTACTCGGGGTATCGCTCATCTTCTTTACCGCTACGTCGTTGCTACGGCCAGCCATTAATACTGCTTTATCCAAAATGGCGGGGGATGAGCAGGGAGTTGCAGCCGGCATGAACAATGCTTATATGAGTATTGGTAATATTCTAGGACCTGCGCTTGCGGGTACATTGTTCGAGGTGCATATCAATTTGCCATACATTTTTGGGGCAGTCATTCTCATTCTTAGTTTGGGGCTGGCTGTAAAATGGAATAGCAGAGATACGCAAAACACAGCGGTTTAATATTGTATTTTTCGTAAACTTAGTCTCTTTTGGAGTGAACTGTGACGTTCTTATGAACCACAGTTGGCGCCGAAGGAGGCTATTTTTTTGCATATATCGCGAAACGTTAATGAAACAACAGAATCTTGGGTAATAATGCATCATGAGTTTACAACAAGACAAATAGTAGAGCTTAGAGCTAGATAATATGTAAAAAAAACAGCTAGAAGGAGATGAGAGCCGATGGAAGAGCGAAATGAGCAGTTATTTTATACAGGAACTTATGCGTCTCGTCAGGAAAGAGGAATATATGTATGTGCTTTGCATGTGAACAATGGTGATCTACGCATGGTTGGAGGTGTGGAAGGGATTGAGAGGCCTTCTTTTCTCGCGCTACACCCGGATGGGACGAAGCTGTATGCTGCCAGTGAAACAGAAGAAGGCGAGCTGTATGCGTATCAGGTAAATGCCCAGACGGGGGAATTACATCCTTTGGATCGAAAAGGGACGGAGGGAGCGCATACTTGCTATGTTTCCGTAACATCCGATGGACGATATGTGCTGGCTTCCAACTATTCAGGCGGCAATGCCGTTGTGTTCCCTTCGACGGAAGCTGGAGGATTAGGAGACATGTCGGGGCAAGTTCAGCATACCGGCTCAGGTATTCGCCAGGACCGCCAGGATGCGGCACATCCGCATTCGATTATTCCAGATCCTTCAGGACAGTATGCCCTGGTATGTGATCTGGGACTGGATCAGATTGTGGTATACCGTTTGACAGAAGATGGAATACTGGTGACCCATCGTGAGACAGATTTGCCACCTGGTTCTGGACCGCGTCATCTGGTTTTTCATCCTTCGCGTCCATATGCTTTTGTCGCCAATGAGTTGAACAATACAGTCGCTGTGTTTAGTTATAACGAACGTAATGGTGAGCTTACATTGATGCAAAGCCTGTCCACACTGCCAGAAGGCATTATAGATGTAGAAAATACAGCAGCCGATATTCGGATTACGCCCTGTGGACGCTTTTTGTATGTGTCAAACCGCGGCCATGACAGCATCGTGCTATACCATGTCGATCTGGACAGCGGCAAGCTGAAGACGGTGGAATGGGTGGAAACCTTGGGCAGCACACCGCGTAACTTCAACATCTTGTCCGGTTATCTGGTAGTAGCGAATCAGGATGGAAACAACATCGTATCCTTTGCCATCCATAGTGAGGATGGACGGCTGACCCGAACGGGATATGTGCTAGAGGTTCCTTCACCTGTATGTATTGAACCTGTACGCTAATCGCATAGCACCTGGCATAAGAGTACGATATAAGTGGATGAAAAAATAAAACACGGCGCTTTGCTTCCCATGAGAGGTATGGGCAAAACGCCGTGTTCAGGTTTTGAAGTGAACTAAAAGTTATTTGCTAGTATCGCCAGCTTCTACCGTTACTGTTTTGGTATGATTTTCTGCATGTTTGTAGTACAAACGGAACAGGATGTCCTGATTGTAGTTACCAAATCCGGTACCGAACAGAGTAACCCCTCCAACATGCTGGGCATCATCCAATATGGCAATACGGAATTTCCATTGCTTCTGATCAATCAGTACTTGGCTTAAAGTTACGTCGGATATCTGCTTGCCATCCATAAAGGTACCTTCAGAGGTAACGCGAAGTCTTTTAAGGAGACCATATTGATTGATAAAATCAGGCCACCATGCAGGTGTGTATTTACCCCGGTTATCCCCGAAATCCCCTGGGCTGGTCCATGTACCCAAATTCACATCATTTAGGAAAAAAGTGATATCTGAAGGCCAATTATCATTGGTAAAAGGGGCCTCGGATGATAGTTCCATCGAAATTTCCAGTTCCTCAGCTTTTTGGCTGGACAGTAGGAAATTCGGCACCTTATAATCCATATATCCTTGGCTGAACCATAGAATTTTGGAATTGAAGCGCTCAGGGTCCAAGAACGAACGAGGCTCATCGAATTCACCAATGATCTTTTCGACGGTAGCCAGTCCGCAGGTCGCCTGTATTTCAAAATCTGTAAAGTGTCCCACAGAAATCTCCGTCTGATGGAATTGTCGTACATCCTGCTGGTAGCGTGGCATGGCGATTTCAATTTTGTCTGTAGCCAGTGAGCACACTTTCTGTACTCCGCCTCGCCCAGGCAGCATTTTGGTCGAAATAATGGACGCTCTCTCCAGTTTCTTAACATGCATCGTCATAATCGCACTGCTGAGACCCAACGCTTCCGCCAGCTCACGTATATTCATAGGCTTCTCCGCAAGCAGAACAATCATGTTTAGCCGAACCTCACTGGCCAGCGCTTCATAAACGGGAAGTGATTTTTCAGAAATGTCCAGTTGCATAGTTCCTCCAATTCTAACGCACATCATAAATTGATGGTAGTTTAACATATATGGATTTTTTTCAATATTCATACATAAAAAACGATATGATTTACATTTATATAAACAATATACCCTTTCCTTGATCACTGGCACAAGCCTAACCCCTCAAAAAGCCAAAAATTGTTCAAAAAACAGGACACCCCATAATCTCTTTCTTTGTTGTTGGGATGTCCTGTGATGGTATGTGATTTGCAGGGTGGATACGGGAATAGAATCCTGTGCTATTGGTGTTTAGGACCGGATATGTTCTTCTGCCAAAGAAGAGTCAGCCGTTTTATCTTTATCTGCTGCGTGTAAATCCTGATGTTGAGAAGAATCTGCCTTGATCAAGCCGGGATGACCAACATAAGGACGATCACTGCGCGAGCGGCCGCGGGTAAGTCGGAAGCCAATCAAGAACAGCACAAGCTGAACAGCCAGTATGTAGGGAGATGCTTCCGGTCCGATCCATTGAAACAGAGCGACAGCGGCGATCACTAAGCACAACAGGCTTGTTGGAAAATGGGATGCCGTCACGTCCAGATCATTTTGTCTGCGCAGGGTCATCAGTCGGTACACATACAGTAGAGCGATCAAGCCGGAAACGAACCTCATCCATGCACACTCTATGAGCCATGAGGCAGATTGTGCAGTATCGGGCAGACTAACATCGACATGGCTGGAGGCTATCAGTTCCATAACCAGCCTTGTGACCAACCAGACGATTCCTGCCAGCGCCAACGGACCAGCTGCTGGGCGCAATAGCTTCCACAATGCTGTTCCCCAGCCCGGAGCATGAGATTCCAGCAGAACAAGACGCCGTTCCTCGATGAGTTTGTTCATTTCACGCTCCAGTGATTTGAGAAGCAATTCTCTGCGGAATGTATCACACTCCCGAAGGGATGCTTGAACCTGCTCTTGAAGGTGAGGGGTCAAATAGGGAGCAGCTTTGGCTTCCTGAAGAGCGTGGATGAGTCCGTTCTGGTACTGCTTTTCGCTGTTATTGAACCCGTTCTGGGTAGCGGTTTGGAGACAACCAGCTAATCGTCCATAAATACGCAGCGATTCCTGTAATTCTTCCAGCCGCTGCTGACGTGAATTTCGAAGCTGGGCTGCACTGTGAACATACAGCCATACCAGCAAAGACAACGCCAGCAGGAAGGCAATCAGACCGGGTGAGATATATGCGGCTAACGCCGCGAAGTCCGTCGGGGACACCCGCAATCCCTCCTTCCATTGTTCTTTCTACACTATTGCACAGACCATACAGGCATTTCAAGGGCTTGTATCCCTTTGACCAGGATATATGAAGTATTTTTTGGTAAAATAGACAAGATTACAAGCAGGAGGAGATTCAGCATGGATAAAAATGTAGAAATTGCAACAGAACATCATGAGACATCGAATCAACCGTACGGGCAGCCTTGTGACACTGATCGCGGATAAGCCGGCCGACCGCTTGTATGCGCAATTCGGCTTCCAATTGGTCAGTCCGAGGTCGGAAGGGATGTACTGGCGACAGCCGGGGGGACTGTAAGCTGACATGCTGTACGGGTTTAGGCTGGATATAAAACGGATAAATAACAGTAAGTAAATTATAGACAGGAAGAGGGCACATTTATATGAAAGTTATTATTTTCGGAGCAACAGGAACCATTGGTCAAGCTTTAGTAAAGGAAGCAATCAAGCGTAAGTATGAAGTGACGGCGGCGGTGCGCGACCCGCAACGTGTGACGGAGCAAAGTGAATATTTGACGGTGGTTCAAGCAGATATTTTAAATCCGAATTCCGTTACGGACGTGGCCAAAGGGCACGATGCTATCATTAGCGCATACGGTCCCAAGTTTGGAGAAGAGGAAGAACTGCTCGAAGCGACTCGTTCTTTGCTGGAAGGAACTCGGCGTTCCGGCGCGGAGCGCATACTTGTCGTTGGCGGAGCGGGAAGTCTGAAAACAGAAAACGGTGAACGCCTCATGGATACCGCCGAGTTTCCGGAGGAAGTGAAGCCACTGGCGGCTGCCCATGCAGATGCACTGGAGCTGTACCGCGCTACGGATGTAGACTGGACCTATTGTAGTCCTGCCGGAATAATTGAATTGGGAAAACGTACAGGACAGTTCCGTATTGGTTTGGATCATTTGGTGGTTGACGAATTAGGCCATAGCCGTATCTCGGTCGAAGATTATGCGGTAGCCCTGATTGATGAGTTAGTAGAAGGGGAGTTTGTCAATTCCCGTTTTACGGTTGGATATTAATAAGCAGGGATAGCTATACGGGAGGCGAAAAGCATGTATATGGTGACCGCCGAAGAAATGCGAGAATTGGATCGCTATACAATTGACAAGCTGGGTATTCCGGCCCTTACCTTGATGGAAAATGCCGGGCGCGCGGTAGCTTACGAGGTGTTGAAGCTATGTGCCGAAAGAAGTGGGAAGAGCAATGGCGGCGGCTTCTCAGTAGGCACTGCTGATCTAACACGTGGAAATGATCGTGCTGAAGTGTTGGGGTCGCAGTGGACAGAAGAGGTTACACACACAGGACCGGGGGATATACCGGGACATGGCGGTGTTATACGGACAGAGACGTGGAGTCAAGGACGACATGACTTACGGGAACGAGAACACTGGTATATCCTCGTAGGCAAAGGCAACAACGGTGGTGACGGACTGGTGGCAGCCCGTCATCTGACCGATGCAGGGCTGCGCGTCACCGTTGTGTACGTCGAGCCGCCAGACACGCTACGCGGTGAAGCGGCTGCGCAACGCGATATCATCGCGGCTCTGGGTATCCCGGTGATTCTCTATGGCCGGGATACCCTCGACCTGCGCGGCGCCTCCGGCGTCGTCGATGCCCTGCTGGGCACGGGCACGCAAGGCCCGCCGCGCGAACCCTACGCCTCGCTGATCCGCGAGGCCAATGCCAGCGGCGCGCCGCTCGTGTCGGTAGACGTGCCTAGCGGCCTCGACGCCGACACGGGTGCGCTGCACGAGCCGTGCATTCGTGCGCGCGTCACCGTATGCCTCGCTTACTTGAAGCGTGGGCTCGTCCAATATCCGGGCGCCGGGACCGCAGGCGATGTGGTGGTACGCTACATCGGTATTCCACCCGGCCTTGCCCGTGAGTGCGGCGTGCAGCTGCGGCTCTTGACCCGTGACACGCTGCGCGCTGCGCTGGACGTAGATGTAAGTCGCAGCCGCGTGCCGGACGGGCACAAGGGCACCTACGGTCATGTTCTCGTCGCGGCCGGGAGCCTGCGCATGAGCGGCGCGGGCTTGCTGGCCGCACGTGCCGCCCTGCGCATCGGCAGCGGCCTTGTCACGTGGGCGGTGCCCGAGGCGTTGTTGCCGCGCGTCATTGGCGCCGCGCCGGAACTGATGCTCGCTGCCGCAGCAGCAGGTGGAGACGGCGAATGGAATGCCGACTCCGCAGACGAGCTGCTACAGCTCGCGCAGGCACGTGATGTACTGGCCGTCGGCCCCGGCCTCGGCCGCTTTGCAGGGGACACCTGCTGGCTGCGCCGCCTGTGGGAGGAATACGGCGGTCCGCTCGTGCTTGATGCGGACGCCTTGAACATCCTCGCCTCGGCGGGGCCTGAGCTGGAGGCTTGGAAGCCGAGAAGTGCGGCGGTCGTACTGACGCCGCACCCCGGTGAAATGGCTCGTCTGCTGGGCATACCGACAGCAGAGGTGCAGCGTGACCGCATCACCCATGCCCGGGAGTACGCCCGGACACGTGGAGTCACGCTGGTGCTCAAAGGAGCGCGCACGGTCATCGCTTGTCCCGACGGAACGGCCTACGTCAATACTACAGGCCATGCTGGGATGGCGACAGGTGGTGCGGGCGATGTGCTAACAGGCATCATCGCAGGTTTGCTGGCTCAGGGCTTGAATGCTTCGCAGGCAGCAGCATTTGGCGTGTATCTGCATGGTGCGGCTGGAGAAACAGCCGCACGTCATCGCCAGCATCCTGCCTCTGTGATCGCTGGCGACATTATTGAAGCCCTATAGGCCATAGCAGCAGTGGCAGGAGGAAGGCCAGCATGATCTGTAATCCATATTCACGGTTCAGCCAGTGCCTTCCTCCATAATACAGCAGTGTAATCCCTGCACCTGCTATGCCGTTGCTCCATGAAATGCCCGTTCCGGCAGGCGACATCAAAGAACCTAGCAGGAGAAAGACACTGAATCCTGCAGCGAGGTATAGGGTGAGCTGCTCAGGCTTGCGAAGCCAGGGTAAAAGATCGCGTAGTGCATCAGCGGCAAGAGCAGCAGGAAGGGCAAAGCCATAGGCCCACAGCTGCGCGGTCAGTTCACCACTATTGCCTGCTATAGTCAGAGGAATTCCTGTTATTTCCTCTGTCAGATAGCAGTAGATCCATAAGAGACCAAAAACTAATCCTCCACAGGCTAGTTTATTCAGCGCATAACAACCAAGCTCCATCCGCCAAGGCATTTTGGAATTAAATTCATTCCAAGGCTGTCTCATGTTGCGACTCCTCCTCTTATCACACTCGGTATTCACAACCAATCAAGGAATTTATTTTCAATTACAATCCGCTTACCGTTTACGACATTTCAGTTTACGTTAGCTGTGTATCATGTTCCTAAGCAAAATAAAGATTGCGGATAGCCGCGGTACGGAAAGGCGGGGATTGCATGATACAGGCGGTTATTTTTAATCTCGAAAGTACATTGTTAGACCCCGGAGGACGAGGCTTAACCCAGGGAATGCGTGACATTTTCAGATGGAAAGGTATACAGGTAACTGAAGAACAGGTATCTCATGGGCGAGGAATGCCGATCCGGGATCATATTGCAAATGTGCTGGGACTTTCAGAGGTTCGGAAAAAATGGCTGGAGTGCTTTGGTGCGCATCCTGGCAGAGTGGATATTGAGCATATTTATCTTGAGCTTGTCCCTGTTCTCCGCTCCTTGATCCAAGGGGCTGAGCCTGCTATCGGTATAGACAGGGCGCTGCAGGAGTTGCAGGATCGTCGCATTCAGTCAGGTGCCACTGCATCCTGTCCGATGGAGATGCTCAGTCACGTATTTACGCCTGCACAATCCCCCTATACGCTGGATTGTATGGTTGCCCCTTGTGAAGTTTCGCAGGGGAGACCTTATCCGTGGATGATCTATGAAATTGCACATCGCTTGCAGGTATTTCCGCTGAGCGATATTGTGAAAGTAGGGGATACAGCAGCCGATATGCAAGAAGGACGGAACGCCGGTGTATGGACGATTGGTGTCTTGAACCATAACGAAAGCGTGACGACCGCAGCTCAAACGACCAGCCATGAAGCGGACGACAGAGTGGCTGAGGAACGACGCAGACAGAGTGTATATGGTTTGAAAAGAGCAGGAGCCCACATCGTGATGAACTCGGTCGCTGACTTGCCGCGTATTTTGCGTGAAATCGAAATGCTCCAGCATACGGGAGGTTATCCTTCTTATACGAAACAGGTGAAAACAGCGGCGCTACCTCCATCATAAGAACGTGTATGATTCTGGGTTGCTTGAAATCACACTTCTAGGTTATATGTATGCACCTACTCGGATAAAGGTGAACCCTGCTCGGCTTTCAAAACATAATAATGGAGCATTCGCTACGTTAGCGAATGCTCCATTTTAGTTTACTTCTTTTCGTCTAGTTGAATCGAATCCAACATAATATTCACTATTCAGCGTTTTTTACCTGGAACTGGTCGGCATGACGCTGCAGATTGTTTGATAGTGTCGTGAGATTGCGGGCTACTTCGGATAGTTCTTTTACCGCTAGGGCCTGCTTCTCGGCGCTTGCTGATACATCTTCTGTCATTCCGGCAGTCTGCTGTGCCGCGCTGGCTGTGTGATTTAAATGTTGATCTACGCTGTGACGTACCTCTTGCATTTCTGCCGTCAATTGAGCTAGATGTGCGGCTAACTCCTGAACTTCCTGTGAAACCTGGGTGACTTTGTCAACAGACTGTAGACATACTGAAATTTGGGTTTCTTGTTCATTGACGGTCTTTATGTTTTCATCAAATTGATCACCCATTTGCTCAATTTGCTCAACAAAGCTTCTTAAGATTTCATCGATTTCCCGAATCGATATGGCAGATTGCTGAGCAAGTTGTCCCATTTCATGAGCGACTACAGAAAAACCCTTGCCAGCTTCGCCTGCACGTGAGGCTTCAATAGATGCATTAAAGGACAAAATCTGCGTCTGCTTTACGATGCCCTGTACCTGCTGACCGATGTTAGCCGCCTCGCGCGATTTTTCGGTTAATGCGTGTGACATACGCTGCATCTGCTTGATACGCAGGGCGCTTTCTCGTCCTTTCTCTAATAGCAGTTCATGCTCACTGGTTACCTGATTACGAACCTCATTGAGATGATGGGCCGTATCCGTAAATTGTTGCACATGGCTTCCGACTTCATCCAGCGTTTGTCCTAATCGGTCAGATTGTTGAACCGATTCCACTGCTTGATCCGCTTGGTTAATAGAGACATCGGCAATTTGCTGGAGTGTGCGGGACAGTTCCTCAGTTTGGTGGAGTGTCCCCTCCGTTGTCACGACGATATTCTCTGATGCATGCTGGAGTGTGCTAGAACTGCTTTGAATATCCACAATCATATTCGACATGGCTTCCACCATTTTGTTCGTCAATTTGCTAATTTCGCCTAACTGATCATATGTTACTTGCGACGATGTAACCGTAAGGTTGCCGTCGGCTACTTGCTCCAGTGTATTTTTAATAAATCTCACCTGACGCAGTATCCGCCGGGTTACCAGCATCATAGCCGCAATGGAGATGATCAGAATGATGGAGATAACAGGAATAACTAATCGGTAGGCCTCGGGCAAGGTATGTTCGTATACTTCAGTCACAGAGGACAGGGATCTATCGATTCCCAAATAACCAATGATGGTTCCATCTGTATCCTTAATGGGAGTAAAGGAGGAAAACATCGTCCCCCACTCAGGGTCCGTTGTAATATCTGTAGTCACTGTTTCCCCTTGTTTCAATTTCTCTTCCGTTTCTTTAAGGGTAAAACTTACAGGAGTTCCGAATGGACTATAGTCTTTGTCGTCCCATGCGGCTCCATCCACCGTAATTTTCCACTCATTGCCCACACGGTTGTACAGATAGATGTACAGAATTCCAGTTTGCAGCCTGAGCGTATTTAACTCGTTACGAAGCTGTTTATACTCGCTGCTTTGCTCAGATGAATCAGTATTTAAGCTCTTAACTGCGGATTTGTCCAATAGCTGGGCCGTGTTCTTTGCCAGCGTTTCATTGTTTAGCTGCATGGTTGATAGAGAAGCATTCTGGATAGATTGATTGGTCGTCCACAGAACAATGACGCCAATCACTATTAAAGGAATGAGCAAGATGAAGTAGAGTTTGGATTGTAATCCCATTCTTTTTTTAACGCTGCTTTTCATAATATGCTCCTTACTATGTTTTTTTCACCTTCATATATATCGTGTACAAATAGGAAAATATGAATAGTTATTCAGATGTTTCATGATTTTTTTGCGTATTTGCGTAAATTCTCATGAAAAAAGCCTTAGCCCGGTAAGTACCGTGCTAAGGCTGTATCTTATGACTTACAAATCGTCAAATCCGTTGTCATCTCCGACCTTGCCATAATTGCGTGATTTTGCTTCAAAGAAGTCCGTTTTTGTCGCATTCAGCGCTTCATCTGAGAATGGTTTGATCCAAGGCATACAGTTTACATCTACGCCTTCGTACGCTTTGTCCATACCAAGCAGTCTCAGGCGCATATTTGCCATGTATTTGATGTAATCGCTCAGCTCGTTCAAGTCGATGCCGCGAACCTCTTTGAGCGTATAATGCGCCCAATTCGTTTCGAGCTCCACAGCTCGGTCAATCATACGATAGACATAGTCCGTATTTTCCTTGGTATTCAGCTCAGGGAAATCGGACAATAGCTGCTTGAACACTTCGGCGAAGAAGTAGCAATGCTGATTTTCATCACGCTGAATATACGAGATCATTTGGCTGGTTGCCATCATTTTCTGATCACGGGCCAAATTGTAGAAGAAAGCAAATGTGCTGTAAAAGAAAATGCCTTCCAAAATCAAATCGGCTACCATCGCCTGGAAAAAGGTTTGTGGGTTCTGCTCATCGCGGAACTCCTGATAAATGTCCGAGATGAATGTGTTACGCTCCAGCAGGACGGGATCGTTTTTCCAATATTCAAAAATTTCCTTCTGTTCCTGATCTGACACCAAAGAAGACAGAACGTAGGAGTAGGACTGGTTATGCACCACTTCCTGCTGCCCGATAATCGCTGAAATAGCTTCCAGTGACGAGTCGGTAAAATAGCGTTTTACATCCCCGACAAACATTGTTTGCATCGAATCCAGTACAGCCAGCAGGCCGATGTTAATTTTGAAGGTGCGCTGTTCTTCGGCATCCAGCACAGGGAACTGGGACGCGTCCTTGGACATCGGAATTTCATCTGGAATCCAGTGGTTCAGCAGCAGCACTTTATACAATTTGTACATATGCGGCATCCGAATATCGTTCCAATTCAAAATACCGGAGCTTTCGCCTTCAATAATACGGGTAGAGCGATTGGGCGCTTCCGTGTTAAAAATCTTCTGTAACTGCATGAGAGCTTCTCTCCTTTAGTTTAGGATGCGCAGCTATCACATTCTTCAATCGTCAGTGCGCGGCTGCGTACATAATAGGTCGATTTCATACCTGATTTCCAGGCATGGATGTGCAGCTCTAAAAATTCAGTTGCTTTAATATCAGGCCGTACATACAGGTTAAAGCTTTGACCCTGGTCAATATGACGCTGACGTGCAGAAGCCATGTTGATCGAAGCGTGTTGATCCAGCAAGAAAGCCGTCTTGTAGTACCAGATGGTTTTTTCGTTCAAATCCGGTGCAGGGTTAGCAATCTTGTAAGTTGTTTTCTCTTCATAGGAAAGCAGCTCGTACAATGGATCAATGCTGGCGGTAGAACCTGCAATAATAGACGTGGACCCGTTAGGCGCGATGGCGAACAGCCATGCGTTGCGGACACCATTTTGTTGGACTTCTTCTGCAAGCTCGCTCCACTCGGACGTAGTGACAAATTTGCCTTCGCGTGTACCATCCGTATAGCCACGGGAAGTGAAATAGTGCCCAGTAGACCAGTCAGAACCCTCGAATTTGGCATAACGGCCTTTTTCTTTCGCTAGCTCCATGCTGGATTTGACTGCCAGGTAGTTAATTTTTTCATACAAATGATCGTTATAGGTTACCGCTTCATCGGATTCCCAACGGATACCTTCCAGTGCGAGTAGATGATGCAGTCCAAATGTACCCAGACCGACAGCGCGATATTGGCTGTTCGTATATTGTGCTTGCAGTACTTCAATGTTGTTGATATCAATAACATTATCCAGCATACGTACCTGAATCGGTACAAGGCGATCCAGCACACCTGCCGGAACCGCACGAGCCAGATGGATGGAATTCAGGTTGCACACCACAAAGTCGCCAGGAATTTTGGAAATAACGATGCGTGTTTGTCCGTCCTTGGTGACCAATTCTTCTTTTTCTACTACAGTTGCAGATTGGTTTTGCATAATTTCCGTACACAGGTTGGAGGAATATACCATACCATGGGCGCGGTTCGGGTTCGACCGGTTTACCGTATCACGGTAGAACATGTACGGTGTACCTGTTTCCAGTTGTGACTTCATCAGGCGCTTCATGATGTCGATGGCAGGCACTGTAATACGAGAGAGAATGGGATGCTGCGACGCCTCCTCATACTTCTCGCGGAAGGTACCTGAACCGAAGGTTTCATCATAAAAATCTTCCAGGCCCAGTGGACGACCGTTGTCATCTTTCCAGCCCATCACTTTCTTCACTTCATGCGGACAGAACAGATTCCATTCACCACGTGCTTCGACCCGCTCCATGAACAGATCGGGCAGACATACGCCATGGAACACGTCATGTGCACGCATCCGCTCGTCACCGTTGTTCAGCTTCAGGTCAAGAAACGCGAGGATGTCCTTATGGAATACGTCCAGATATACGGCAATTGCACCTTTGCGAGTACCCAATTGGTCTACGCTAACAGCTGTATTGTTCAACTGGCGAATCCACGGAATGACGCCGGAACTTGTATTTTTATGTCCACGGATATCGGAGCCACGCGCCCGTACCTTACCGAGGTATACGCCGATGCCGCCGCCCATTTTGCTAAGACGGGCTACATCCGTATTGGAGTCGAAAATGCCTTCCAACGAGTCGTCTACGGTGTCGATAAAGCAGCTGGAGAGCTGTCCGGCCACCTTTTTTCCGGCATTGGACATGGTTGGTGTAGCTGCTGTCATGTACATGTTGCTCATCGCCCAGTATGCTTCCTTGACCAAATCCATCCGCTTGTCGGCAGGCTCTTGGTGCATCAGGTACATCGCGATGATCATGTAGCGTTCCTGCGGCAATTCCATTACGCGTCCGTCAAAATCATTGGCCAAATAGCGCTCAGACAGCGTTAACAGCCCGATATAATCGAACAGCAGATCATTTTTCGGCAATATGGAATCGCCCAACTCATCAATCTGCTCCTTGGTATAGTAGTCGAGCAGTTCTTGACGGTAAATTCCTTTTTGGACCAAATCCGTGATCAGTGGATAAAAAGCGCCGTAAGGCTCGTCCGCATAGGATTTATAACGGCGGTGAGTGGCCGCCTTTTTATACAAGGAAGTGAGCAAAGCACGTGCAGCGGCAAATTTCCAGTCCGGTTCTTCCTTGCTAACCAGTTCAAGGGCAGCCATCGCAAACGCGTTGCTGATGTCATCCCCCGTGACTTCGTCCCGGCGCAGCTTGCTAGTTACACCGCGAATGAGACGATCTTTATCCAGCTTGTCCAGCCCGCTGAGTACACGGTCGGCATATACGGAAATGCGTATTTCATCAAAAGCCAACTGGCGATTGTTTGGTTTGGTTACGAGTTGTGGCATAGGATTAATTCCTCGCTTTCCTGATTTGGAATCATACTTGGGAATAGGCATGAAAATGATCATGATGAGAAGATAATGGCGAAAAAAGCGATGGTCAGACAGCATTTGGGGGCTGTATGTAATCCAATAACATAGAAATAGCGATGCACCTGCCAATGAAGGGGAAAAAGATGGTTCCTGTACGATTTATCGGCTACATCACTATATTTAGACGTGTTATGAATATTTAACCCAACATATTGTGTGTATAAACTTAAAATTTCAAATAAGTGCAAGGAGTATTATAGCAACATTCGAAGCCATACGTAAAGGAAAAGGAATGGAAAATCAAAATATGCAGAGAAGTCGTGGGCTGTATTTGAATTGAGGCTATTTGAACGGTACAATGAATGATAAAGATGTTTCCTACAGAAACAAGCAGCATACATATGAACTATTTTTGTGAAATAAGGTTGCTCGCTCTATCGGACTGAGATGTTAGATTTTTAAAGAAGCGACGATTTTAAATTAAAGGAGGAACTTGGCGATGGCTATTGCAGAAGTGACAGTGATCCCGATTGGAACGGGGAGTACAAGCCTGAGCGACTACGTTGCCCAGATGCAAAAAGTGTTGAAGACGCAAAAAGGAATTACCTATGAGCTTACCTCCATGAGTACGATTATTGAAGGTTCGTTGGACGATGTGTTCACCGCCATTGCTGCGCTGCACGAAGCGCCATTCCTGTCTGGAGCCAAGCGTGTTTCCACCTCGGTCAAAATTGATGATCGCCGTGACAAGCCTTCCTCCAGTCACCAAAAGCTCCGTTCCGTCGCAGAGAAACTATCTGGCACTGCGACAGGAAATGTTACCGAACTAAATCCAAATCCTAGTTGAAAAAGTTGATGTAAGTGATTGATTTTTATGTAACTAAGAGTATAATAGTTTTTGTTGTCAGTTACACTGACCTGCTGGTGTAGCTCAGGGGTAGAGCAACGCACTCGTAATGCGTAGGCCGGGGGTTCAATTCCCTTCACCAGCATTCTATGAAACTCAAGCACAGCGCGGCTTCCAAGCTTTTTGGAGGTCGCGCTTTTTTGTGATTCTGGGCAATCTTCTAACAATCTTCTAACCTTTAGTATAGTAAAGTGGTTTTTTCAGTGTTCATGAGTTCCCTGTTATGAGCGTGTCTTAGATCATAGAAACGAATCCGCGGAAAGTCAGGGTGCTCTTTTACGATTGTGTCCAAAATACGATAGTAATGTCGTGCATTCGGTGCAGTGATTGCTTTACATTCTGGCTGAGGCTTATGTGGATGGTAAGTCGGCTGACAGTCCAACTACAGATAATGAGGAATAATCACAAGCGTTTGGAAATACGAAACACTCTGCTGGCTAAAGCCAGTGGGGTGCTTTTTTTTGTTTACAGGAGTACCCTTATGACAAACGCAGCCTTTCTACATGATTCGCAAAAAAAGATATTGACAACTGTTAATTACTGGGCAAAAATAGTAAATGATTATAAAATACTGGAATTTCTATGCGAAGGGTGGCTATGGCATGAAGCATACACCTACGATTCGAGCAGAATTAGACAGATACCTACAACAAGAAGGATTGAGTTTAACTCAATTTGGTCATATTGCGGATATGAATAGGGGAGCAGTAAGTGCTATCGTGACAGGAAACAAGCCTTTGTCTGTTAACCAACTGGATCGAATTACTGAGGCTATGGGTTTACCGGAAGGTCACTTTTATGATCTGTTTATAGAAAACTTCATCATCGACCATCCCCCGAATATGAGGCGAATCGAGCCGTTTTTGTTTCGCTGTGCGGAGTTGGGCAAGTTGGATGCAATCCGTCGAGTGGTGGGAGCCATCATGGACAATCTACTGTATTCACCCAAACTATTTGAAATTGCAGAAGAATTATTGTCGCAGGGACGAAATGAGGCTGCATTGCTGCTCTATGAGGGTGTAGCTGAAACGGAGAAATATCAGCATTCTGAACGCTTGGCAGTCTGTCAATATCGTATATTTACGATTCAGATTGGAGACGACCAAACCCAAAATCTCCACGCTGCTGCGATACTTGAAGCTTTTGTTGAGCGATTGAATGAAATAGACCAACTTGACGCATTGAAGGACTTAGCGAATTTGTATCGTTCATTGTGTAAGTGGAACAAGGTCGATGAAATGGCAAGAAAAATGAGAGAAAAAGCGGAAATCCAATATACAATTAAACATCAACAGAAGAAACGAGAGTGTGACGAACCTGCTAAGAAGTTAAGTCGGCCCATGTTTGTGTACATCACATATGCCGATTTACTATGTGCAAGTGTCTGCGAAGCCCAAGGCGATTATCAACAAGCTCTAGAATATACATATGCCTACACTGATTTAGATTGGGTATTGGAGACAGACGAAGATACTTTATATTGGCTAAATCTTTATAAGGATTGGGCGAAATGTAATAGTTACATTTATAAACTTTTGTCCGGTGATACAAGTGTGCTTCCAGATTATGTTGAATACATTGCCAAATCAAAAGTAGATAAAGAAATGGTAACTAAGATATTGAACGTACTGCTTGCAGCTAACCAGTATCAACTAGATATAGACGATATACTTAGACGTTTTGAAACTATAATTAATTCGTTTACTCAACAGGTGCAGCCATCAATGGATATGTATACTAGGCAAGTTATACCAGAACAATATGCACGATTTGGATACGAGTTAGCTTATTATTATTTATATAGAGGATCATACGGTGATGGCTTTAAACATTTGATGTATGCAACGGTACAGTCACATATAATAAATAACGAAACTTATTTTATAAACTGCATGGGGCTATTCGTGAAGTTTAGAACACATGCAGTTCCTGAGTTCAAAGAAGAGTTTTTAAATCTTATTGAAAAGGTGTGGTTAAACAATGTTGAGAAAAATGGTTCTTCTGATCGTCGCAGCTAGTTTTTTATTTATTGTGAGTGGGCCTAATCATGCTTATGACCAGCACCCTATTCAGCTTAATGCTACCGTTGGAGGTTCCTAAGCTTAGATAAACAAAACAATCCCCGCTAACCTTAACTGGTTGACGGGGATTGTTTTATTGAAGGAATTACTACACCGTTCAGCGAAAGAATTATCGAGGTGATAGCATGAATCATACATATAGGGTGTTAAAGTCAGACATAGAACAACTATTTGCAGCTGCATTGAGTCAAGCAAGAGTGTACGTTGTTCAGTCGTTGAGAGAGGATATGGTGTCGGTTGTAGATTATGGTGGCACTATAGAAAAGTTTTCGCCTGATTCAGTCAAGATTGCCGGAGCGTATTACATACGGAATCAATTTGAATTTAGAGTGGACAAAAAGCTCTGCTAACCTTAAGGTCCGCATAGCCTTTTAGATGAAAATTGTTTACAGATGTGCATTCAAGGTGCTCTGAATCCACTTTTTAAATGTTCGCAGAAAATAAAGTTTTGATAACTACAATAAAAGAAACAACGGTAGGCTAGGACGAGAAAATATGCCCTAGACTGTCGCTGCTTCATCTGTTTCATTGAACTAACGTATCCCGTTAGCTTAATCATTTATCAATACGAATTCAATTAACTTTCTATCTATTTCTGCGATATCACTAATCTCCGATGTACCATCTCAAAGGATTTTTGAAGAAGTCAGGTCCATGAAAAAATGGTTGAAATCTAAACTTCATTAGGCCTTTGAATTCAGCAGTGTAAATATTTGAATAACACCTGCGGATTGTCTCTCATTTTGGCCGCTTGCATCAATCCGTATCGTGCAAAGAACAAATACCGTGTCAGTACCTTGCAGATCCCGGTGCCAGCGTGCGCCAATTACGAATTAATCCACGCTGTTTGAGTTTGGCTAAAATGTCATAGTATTGGTCAATTCCTTCATCCAGATGTTTGCGTGTCTCTGTGCAAATTGTTGGAAAGAGACAGGTGCTTTTCCAGTTACCCTCATTACAGTATCCGTACTTAGATCTTCCGCTCCTTCCTCGCGAATTTTACGGTCGAGTCTGGACATGATTTCAGCATAATCCTTACTTATCCCTGCTGCTAACCAACTGCGGGTCAATTCATCATCAGATATGGATTGGTGTATAACCTTTCTTCCCGTTACTTCACTAATAATTCGACTAACGTCATCATATGAAAGAGAATTCGGTCCCGTAATGATATGCTCGGTATTATGTGCATCCTCATCAATAAGTGCTCTAAAAGCGACTTCTGCGATGTCTTCAGCTGCGACAAAACCAACTTTGCCTTGTCCTGTTGCGCTAATAATCAAATCCTGTTGTGAGATGGTCGCTGCATGCTGACCTTCGGTGAAATTTTGCATGAAATAGGAAGGCCTGAGCACGGTCCATTCCGGCGCTAATTTCTTCAATAATTGATGAACAGGACCAAATACCGGACCTTCCTCAGGAAAGGATGCGCTGCTGAGAAATACAAACCGACGTACGCCCTGTTCCAACGCCATTTTAATAAATGGTTTCATTACTTTAATGGGTTCTGGATCCCCCACTGGCGCAACCAAATACACTCGTTCAATATGATGCAAAGCAGGGAGAAACGTCGAACTGTCGTACCAGTTGAAATGGACTTGTTTCTCAGGGGCTGTAATGGCTTCGGCATTCCTCATGGTAATTTTATAGGAATATCCCTGCTGATTCAGCCTTTCTACAATTCTTTTTCCTGTCTTTCCTGTTCCGCCTGTAATAAGTATATTTCGTTGATTCATCATTTTATTTTATCTCCTTTTAGATATCAGTTTATAAACCTAAGCTTGTACGGCTTCAAGTAAGACGATTGGATTCCAATAATCCTTAAAAAGCGTTATCTTTCCATCTTTTATATGGAATATGGAAATATACTGCTGCCGATACGGTTTATCTGTTCCTGTCATTACTGCATCGCATGTATATTCGGCAACCATTTTATCATTAGTCACTAACAGATGTGGAGAAGAGAAAGAGAGGATTCTCACTTGTTTGAACAGCTCATAAACATATTTACGAATCTCTTTAATACCAACCAGCCTTTGAGTATAACCCGCTGGAGCATAAGGAAATTCAACAACGGCATCTTCACTAAATAGCGCGAACCATTGATCAAAATCCTGCTTTACTAAGCTACTCTGAAATCCCTTTAGAATTTCGATTGCCTGGGCCTCAAGAAAATATCCACTTGTCATATTCATCTCTCCTGTTTGTAGACTGTTTAGTCCGGAATAATTAAAAAAATAATATCGGACTATTCAGTCTGTAATTTCGAAAAATAATAATGAAGCCATGATACAGCTCCATTATTAATCCAAGGTAGATAAACTTACCGTGACGTAATCATCCATAACATTGGAGTCACTCGTCATCTTGGCCAATTGGGTCAAAGAGTATCTTGCAAAATTCAAGTAACGCGCCAAGGCTCGCGGGTCTCGGTCACTCTGAATTTCTCCATTCTCCTGGCCCCGAACCAGAGCTGTATAAAAGGCTTCTTCTAGCGTGTTCAAATCTTTTAATAAAAAAGCTCGGATCTCCATGTCATGAGGCATCTGATCAATAGCAGAAAAAATAATAAAGCATTCCTTTTGACGATCCTTGTCCATTAATACCTTTGCTGCTTCATGAAATACATAAGCTATCCCCTGCTTTGCAGATTCAGAGGTCTCTAAGTACTTCATGGCTGCATTACTCTTCTCATTAACATAATGCTTAAGAGCAAGAATAAACAAGTCTCTTTTTGTACCATAAGTGTCGTATAAACTTTGCCGGGCAATACCGAGTCCTTTTAACAGCTCAGGCAATGTGGTCCCTTCATAGCCGTAATGTCCAAATACTTCCATAGCTTTATGCAGTACTTCTGTCGTATCAAACTCTTTGTTTCTTCCCAATTTCATCCTCCTTTGATCATCATTATATTTTTTCGAGACTAAACAGTCAAGAAAATAATTTCTTGCAGACATACACAGATAAACGACAAAAACTTATATACTTCAAACAAAAAAGCCGCTAAAATAGCGACTTCAAATGGGACTATGCTCTTGTCCCCCGACAGTTAATCCAGATACAAAATCTCAATCTCGCCCGGAGCGAAGGATTGCTCTGCGTAATTCCCCCCCCAATCACAAAGCGATCTCAAAATGGGTTCAAGTGATTGACCCAGTTCCGTCGTTGAATATTCCACCTTAGGCGGTACCTGATTGTACATCTTTCTGCGAATTAATCCGTCTGTTTCCAGTTCCCGAAGAGTTTGAATCAGCATCTTTTGCGATATATTATGAACGAGTCGCTTAAGCTCTCCCGTCCGTTTAGGTCCTTTTATTAAATAGTACAGAACAAGCCCCTTCCACTTTCCTCCGATAACCTCTAGTGTAACTTCCAGTTCACAGAAAAATGTTTTCATATCAATGCACCATCTCCCGATCTAAGAATATCCCCTTCATGTATCGCTTGATCCTTCAAGGATCACTGAAGGAAAAATTGAACGTTACATGGAGGGGATAATACAATCGCATTTAAGTTGATTTAAAAATCTTTGTCGTTTGAAAATTATTATGTCCTGGTTAAACTTGAGCTACTCCGCCATCTACGAATAATTCAACGCCGTTCATATAGCTGCTTTCATTAGAGGCTAGGAACATGACAGCATTGGAGATCTCTTCAACCTGCCCCACTCTGCCGAGCGGAATATCATTTTTTGCCTGTTCAAGTAAATGATCTAGTTCAGAGCCAAATAACTCATCGTACGCTGGCGTTACGATTGTTCCCGGACTAAGGATGTTTATACGAATTTCGGTCCCTCTCATATCAAGAATCCAGCTGCGGACGAGCTGTCTGATCGCTGCCTTGGATGCACCATAGATACTAAACGCTGGCATCCCCGTCGAGCCAGCAGTGGATCCCGTTAGAATAATCGAACCTCTTTTATTTGGAAACAAAGCTAATGCCTTTTGTACTGTAAAGATGGTTCCTTTCACGTTGACATCGAAAGTCTTGTAGTATTGTGCTTCTGTAATTTCTCCTAATGGAAGAAATGACCCTAGTCCGGCATTTGCAAAGAGAATGTCCAAGTGTCCCTTTTCTCGCTTAACTGTTTCGAATAAAATATCTAGATCTTCCGATTTAGATATGTCACCTCGGACACCTGTAACATTCTTTCCGATCTGCT
The DNA here is from genome assembly GCF_037027525.1 of Paenibacillus sp. 203. Taxonomy (NCBI): domain Bacteria; kingdom Bacillati; phylum Bacillota; class Bacilli; order Caryophanales; family Paenibacillaceae; genus Paenibacillus; species Paenibacillus sp. 203. Next base: position 129,618 of record NZ_JAXCHD010000007.1, read on the forward strand.
TTACTGCTTCATCCAGTTCACGTTGTCTGCGTCCCGTGATAAAAACGTAAGCCCCTTCTTTTACGAACTGTTGTGCCGACGCGAGACCGATGCCGCTTGTACCTCCGGTTACAACTGCTACCTTCCCGTCAAATTTCCCCATTCTATTACACTCCTTTTATAATGATTTATATGGTATAGGATGCTCTGTCTGCTTCATGAACCTCCTATGAACGATAGTATGGGGGAAAAGTTACAAGAAAAACAGTACCCACTTTTTTGTGATATAGTCACCAAAAAGTGATAATTGAGGCGGCACAAACGTTTGTTTTTACAGCCTAACAGATGGAAGTGAGCTCCATTAAGTTTGAGATTGTATATGTGCTTTTAATTTCTGCCGGACTTATTTGTCCGGTTCTGTTGACCCAACAGGTGTCAATGCCCGACTGAAGACCACCTTTGATATTCGTATTTAATGAATCTCCAATGACAAGCGCATCCTTTCTATTAAATTCTGAAATATGACTTATGACGTAATTGAAAAATTCTTCCTTCGGTTTTTGATAACCAATGCTTTGCGAATCAAAGATATCCTTGAAAAACTTATATAGCCCAGACTGCTTCAAGCGTTTGATTTGCGTGTGAGTGATACCATTCGTGATTACGAACATTCGATGGGTCTTTGATAAGCGATGACAGACATCCATTGCGCCTTCCATATGCAATTGGTTTCCATCTCCCAACAATTCTCTATACAAACCTTCCCATTCCAAGCCGACCACGATTTCCCCCATTCTCAACATTGTAAAAGAGGGCTCCATTAATTACTCACCACATGATACCACGTATTTGAACTATCCTGCCCGTTAGCTTAACGTCGCGGTTCAGTCTACAGTTTTCAGCAGGCGACCGTAGGATGCTGCTATGAAGGATCTGGAGATGAGACGGAGGGACTTGAGACCATTAAGGCATCTGCCTTGTACTTGTTGCCTCAATTATTTTCTTCTACCAAATCTTCTACCGAAATACGGATATCTGTAATACCTGACGGAACCCTATTTATTGTTGGACAGGCTATAGGAGCCTTTTAAAGCCTATTAGAACTCTATTTCAACGCACTCGTAATGCGTAGGCCGGGGGTTCAATTCCCTTCACCAGCATAGCTATCAACTCAAGCACAGCGCGGCTTCCAAGCTTTTTGGAGGTCGCGCTTTTTTGTGATTCTGGACAATCTTCTTTGTTTTTAGAAAATATGGAATTTCTATGCGAAAGGTGGCTATGTCATGAAGCATACACCTACGATACGAGCAGAATTAGACAGATACTTAAAACAAGAGGGCATGAGTCTAACGCAATTCGGGCATATAGCAGGCATGAATAGGGGGATAGTAAGTGCTATTGTGACAGGGAATAAGTCTATGTCTGTTAACCAGATAGATCGCATTACTGAGGCTATGGGTTTACCAGAAGGCTATTTTTATGATCTATTTATAGAGAAATATATCATCGACACCGCACCGAATTGTACTGGAAGCCCTAGCCGCTGTGAACGACCAGTCCGGTCACGTCTTTTTGCTTGGCAAAGGCTTTGGCGAACGTCTATACAATCAATTCGTTGTCGTTATGTTTGCTGAGTTGGTGGGCTACAATTTCATTGTTGAATTATCTTTAATCGCAGACAGATATACCCAGCAATCCCCTACACGATATTGCGTTATATCTGTGACCCAATTTTGATTAGGTTTGTGCGCCTTGAAATCCTGTTTTAGCAGGTTTTTCGCCACACGACCTTCCGTAGAAGAAGTTTCAACCGGTGCGTAAAATCAACATGCTCATGACTACAGTAGCTGCTAACTATAAGCCCTTCTCTTCTTCTTTCGAATTAGCATGGTCAGGAAAAGGAGGACAGGCAGAGCAATTTGAAAGATAGGCCAGACTTGAACCAAGGCTACATGAAGACCGAACCACAAAAATTCGGTTAACCTAGGAGATAGAAACGTAAGAGAGTATATGATGATGCTTAGCAACAGTAACGCAGGCTTATATCTAAAGGGGGTTATCGTTTGAAACCCTATGACGGCACCAAACATAAAACCAGCCGTTTTGATTCCGAGTCCAATAAATAGAATCATCGTAAACAGGACATCAGCTCTCTCAACGATCTTCGGTAGCTCAATTAGTTGAGTAACCTCAAACAAGGGATAGGTGCTTGATGCTGCCCAATCTGGACCGAGAACAAGGACTGATAGTTCATTCAAAACGATAAGGAACACAGCAGTGAACCAGTAAACAATGATGATCGATCGCTTTAACTTACGTTTATCCGTGACGATCTTGAATAGCACAAGAAAAAGAACCGTTTGACCGAAAGGAAAAGACACGATCTCGGGAATGGCAGCCTTCAATACGGGAGTTAAACCGTTCTCCAATACAGGAAACAAAAACTCAAAGTGAATAAGTCCAGTAAAAAGAGTAAGCAATAGTAAAATGCCGTAACCAAACACCAACAGAAGCAAAAATATATGACATAGAAGGAACCAGACTCTCGGTCCAAACCGTACCACATCGGCACAGACAATTAACGCTATAAACGTAATAACTTCGGTAGGGGTTCTGTTCAGCAATGTCAATGCGCCGAGCTCACCCATGTCCCTGACATTCCTGGAAGCTTCATAAGCAAAGTAACCGATGAACAAAAGTCCCCCCAGACTACCTATCCATTTTCCCCAATAATGGCATAGGAGCTCGTACAAATCTCGATGTGGATCAAGTTTATGCATGTATAAATACATGATTAGCAGGACGAAGCCCGCAAGTGCACCTATCAGCATGGCTAGCCATGCATCCTGCTTGGCTTTAGCTCCCAATAGGAATAATGTTGTACTGCCAACCTGAAACAAGGAAAAAGCGATAGCTAACCCGGATACCCTGGTGACGGTTTTATTCATACTGTTTAGGCTCCTTTATACAATGGGTTAGGTTTGACTTCCGATATGCTTCTGCAGGAGTCCAGGACGCTGAATCCGTGCATCTACTCGAATGTCCAGTTCTATCTTTTTGAACTCCTGCTCCCAGTCTTCTTTCACCGTCTCCCACTCCCTTGGGAACCTTCGGTGAATCCGGTCAGCAAAACCAGTTGCGTCCACACCCAGTTCCTGGAGTTTATCCCAGCCCTCATTTATCGTTCTGGTTACTTCTTTTCCAATCTCTTTTTCCATATCATGTATGGTTTTCGTCTTGGAAATATCCTTAGTGCATGTGCTTTCATTTAAAGTTCCGTTAATTTTAACTCTAACCTGCATGGTGTAATGAAAACTCGTTTTTCTGGGTATAAGTTTTACATCTGCAGAATTTACTGTTAGAGAAGAGTACATTTCCCTACCGAGTTGTTCGCTGCATGGGAACGAAATTTCGGAGTTGTTAACCTTTTGGGACAGATAAGATACTCCCAGACTCTCTTCCTTGTTGAGAAATCCTTTAAGCTTTCCGTTTTGAAACACCCCTAATTTAGTCAATGCCAGCTTGAGCGGGGTCGAGGTTTTTTTAAAAACATCCAGACTCTCTGCTTCCTTCTCGTTCTCATGGTCTCTCTCTCCGATTAATTCGGCGACTGGTACCCCAATGGATTTGGAATCCGAGTTCATGCTCAATACGAAATCATAAACCCTAACTTTCGGAAACAACGATAAACTATCGCTCTCTTTGTCGATCAATTCAGCCATGGCGGCGCCTTGAAGTTTTTCAGGAGGCAATAATTTCTTTATTAGATCGGATGCTAGTCCATCCGTTATAATTATAGATACCATTTCTCTCGCTTCCGTATTACGAAGATAAAAATCGATTATACGATCCATTCCCTTCTCAGCCGCTCTCTTACCGATATATATAACACGATTATGTGCTATGTAGATTCGTCTTGATGTTTCCAAATTGCTGTACGATAAGGCCTGGTTATAGGTTTTGGACTTTATAGAGAATACATGGGATGCGGGTTGGGAAGAGCTTCCCGATCCTCCTCCGGTTCCACTTGCAATGGCGGAAGGAACAATAATTTGATAGGACATCATCCACTGTCCGTCGTCCATCATATCTACTCCTGTAGCCGCAGTTACCCACAGCTCATTCAGTTCGACTCGATTCCAGCAACCCGTCAAACTGAATAACACGACCAGGACCATAAAAAACCTTCCTAATTGGGACATACCGGTTCCTCCTTACGCCATGGGATCTCGGCCATGTTCCCCTGCCTGTTCTGCAAATGATTCCTGTTCCGTTGCCTGCCTTACTGGATTGGAATCCCCAATCATTACCGGTCGTTTCTTCATCTTCCACCAAGGTACACGCACAAACAGGTCTTTCATATTGCTCTTATAGAAAGGTGCGATCGGTACCATATAAGGAACGCCGAACGAATTCATAGATACTAATCGAACGAGGATGGGGACCAAGCCCGCCAAAACGCCATATAACCCAAATAAGCCCGCTAACAGCATGAGTACAAACCTGAGTAAACGAACAGCCCCCGCCATATTGATCGCAGGTAGCACAAAGTTGCATATAGCCGTGAATGATACTACAATCACCATAGCTGCGGAAACCAATCCCGCCTGAACGGCAGCTTGTCCAAGAACCAAAGCCCCAACAATAGAGATTGCAGGCCCTACAGCACGCGGCATTCGTACTCCTGCTTCGCGGATAACCTCGAAGGTCAGCTCCATTAGCATTGCTTCAAGCAGGGCGGGCAATGGTGTATTCTCTCTCTGTGCAGCCAGAGTGATAAGCAGTGTTGTAGGCAGCATTTCCTGATGAAACGTAGTTGTTGCAATAAAGAATGAGGGTAATAGCAATGCCAAGAAAAAGGATGCCATCCGAACGATCCGAAGAAAAGATGCCAAATCATATCGCTGGTAGTAATCCTCACTGGATGCGATAAACCGAAAAAGGGTTACGGGAGCAATCAGCGCAAATGGGGTCCCATCAACCAATATCGCTACCAGCCCTTCAAGCAAGCTACATGCTACAGAATCCGGGCGCTCGGTGTTATGAATGGTTGGAAATGGTGTCCATACCCCATCTTGAATAAATTCCTCGATATATCCACTTTCGAGAATACTGTCAGTGTTGATGGAGTCTAACCGTCTGGAGATTTCCTTAACCACCTCCGGATCTGCAATGCCTCGAATATATGCCACCGATACCTTTGTCTGCGTATATGATCCGATAATTCGAGAATCAAAGTGGAGTTCAGTTGATTTGATCCTTCTCCGAAGGAGTGCGATATTGGTGGATATATCCTCCGTAAACCCCTCTTTAGGGCCGCGAATTACTGTCTGCGATGTTGGCTCCTCAACCGCTCTTTTAGCCCCCCCGCTGATAGAAACAGCAAAGGCCTTGGTGCTGCCTTCGACAAGGAGAGCCACCTGTCCATAAAGAACGGCATGGATAAGTGCTTGCTCATTTTCAAGGCAAGTGATGCCTCCAATAGGAATACGATCCATTAACCAACTTTCAACATTACGATCAGAGAGATCCCCATTTCGAATACCTGCAGTGAGCTCCTCCAGCAGTGTCGTTAAAATTTGCTGATCAATCAGGCCCTGAAGAAAAGCTACAGCGAGAACCGGATTACCCTGTTTATCGTTCAAGCAACGAAGAATGAAATCCGTGCTATGTCCTATTTCGTGCTTCAGCATGGTCACGTTGTCCTTAAGCGTACCACTGAGCTCTTTGGATAACTCAATCGATTTTTCGTCATTAACTGGTTTAGGACTCTTGCCATTTTTGGATCGTGAAGGCTGTTTAAACAGCCATTTTTTTAACTTATCAACCACAGCAATACAGTTCCCTTCTAGTTAGCGGTCAATTGTAATATGCTGCTATTCCACGATTTATATGTACGGAACTTGTCAAAAGATGCTTGCATATCAATTCATTGCAACTATGATTACAATTGCGGAGGCCCCTATTGCCTAACGACGCATTGTAGTCTACAGGCTTATTCATACCGAAATATATTTTAAAATACGCAGTATTAGAGCAACAGAAGTAATTTAAGATATAAGTTTAGAAAAAAGCAGACTGACTCTAGAAATTGAAACAGCGACAGCAAAGGACGAAGAAAATAAAGCCCTAGACTGTCGCTGTTTTCATTGAACTAACGCCTCTGTGTTAGTGCAATCTAGACTGATGTAAATCTTGTTCATCCTAAGCCAACCAGGAGTTTAAAAAAGAGTATTTTCTTCGAGCAGTTGTGTTTCACGTAGATCTTTAGCCTTCCGAACAGAGGGCGAGTAAAAAACGTCACTATGCATATGCTGAATTTTATCCCAGTTGCCAGGATTGGTCGTGTCTGGAGAACGGTGCTCCAGAATGGCCTGATATAGGGCCGTTTTTTGTTCCAAATGGGCAACGTGCTGTTTGGCTTCTTCGAGCTTAACGAGCGCCGCTTTCTTATGCTCCATCATGAGTGTGTAGCGTTGCGGAATGGTCGAATCCCCTTCGAGACAGAAATCGACGTACATTTTAATGACTCCAATCGGCATCCCGGATTGCTTGAGACATTTGACGCCATGTAACCAGTTGATCGATTCTTCGTCGAACATCCGAATGTTGTTTTGATTGCGCTGTACGCTTGGTACTAGGCCTTTATCCGTGTAAAAGCGTACAGCGTGCTCGGTGAGTCCCGTTATCTGGGCGGCTTCTTTGACTGTATACATGTGGAATCCTCCTTGGAAAAGTAAATTTTTTTGAAGATGGCTTGACTTCGTGTAACACGAAGGCGATAGGTTTATTGTAATGCAAGTCGACCGTAAGCGGAATCCCACTGAGGTGCCCGATTTCCCAGTTCCGCGGCCGTTTGCTTTACATTTGAACAATGGGAGGAATTACAATGCAAACCGTGACATTAAACAATGGTGTGAAAATGCCGATTATCGGCTTTGGTGTCTACCAAGTTCCAGATGTTGAAGAATGCGAGAACGCCGTATATGAAGCGTTGATGGCTGGTTACCGCCTGATCGACACCGCCGCCGGTTATCTGAATGAGGAAGCGGTCGGTCGTGCGATCAAGCGCAGCGGCGTACCGCGTGAGCAGCTGTTCATCACGACCAAGCTATGGGTTCAGGATGCCGGCTACGAGAGAGCCAAGCTCGCGTTTGCCAAATCCTTGAAGAAGCTGCAACTCGACTATCTCGATCTGTACCTTATTCACCAGCCGTTCGGCGATTACTACGGTGCTTGGCGTGCGATGGAAGACCTGTACCGCGAAGGCAAGATTAAGGCGATCGGTGTCAGCAACTTCCTACCCGACCGCCTTATGGACCTCATCGTTCATAACGAAATCGTGCCCGCCGTCAACCAGATCGAAACGCACCCGTTCTACCAGCAGACAGAGAGCGCAGCTTTTATGAAAGAGCAGAGAGTTCAACATCAGTCGTGGGCCCCGTTCGCTGAGGGACTTAACAACATGTTCAGAAACGAAGTGCTGGTCTCGATCGCAGAAAAACACAAAAAATCCGTCGCTCAGGTCGTATTGCGCTGGCTTGTTCAGCGTGAAATCGTTGTAATCCCAAAATCGGTGAGAAAAGAGCGGATCGTCGAAAACTTTGACATTTTTGATTTTGAGTTGAGCGCGGACGATATCGAACAAATTTCGACCCTCGATACGCGGGAAAGTCTTTTCTTATCGTACCGTGACCCGGAAGTCGCCAAGATGATGGGAAACTGGAGAATCGATCTGTAAACCTTGAATCGAACCGTAAACTGATCACGCGTTTATCCTCATCTATAAAGAAAGGACAGGGCGGTCTGAAGTGAACCCTGTCCTTTCTTTACTTGAATTGACCCTTGGATTCGCTTTTCTGCTTTATAATGATGTCATCTTTCGCTTAATCATAATAAAACCTCCTATTAGAGCGATCATTTAGGGTTCTCTTCTGTAATTGAATCGCCAATGTTTTTTAACACTTTTAAATCTTATTGAAAAGGTGTGGATAAAAATGTTGGAAAAATCGGTACTGCTGCTTATTGTGGCTAGCTTTTTGTTTATGGTTAATGTGCCGGATCAAGCTTTTAACCACCATCATAGCATTCCCCCTCAAGTTACCAGTGGAGGAGTTAAAGCAAAAGCTCTGCTAACCTTATGGTTGGCAGAGCTTTTTCGTTACCGGAACTCCGTATTTGTTTTCGCAGCCCCTATCGTAGATTCGCTTAATTTATTTCATTATATCGTTCGACTGCCTTGCTTAGCTTATAATTGAAATTCTCAGGTGTGCCATCCGTAGTGTTCAGGAACTGGCCGTTCAGGTCAGAATCAGATACAGGTTCCTTCTTATTGATACGTTCAATGACTTTCGAAGCAGCCGCTTTTGCCTCAGTGGCTGAATCAACATAGTTCCTGATACTGAAGCTGTTAATCCCTTCTTTTTGAACTCGATTCTTGTCTTTTGAGATTGTCATGAGCGCACTCAGATCTGCGGTCATAATGTCGTATTTGGCTTTAAACTTCGTCATATCAAGCTGCAGCACATTGTCGGCGGTGATACCCTGCTCATCCATTTCAATGGCCGTAGCCTCGGCATCTATCATGAACTTCAAGGCATTATACCTGATCTGCTGGTCTGAATCCTTGAGTTTTTGCAGTTCAGCCAGACGTTGCTCGTTACCCAACTTTTGCATAGCCGTGAAGTATTGTTTGGAGACAGTCTCGTAAGCGAGATTGGCACTTACCAGCTTGGTATGCAGCTGTTTTCCTTTTGCGAAATCATCATCCACGTAGCCCTTTGTATCATAGTAGGCTTTCATCTCGTCGAGGACGGACAACAGATCATTGATGACTGGTGTCAGTTTGATCACTACGGGGTCTGCGTTCGCAAAAGCAGGTTGGCTTGCGGTATAGCCGTTCGCTTTATCAATAACTTCCCGCTCAGTTTCAGCAACGCCGAGCATGATGAAGCTGAAGTTCTTCTCGATTACAGGCTGTGAATCAACTCCGAACTTCTCAAAATAATGAACCAGAACCTCATTGATTCTGCCTGTCATCAAGTTATTCAGCCTCACATACGCATTGTATTTTTCGATTTCTTTGCTCTCGCCGGACGTTACACCTGCAGACGCTTGATCCACGGTGGATGTAATGGCAGAACAAGCGGACAACATTGCACCTAACATGATAATGGTAATAAAGAATGATAGCTTTCTCAAAATAGTGATTCCTCCGACTGAGTAATTTGACGTGCTTTTCTTTTGTAAGATGTCTGAATAGGAGAGAGAACAATTGACCTCTTCTGGTCGATTAAATTCCCTCTTCGCCGCATATCAATGTTGATTGTGAACAATCTATTCAATTTTAAAATTATTTGGTGAATAGGTCTTGAGACTTGAGTAGCATATATTGGAACTTCCTGCTCGTTAGCTTAACGTCGCCGTTCAGATTAGTCTGCAACTTTTTAGCAGGATGCTGTAATATGCCAGCTATGTATCGAAAAGGTGTGGATGACCAATGTTAAAAAAAATGGTACTGCTAATCATCGCGGCTAGCTTTTTGTTTATTGTTACTGTGCTGGATCAAGCCTATAACCACCACAATAGTATTCAGCCTTAAGTTACCATCGGAGGTGCTTAAACGTAAGCAAAGCAAATCCCCGCAAACCTTAACTGGTCGGCGGGGATTTTTGTTGAACGATCTAAGGAACAGTGTGTTGAAGAATTATGCTGGAATTTTAGGCTTTAACTGGTTCAGGTCTTTTTAATTGAAGAGGGGGAGGTATTAGCCAACCCTTTTCTTTGTTCATTTTTAGAATACGGACTCCCAAAGCAGTCTTGGTTAGATGATATTTCGCAAATAAAGCCCCGATGTCCTCTCTAATGGATTGACCCATAGCTTGGCTGCAAGACGTCAATCCCACAGAGGTATCTAATGCGATTTTAGCTGCAATTTCGGGATCAGTAAACCTTGCACCAACCGGGATATCCTCAAGTTTCACAGGCGGTCTTTCAGGCAAAATAGGAGCTGGGGCAATTCCATTATCAGTAAGCATTGCGTCGCATTCTTGGATTTCTAGTTTAGCTTGATCAATAAGATCATCCAGTACTTTTTTGAGCTCTTTGTCTCCTGCGTGGTTTAAACATGCTTGATAAAATGAAACGCTGCCTTTCGCTAACGCTGAAAACTGCCACACACTATAAACTTCTCCGTAATGCATGGGCTCGTCTTTTGGATTCCCGCTTAGGATACCCATTATAAAAACCACTCCTTTTTTAATTTTAATGATATACAAATTTATGATTCCCAGTAGTGAAGATTTAATGTGTGTATACGAAATAAGTTCTACTGGGCATGCTAAATACATTAAAAAATTGATTGCAAACACAAATCTAAAGGAGTGGTTTAGGTATGTTGAAAAAAATGAAGATAATGGTTGTTGTTGCATTAATGATTTCAAGCTTTGGAGCGGCAGTAGCATTTGCTGAAAACAGTCAAAATAATATGGGCACAAACGACAATGGTAGAACACAAATGCTAACTACTAATAATGATGACGATAATGATAATTGGGGATGGCTTGGTTTGTTGGGGTTAGTTGGATTGGCAGGTTTAAAACGTCGCGAGCCTGAAAACCACAATAAAAGATAATCGTAAATACAACTCAAAAACAACTTAACAATCCCCGCTAACCATACTTGGCCGGAGGGGATTGTTTTTATTCAAACTATGTCTTTAGACGGAAAATAAAGATTAAGACACCACTTTTGATCTCCGCGATGATGGCTAGTTTCTCTTTCGCGTTCAAAATATCGGCAACCTTTTGGTTTTGACACTACCAGTTTCCTGAAAAATTTTAAGTGAGCGCTATAGACGCTGCCAAGCACATTAAAATTTATTGATTTTCCTTCGTGAGAAAAGAAGCTGCTAACAGTGTAGTATTCGTATAGCCACCTGAAACATTTTCATATGAAAAATTAGCGATAGGAACTCCAATAACTGTAGCAACGTCTCCTTCAAAAATCTCTCCACTTGCTCCCGGATAAACTGCCATTACTGTATTATCATTTTCATCACTAATATAAACGATCGCCGTTGTCCCTATAGGAATGTTATCTTCTTCTATGTCTATTACATCGCCGGTTATTTTTACAAATTTGTTTAAGTATAAATTCAGATTTTTATTTAAGTGTTTTGTTGTTACAGATTTGTCTACTAGATTAATGACTTTGCTTTTACCTGTAGAAGGAAATAAGTCACTGTTTTTAACAATGAAGTCATAAGATGTTTGTTCCATAGAAGCTTGATCTTCTGTTAACACCGGTGTCCCATCCTTCATGAATTCGGCAAATAAATATTGCTTATCTGTGACCTGATGATCTGTAGAAGCTTGCTGAGCAGTATTTTCATTGCTTGCTGTTTGTTCAGTGGCAAAGGATGTACTTGAAGACCCAGACCTTGTCGTTGTTTCTTTAAAATTGCTTCCACAAGCTGTTAGAGCTACAGAAAGTAGAGCAATGGATAGAACTTTTTTTAACATGACGAATTCTCCTGTGAGTATCCTCATCGGTTGAGGTAGTTGCTCATTTTATCTTGTTACCTTTATTATCGAATATTAATGTTGAATACATAATACTTTTAAGTTTTAACAACAAGGATATACTGTGTTGATAAAAATTGTATAAATGGATCATTCTATAAAATTGGGAAATGTTGCATACACGGGGGTTGTCCACTTCACCAATAACTTACAAACTCAGGCACAGCGTGGTCTATAGGTTTTTGGGGCCGCATTTCTTTGTATAAAACTGGAGGGTGAAATAGTATTTAAAAAAATAAATATTTTATATTTTTTGTTTGTGCTAATATATCTCTATTCAATTACAACTAGAAAAGAGGATATTGTGTGCACCATGACAAGGAATTAAAGCTTGCAGAAACAAATATTGCAAAAGGTATTGCTGTAATACTACTTTTGATCCATCACCTCTTCGCTTTTCCTGATAGATTAAAGTATGACTATGTTTCATTATTTAGTTTATTTCATGAAAGAGGGGAATTTTATTTAGGACATTTTGGTCAAATAGCAATATCTATTTTTTTGTTTCTAAGTGGTTATGGATTATATAAGAGCAATGTTCAAAATCCACATCATTTAATGCAGAAAAGCTTTACAAGATTAAGCAAAATAATGATAAATTACTGGGTTGTTTTTTTGCTTTTTATCCCAGCTGGTCTATACTTCTTTGGAAATTCTGATAGATTTCAACATAATTCAATAATGGATTTTTTGCGGAATTTTATAGCGCTCTCAAGTTCATATAATGGTGAGTGGTGGTTTTTATATGATTATATTCTGCTGCTATTAATTTTTCCGGTCAGCTTTCAAGCCATTCAACGTAACGCATGGGTAACTCTACTCATTTCCGGTCTTGTTTTTTATAATTCATATTCACAAGGCAATTATTACAGTATTATGTATTGGCAGCTACCGTTTATGATAGGGTTGTTCTTTGCTAAATATAAATTGTATTCATGGATGAATAAGATTTATAATTCCATCATATTTAATAACATACTGTTTGATATTATAATAATTGTAGTGTTATTTCGCTTTCGTACCACGAGTCAACTATTTGAGAAGACAATGATTGATATGATAATTGCCCCTTTGTTTATCCTCGTTAGTATTCATTTAATGAATAAATTAAAACTAACCAGACCTTTTGCTTACTTAGGTAAAAATTCAATGAATATTTGGTTAACCCACACCTTTTTTTGTTATTACTATTTTCAGAGTATTGTTTTCTTCCCCAAGGTATCTATCTTGATCTTGTTGTGGCTAACGTTGTTAACGGTACTTACTTCAATTGTAGTTAACAGCATCATTAGTCTCATTAATAACAAAGTGTACACAAAAAGTATTGATCTCAATCCAAACAAATTTGGGGGCCAAGTGTAAAGTCTTACTATCTGTTTGGAAAAGACTACTGAATTGTACTCCACGGACACTCATTCGAGAGTATTTTATTTAACTTAGGCACAGCTTCCAGGCTTTTTGGAAGCCGTGCTTTTTTTATTGAAACAAACGATTTGCAAACCTTTAGTCTAGAAAAAATGTATCGTCCAGTATAGCAGTTTAGGCGTGATCTCGAGATTACAGTAAATGTAAAGAAGGACTTCATCGGCATGTTAGCCGACATGAAGCCCTTCATATGTTTATTTAGTTGAATATTCGCTTACTTCAAATGTGAGAATTTTGTTGAAGATTACGTAGTCTTTGCGATTGCTGAATGGACCTTTGTTGTTATTGTGCTTGTCAATGGCAAAGAAAGAAGCACCTCTACCAGCATCTTTAGCGTCATACCAAGCGATGAAGGCATTGAGTTCTTTTTTACTCAGATCGAATTCTTTATCAAATCCATTGTCCATCGTTACAGTCAGAATGGCGCGATCACCAGTTGGTTGGGAGGCCCCATCTGTATCTGACGGATCAGGTGTTGTAGATGGATCCGGTGTTGTAGAAGGATCAGGCTTTGTAGATGGATCCGGTGTTGTAGAAGGATCAGGCTTTGTAGATGGATCCGGTGTAGTAGACGGGTCAGGCTTTGTAGATGGATCCGGTGTTGTAGATGTACCCGAGTCTTGATAAGGTAAAAATCCTTCAGGAATAGGATATTTAAAATTACTTGCACCAAAATTAGCAGTAAGTTTTTTTTCTGATCCAGTGCCATTGTAGATCAGTGGGAACACTTGTGATCCAGCAAGCTCTGAAGGTTTTGCAATGCTTGTTCCTTGGGAAACCCCATTTTTATACCATGTGACTTTGTCGTTGTCCAAATCTAAAGCTACACCAATCACGTCATTGCCGCCAAACATACTACCATAAGGAGTTCTTTGAATATTGTTTGATGTGTTTTTTGTTCTAATTAACAGTTGACCATCCGAACCATATTTAGCCATCATTTCCCATGACGATGTGGGTAGTTTACCTGTTTCGCCAGTAATTCCTATTAAAGTTATAGAATCGTATCTATTATCATTTACGCTTACTTCCCAGAACCATTTGCCTGAAGTTTTCCCAATAGTTGCTTTATCGGCATCACCGTTATTCCCAAGAATCCTTACTAAAGATCCATTTGTCCAAGTTACATTAGTAGTTTCAGCTTTTGTAACAGTAGGAAACAAGGAGAACACCGAAGCTCCAATGAGAAGGGCTAACACTATTGTTCCTAGTTTTTTGAATATAATATTGTTCATGACTTCCTCCTAAATATATGTAATAACAAGTGAATTATAGAATTAGATTGGGAGAATTGTCCAAACATTAAATGATATATATTCAAATATGAGTATTATTATGGAATTTAATTTTTTTCGGAGGAACGTAGGTCGTCGAAAGTATAAAGGCACTAGTCATTAGATTGGAGGTTTCGAAGAAACATCCGGTTAAACCTCGTAACAAACAATGGATATATGATACATACACAGAAATGTTTAAAGCAGAAGGAGTCTACATGTGGTTCACCGAATGGAATATTTGAGGTGATCATCGTGAAACGCACATATAAAGTATTGAAGACAGACATGGAGTTGTTGGAGCTGCTTTGGTCCAGGCACATGTATACGTTGTATCCGTTGATGAGGAATTGCGTGTGACATTTGAGGATTATGGGGGAGTAGTAGAGGAGGTTAAGCCAGAATCAGTTAAGATAGCGGGTAAAATTTTTATGCGAGACCAGCTTGAATTTCGAATAGACCTAGTATCAGGAGAGGACCCAGAATGACTAATAACTCCGACGGTCAATAGCCAGTATAGAGAAATATTTCACGTACATAAATAAGGCAACAGAGTTACGAGTCACAATAGCTCAACTTCGGAATTAGATTGTATGAGGGTGGGATTCGATATTCATAATGACAAGGCATATCCCATATGACTAAGTAAGTGCTTTTTTGCTCACATAGAGGAGGGATATGATTGGATGCATTCGTTTCACGCTCATTAGATGAAATACGATTTTGGTCCAGGATCATGAAGGAGCATTCCTTTTTTCTGGGGTTAGGTTTTCGAGCGGAAGATACTCAACTTAAAACAGAAGCCAATCGGTTCTACGCCATTTTTGAGGATATTGAGAAAAGGTCGAATGAATTTAATACCGAGACAGATCCTTATACAATCAAAGAGTTTAATACGGAAGTTCAGAATGCGGCGACGAATATTTGGGCATTTAAGAGAATGGTATTGGGCCTTATATTACAATGCAAGCTTCCTGGACAAACCAATTTTCCTTTACTGGTAGATCACGTAAGCCGGGAAGCCAATTATTTCAGAAACCGTTTAGGAGAACTCAATTCAGGAAAGCTTGAACCATTACCCGATGCAATTATTGACGAAAATGTATTTTTCTTAAAAATCATGGCTGATCACGCAAAATTTATAGGCCATTTGCTTGATCCATCCGAGCGTAAACTGGTTGAACAAGCTAGGGAGTTTAGTAATGATTTTGATATGCTGATGTTTCAAGCGATTGATTTAAGTCATATGCGGCCACAGTCACAAACCGTTCCACTCCTGAGTCAATTTGTTGATGAAAACCGTGTCTCTGTAAAGTCCTTGCGAGATTTTAAGAAAACAGCGCGTGATTTAATCGACGAGTGCCGAATAAAAAGCATTATCCATCCTTTATTGGCCGATCATGTATTTCGTGAAGCGGAGAGGTTCCTTTTTATTCTCGATATGTTTGATCAATCCTTATCAGGTGTTAAGGTGAATAAGAGAGAAATCATGCACTGAGAGAGTCCAGTAAAAGGAGTACAGTTTCTGTAAAATATCCAGTGAAATAAAGCTTTAGACTGAACAAAAAATCAAACAGCGGCAGACCAAGACCTGAAGAATAAAGTCTTAGACAGCCGCTGTTGTCTTCCAACTAACGTGTATGAGTACATAGAAAATCCAATATGTCAGCATTAAGCATCCTATGGAAACGTTCGCGATCAAAGCCGGAAGGGTCTTGCGATGGGAGAAAGGCCGGAGTCCTCATCGATTCCGGGAAAGGACTCAGAAAGGAGAAATGTCTGGCGTTTTTACGGTATATATTTAAATCCAAATATCATTGACTGCCGTTAATTCTGACTCCGCTCCTCCAGTATTTACCACACCTTTCGGCTCTACTAGCATGATATGGCACTCTTCATGTGCGAAAGGCTTGTGTTCGACCCCCTTAGGTACAATAAACATTTCTCCCTGAGAAACCTGTACCCGTCCATCTCTAAAATCAATGAACATCTCGCCCTCAAGTACAATAAAGACCTCGTCGGTATCTTGATGATCGTGCCATACAAAATCCCCAACTATTTTCACCAATTTAAATTGATAGTCATTCATTTCACCAATAACTTTCGGAGACCAATGATCACTAAACTTAGATAACTTTTCATGTAGTTTGATTGATTGATACTTCATAATATCCTCCTTTTAAACTAGATATCCTCTGATGGATTGATAATCGCCAGTACCTGGTGATCCTCCCACTTTCCGTTGATCTTTACGTTGCTTCGAGAGATGCCTTCTTTGTGAAAGCCAGCCTTCTCAAGCACACGGATGGATCCTGGATTCCGAGGAGAGGCTTCCCCGAAGATCCGGTGAAACTTTAGCTCATCGAAGGCATAGCGAACCACCTGCTTCACCGCCTCCGTCGTATAACCCTTGCCGTTATATGCTTGGTCTAGGCTGTATCCGATCATACAGCTCTGAAGCGGTCCTCTCACCACAAAAGATAGACCTATGCTGCCTATAATCCGGTCGTCCTCCTTGTGGCATACCACAAAGGAATATTTCCGGTCCTCCATCATGTCGGCCTTGCTCTTAATAATCGTCTGGAGCTGGTACTCCTCCGTATAGTACTTCTCTTGGTTGTTTGGCGAAAACTTATCAAAGAACTCTTGATTGCGCTTGTACATTGCTGCCAACTCTGCGGCGTCCGTCTCCTCAGAGAACCGGATGTATACCTGCTGATCCGACATCTCCACCATCCTTCCAAACTGTAATATTAAAAATAATTATATCACAGGCTGAAGATTGGGAAATTGATTTGATGATTGGTGTATATCAGGCAGCATTCCTTTGAATGTTAACTAAAAATATATACCGTAATTATTGGATTGGATATAATGTTTTCTAAAAAAGGAGGATATATTGTAATGAATAATGCTTACGAAGTGCTTGAGGAGCGTATATCCGAATGGGGAATCTCTAATGAGGAAATTATTGCGGTTTATATCGTTGGGTCCCGGGCAAGAGAGGACAAACCTTTTGATGAGTTTTCTGACTTGGATGTAGTCGTCTTTTCAACGAATCCAGATTACTATCTTCAAAATGATCAATGGTTACTAAACATCGGCAAGGTTTGGACCAGCTTTATGTTTCGAACGGCAAAAGGAGATCCGGAAAAACTCGTTCTCTTTGACCAAGGGGCTGAGGTTGATTTTCTATTCCGTCATACCTCTGATCTGGATCATATAATCAAAAATGGACGTATTCCTGAAGGATTTCAGCGGGGGGTCAGGATGCTGCTCGATAAGACGGGAAATGGAAACCACATCATCCCTCAATCCACAACGATCCCGTATACTCCTCCGATATCTGAAGGTGCTTATCTACAGGTTGTTAACATGTATTGCTTCGCCTCTCTCTATGTGGCTAAACAAATTTTGCGCAATGATCTGTGGGTAGCTAAGCAAAGAGATATGGACTGTAAACAATTATTGCTGCAAATGATAGAGTGGCATGCAAAAGCTGTACATGGATCGGAATATGATACTTGGCATGCAGGAAAATTCATAAATGAATGGGCTGACCAAGATGTCGTTGCTGATTTGAAAAAATCTTTTGGGGAATATGATCCCAATCATAGTTGGGAAGCACTGGTCGTATCCTTTGAGTTGTTCAAACGATTATCCTCGGAAGTGGCAGCTAAGTATAAATACGCGTATCCGGATGAATTATTTTCCCATATCCAATCCTGGTTAAGGGGACAACATGATAAGCATAGATAAAAAGTCGGACACCCTAATTGTTGTGCTGCATGAGATTTATGGGATTAACCAGCATATACAAAATTTTTGTAGCCTATTATCAGATCAGGGTTATGACGTCATTTGTCCAAATTTACTAGGCAAGGAAACGCCTTATGACTATTCGCAAGAGGAAACTGCCTACACCAATTTTATGGAGAATGTAGGATTTGACCGCGCTTTCTATCATATCGAAAGTTTATTATTAAGTAATCGAGCTCGTTATAAAAAGGTATTTATCGTCGGATTTAGCATAGGGGCAACGATTGCCTGGCTGTGTAGTAAAGAAAAGTATGCTGATGGAATCGTAGGATACTATGGCTCTCGTATTAGAAATTATTTAGAAATAGCTCCACATGGTCCAATACTGCTTTTTTTCCCACAGGAAGAACCATCATTTAATGTGGATGAGCTCATTTCAACTTTAGACAACCGTAATATCCGGGTACATAAATTCAGTGGACAGCACGGATTCAGTGACCCGTACTCTCCCCGATATAACGTACACTCAGCTCAGCAATCATTTAAAGAAATGGTAGAGTTCTTCAAGAAAGGTTGATCCATAAAAGCAGTCGTTTGCTTCCAGCCCACACCTTTTTTTATTGTTCTGGAGTGGTGGCCTCATTACCGTACCCGGGCACTTATTGAGCTACCGTCTGGGAATGACGTTTAAAAGAATGGCTAAAACCAACGGCTTCGCCAGAGGAGTCGTGGAGGCGATTGGCGTGGAACAAAGGGTGAGAGGCGATTCGGGAATCAAGATTTTCCGTGATCAAACGGTCATTCGTTTTACCCAGGGACGAACTGGGCCTGGAGATTCAGGTTCCGTATGGTTGAATGACAGTAATGATCGGTTGAATAACTATGCGGCCGCGGTCCATTTTGCCGGATCTACAGACGGAACGCGTTCTACATCGTTCCCGATTGAACGAGCGATGAGAACGTACGGAACCTTGGTCGCCATCCCGGCTGGAGCTGGAAGATATAAAGCAGGTGTAGCAAAAGGAAAGGCTCCAAAAAACAATTATGCCTATGTCCGTCCAATGACGAGAAAACGAATGGCCTTGTCTCCAGTCATAAAATCTAATACCAAATAATAAAAGGACTAGAACTATGATGATCTAGTCGACTTCTATCGAAAATATCTCTTTAAAACCTCTTTTACCATCGGCTGTAATACGTATCGCTCGGGTTGTGGGCAGACGCTCGATCCAATGTAATTCGAATAATCTGTCTAGAACAGCACTTCCTAAAGCACCTGCAAGGTGATGGCGTCGTTCACTCCAATCCAGGCATTTATGTGAGAAGGAGCGGCGCTTTTGTCTTGTTTTTATAAGGTCAATCCTAAAGTCAGTGAAGAAAGCCTCTCCTGGTTCCGTGATATGAAGCCCGTCCTGATCTTCGAAAAGAATCCCCTTTTGAATGAAAAAATTCATGAGCTGTACGCCTAATTGACCCGCAACATGATCGTAGCAAGTTCTTGCCAACCGTAGGGCCTCGTTTTCAGAGGCATGTTTGAATGAATGGATAGGGACAGGCGGAGCTATAGATAAAAATGACTCCATCACCCGGGCAACTTCGGGGTCTTGAATGCCATAGTAACGGTGCCGCCCCTGTTTTTCCACAGTAACGACTTGTGCCTCGGTCATTTTTGCCAGATGGAAGCTGGCGGTTTGCGGTTTGATGCCTGCCATATGGGCCAATTCACTTGCCGTGTGGAACCTGCCGTCTAATAGAGCGGTGAGAATGGCTGCACGGGAAGGCTCGCTGACGAGAGAAGCGATCATGGCTATATTTGATTTGGTGCTCATGGTACGGTTATCCCCCTTTGTAATCCATACTTCGATGAAGGTTGAAATATTTATATTTTACAATAGGGAGGTAGATCTGAATAGAAGGAGAAGAGATGATGAACCCAATACATCAGATGAATGAGATGAATCACAACCCAGACATTAAAACGATTAGCCCTAGCATTCTATACTACGGAACCCCTGTGATTTTACTCAATACGCTGAATGAGGATGGAACAACCAATATTAGCCCCATTTCCTCCTCGTGGGCTTTAGGAGATTGTGTGGTACTAGGCATTGGAACAGGTGGCAAAGCATTAGAAAATATGGAGCGGCATCCCGAATGTGTAATCAACGTTCCGGGGCCTTTGATGTGGGAAAATGTAGAACGATTGGCTCCTTATACAGGCAAGAATCCTGTTCCAGCGGAAAAGAAGGAAAATGGATTTATGCACCATAAAGATAAGTATGAGATCAGTGGACTAACTTCGATGGAGTCGAATAGGGTCAAGCCCGCCCGAATCAGGGAGTGCCCTATTCAAATTGAAGCCAAAGTGAAGGATGTAAGAATTCCTGACCATTCTCCTTATTTTGCGATCGTCGAAACTCATGCTATCCAGGTGCATGTTCATCAGGATATCATCCTCGGCGAGAACCATATTGATCCGACAAAATGGAGCCCACTCATCTATAATTTCCGCCATTACTTTGGTCTGGGTGAGCATTTGGGCAAAACCTTCCGATCTGAAACCTGATATTTCAATAAAATTATAATATCCTACCTGAATAATGAGAATTATCTTCCCAAATCGTTCTTTTTGTGCGAGAATGATTGAAAAATCATCCATGAGTACGCATACAAGAAGAGACGATTCATACAGCACGTATAACAAGGGAGGAAATAATCATGTCAGAAGAACGCAAGCTGTCATTCGAAACTCTCGCTGTCCATGCTGGACAACAAATTGATCCTACTACCTTTGCCCGCGCCGTTCCGTTGTATCAAACCACTTCATATGGATTTCGGGATGCGGAGCATGCAGCTGATTTGTTCTCGCTGAAAGAATTCGGCAACATTTATACGCGTCTGATGAATCCGACCACGGATGTATTCGAGCAACGGATCGCCGTACTGGAAGGCGGGGCTGGCGCGTTGGCTACAGCTTCGGGAATGGCAGCAATTTCCTTGTCCATCCTGAATATTGCGGGAGCTGGAGATGAAATTGTGTCGGCCTCCAGTCTGTATGGCGGTACATATAATCTATTTTCTACAACACTGCCGAAATTGGGCATTAAAGTACATTTTGTCGATTCGGATGACCCAGAGAACTTCCGCAAAGCCGTTACAGATAAGACGAAGGCATTATTTGCCGAAACGATTGGCAACCCACAGGGCAATGTGCTGGATGTGGAAGCTGTAGCGGCGATTGCGCACGAATATGGTATTCCGCTGATTGTGGATAACACGTTCCCAAGTCCTTACTTGTTGCGTCCTATCGAATACGGAGCGGACATTGTTGTGCATTCTGCAACGAAGTTTATTGGCGGGCACGGCACGTCTATTGGTGGGGTGATCGTGGACAGCGGCAAGTTTGACTGGAAAGCGAGTGGTCGTTTCCCGGGACTGACTGAGCCGGACCCGAGCTACCACGGAGTTGTTTACACCGAGGCGGTGGGGCCTATCGCATATATTATCAAGGCACGGGTCCAATTGCTGCGGGACTTGGGAGCGGCCATTTCTCCGTTTAATTCATGGCTGCTGCTTCAGGGCTTGGAGACACTTCATCTGCGGCTGGAGAGACATAGTCAAAATGCCTTGAAGGTAGCGCAATATCTCGAAGGCCACAAGGATGTGGAGTGGGTCAGCTACACCGGGCTGCCAAGCCACCCGTCCTATGAATTAGCTCAAAAGTATTTGCCGAAAGGACAAGGAGCAATCCTGACCTTCGGTATTAAAGGTGGAAGCCAAGCGGGAAGCAAGCTAATTGCGAATGTAAAGCTATTTTCTCATTTGGCGAATGTGGGTGATTCCAAGTCTTTAATTATTCACCCGGCAAGCACAACACACCAGCAGTTGAATGTGGAAGAACAGGTCGCTGCCGGAGTCAAACCAGAGCTGTTACGCCTATCTGTCGGGACAGAAGCGATAGACGATATTTTGTACGATCTGGAGCAGGCGATCGCGGCCAGCCAGCAGTAGTAGCAGTAGATTCTTCTTAGACTAAGTGTCACAGAGCATTCGTGTAGCATCGCAAGTGATTTTTCGACCAGATCAGTATTCGTTCAGGGTTGATCAGGCGGGGGGCGACCTCCGTCTTTTTTTGCGTGTTGACATTATACCCCCATAGGTATATATTATACCCCGTAGGGTATATGAGGAGGGGGAAGAAATGGGTAGGAAAATAGTTATTATTGGCGGGGTAGCAGGTGGAGCTTCTGCTGCTGCGAGATTGCGTAGATGGAATGAGGAAGACGAGATTATTCTGTTTGAACGCGGAGAGCATGTTTCTTTTGCGAACTGTGGCCTTCCCTACTATATTGGCGGGACAATCCATGCGCGGGAGAAGCTGTTTCTCCAGACGCCTCAAGGGATAAGAGACCGTTTTAATATAGATGTGAGGGTACTGAAAGAAGTGATACAAATAGACCGCGAGCAGAAGCTCGTCCGCTTCCGCGATATGATTACAGGGGAAACAGATGAGCAGCCGTACGATATTGTGGTATTGTCGCCGGGAGCCAAACCGATGATACCGGACATTCCCGGATTACATGAAGCTGTGAATGTATTTACATTAAGAAACATTCATGACACGGACGTTATTAAGGCATATGTAGATGAAAGACATCCCCAGCATGTCACGGTGATCGGGGCCGGATTTATTGGGCTGGAGATGGCCGAGAATTTGCGGGAGCGTGGACTTGCAGTAACTATTATTGATATGGGTCAACAATTATTGAATCCGCTGGACCCTGAAATGGCCAAATGGGTAGAACAGCATATGAGGCTGAACGGGGTGGAGGTGCGTTTAGAGGAAGGAGTCACGGCTTTGGAAGAGCAGGGTACACAACTTCGATTGACCTCCGGGGGTGTGCTTCATACGGACATGGTTATTCTGGCGATCGGTGTTGTTCCTGAAAATGAGTTGGCCAAGCAAAGCGGATTGGAACTTGGTTTTCGCGGCGCCATTCAGGTCAACGCCCAACTGCAAACCAGCGATCCGGCCATTTATGCGGTGGGGGATGCCATCCAGGTCAAAGACCGCAATCATGGGTTTGCAACGATGGTATCACTAGCTTGGGGAGCCAATCGTCAGGGGCGTTTGGTAGCGGATCATATTAACGGTCAAGCCATTTCTTATGATGGGGCGCTTGGAACATCCGTAATTAAGACCTTTGCATTGACTTCAGCTTCTACAGGTAATAATGAAAAAACATTACAGCGGCTGGGCGTTCCTTATCAGGCTGTTCATATTCATCCTGGTTCGCATGCCGGCTATTACCCTGGCGCATCACCCATTGCTATGAAGCTGCTCTTTAATCCTGAGAACGGGATGATCTATGGGGCGCAGGCTGTTGGAGCTGATGGAGCAGACAAAAGGATTGATGTGATTGCGACGGCTATTCGTGGTCATTTGAACGTCCGTGAACTGGCTGATATTGAACTTGCTTACGCACCTCCCTATTCTTCAGCAAAAGACCCTGTGAATATGGCGGGTTACGTGGCTTCGAATATCATGGATGGGCTGGTCCAAACGATACAGTGGCATGAAGTTGATGATTTTCACCGCAATGGTGGTCTTATAATTGATGTAAGGGATGCGGTGGAGCTACAGGCAGGAGCCATCCCTGGTTCAATTCATATTCCTCTGGCCGAGATTAGAGAGCGGATGGCAGAAATCCCTAGTAATCTGGAGATCGCGGTATCCTGCCAAGTCGGTCTGCGAGGCTATATTGCGGCCAGAATTTTGACTCAAAACGGTTATCGGGTGAGGAACGTTGATGGTGGCTATAAGACGTATTCGGTTATGGCTGAACGTAATCATCTCTTAAAATAGTTCATCACCCATCCAATCTGGTTGAGGTGATCCGTTACTTCGCCGTGCAGCGCACCAAAGAAAGTATCTTGTAGCTCCACGGTAACGGTACCTTTTTCTGCTAGTGCGCGGTAAGCTTGCTTAAGCTCGTCCTCACTTTCACAGTCGAGAATGATTTGGACATGCTGCGCTTTGAGCGGTTTACCGTAGGAATCTGAAAAATGGATATGACTGCTACCCAGGTGAAGTTCAGCGTGCAAGAGTCTGCCTTCCTGCTTGTTTAGCACTTTGATTTTCCCACCTAACACCGATTGGTAATAATCAATAGACTGCTGCACATCGTTTACAATGACAAAAGGACTTGCACTTCTCATGGGATCATTTCCTTTCATGTCTTTGGTGTAGGATCGCTACTGTACATTATTTACGTTATCCGCAGGGTTTACCCCTTTTCTGATCAAATTATGGCTTGGTTCACTGTGTGACGTCTGTTACAATAGAAGAGGCATATACGAATGGATAGAAAAGAGGTTGAACAGGTGGGCACTTCAGTGATTTGGGAAGCAGTTATATATTGGGTGATCTTGGTGATTTCCGCTCTGTGCGTGATCGCAGTATCTGGTACTCGGAAGACAGCAAGCACGATTATTTTAGCGCCCGTTGTTTTGTTCTGTACCATATTTATGATGCAGGGATCAGTGTTTACTGCCATGAATCACCCGACGATGGGGTCTAATGTCGGTTTGGGTATGGCATTTCTGACAACATGGGTGGTCAGCGGAATATTGTTTGCTGTAGCGCTTGTAATTGCTTTTATTAAATATAACAAGAAGAACAAGGCGTAATTTACGCCTTAACCTCAGATGGATAAAGGCTTTCGGTACATCACCGAAAGCCTTTTTTTGTATTTTTTTACGAGGAGGATGTCTCTGCTTATCTGCGTCTTCTCATAAGCAATACAACGATCAGCACGACGATGATCACGATCAATAGGAATTTCATATTCAATAACCTCCTTGGTCTGTCTCATATTTGGTATTAACCACTTTTAGTTAGTATGTACCGATAGATCTCAAGCAAGTATCTATTGTCGAGTGCTTGGGGAAAATTAGAATGTGGGACTAAAAAGAGGTTTACAGGCTTAGCTGGAAAGTGTATACATAAAGTAAGGAGGCGATTGCCATGAGTGATCGTGCATTTCATTTGTTCTATATTATTTTCTTAACGGTTCTGGCACTTGGAAGTGTGGGTGGAATCGCCTGGTGGTTGCGCTCTATTGGTCGTCAGGAGAAGGAAAAAAACTAAATTCAACATGGGCATACAAGCCCGAATGCATCTTCCAGTAGGAGGGTGCATTTTTATATGTTATAATGGGAACGTATGTTCTTTGTAGGAGGGAAGACGATGTTGCCAGATTTGGAACGAAAGCTGCTACGTATTTTGTATAATTATTTCGCCCAGCATCGCCACATGCCCACAATGGCGGAATTGACCGTAAAAACAGGCAAGCGAGACGCTGAAATTACAGTCGCCTTGCGACATATGGAACAGGAGCGTTACATCACTTGGGAAAACAATTCGGGTACCCAGCATGTTGTTTTACTGGAAGGGTGGGAACGTCCCTCGACCCAAAGGCGCACCCAAGCGGAAACAAGACGTTCCACTACGCAAACGATGCCGCCCGATGGTACAGAATATTGGACGAATTATTAGAAGGTATATAAAACTGGAAAATTAATGAGTTTTTAAGGTGCATATCATTTAGTTTTAAGAAAGCGAGACTATAATGACCTTATTAACCCCTTTTTGATCAAGCTATAGGCCCTGCCGATGTATCGGCAGGGCCACTTTTTTGTTCATAGATATGCTTTCCGTATATGAAAAATCCCCCGGGGATCATCCGGAGGATGGTGCAGTTTGCATATACTGCACGGCCTGCTCAAACTTCATCGTTTGATGGCATAATATATATTCAACCCCTGCTACCTTGCATTATATGGTCAGCATGTTCATAAGGGGCAGTGTGATTCCACTGTTCATTTTCCAAACGACAAAAGCCCTACCTCTCTTTCGTCCTTGCGGCTCCGATGACCGCGCCAGTGTGAATGTGAAAATCTTCGGCAAAAGCTCAAAATTCTACATTAGGGTTATACATAAAATTTGGAGAAGCTCCATACGGTGATTAGGAGTAATAGCTTGTTGCGTGGAATCTTATGGGGTTAATACATATTCTAATAGTATAGCAAGAATGATTATAAAACACAAGTCATTTTTGGCTTTTTGATGATAGACTGGAAAAAATGTTGGCTAAAATGTCCATCCCTCGCGAGTTTCTTAATTAAGAATAAGATGATTTTCCATCTATAAATTGCAGATTAAAAGCCGTCCTCGTATTTATGTAAAATGCTCGAGCAAGAAGGTAAACTTTTGATGGTTGGACTCCGATATTGAATACACAAGATATTTTAGAGTGTACGGATGAAAAGAGGGGTAGCAATTTGCCGACCTATAAGCGCTTTATTCAGCATGTTATCCTGAACTATATTATAGGTTCGTTTATCGCTGTATTGTTGGTAGGTATGATTTTTGTATTTTCCACGTTAAATGTAGCCCACTATGAAATTCTGGGTCTTGTTAAAATTATTGCATTTTCCAGCGTCATTATGATTGCTTGTGAAACCATAGTGTTTCGAATGCATTTGAGACCCGTTCATCGTTTTTTTCTAGGTAACCAGGAAACGCTTAAGGATGTAGAAGCGGTGTATATCCGGGTTCATCATCTGCCTAATTTGTCCGTTTTACGTATTGTTGGACCGCATTTGTTAGGCTTCTCTATCCCGGCAACCGTTATTGCGTTATGGATGATACATACTGGACAACTTACTTTTCCCTTTTATTATGTAGGAATCGCCTGTATAGGAGCTTGTCTGGTCGCTTCCATGCACGCACTGGTTGAATTTTTCCTGACCATGAGAGCAATCAAACCGCTTCTGGAGGAAATTCGTGATCGAACCTACCAGCAATATGGATTAAACCTGTCCCTGCGAGGACGAGTCCTGCTATCGCTTCGGCATAAATTTCAGTTAAGCGCGACGCTCATTGGTGCTTTTCCTTTATTTTTATTTTGTTTAGCTACACAGATTCGCCTGGAACGTTTGGAGGCGACGGATTCTACCTCCTATTGGGCTTGGGCGGGTACGATTTTAATTTTTGGTGTAGCCTTTGCTTATCTGGGAGGCAGGTTGCTGACCCGTGAGATCGAACAGCCGATCCACCATCTGCTAGAAAAAATGAATGAAGTGAAGGAAGGCCGCCTGAACAGTAATGCCAGCGATTTGTATTCAGACGAATTTGCGGAGCTGGTCGAAGGATTTAACATGATGATCGAGGGTCTGAAGGAACGGGAAGAAAAGAATGGTCAGCTATTGGACAGTTACTTCGCCACCTTGGCGGCAGCACTGGATGCGCGAGATGCCTATACCGCAGGACATTCTTTGCGTGTAGCTGAATATTCCGTACTTATTGGGCGCAAGGGAGGTTTGAATGAGACGGACCTCGACTTGCTGCGCAAAACGGCCTTGCTGCATGATATCGGTAAGATAGGCGTGGCTGACGCTGTGCTGCTCAAGGACGGCAAGCTGACGGACGAGGAGTTTGATCAGATTAAAATGCACCCGGTTATGGGAGAGAGCATTCTCCGGCAAGTTGAGCCGGCTTATGCTATGGCCCCTTATTTGCCCGGCGTGCGCTCGCACCATGAGCGTTATGATGGCAAGGGGTACCCTGACCAGCTCGCTGGGGAGGATATCCCCTTATTTGGGCGAATCATTGCTGTAGCGGATGCTTATGATGCGATGACGTCTGATCGTCCCTATCGGCAGGGTATGAAGGAAGAGAAGGCGGTTATGATATTGGAAGAGGGAAAGGGAACCCAATGGGACCCTTATTTTGCCGAATTATTTGTCAAAGAGTGGCGCCGGAACAAAGGCATCACAGCTGACTCTATAGGTATCAGCACTAGGGCGAGCCATTGAGGTTCGCTTTTTTTATATACGGATATAAGATCTTTTGACATGTCGAAAGATGGGGCTTCATGTTATGATGTACAAGAAAGGCAGACGCGGTTAACATAGGCCTGGCATCCAATTTTTTGCGCTATGGGAGTGTGAGTCCATGCAATTTTCAATGATGTTTTTAATGAATTTGGGGATGCTGATTGCCGTTGCCTATGTGGCGAACGTGATTTATAAATATGGTTTGAGTCGTACCTCTTCGCGGTTCAAATATGTCAGCTCGGTGCTGCTAGTGATATTTGGCGGATGGGTCAGCTCTTGCTTTGGTTTTAACTTTAGTGAAACAGTTATTTTTGATCTGCGTTTCGTACCGCTGATTATCGCGGCGTTGGTGTATCCTCGCTCTTATACGCTTATTATTATTGGGGTCGCAATCGGACTTACGAGATTTACCTTCGGTTTGCATATGGCGGCGTGGGTCGGCTTTTTGAATATGAGCATTCTGGGCGTCCTGTGCGCTGGATTGAACTACTGGATGCGCCGTTCCACCTGGCGTTTGATTATCAAGGCATCGGTAACCATTTTAGCTGTTAATATCGTAAATACGTTAAATATTGCCTTTCTAGGCGTCATTCCCTGGCGCTACTATCTAGCGGAGGTTGTTCCTCTTACACTGCCTATCGGCATCGTTCTCAGTTTTTTATTTGCTCTGATTTTACGTGACTTTCAGATGGAGCAGCAGCGGAATCATCAGATTAAGCAGGCGAATGAGTTGTTATCAGAGCAGCGAGATGAGTTGCAGAAGGCAAAGGTCATTCTAGAGGAACGTGCCAAGCAACTGATGATGGCTTCCCAATATAAATCGGATTTTATGGCAACGATGTCGCATGAGTTACGTACACCTCTTAACAGCATCATTAATCTGGCGCAAATTATCAACGAGCAGGGAAAAGAGCTGGATGAGGACGAGCTAGACCAGTACAGTGATCTAATTTATGCCTCCGGGCATGATTTGCTCCAATTGATCAACGACATTCTGGACCTATCCAAGGTCGAGGCTGGGCACATGGAAATCGTAAGTGAGCCAGTCAGTGTACGTGAGATAGCGCAGGTGATGATGATGCATTTTGAAGTCACAGCGAAGGATAAAAATCTGGAATTCAGCTTGAAGGAGCATGAGCCTATACCGAATGAAATCCGGTCTGATTCCAAACGCGTACAGCAAATTTTGCGTAATCTATTGTCCAATGCCTTTAAGTTCACTCATGAAGGACGTGTATTGCTGGAAATCAGCACACAACATCTGGATCGAAAGGGACAAGAGGGAGATTGGGTTGTATTTGCTGTAAAAGATACGGGCATCGGCATTTCCAATCTTCAGCAGCATGTGATTTTTGAGGCATTCCAGCAGGCCAACGGTTCCATTAATCGTAAATATGGAGGAACTGGGTTGGGACTGTCCATCAGCCGTGATTTTTCCCGCTTGTTGGGCGGGTTTATCCGTCTGGAGAGTGAGGAGGGCAAGGGAAGTACATTTTCCCTGTACCTACCGATGTGTCCGTCCAAAAGCAAGGAGGCGGACGAACAACCCTTTAAATTAACCTAATCGCAATTGTAGGAGCAGGAGCGCTATGGCACAAAGGAGGTCTATCATGGAACGCAAAGCGGTCGTTGTGGGTGCAACAGGGCTTGTCGGGGGTTATGTTGTACGAGAGCTGCTGGTGCAAAAGGAATACAACCGCGTCATGGTTATGGGCAGACGTCCATTGGACATCAAGCATCCCAAGCTGGAGCAGGCGCTCATCGATTGGGAACAGCCGCAGAAAGCGGCGTTCGCCTTCGAAGGGGTGGATGATGTTTTTTGCTGCCTTGGGACAACGATGAAAAAGGCGGGCTCCAAGGAGCAGTTCCGTCAGGTGGATCTGGACTACCCGGTGCTGACAGCCCAGTTGGGCAAAGAAGCTGGAGCGGTACAGATGCTTGCGGTCTCTGCGATGGGCGCCGATCCAGACTCACGCGTGTTTTATAATCGCACCAAAGGTGAGGCTGAAGAGGCGCTTGCTGCTGTCGCATTGCCTGCGCTGCATTTGTTCCGTCCGTCGCTGATTTTGGGCGCGAGACCTGAACGACGTTTGGGCGAAGCCGCTGCCGCTGTTGTCATGAAGGCACTGGACGGCCTGATGACGGGCAAGCTCGCTTCCTACCGCGCCATCCCGGCCCCGGTCATCGCACGAGCCATGGTACGAATTGCTCTCGCACAGGCGAGCGGCGTACATATTTATCCGAACGACATCATTCGAGTCATCGGAGCAGAACTAACATCCGATGATGAGGAACCCGGTACAGGAACGGCTCCTGATGAGAATGTGTAAAACCACAGCTAGAGTTAAAAATGACAATAACGCCGCTGTTGCCCGATGATTCGGACAACAGTGGCGTTATTTGTGTTTTATTGGTAGTTTGTATGTTGCGGCACATCTATCGTAATCTCTAATTCATCAAGTGCGTTAATCCGTCGCACGGAATAGTGGCTTTGGACTGCACATGCTATAATACGGTGAACCAGTATCAGGAAGGAGAATCCAACCCATATGAAAAAAACAATTGCTACTGAAAAAGCACCCGGTGCTATCGGCCCTTATAGCCAAGCGGTAGAGGCAGGTGGGTTTATTTACACTTCGGGACAGCTTGGACTGAATCCGACAACAGGTGAGTTTGGTAAGGATGTACAGGAGCAGGCACGCCTGTCCTTGAGCAATGTACAAGCCATTCTGGAAGAGGCAGGTAGCAACATGAACCAGGTTGTGAAAGCGACTGTATTCCTGAAGGACATGAACGATTTTGTCAGCGTCAATGAGGTGTACAGTTCTTTCTTTGAACAACCCTACCCAGCACGCAGTGCGGTGGAGGTAGCTCGTCTGCCTAAGGATGCACTAGTAGAGATTGAAGTCATTGCATTGAAGGGCGAATAATCTGAAAGATCCGTTCATAAAATAAAAAGTTTGCATGACAAACGGGTGTCCCTATTAAATAGAGACACCCGTTTGCTCAAATTTAATGTGTTTTGTTTGGAATCTGAACAATTTGTCGACATAATACTTCGTTTGTATGAAAAAAGGTCGGATTATATTATCAATATGAAGAAAATCAATGCAGATCACTCGACAAGCAAGCTTATAGATTTGTTTAAAGTCCATACCTAATCACATGGTTAAAATGAATAAACAAAGCAAGCGAGCTTGGGCTAGATGATTCAGACCCAAACTCGCTTGTTCTTGCTAGAGATCATATTCGTTTTCTTTAATCCCGGTCTCGATTACGGGCAAAGAATAGCCATAGCGCGTATACCAGAATGATTGCCGCCAAGATCAATGCGGCTAGCCGTACATTTTCATTGTTCGGATGCTCGACGGCGATGGCGACATAGGCCCATACAAATACGAGAGGATAAATGCTGTCGCGATAAGGGAAGCTGACCATGATCGCCAATGCGGTGCCGATGAGCAGGAAAATGATCGCCCATGTCGTATCGCTGAGTCCCCAGCCACTCCATTCATTCTTTTCCAGTGCCACTGCAATGTTGATAATAGTAGCAACGGATACCCAACCGAGGTTGAGGCTGAACGGTAGCTTGACGAACCACATTTCTCCAAGGGTTGGCTGCGGCGTGCGGGTACGTACATACACGACGCTCAGGGAAAGCAAGTATAGAATAATGACGATGACGCACAGCTCTACGTATACATACTGCCAGAGGAAAATCCAGATGATATTGAAGAGACAGCTTAGAATAAAAAAAATACCGATGGACTGAACGCTTGTCTTGGATTGCCCTGTAAGTGTAGCTTGGTACACGACAAAGCAGGCGAGCAGTACGTAGATGACCGACCAGATGGAAAAAGCGTAACCCGCTGGTGTGATCAAGGTAGGGTACATGTTGGATACAGCAGCAGTGCTTCTGCCGCCGATAGGAAGTGTAGAAGCCAGAATGTTAACGAGAACGACAGCGATAAATGCAATAATATTCCACCATTTATACGGATGACTTCGTGACATAGGGATATCTCCTCCTCAACGAATGATGATCCAAAATGACCGACTGGTCACAACTTCTATTATGAATATACCCACTTTGCTTTCGAATATGTCCTAACGGGAAAAAGTTTCTTGATCCCGGTATAATCATAAAAAGTTGTATGTATATGCAGTCATATGTAGTACAATGGTGAAAATTTTAAGCACTATATAAGCTGAAATTCCTCAGATTCAACTTATATAGAAGTAAGGAGATAAGTAGAATGAATGGCTTGGAGAAAGTAGGGAAATTTGTAGGAGGAACCTTTTCCATCTGGGTACTTTTATTTGCATGCTTGGGATTTTTCTTTCCTGCGGCGTTTACAGGGTTGAAAGGATACATACAGTTATTTCTGGGCATTGTCATGTTTGGGATGGGATTAACTTTATCTGCGGCTGACTTTCGTGAAGTATTCCGGCGCCCAGTGGATGTGGCTATTGGTGTGGTCGGGCATTATCTGATTATGCCGTTTCTGGCCTTTGGATTGGCATTAGTATTGCAGCTGCCACCGGATATTGCGGTAGGTGTCATTTTGGTAGGCTGTTGTCCGAGTGGAACTGCCTCCAACGTAATGACGCTCTTATCCAAAGGCGACGTGGCATTGGGCGTGTCGATTGCTTCGGTGTCGACGCTGATTGCTCCACTGGCTACTCCGGCGATGATTAACCTGCTTGCTGGACGATGGATGAATATTGATGCGAAGTCGCTGATCATGGATATTCTCATCGTAGTTATTGTCCCCATAGTGCTGGGTGTTATCGTTAAATCGCTATTTCGCAAACAGGCAGAAGCCAGTGTTCAGGCGCTGCCGCTCATATCAACACTGGCGATTGTACTCATCGTGGCTATTGTGGTTGCAGGCAGCAAAGGAAAGATTCTGGAGACAGGTCCGATTATTTTTGGTGTGGTTATTTTGCATAATGGTATCGGGTTCCTGCTTGGATATTGGTTTGCCAAGCTATTCGGTATGAATCTTTCCAAGCGTAAAGCTGTTACGCTGGAAACGGGAATGCAGAATTCGGGACTGGGCGCTGCGCTTGCAGCAGCTCACTTTAACCCGATTGCTGCTGTGCCGAGTGCGATTTTTAGCGTGTGGCATAATATTTCCGGCTCGTTGCTCGCGACCTGGTTTTCCCGCCGGGAGGAGAAGAACAGCACAGCCGAGAACCATTAAGCTTTGTCAGTGGCTTGTGACAAGTAGCTGCGGTTCAGCTTTTTCAAACAGTTTAGAGAAGGTCAGAAAGGATAGATTTGACTTTATAGTTGCGGATCTTTATACTGTGGTTATTACAACCACTGTATTTAAGTAAGCAACAGTAGTTTAAGTTCGTTATGGAAGGAAAACTGCATCGAATTCGTATTCGGCTTTATGCTCAACAGCCTTATATTATCTGATCTGATTTAAACTGAAGGAGAGAGAACGAATGAACCCAAAATATAAGTCTCTATTTGAAAATTTTCCCCTGCCATCCGGTGTTACGTTGAAGAACCGTATTACCATGGCACCTATGACTAACTTTGCTTCCCACGAAAATGGTGAAGTCAGTGACCAGGAGCTGGCATACTACCGTGAACGTTCCGGTGGTGTAGGCGCGGTTATTACTGCTTGTGTGTATGTAACTCCAGATGGCAAAGGCTTTGTCAATGAGTTCGGTGCGGACAAGGATGAATTGATTCCGAGCCTGCGTCGTCTGGCGGATACGATTCATCAGGAGGGCGCAAAAGCAATCCTGCAAATTTATCATGGTGGCCGCCTGTGTCCACCAGATCAAATTCCAGATGGACAGCCGATCAGTGCAAGCGCAGTAGCCGAGGAAAAAGAAGGTGCGCCTGTGCCGCGTGAAATGACCTCTGATGATATCCACCGCGTCATCCGTGCCTATGGCGAAGCAACTCGCCGCGCGATTGAAGCAGGCTATGATGGTGTGGAGCTTCACGGAGCGAACGGTTACCTGGTCCAGCAGTTCTTCTCCCCGCACTCCAATCTTCGTACCGATGAATGGGGTGGAAGTCTTGAAAAACGATTGACCTTTCCGCTGGCGGTTGTTCACGAAGTGAAGAAAGTGATTGCAGAACATGCAAAGCGGCCATTCATCTTTGGATACCGCTTGTCTCCTGAGGAAGGACACACACCAGGCATTACGCTGGAGGATACGATGGTGCTTGTAGACCGTCTGGCGGATCAAGGGCTGGATTACCTGCACATTTCCGTAAATCATTTCTTCGGTGGTTCGTTCCGCGACCGCAGTGACGAACGGTCACGTACCGTTCTCATCCATGAGAAGGTAGGTAACCGTGTGCCGATTATGGGAGTTGGATCGCTGAATACACCGGACGAGGCGCTTGCAGCACTGGAGACAGGTGTACCGCTTGTATCGCTGGGACGTCCGCTTTTGATGGAGCCGCAATGGGTTCAGAAGGTGCAAAACGGCACAGAAGATACCATTCGCACGACATTATCCAAGCAAGCCCAGCAGGAGCTAGTCATTCCTGACTACTTGTGGGGTGCGTTGACGACCCTTCCAGGCTGGATGCCTGTTACGGACTAAATTTTGAATGATGGAGATACCCTAGGCTGCTCTCATGCACCTGGGGTATTTTCCTGTCTCGTGACCGTGAACACAATAATATAGGAATAACTGAGAAAGAAGGAAAATGACAATGTTACATAAAGCTAATGGCGCCATTTTGATAAAGTCCACCCATCCGGGGCTACAGATTCGATTGTTACAAGTAAGTGATGCAAAACGTTTATTAGAGATCAGACGTGAAAATTTTAATTTTTTCAAACCGTTCGAGCCAGAACGACCTGAAATTTACTTTACGCTGGAAGAACAGGCTCGTCTGATTTCTAATGGTTTGGAAGCGGCACAAGCCGGACAGGGATATACGTTTGGACTTTTTTTGCCGGAAAATGATAAGCTGATCGGCAGAATGGAGCTGTCGGGTATCGCTAGAGGCCCCTTTCAAAACGCCAGTCTGGGCTACTTTGTAGATCCTGCATACCACGGACAAGGCTATGCCACTTCCGCAGTGAAGGATATTATACGCTACGCCTTAAATGAGTTGGACTTACACCGTATTCAAGCTGGAGTGATGCCAAGAAATACGCCTTCCAATCGAGTGATGGAAAAGGCAGGATTTCGCCGCGAAGGGCTGGCTCTCAACTATTTGAAGATTAATGGTGTGTGGGAAGATCACGTGTTGTATGCGGTCACGGCTGAGGATTTGCAGAATGGCGTTTTCTGAATTCGCCGGGCGTGACCCCCTCTAGTTTTTTGAACACCTTGCCAAAATATTTTTCATCCTGATACCCGACCATACCGGCAATATGATGAAGGCGCAGCTTGTCATTCAGCAGCAATAGTTTTGCCTTGCTCATCCTGATCTGACACAAATAGTCTGACAGATTAACCCCGTACTCCTGCTTGAATTTACGAGAAATATATTCGCGACTGAGATAAAAGCGACTCGCCATATCCTGTAGAGAAATGTCCTCGTCATAGTGTGCATCCAGATAGCGGGCAATATCTCGGATGGTCGGGTTGTTTGGGCTATGGCTTGGTGTAAGTGCCTGACCGGCTGCCAGCAGTCGGTTTTCAACCTGTCTTTGCCATAAGGGCAGGGAAAGCATGCCACGGTTGTCGACCGGCAATGCATGAATGGAGCCGGACTCATCTGCCAGTTCCTCGCCATCGGTATCTCCGGGTCTGTCATTCAGCCAGCGGGCCAGCATCCAGTCCAACTCCTGATTCCAACTGGCTAGCTGCTCTGCTGTCACCGAAGGCAGCTCGGCTACGGCTGCTATCCAGTGGCCTACCGCTATCGACACACGATTGGCATTACAGCTGAGTGCACTAAGCCGCAGTTCCTCTTCCATCTCAGGCAACTGGGGAAGACGAATGCTTTGCCGTGTCTGGGAACTCTGGTGCATCCAGTCGACGGTTTGCAACACATCCCGTTTCCACAACGCTTGCCGTGCCTCTTGGTAGGCAGTGGCTGCCGCTATGGGAAAAGCGCCAAAAGAGCCAAAAGAGCCAACCCCGATGTGCATGTAACATCGCAAAGCCGTTTTGATCCCTGTGTGAATATCCTGCAAGAGCAGCGGCCAACGAGCTGGCTCGCCCCAATATAGCAGAATAATTTCGTCCATACGCTCCAGATGACGGAATGCAATTCCGGTTTGAGAAGTTCCAAGAAATTCGTTGCAAATGTTAATCAGGGAAAAGCTCAAAAGCGCACGACGCGTTTTATATTTGTCCAGTATATCGGCATCCAGCTGCGTGCTACTCATCACAGCTGCATTACATATCTGAATAGCTGCTGGAAGACGTAACTCCTCACGTAAGGGCGTAATGGAAAGAGGGGTACTCGCTATACCGGAAACGATCTCAGTCAGGAGCTTATCGGCATAGTGCGGCCTCATCCGGTTGACCTCCATGGCCTGCATCGTCTGCCTGTTCCGGTCTTGCTCCGCTGTCCGCCAGGCTTGAGTGGCTTTATTTAGAGCCTCGTTAATCTCCACTGGATCTACGGGCTTAAGAATATAGTCCATGCCTCCCCGGCGGATGACCTGTCGAACCAAATCAAAATCATCATAACCACTGACCACCACGACTCGGGTTGCTGGGGAATTCACTTGAATCCACTCCATCAGTGCTACTCCATCCTTGCCGGGCATCCGCATATCCGTAAGTACAACGGGTGGGGAAAGGGCGGTAATGACCTCAATCGCCTGATCGCCCGACTCAGCTTCAAGTACCTCGCTCACACCGCACGCTTCCCAATGTACGAGCATCCGAATGGCATGGCGTACATGCTTCTCATCATCCACAATCAGGACTTTCATTGACAGATCACTCTCCCTTAATATGAATTTCTGCAGGGGCTTCAGTGCGAATTTCGAGTGTATAACGGACACCATGAGGCAGGATGTTGTCTACGCACAGGGTGTTGGAACCATCCTCCGAGTGAAGCTGAATACGCAATAGAACATTACGAAGGCCAATGGAATCCTGCTCGCTAGTGTCCGGCTCTTCGTAGGCTTTCAGCGGACGTTTTAACATATGCTGGAGCTGCTCCAATTCGGCCTGTGGAATGGAAGTTCCGTTGTTTTCCACGGTTATTTTCACAATGCCTTCCCGGATTCGGCTGCCTGTAATGCGAACTTCACCGGGCCCCAGCCGGGGATCGGCTCCGTGTTTAAAGTAGTTTTCTACCAACGGTTGGAGAATCATTTTAGGCACCCGATCATTCAGGACCTCATCTTCCCACTGGTAAGTGACCTCTAATTGCTCACCGAAGCGTTCCTTTTGTAAATCAAGATATTGTTTTACATGTTCGGCTTCTTCCTTGAGTGTAACGACCGTATGGTCCCGCATGTTATAGCGCAGCATTTTGGCAAGGGAAGAGAGCAGAGAATAAATCCGCGGCACCTCATGCTGTAGAGCCAGGGTTCCAATCGATTGTAGCGTATTATATAAAAAATGAGGATTAATCTGTGCCTGAAGCGCTTTCAACTGATGTGTCTTATTAGCCAGCTCTAGCTTGTATTCCCGCAAAATGAGGTTATTGATGGTATCCATCATCTGTCTGAAACGGCGCGACAGTACTCCGATCTCATCGTTACTCATGGCCCGAATGTCTACATCCAGTTGACCGGACTGAATCTGGTTTATGTAGCGAGTCAGTCGCTTAATAGGTTCCGTGATTTTTATCGAAATCCATAACGTGGCCACAATGACAAGTAGCAACGCTGCGCCTGTAATGACCGCATTAATCTGAGTCAGGCGGGTAGCCCGTAGATACAGCGTACGATGTGGAATTTTCTTGACGAGTGTCCAGCCTGATAGGTTGGCATCCAGCTTGCCGTATACGTGCAGTGCCGTATCATCCTCAATCACTCCGTGCTCGCCTTCTTTAGAAATTCGATTGAGCAGGTCAGATTCCTTCCAGTGTGTTCCAATCGCTGCTTCTTTTCCGCTATATATGATTGTTCCGTTCCGATCGATCAAAAACAGCTCCTCTGTATCTGCATCATACAATTGACGGCAAATACTGCGCAGCGGCTCCAGATCAACATCTATAGCTAGTACCCCAAGCGTCTCTGAGGCAGGAATGTTCCGAATCGCCCGATGAAGTGTAAATACCTGCCGCTTTGTGCTGTGCTCCGTATAGGAAACCGCCGAAAAGCCGTACAAATGCTTCATGTGCGAAGGCTGTATGAATAGTCCAGAAGGGCCGTAATGAATAGAACCAGTAAAGGGCTCCAGTCGGAATTCCCGTAGCGGGACTGTACTGGTAATCAACGTGGATTGCCCAGCCTCAAAAGAATGCAAATACACTTGGTCAATGCCTGACGAAGCATTCATCATCGTTTGCAGTGTGGTGTAAATTTCAGCGACGGCCCGGTAATCATCCGGAATTTTGGCCAGATTACGCAGAAAATGGGGGTCATTATAGACTCCGATGGACGCCCGATTCAGTCCCTGTAAATAGTTATCCAGATTCGTAATTCCCTGAAAAATAAGCCGTTCATTTTCTTGTGTGGCCTGCTCCCGCAAGGATTGCTTGGTGAGAACGAAGGTCATAGTCATCGACAGCAGCAGCGGCAGAGTGACCGCAATGAGCAAAAACCAGATCAGGCGGGAACGAATACTGTGAAATTTCATGCAGTGAGCTCCTTTCACAATTCAAGGCGAGCCAGAGGTCAATATTTTCCCCCCTAATGGTTCACGATCCTACGTGTTCTCCAGAGCGCTAATTCGACATAATGAACATGTGAATCGCATATCCGTACGGCCCAAGCATCATGCTGCTGAAAGAAAGCCGTAAGGGAGCGTTCCAGACACCAACAGACAACAAAAGGGGGGGATCGGATTGAATCGCGCCAAGTCGTCGCAATGGCTCCAGCAATGCATTTTTGTAGGGCCGTCGACGTTATTTTTCGTTATCATTATTGTAATCCCTTTTATGCTCGGAATGTACTATTCTTTTACAGAGTGGAATGGGGTAGCCAATGAGGCAAAGTGGGTCGGGCTGGATAATTTCAGTCACATTTTATGGAATGATGACAAATTTGGGACAGCGTTCTGGTTTACGGTCCGTTTTACGGTGGTAGGAGTGGTGGCTGCGAATATTTTTGGCTTTCTGCTGGCGTATTTTTTAACCAAACCGCTGAAAACAAAAAATGTACTCAGGACCATCTTTTTTATGCCTAATGTGATTGGAGGTCTGTTGCTGGGCTTTATCTGGCAGTTTATTTTCGTCAAGGGATTTGCAGCAATCGGAGAGAGCACGAACTTGTCCTTCTTCAACCTGTCCTGGTTGGGAGATGAGATCACGGCCTTCTGGGGCATTGTAATCGTGTTTATCTGGCAAACTGCCGGGTATTTGATGGTTATTTATATCTCTTCCCTGACCAATGTGCCCCGCGATATGCTGGAAGCAGCCGAAATTGACGGAGCAAGCCGGATGCAAATTTTGCGGTCGATTATACTTCCTCTGATCATGCCTGCCGTTACGGTATGTCTTTTCCTGGCGATATCATGGTCATTCAAAATGTTCGATCTCAATTTGTCACTGACCAAAGGCGGTCCTTTCGGGTCCACAGAGTCGGTTGCACTCAATATTTACAATGAAGCGTTTGTGAATAATCGTTATGGGCTGGGAACAGCTAAAGCGCTCATTTTCTTTATCATTGTTGCTCTGGTTACGAGCCTTCAGGTACGACTGACGAAAAGTCGGGAGGTGGAAGCGTAAATGGAAACAAGCAAGCGCTACCGCTTTGGAACATGGGCGACCGAGATGGTGATGATCCTCGTCGCATTGTTATTCCTCGTCCCGTTTTACTTTTTATTCGTGAATTCGGTCAAAAGCTTTGGTGACCTGCTCACCGATTCTGCGGCCTGGCCACAAACCTTTGTATGGAGCAACTACGCTAGAGCGTGGAGCATCACGCGTTTTCCCGAAGCTTTATGGAATTCACTTGTAGTTACGGTAGTTAGTAATCTACTGCTCGTACTGATCAGCTCAATGGCTGCTTACCGAATGGTCCGGCGTCCGACGCGTTATAATCGAGTGTTGTTCAGCCTGTTCGTAGCTGCCATGGTTATTCCCTTTCAATCGGTGATGATTCCTTTGGTCAAGGTTGTAAGTACACTGGATTTAATGAACAGTATAAGTGGTCTGGTAATCTGTTATCTGGGATTCGGAGCCCCTATGTCGATCTTTCTCTTTCATGGATTCGTCAAAGGTGTGCCAGTCGAGGTGGAAGAGGCAGCTACGGTGGACGGCTGTACGCCTTACGGAGTGTTTTTCCGAATTGTGTATCCGTTGATGCTACCGATGATGGTAACTGTTATTATTTTAAATACGCTCTGGATTTGGAATGATTATCTCCTGCCTTCTCTGGTATTGCAAAAGGCTGAACTGCGCACGATTCCGATTGCGACCTATGCCTTTTTTGGACAATACACGAAGCAGTGGGATTTGGCTTTGCCTGCTCTGGTGCTGGGCATCTTGCCAGTCATCGTATTCTTTCTGGCCATGCAAAAATATATTATACAAGGTATTATGGCTGGTTCGGTCAAAGGTTGAGTGTGGCGATGAGCTGAAAATGTACACGGTGTGCCACTCCGCAAACGGATGGTGCTTACCATCGCTGTTGCCTCCAGATTCCCCTGAATAAACGAATAAAGGTGGGAATCTAGAGACAAAGGCGAGCGCTATCGCTTGTTCAGCACCATTCCGTTTGCTCCGTTTCCACATGAATACTTCGAGTTCATCTGATATGAATTTAGAATAGAAAGGAACATAAAAATGAAAACGCATACTTTTAAAAAGAAAGCTCAAGCACTGATCTTGCTTCTCGCGGCCTTTGCCCTGGTTTTGGCAGGTTGTAACAGCAGTGGCGGACAAAACGCAGGCAAAGAGGAAGTGAAGGAAAAAACAATTCACATTTTTCAGTTTAAGGTAGAGATTGCAGAAGCACTAAATCGCATGAAAGCGGAATACGAAGCGTCTCATCCAGGGATCAAGCTCGATATTCAGACCGTGGGCGGGGGCAGTGACTATGGAGCGGCGTTAAAGGCGAAGTTCGCCTCCGGGGAGCAGCCGGATATTTTTAACGTAGGAGGTTACCGCGAGCTGGATACGTGGCTGGAATATTTGGAGGACCTGTCTGACCAGCCTTGGGTTGGCGATGTGGTCGATGTCGCCAAAGAACCGATGACCAAAGACGGCAAGCTGTATGGCCAGCCGATGAATCTGGAGGGGTACGGCTTTATTTATAACAAGGATTTGTTCAAGAAGGCGGGGATTACGGAGACCCCTAAAACATTGTCCGAACTGGAGGGAGCTGCGCAAAAGCTCCAAGCCGCTGGGATTACTCCATTTTCTAATGGATATCAGGAATTTTGGGTGCTGGGCAATCATTTGCTGAACGTGGCATTTGCCAATCAGCCGGATCCTTCGGCCTTCGTCAAAGGACTAAATGATGGAACAGCAAAGATTCCGGGCAACGCTGTATTCGCCGAGTGGATTAAGCTGTTCGATCTGACCATGAAGTATGGCAATTCGAAGCCGCTCACGACCGATTACAACACGCAGGTAACGAACTTCGCCACTGGAAAGGCTGCCATGATGCAGCAAGGGAACTGGACTCAGGTCCAAATTGACGGTATTAATCCGAAGCTGAATCTGGGTATTTTGCCTATGCCGATTGGTGAAGACGCAACAGCCGGAGATAAGCTGTTTGTAGGTGTCGCTAACAACTGGGTAGTTAATAAAAATTCGACTGTCAAACCCGAGGCGAAGGAGTTCTTAAACTGGATGGTGACATCCGAGCAGGGTAAAAAGTATATCACCAAGGAATTCAAGTTTATTCCAGCGTTCAAGAGCATCGAAGGGGCAGAGGCTGATATGGGCCAACTGGGTGCGGAAGTGGTGAAATACAGTAAGGAAAACAAACTGTTGGGCTGGTTCTTTAGCCGCTATCCTGAAGGAGCACAGCAAGAATTCGGAAGTCAGATGCAAGCTTATGTGGCAGGTAAATCGGATGCCGGGAAGCTATTCGAGGATTTCCAGAGAACATGGGATAATTTGAAGACCAAATAATGAACAAAAGCACGCGATAAAGCCTTCATATTTCAGGGATATTGCATGATCCTGAAATATGAAGGCTTTTCTGTAAACAAAATTATAAATGGTAATGGAGCAGAGCGATATCCCCACGGCGTTCTATTTCTTTGAGCTTAAATGTGCTTGGTAGCGTTCCTTCTGGAAATAACGGTATTCCTTGTCCAAGCACCTTGGGAATGATCGCAATGATAGCCTTCTCCAGCAGTCCAGCTTGTAAGAAGGCCTGAACTAACTGGCCTCCACCGACTAGCCATACCGCACCTTTCGATTTTCCTTGTAGACGTGGAACCAGTTCAGTCAGAGCTTCGTCCGTAAATGTAACATGTGGCGCTTGCTGTTGTTCCGTTAATGCTCGTGTGAGCACATAGCATGGCTTGCCAGCATAAGGGAAATCATCTGAGAGCTTCAACACTTCCTCATACGTCAGCCTGCCCATCAGCACTGTACCTACAGTGTAGTAAAAGTCGGCATATCCATTGTCCCCGCCATCTCCTTTAACATCATACAGCCAGTCCACCGAACCGTCCGGCAAAGCTATATACCCGTCGAGACTTATGGCAATATACAGCACAACTGCGTTTGATTTCAAATCTTCCATAGTTCATTCACTCCTTTCTATTTCCTAATGTTACAATGTATTTATGACATAGTATGTCGTAGTTAAAACGGTCATTTAAAATTAATTTTGGATTCGAGGGGTACCTTATGAACGAACGCAGAATTGCTCTTATGAGGATACTGGATTCCCGAAAAAAATATACGGCGCGTGAGCTGGCTGAACGTTTTGGTGTCTCCGTCAGGACGATACAAAGAGATCTCGACTATTTGCAGCAGACCGGGTTACCCCTTTATACCGAAATGGGTCCTCATGGCGGGTATCAAGCACTCCCCAATCGGCTTCTTCCTCCCCTTCATCTTGCTCGCGACGAGGCTCTGGGTCTTTTCCTCATGCTGCAACTGTTGGAGAACATTCCAGATATCCCTTTTGGCTCGGTTCGTGGACATTTATCCGAGCACTATTATGCCGAGCTTCCACAGGATGTGCAGGACAGTATTGATCAATTAAAGGAGTACATTTCTTTTCGTATGCTACCCACTCACGCAGAGTCACCCTACACCTCAATCATTTTGGAGGCTGCGCTGAATAAGCGCCGGGTGAACATGTTTTACCGCTCCGCTTCCGGTGAAAAGTGGACTGAAGTATATCCGATTGGACTGTATTTTGATCACGGATATTGGTACATGCCAGCGCATAGCAGAGACCGCATCATTCTGTACCGTTCAGATCGGGTGATTACAATAACGATGCTGGACGAAACCTTGGACAGCCTTCCCACACTTCAGGAATGGTTGGCTTCGGAGGAATCCCGTATAGGAATTCCGTCCAAAATAAAATTTACCGCATTGGGTGCCAGGCTGGCTGGATCAGATGCTCTCTTCCAAAATGTTTCCCATCAAGAAGGGCAGGATCAGGAATGGCAGGGATATATTCCGATCGAAGAGTTTAGATATGTGTCCCGACTTTTGCTAAAATACGGGCCAGAGGCCGAGGTTATATATCCGAAAGAGCTGCGGATGAGGGTCAAGGAATTGCTGCAAGACAGCCTGCATCCTTATCTGAAGGAGGATGACGAATAGGAGAGAGTATCCATAGCCATTTCCATGGCTTTTCGGACTCCCCCCTTTTATAGTTAATCACATGAATATTTAAGGTTATTAACTTATGACTTTCCATTTATTTTTGTGATAAAGTTTTGAAAAGAGCCCGTTTTCGTATATGATGAAGAGTAATAATTCAAAAGGCTGGACGGGAGACAGATATGAATCAACCGCTTTATGGAATATGGCTCGGAGATGTGTTTTTTTGCTTTTCTGGTGAGACGTCGGAACCACGTATCGATGCGTGGAGCAGTGTAATCCGCAGGCTGACGCTAAAGGGAGACCTTCGGCCGTTTCGGCAGGCTGCGTTGCGTCTTGCTGAGGTACGGATACCGAACACTGCTCGTGTGGAAACCGCGGGCAGAGGTGGCAAAAGACGTTCCATGTTGGGGCGTACATTGGAGGGTTTGGCGCTGGAACCGCGCGAGACGATGGCACTGCTGACCCGCATGGACGAGAAGGGCTGTGCGGCATCGGGCATTACGCTGGGCGAGGAAATGCAATATTGGCAAAAAGCCGCTTATTTTGCGCTAGAGCTGATGCAACGGGGCGAAATTGCGCCATCGCTTACAGAGGCGCGTCCATCGGGACCGCGTCGTCGTGGTCCGGAAGCGGCTGTCGGGGTGTGGATTCCTCGACTGTGTCAAGAGGAGGACATACGCCGCTTTCATGAGCTGGCTGCTGCGA
Organism: Paenibacillus sp. 203; assembly: GCF_037027525.1. Taxonomy (NCBI): domain Bacteria; kingdom Bacillati; phylum Bacillota; class Bacilli; order Caryophanales; family Paenibacillaceae; genus Paenibacillus; species Paenibacillus sp. 203. The sequence goes on from NZ_JAXCHD010000007.1 coordinate 174,056, forward strand.
TGCCAGCTGTTTGTATGGCAGCTCCGGCCGTTTTTGCGGGTAAGGAGCCTGAAACACGCGAGGATGCAGCCGGAATCGTGCTGTACTCCTTCTTGTGTGCGGTCATCCATGCGGAAACGACCGCGGTGCTGGCAGCATCAGACCGTGAGCTGGGTCGATATCGCGCAGAGTATCGGCGCGGAGGATCACCGCTGGCGGAGCTGTGGTGGAACAGTCTGCTGACAGGTTCCCGCCCGGTGGCGATTCAGGGAACGCCAGCGGAGATGGAGGAGCTGGTGCTTCAAGCGTCCTCTGTTGAGGGAAGCGCAATGCCTGTCACGGAACGGGAAGACAAGGAGCCGATAGAAGGGCAACTGCGGTTGTGCCTTCGTTTGGAGCCTTCCCTGGAAGAGAGTGTCAAAGATTGGCGCATTACCTTTTGGGCAGAAAGCGATGCTGAGCCGGGGTTGCGACTGCCTGCTCTGGCACTGTGGGCACATCCTGAACGTGATCTGGTTCGAGGCGGAATTGTATATCGTCAAGTGCAGGCTCAACTGCTAATGAGGCTCGGACAGGCGGCTGAAGCGGCACCTATATTGCAAGAAGCGTTGAATCGTCCTTATCCCGAGGGGCTGACACTGGAGCCAGAGTTGTTCTTCCGCTTCCTGACGGAAGCCGTTCCTGCATTACAAAAGAACGGTATCACCGTGCAAATGCCTTCACGCTGGAGCCGGGAGGGCCGAAGACGTGCAGGCTTGCGGCTCAAAATGCGTTCGACAGAGCAGGGTGCCAAGCCAGATGGTGTGATTGCCGATACATCGTCTGTCGGCATTAACCGCATGATTTCGTTTGATGCCGAGGCTGTGCTGGGTGATACGACTTTGACGATGGAGGAACTGGAAAGCATCGTCGCGGCCAATTTGCCGTATGTACGTCTCGGAGGGGAATGGATCGAGGTCGACCCCAAGGAAATCCGTCAGGTGTTGCGCTTTATCAAGCGCGGGGAAAACGGTGAGATGAGCTTGTCCGAATGGATGCATCTGGCTGCAGAAAATGAAAGTGCAGGCGAGGCCTCATGGAAAGGCTTGTCCATCTTTGGCGCGGAATCCGCCGGATTGCTTGCGTCTTTGGCTGAGGGCGGCGTACTCCGTTCGGTAGAGCCGCGGCCTGTGCCGGAGACACTGCACGGCGCATTACGGCCCTATCAAGAGCGCGGCTTTCAATGGCTGGCTGCGATGCGTGGATTGGGCTTTGGCGTCTGCCTTGCGGACGACATGGGGCTTGGTAAAACGATTCAGGTCATCACCTGCCTGCTCGATGGTGGCATTGGTGCAGATGATCAACGTCCGGCGTTGATCATCTGTCCGACGTCCTTGCTCGGCAACTGGCAGCGCGAGCTAAAACGTTTTTCACCGGATTTGTCGCTGTATATTCACCATGGCAACCAGCGACTCCATGGCGAGCTGTTTCAGGAAAGTGTACGTGAGTATGATATCGTCCTCACTACCTATCATTTGGCGGGCCGGGACGGCAGCGATTTATCTGCGGTATACTGGTCCTCTATCGTGTTGGATGAGGCGCAATATATAAAAAATGCACGAACAAAGCAAGCACAAAGCGTCATGAAGCTGTCTGCTCCACACCGGATTGCCATGACAGGTACTCCGGTGGAAAATCGGCTGAGCGAGCTATGGTCTATTTTTCAATTCCTGAATCCAGGTTACCTCGGTACGGCGTCTTCGTTCCGCCAGCGTTACAGTTTGGCGGGAGAAGAGCGGGGGTCCGCGTTGCGCGAGCTTCATCGGCTCGTCTCCCCGTTCATGCTGCGTCGGCTCAAAAGCGACCCAGATATACGCAAGGATTTGCCAGAGAAGCTGGAGTTGAAGTCCTACTGTGTACTGACACCAGAGCAGGCCGGATTGTATCGGGGCGTGGTGGATCAATTATTGGGAACACTGGATGGGCAGATCGGTATGGCTCGCAAAGGGCTTGTTCTGTCTTCACTGACCAAGTTGAAGCAGATTTGTGACCATCCGGGTCTGATCATTCCGGGTCGGGCTGATAGTGGTAAAACGGAAAACTCGGGCAAAATGGAGCGACTGCTGGAATTGGTAGAGACGATTCGCGAGAACGGCGAATCGGCGCTGATATTCACCCAATATGTGTCGATGGGGGAATTGTTGGTCTCTCGTTTGGCCAAAATCTTCGGGGAAGAGCCGTATTTTCTGCATGGAGGACTGGCGAAAACCAGACGAGATGAAATTGTTCACAACTTCCAGCAGGGAGAAGGCCCTAATATATTCGTACTTTCCCTGCGTGCAGGCGGCGTGGGTCTGAACCTAACACGTGCCAGCCATGTTATTCACTATGACCGCTGGTGGAATCCAGCAGTGGAAAATCAGGCGACGGACCGTGTATTCCGTATTGGTCAAAGCCGCAATGTACAAGTGCACAAGCTGATTTGCCAAGGTACACTGGAGGAGCGGATTGACGAGCTGATCGAGAGCAAAAAGGCACTTTCCGAGCAGGTTGTCGGCTCTGGTGAACATTGGCTCACCGAAATGTCTGATGATGAATTACGCGGTCTGATTGCGTTGCAAAATGATGTATGGATTGAGTGAGCAGAGAAAGGATGAAGGCGATGACGAGGCCGCGAGTGAAGCTAAAAGTAACTGACGGTCAATGGATAGCGGAATTAGACGGAAATGGGTTGGAAGGCGAATCAAAGGGTGTACCTTCCACACATGCTGTCCAATGGACTGGCCCAGCGCCTGTACTGAACCCCGAACAGCGAAAAGCATGGCTGGAGCAGCTAAAAGCAGATCCTTTGGACATCTACCGTTTTTTGCAAGGGGAAACCTGTCTATCGCTGGATGAGATCGTTCAGCTAGCAGCTGAGACAGCCACTTCTAGCACGGAGGATGGCGTGGGTGTAGTCGACAAGGTGAAGAAAGCCCTTCAAACCGGTCTGGAAAGCGAGCCGCAGACCTGTCTAGAACTGGTCGGAATGACACGGGAAGAGCTGCTGGAGTACGTATTCAGTGCTTGGGCCGGGGAGTTATCCCATGTGCAGGGGACATCCCCCGCGCTTGAGTCTACCTCGCGGTCAGAGGGCGGACGCAGCGGATCGGCAGCGATTAGCGAATGGATTGCGGAGTCTGCCGCAGAAGGAGCATTGCATCGTCCCGGTGCAGGCTTTCATGCAATTGAGATTCGTCTGCCGCAGAAGCTTGCTCCTAAGAAGGAAGCGGATATTACAGATTTGCTGCCGGGTTTACCACGTGCGGGAGAGGCATTGAAACTCATACGTGAGCGGGTAGCTGAGCGGGCCCGAGCTGCAATCCCGCAAAAACGTCATACTCCGTAACAATTCGGGTATATACTTCCTTTTTCGAGTCTATTCGCCTTCATCGAACGGGATAATGGCTTCGAAGAGTGCCAAAAGTTCAGTTACAATGGGGAAACGAAAAAGTCACAGCAAGTCATGCATCAAATGCAATATTGGAGGAGATACCAGCATGAAACGACATATACAACAGACGCAAGCATCTAAGAGATGGACCAAAGCGCTCATTCCAGGGCTGATCCTGCCAGGGTTATTACTGGCAGCCTGCCAGCAGGGAGGATCAGGTGGACAGGAAAGCGAGCCGTTGAAGTCATCTACAGCGGTACAGGAGAATGTACAGCCTTCCGCCCAGCCGGATGCGGGCAATGGCAGCACTAGCGCTGGACAAGCCTCTACGGGTACAGAAAGTGGACAGGCCGACCCTGTGATGGCGTTGCGAAGCCAGAGTGCGCTGCAAGCCACGGTTAAGGAAGAGGATGGAACTGCGATTGTCACCAATGCGACTTCTGATACAGTCGTTGTGAACAAAAAGCGCAGCTTGCCTGTAGGCTATGTCCCCGATGACCTGGTGGAGCCGCAGGTGCCTTTTTCCTTCGAGGGACCGCATGAAAAGCGGCATTTGCGTAAGGAAGCGGCAGAGGCACTGGAGAAGCTGTTCGACGGTGCGGAAAAAGACGGCATTGAGCTGCGTGCGGTATCGGGATACCGTTCCTATAAGCGTCAGGTATCTATTTTCAACAACAATGTAAAGACAAAAGGGCAGGAATATGCCTCTAAAGTTAGCGCTGTACCGGGTACGAGTGAGCATCAGACAGGTTTGTCCATTGATGTATCCAGTCCAAGCGTGGGTAATGTGCTGGAGCAGTCCTTCGGAGCTTCCAAGGAAGGCGAATGGCTGGAAAAACATGCACCGGAGTACGGATTTATTATTCGTTATATGAAGGGTAAGGAAGATGTAACCGGCTATGTGTACGAGCCTTGGCATATCCGTTATGTGGGAATAGACATTGCGGAGGATGTAGCCAAGCAGGGAATGACGCTAGAGGAATATTTCGACGAGAACAATATCAAGCTGTAGCAGTGAAAACCAAGCCGTAATCCTAGGGATTGCGGCTTTTTGTCGTGTTTTTCTTCCAAATTGGACCTTTTCAAGGTAGAATCTCGTATAGTGAACGACGACATAAGCGCTTTGATTTGTTGCAAACCTCATGACAGAAGCGTATAGGAAGGGAAGGGAATCATCATTTATTATTCATTAACGTATCGCGAATGGTCGGAAGACACTCAAAAGGAACTGCGCAGCCTGACACGGGAATCCGTATCGGGAGATGAGCTGTTTCTACGCAAGCTTGTAGACGCTACGCGTCTCCATGACAAACTATGGTCGCATATATCGAATGAAAGTGAGGAACATACGGATCATTCCGTCTATGTGACTGAATTTACAGGGGAACGTGCAAAGCCTTACGGTGCGTCCATCACAGACCTCGTGCTTGCCAGTGAGGGAGGTTACACTTCCACATACAGTGCAATGTACTGGATATGGCATGAACCTGCATTCCGTAGTATGGATCAGCGGGAAGGTTCGGTATTTACTTTGGAGTTGGCCCAACGGCTATTAGATCACTATACAGTACTGGGTGGCAAAACATATGAATTTATATATTCGGTACTGGACCCTCAGCTGAAAAAGGTACATCTATTTGTGAAGGAGGTCGATCTGTGATGGAGCATTCTTGGGAAAAGATGAAATCCAAGCCCGGCTCTCGTACACGGATGGCAGCCTTTGCCCTGATGTTGGCTGTCCCAGCTGCTCTGACGGGGTGCGGTGACGACGAGTATTATGACTGCGATGAGCTTCCTGTATCGGAACAAACAGCGTGTCGGGATTCAGGCAGCAGCGGGTATTACTATGGCGGATCGACTTATTATAGTGGAGGCTCCTCATACCATAGCAGTCGTTCATCTTCCAGCTCATACCGCAAAAGCTCATCCTCATCTTCCAGCTCACACAGCGGTTTTGGCAGCAGCGGCTCACGCAGCGGCTTCTTCTCTGGGGGTTAAGATGAGCATGCGTACGATTCGGCAATTGCCTTATGAACATGATGAGCTTTTTAAGGGTGAAATCAGCCGTATCATCCCGTATCACCGCATGTATGGCAAATCCTATTGCGTGCCGGCCTTAACGGTATATCGGGAAAGCGAGCTGGCAGAGCTTCAGGCTGCTTCTGAGGCGGTACATCGTATTTATCGCAAGGTTCAGCAATTCGTTCAGCGCTATATGCCGGATGAATACCTGGTGGAACGGTTGGGGATTCATCCGGGCTTGCTGCGTGCTGCACGTATGGAGGCCGAGCCGGATGGGATAACCCGCCAGGACTGGATTGTGGGGGAAGCGGGTATCAAGTGCATTGAGAATAACACCGATACCCCAACCGGGATTCCCGAGGTGGCTTATCTCGAAGGAAAGCTGCTGGAGGTGCTGAGTAAGGGAGGAATGTCGGAGGATGACAATGCACTACATGGACCCTCAACTGGAATGGACGAGGCGATTCAGTCTGCCTTGACGGAGCTCATTCATTTTTATAGCCGCAAGGGATTAGGGACAAAGGTGTATTTTGCTTGCTATGACTGGCACATCGAGGATCAGACCAACACCAAATATATTATGCATTTATGTGAACAAGCCGGATTCGAAGTCGTTTATGCTCCCTTGGAAGAACTGGAGATTATCCCGAATGAAGGATTGTATCACCGGGGAGAGCAGATCCACATTCTCTATCGCCTGTATCCGCTGGAATATCTAATTGATGACCGGGAAGAGAATACGGGGCTTGAGGTGGGGCAGGCACTAATGGATATGGTGGCAGACGGGAAAATAGGATTAATCAACCCGCCACAGCATATCATTACCCAGAGCAAAGGGTTCACCGCAACCGTGTGGTCACTGTATGAGCGCAATGAGCAAACACCAGAGTTCTGTGGCTTTCGTTTGTTTGACGATCGCGAGCTGGAGGTGATACGAACCTACCTGCTGCCTACGTATTTTGAGCCCTCGGTGTTTATGCAAAATAAAGAGCCTTATGTGGCCAAAGGTATATGGGGACGGGAGGGTAAAGGGACGCACTTGATTGAACATCCTCAATCCGAGGAGATGCTGAAAGGCGCCTTGGGAGAGGTTGAACCTGCGGAGATTGACAACCCTGATCTGCTTCACCAAGCTGACGCTCCACGAACGCCTGAGCAGGAGGAAGCCGCACATATTGCCGCTTATTACGAGGGACAGCCTAAGATTTATCAGCGGCTGTGGCCGATGCAGAGTGCAGAGGTACAGACCGACGAAGGACTATTCCACGGCTATGTGCTGACAGGCATATTCGTGATTGGAGGGCGTTTTGCGGGTGTCCTGCCGCGAATCGGTGAAAAGGTAACAGGTGATATGGCCTACTATTGCGCCGCCGCCGTTGCCACCGCACCTCCTAATCCGCAAATTATATAAGCTGAATTAAAAAATGTACAATATTCGAACATATCTGTTCATTTTCACAAGTGAGGATTTGGCAAAATCCTGAAGTATCATAAGGAGGAAGAAAATTGGACTCTTATATCAGTTTGGGGAACGCATTGGGCAATGTAGGTGTCGGCCTGCTTATCCTATTTGCTATCTTAATCGTAGGTTATTTTGTGTTCAGTTTGCTGACACGTTATAACGATAATCAAGAAATCGCACGCGGCAATGAGGCGGCAGGCATCTATATGGGTGCAAAGCTGCTAGGTCTGTGTATTATCGTGGGGATGGTGTCGTACAGCAGTCATTCATGGCTCGAAATGCTGACATGGTCGGCCGTAGGCATTGTAGTATTGTGTTTGGTCTATGTGATTTTTGATCTGGTGACGCCGCGTACCAAGGTGTGCGAGGAAATTGCCAAAGGCAATGTGGCTCTGGCACAGCTGCTGCGCTCGATCATCGTCGGAGTGTCTTTTGTCGTAGGTACATTTTTGATGTAGTCGATATAGAGAAGGAATATCAAGGATCTGCAATACCGGATAACGGAGCTGCAGATCCTTTTTTTGTGGAACATTGCATTCACTGCCCGGCATCAGACTGTTGAATTGAAGGTTGCAACGATCACTTCCTGTGGGACTATTCTATAAAGCAACGGGTGATACTGCATAGCAAAAGGAATTTGCTACAGAGTTCAAACCAAATAGAAGAGAAGGGAATTCTGAACATATGAGTACCTCCACCTCCCCAACCAAACAAATTCGGATGGGTATCATTGGCCTGGGTCTTATCGCTGAATATCACATAAGATCACTGCACAGCATCTCGGGGGTATCTATTGTGGCCGTTAGTGATGTGAATCCCAATCGCCTTCAAGCCATCGGAGAACAATTGCAACTGCCTGCTTCCAAGCGGTACTCCCATTATGAAGCATTAATCCGTGACCCAGAGGTAGATGCGATTCTGTCGCTGACACCCAATGATGTGCATTTTGACATTATTCGTATTGCGCTGGAAGAACACAAAGCTGTACTGGCAGAAAAACCATTGACTCTCACATGGGAAGAAGCGGATCAGTTGAAAAAGCTATATACAGCGAATCCGGTACCTTTGCTGGTTCACTATAAGCATCGCTATGGCGCGGCCTTCCAATATACCAAGCAACTGCTGGATGAGCAAAAGCTGGGCAAAATCTATAACATTCAATTTCGTTATCTAATGGATGCATTTGCGCCGTATCGTCAGCATCCGTATACATGGCGTCACAATTTAGCCAAGGCTGGTTCTGGAGTAGTGGGAGATACAGCCTCACATATCATTGATCTGGCCCGTTTTTTGGTGGGTGAATTTAAAAGTGTCGCAGCACTGCTACATACCATTACACCCGAGCGGTTCGATCCGATCACGGGTCTGCCTGTAAAAGTGGATGTGGAAGATCTCGCTGCCTTTCATGGCATCGTAGGCGACAATACCGTGGGAACCTTTATCACTCATAAAAATGCCATAGGCATACGGCACGATATCGAAATCGATATCTATGGAGAACTTGGTACGCTGCACGCCAGCCTCAATAACCCGGAAAGTATCCGCATTGTGCTGCGTGACCTGGAACACCCGGGTGCCGAATACGAGAGTTGGGCTGTCCCTGCAATCTATAATCATACGGCCTATGAAGATTTTGTTGAGCTGGCAAGGGGAAAGTCTGTGGATCGTGCTCCCTTATTCGAGGACGGCTACAAAAACCAGTGGGTACTTGAAAAAATACTGCAATCCTGGAAAGAAAATGGACGTTTAGTAGAAATGTAGGGATGTGAGGGGAGTCGCTGAAATTCCAGCAATGACAAAAAGTATAAACATGCTGTGACCGCAAGAGGGTTCCTTGGAAAGAGCAGCCATCTTGCGGTTTAGCAATTCAATATATCTGTAAAGACATCTTTTTCATCATTTTCGCATCGCCACGCTTATATCACTTCAAATCAATCCTGCCTCAATCTTTTCAATAATGGTCAGCAAGAAGGATTCAGCTAAGCTGTTTTTCAAAATAGCTTGCTTGGCTTCCTCCAGTGTAAACCAACGTGCTTGATCTACCTCCGTACTAAGAACATCTAACTGATCGTCATTCACAATGGACACAAAATTCAGCATCAGTGTATTGCTTCGTTCAAAATACTCGCTGCGCATATATTGATACTCATCGACTTGTAATCCTACTTCTTCCTTCACTTCACGCACCAATGTCTGCTCGGCGGATTCCCCCTTGTTCACATAACCTGCCAATAAAATGAAACCCTGAATATTGTACTGCTGTATGAGCAGCACCTTATCTCTCTGAATATTCAATACAGCGGTACTGATCGCAGTGCTGAATATCGGGAAACGAAAGACCTGGCATGTATGACAAAAAGGGATAGGGCCTTCGCCTTCACACTCCTTCACCATCAATTTTGTCCCGCATTCATAGCAATATTTCATGTAAGCTCCACCCTTGTATCCCATTTTTAAAATTGTAAATGTTGCTTTTAATGCCGTGTTTGTAATGCAATACTCATCATCTTAATTCTACGATCATTGTTCTGTCTACGGACGCTTTATTTCTTCGCTTGGTCTTTATCCCTTTTCTTGCTGCGTTCTTGCCCGCCTAGCCTCGATCAGCCGCCAGCCTGTTAACAATGCCGCCACAAGACAGATGGACGCGGACGTCATAAAGACTACATGCATGCCTGCCAGAAAAATTTCTGGATGACCCGAGACCAAGCCGGTGACCCGATAACCAGCCTCTTTACTCATAATATAAAAGAGGATCGATGTGGCCAAAGTGATCCCCACAACCATACCGACGTTGCGAACCAGCGAATTGACACTCCCGGCTGAGCCGAGCTGTGTGCGGGGTACTGTAGACATAATCAGCGAGTTGTTCGGCGATTGGAATAAACCACTGCCAATGCCCAGCATGGCAATCCACAGACCCACGAGCGGGATAGAGCTGCCTGCATGCAATTGGGCCAATCCAATTTGGGCAATAACCATAACGACCAGCCCGGCGAATGTAAGCAGTTCAGATCCGATTTTATCGGAAAGCGCACCGCTGAGAGGGGCCACAATAACCATCGAGATGGGGAGCAGCATCAGCAGGAACCCGGCATGAAAAGGCGACAAGTTCAGCATATTCTGCGCATAAAAGGGCGAAATGATGTTAAAGCAAAAATTAGCGACGAACACCAGAAAAGCACACAAAATACTGAGCGAAAATAACGGATTTTTGAATAGCGCGAGCTGTAAGAGCGGCCCAGGACGACGAAGTTCCAACCTAATGAACATGGCAAAAGCAACTACAGCCACCACCAGCGAAGCAACGATACGTTTGTCGCCATACCCGACCTGCTGTCCCAGCAACAATCCGACGAACAAAGTGAGAATAAAAATAGCAAATACCAAGCTACCGGGAACGTCAATTTTATCTTTCACCTTGATCAAATCCTTCGGCAGAAGCTTCCAGCCAAGAAAGACAGCGACCAGCCCTACCGGTACATTGACCCAGAAAATGTACTGCCAGCCCAGCGACGAGACAATAATACCGCCCAAGCTTGGCCCGGCGATACTGCCCAGAGAAACGAAGGTTCCAATGAGGCCAAGTGCTTTGCCCCGTTCATTGGACGGGAAGATATCTGTCACGATCCCCTGGCTGTTCGCCATGGTCATGGACGCTCCAAATGCTTGAATAATACGGGAAATCAGCAGCATAGAAAGCGAAGAGCTAAGACCGCACATTAGGGAGCCAAGAATGAATACGATTGTACCGATTTTGAATATTTTGATTTTACCGACGATATCTCCAAGCTTGCCAAAAAATAAGATAGCGGTACATATCGCCATTAAATAGGCGGTTGTCACCCATTCAATCTGTGCCACGGGTAAATGTAACGTGCGAGACAACACAGGAAGAGCGATATTGACGATGCTTCCATCCAATGTGGACATAAATGTAAACAGATTCAAAACAATTAAAATCAGCCAACGTTTCTTCTGGACTTCGATATTCTCTTGATAGGTTGTAGCCGTTGTAGCAGTTGAACTCATCATTACACCTCGTTATCGTTAACAATTTCTATTTAGTTGCACGCGCAACTAAATGAACGGTTCTAGTGTACAGCAAATTAGTTGCGTGCGCAACAATATTGTTGTAAACTTTGCTTTGGTCCCAACTGGGGATTTGTCATTTTCAAGCCAATGAGGTGTATTTGATGAGAAAAAAACCGATTGGAAAGCTAATTTCCCACTTGTACCGTCGAAATCAAAAAATACTGTCCAAAAAACTGGGCCCTTACGGAATCGGCAGTGGAGGACAACACAGCTTTTTAAAGCTCATTTTGCAGCGACCGGGCATTACACAAGAGCAGTTGACGAATGAACTTAAATTTGACAAGGCAACCACGGCACGCTCTGTGAAACAATTGGAGGAATCAGGCTATATTGAACGGAAAACGGACCCAAATGACCGCCGTTCCTATCTTGTATCTCCCACGGCCAAGGCGTTAGAGTTTGCCCCTGTCTTGCAAGGAATATTGGACGAGCTCAATGTCAGCCTTGTCCATAAACTATCCGAAGAGGAAGAGGATCTTCTTATCGACTTACTGCAAAAGATTAGTATAGACCCTGACGAATAAACAAATAAACAAATAAGGAGTTAGCCAGAGGATCGTGGCAGGTAAAAGAAAAAGCAGCCCTCACAGAGGATACTCTGTGAGAACTGCTTGATACCACTTATTCAGTCCACGCCAATTCCTTTGAACGCATTCATGACTAATTGTCGCACATAGGAATCGTCTAATGGATAACCAGTTACCAGCAATCGATAAAAAACGGGCCCATAAATGAGATCGATACATAATTCAATATCGAGATTATCCTTCAATTCTCCGCGCTCTATTCCGCGCTCAATAAGAAGCCTGGCCTCAAGTCGCCGAGGGTGGAAATATCGGGTCCGGTATGCCTCTGACAATCCTGAATCAAGTTGCCCTTCGCCTATTAACTCCGTAATGATTTTACCCTCTCGGCTTATTAAGAACCGCACTAAATTCGTGGCATGAATGAGAATGTCATTTAATACACAACCCGTGTCGGGCACGGGCAATCTTGCTATGGTGGCTGACAGAAAACCATCCATTACTACTGCAGCTTTGTTAGGCCACCATTTATAAATGGTGGCTTTGCTCACTTTTGCTCGCTCAGCAATTTTTTCTACCGTAACCGCCCCAAAGCCTTGCTCCAACAGTAGATCATAGGAAGCGTTAAGGATAGATTTTTGCGTCTCGACATTACGTGGACGTCCTCTTTTGCTCTGCACTGGAATGCTCACCTTCTTAACAGATATAAGTAAACGCGAAAAATAAACTATACGTTCAGTATATCAAATATTATGTGAAATAAAAAAGTTGATTTTGCCTATTTACAAAACGAAACGTTCAGTATATTATTTGATTATCGAATTAGTGAACTATACGTTTAGTATTTAAATTAATGAGGAGGATTATTATGCAAAGAGAACAACAAGCCTTAAAAAGTAACCGTATCTCAAATTGGATGATGTTTTTGTTGGCAGCCGCATGCGGCCTTATTGTTGCCAACCTGTACTATGCTCAAACCCTTGTAGGACCTATTCACGTTGCTATGGGTCTTTCTTCTACAGCAGCGGGCTTCATTGTCACCTTAACTCAAATCGGTTATGTGGTGGGTTTGCTATTTATCGTACCGCTCAGCGACATTATTGAAAATCGACGGCTCATGGTCATATCGCTAATTATCACAGTCTGTGCATTGGTTGTTGCCGCTTTTGCCACCAATGCCCCGTTGTTCCTGACCGCATCCTTATTCATTGGAATTGGATCTGTGGTAGCCCAGATACTGGTGCCGTACGCCACCTATTTAGCATCCGAAGAGCAGCGCGGCCGCGTTGTTGGGAATGTCATGAGCGGACTCTTGCTAGGCATTATGTTCGCACGGCCAGTAGCAAGCTTTATCACCAGCATCTGGGGATGGCAAGCCGTATTTATTTTGTCAGCCATTGTCTTGACGCTGTTGACGATTCTGCTCTCACGAGCTCTTCCAGAGCGCAAGCCTGTGCCTACGGTATCTTACAGTAAATTAATTTTCTCGCTAGGCACTCTTTTAAAACAAACGCCTGCACTGCGCCGTCGTGCCCTGTATCAAGCCTGCCTATTTGGTGCCTTCAGCCTATTTTGGACTGTTGTTCCTCTACGTTTGGCGGATGATTTCGGAATGTCTCAACAAGGGATTGCATTGTTTGCTTTAGTAGGCGTAGGCGGTGCAGTAGCTGCCCCGATTGCCGGGAGATTGGCTGATAAAGGTTGGAGCAAAGGTTTAACCGGGTTAGCTATGATCATTGCAGCCTTGTCTTTTTTGCTCATTTATCTTTTTCAAAGTCATTCGACGGTTGCACTCGTACTTCTCTTTATTTCAGCGATTACACTGGATATGGCTGTATCGGGAAATCTTGTACTTGGACAGCGTGTGATTTACTCCTTGGGGAGTGAGGCGAGGGGGCGTCTGAACGGATTATTCATGTCGATTTTTTTCATAGGCGGAGCGATTGGATCATCATTAGGTGGTTGGTCGTATGCGTTAGGAGGTTGGAATTTTAGTTCTCTGATTGGAGTCGTCCTGCCTGTGCTGGCTTTGCTGTACTTTTTCACTGAGAAAGAAACGAGTGGAGACGTGCGAAAGAAACAAACCACCTGATAGAGGTCGGCTTTAAGCTATACCGTACGCAAAAACATAATCATTAAAATGGCTGTTCCCAAGAGAAAACAAAGGGGCGAGTAGAGCACAGTGTCCCACTTTGCAAAAACAGTTCCTTTTTTTCTCTTAAAGAACCCTACCCATTTGAAATCTCCTATAGAACGTAAAATAAATACGCACGACAACAAGCCTACACCGTAGGAATGAAAGGTACTGAAAAACGGCTCAAAGAGCAAAGCCGTTCCTGTGCTTGGGATCGCTGCCTTTGCACCTTTTTGTCCGCCGAATACCCAATAGGAGGCATGAAATTACATAAACGCCCACTTGAAATACCTGCGAATTTGATCTATAATGCTGTAGCATATAGTGATATTCAAGGCATTGACCAAAGACATGATTTCCTTGAAGGGCCGTTCAGAGAGAAAAGACGAGGCTGAGAGCTTTTCCGGCAACCGCATGTGAAGTTACCCCTTTGTAGCCGTGACGTTGAACATGTAGCTGTGCAATCTGGCAGTAACATCAGTAAGCGCCTACCGCTTTATCCCCGTTAACGGATACCAATGGAGGGTCACGCATGTCGTGCATGAGCATGTTCCGATGAACATAAATGTACGCACAGGAGCGGGCCGAACTAGGGTGGAACCACGAGCTGAACGCACTCGTCCCTTGAGGGAGAGAGGCGTTTTTTTGCGTTCAATTTTGATATAGAACACAATTTGAAATGGAGGCTTTAATCGTGAGTATTCAAGTGAAATTGCCAGATGGAGCCGTACGCGAGTACGAGCAGGGCGTAACAATTGCCGACGTGGCGGGTTCGATCAGCTCCGGGCTGAAAAAGAACGCCGTAGCAGGTAAAGTGAACGGGAAGGCTGTAGATCTGAACACCGTTTTGGATCAGAACGTTGACCTTGAAATCATTACGCTGGACGGTGCAGACGGTCTGGAAATTTATCGCCACAGTACAGCGCATTTGCTCGCTCAGGCGCTCAAACGCATTTACGGTGAGAAAAACGTGAAACTGGGTATCGGTCCGGTCATCGACAGCGGCTTCTACTATGACATTGATATCGAAAACCCATTGTCTGTTGACGACTTGGCCAAAATCGAGAAGGAAATGACGAAGATCGCACAGGAAAATCTGCCGATTACACGTCGTGTGGTCAGCCGTGAGGAAGCCACTCGTATTTTTGGAGAGTTGGAAGATCCACTGAAGCTGGAACTGATTCGTGATTTGCCGGAAGAAGCGGAAATTACAATCTATGATCAAGGCGAATTTTTTGACCTGTGTCGTGGCCCGCATTTGCCATCAACTGGCCGCATCAAAGCTTTTAAACTGTTGAGTGTAGCGGGCGCATACTGGAGAGGCGATTCCAACAATAAGATGCTGCAACGTATCTACGGAACAGCATTCCCGAAAAAAGCACAACTAGATGAGCACCTGCATTTGCTGGAGGAAGCGAAAAAACGCGACCATCGCAAGCTGGGTAAAGAGCTGGAACTGTTCATGTTCTCCGAAGAAGCACCGGGCATGCCGTTCTACCTGCCTAAAGGTATGGTTGTCCGCACTGCATTGGAAGATTACTCCCGTGACATTCAACGTCTGCATGGCTATGAGGAAGTACGTACACCGCTGATGATGAACAACCGTCTGTGGGAACAATCGGGACACTATGAGCATTACAAGGAAAACATGTACTTCTCCGAAGTGGATGAAACTACATTTGCTCTGAAACCGATGAACTGCCCAGGGCATATGCTTGTGTTTAAAAATGAGCTTCACTCTTACCGCGATCTGCCAATTCGTATAGCCGAATTTGGACAAGTGCATCGCCATGAGCTGTCCGGCGCGTTGAACGGTATGATGCGTGTTCGTACATTCTGTCAGGATGATGCGCATATTTTCGTCACACCAGGTCAGATTGAACAAGAAATTACAGACGTAATTAAGCTGATTAACGAAATGTATAGTGTGTTTGGCTTTGACTTCACAGTGGAATTGTCCACACGTCCAGATGACTTTATGGGCGAGCCAGCACTGTGGGATCAAGCGGAACAAGCTCTGCAAAACGTGCTGGATCACCTGGGCATCAACTACCGTATTAATGCGGGAGATGGAGCATTTTACGGTCCGAAAATTGACTTCCACATTCTCGATGCGCTCAAACGCAGCTGGCAGTGCGGAACGATCCAATTGGACTTCCAAATGCCTGAAAAATTCGACCTCACTTATGTGGGCGAGGACAACCAGAAGCACCGTCCAGTCGTTATTCACCGTGCCATCTATGGTTCGATTGACCGCTTCATGGGCATCCTGACTGAGCATTTTACAGGTGCATTCCCATTGTGGTTGGCTCCTGTTCATGCGAAGCTGTTGCCAGTATCCGAGAACTATATCGAGACTGCCAATGAGATACAGGATACGTTGCTGAAAGCAGGTCTGCGCGTCGAAGTGGATACTCGCAATGAGAAGCTTGGTTATAAAATCCGCGAGGCGCAATTGGAGAAGGTTCCATATATGTTCGTTATCGGGGAAAATGAAAAAACAACCGGTACTGTAGCGGTTCGTAAACGCGGCGAAGGCGATCTGGGATCACTCAGCATTGCGGATATCGTTGAGAAAATCAGCACAGAGATTCGCGAGAAACAGTAATATTTGATCGGAAAATGTGTAAAAGAGCCATCAAAACCATGATGAACGTGGTTTTGATGGCTCTTTTTTGTACCCAATACATAAGAGTCCAGCGTAAGACTGAACCATAGTTTTTGCAGCCTCAACTGAATTCTTGAATTATCTTATACACAAATACTTAGCAGGTTTGTGACCGTGAAGGGGCGTGATCTGCAGGGAGGGAGAGTGTCTTCAAGGACGTCTCTTCGGATTGTTTGGCCGGGGATTCTTCCGCATCCTGTTCCTCGCTAAGCGATAAAATTTCGCCGCGCAACTTCAGCATTTTCTGATCCAGTTCGTAGGTTGCACGTGCAGCTTCGGTCAATCCATTAACGACATGTTCAGGCACTTTCTTATCGAACTTATAGTACAAAATATGCTCCATACTGGCCCAGAAATCCATAGCCAATGTACGCAATTGAATTTCAACCTTGATCCAGCGTGTGCCTTCAAACAGGATCAGCGGAATTTCCACAATGACATGCAGGCTCTGGTAGCCGTTGGGCTTAGGATGGGCTATATAGTCCTTGACCTCCAGAATACGAATGTCTTCCCGTGTGTGAAGATGATCCATCAGACGATAAATATCTTTCACAAAAGCGCATACCACGCGCATTCCAGCGATATCATGAATTTCACGCAATATATTGTCCAAGGTCACTTCATGCCCTTTGCGCCGAACCTTTTCCACGATGCTGTGGGGCTCTTTGATCCGGGTTTTAATATGCTCAATCGGGCTAAAACCGTCTAACAGCTTCCATTCCGTCTGAATCAGCTTAATTTTATTCTTTAATTCCTCCAGAGCCAGCTGATAAAGGACGGGAATCTTTCTCCACTCCTCTAGTTGCTTGGCGTCGACACTGTTTTGATCCAGCTGTAGCTGAAATTCCTGCAAGGGTAATGGGACAGCATTCAGGTGCTTCCAATCCGGTTCATTCACAGAGCATTCTCCTAAATGAGGCTTATGATGTCCTCGATCTTTTTCGTAAAAATGCATTATCGTATACATTGTACACTATGTCAAAACCTACAGGCAAAGGAGAGACGATCAAAGAAAAAAGAAATACGACAAGAATTATAGTGGTAAAACCGAGTAATCCGATGTATAATTACAAAAATGCTGATTTGGAGCATTTAATTCTTTTGAAAAAATCACAAATGTAGAGTATCCATCATTAGATTAAAAATATAAATTACAGAAAAGAGGAAAAGAAAAATGGCAAAAGTAGAAAGTTTTCAATTAGATCACACGATTGTAAAGGCTCCTTATGTAAGAGCAGCGGGAGTAGAGCATGACGAAAAAGGAAGCACAGTACAGAAGTATGACTTGAGATTTTTGCAACCCAATGAAGATGCACTTCCTACAGCTGCTGTACATACGCTGGAGCACTTATTAGCAACGTACCTGAGAGATGAAATCAAAGGAATTATTGATATCTCTCCTATGGGATGCAGAACGGGGTTCTACTTGATTTTGTGGAATGAACACGAGCCTGAGGAAATTGCACTCGCTTTGGAAAAAACTTTGAAAAGAATTCTGGAAACGACAGAGGTTCCGGCTGTTACTGCTTTGGAATGCGGGAACTACAAGGACCACTCTCTTTTTTCCGCGCAGGAATATGTGAAGATTGTATTGGAAGCTGGTATTAGCCGCGATCCTTTCGAAAGAGTACTTTAAAATCTATGATTTCGATTGACCTATCTCATCAGACAGCGGTAGTGACAGGCGGCAAGTCAGGCATAGGCAAGGGAATTGTAGAGCTTTTCATTCAAAGCGGAGCTAAAGTGATTTCTGCTGATATTTCTTATGAAGAGCCGTATAGAGTGGTTAATCCACAGTTGGTTGAAACGCAATTGGACATATCGAAACCGGATGATATCGAAAGATGGTGCGATCTACTAATCAGCGAAACGGGAGTTCCTGACATATTGGTGAACTGCGCAGGTACTTCTACGATGGATTATGTCATTGATAGTGAGTTAGCTGATTGGGAGAAAGTATTTTCGATCAATTCAACTGGGCTGTATGTAGCGTCCAAACGGTTTGCCAAGGAAATGGTGGATGCGCGCAAACCAGGGCGAATTATCCAAATTGCTTCGCAGGCTGGAAAAAATGGATATCGGGCCATGGGCGGATATTGTGCATCCAAACATGCGGTTCTCGGCTTGACCAAAGTAATGGCCATTGAGCTTGCTCCGCATCAAATTTTGGTGAATGCGGTTTGTCCAGGCATTGTAGAAACGCCGATGAAGCATCGTGAACGGATTGAAGGGGGCATCATTCGAGGAATGACCGCTCAAGAAATATACGAAGAAGATTGTTCACAGGTACCTTTGGGGAGAACAGCCGAGGTGGAGGATGTCGCCAATGTGGTGCTGTTTCTGGCCAGTCCGCTCTCTGCATATATGACAGGACAAGCGATTAATGTTACAGGTGGAATGACGATGCACTAGCATACATGATCTGGGGGAAAACAACATGAAGAAATCGTTCGTTTTACTATTAGGGATTAGTTTATTATTGGTTGCCGCAGGATGCGGTAATAAAAGTTCAGACAGCAATGGCTCCAGCGCCGCTTCCGGTTCGGAAACGCAAAAAGTAGTCATCGGCTCCATGGGCTCTGATGCCCAGATCTGGAAGCATATTGCCCAGTCCCAGGCCGCCAAGGATGCCAAGCTGGACATTGAAGTGAAAGAAATTAACGGCGGAATCGAAACGAACAATGCGACCAAAGAAGGCGAAGTAGACGTGAATGCATTCCAATCGTGGGCGTACCTGGTTAGCTATAACAAAGAGAGCAAAGCCGATTTGAAGGCTATAGCCACAACGTACCTGGAGCCCATGGGGATTTATTCGCAAAAATTCAAAAGCATCGATGAAGTGACCGACGGGGCCCTGGTAGCTTTGGCAGATAACCCAGCCAATACGGCAAGAGGTTTAAAGTTATTGGAAGCATCCGGTTTGATTAAGCTTAAGGCTGACTTTAATGATGCCTTGGGTACAGTCAATGATATTACTAGCAATCCTAAAAACCTGAAATTTGAACTAATTGATGACAAAACAGGCCCACGAGTGATTCAAGATGTAGGCTTGGTACTAATTGGGAATACGATTGCTTTAGAAGGGGGGCTGAATGTACTGAAAGATTCCTTGTTCCATGAGGAGATCAGTCAGGCAACCAAAAATAATATTAACGTCCTGGTTACTTCATCTGATAAGGCGAATGACAAAGGGCTGCAAAAGTTAGCGGATCTCTATCATAACGAGGATACTCAAAAATACATTAAAGATGAATTTGGCGGCACCAAAGTAGAGGTTAAAGAGCCGGTTTCTTATTTGGAAGGACAAACTACAAAATAAACTCATGAGGTCAGCCAGTTTTTTGGGTTGACCTCTTTTGTTCGTTAGTAGTCGACTTGAGTTTGAGTATGGGTTTCGGTTCGATAATGTTTGGGGGAGAGTCCCTTTACCTTTTTAAAAATTTTCGAGAAGAGTAAAGGATCGTTATAGCCGACTGAACGGGAAATATCACCGATCGAAAGTTCAGCGTTTCCCATCATTTCACATGCTCTGTTGATCCTATAGTGAACCAAATAATCCTGAATACTTGTGTTCACTTGTTGTTTGAATAACGAACATAAATAGCTTCGATTGAGTCCGATAAAATTTGCAATGTGCTCAATGGTAATTTTCTGAGCATAATTCATTTCGATAAAATCCTTCACTTTTTCCACGTAAATTTCCGCCCGGCTTTCCTTTTGTTCGGGAGGTGTTACCGGACCGAATTCTATAAGCTCCGATATCATTAAGCAAAGCAGACCGGTCAGTCTGGTTTCCCGAGCTTTATGGCATTCACTTGATTCGTTCATTAGCTGCAAATACTGATAAATCAAATGGTCTCCTTCAAAGTTGAGGATTGGACGCGTCATCGTTAGACCTGCTTGCTTGAGGAGTGTTTCTGCCAGTGCCCCGTCAAATCCAAACCAGCAATAAGACCAAGGATTCACTACATCGGCTTGATAATAAGTAATGACCTGGGGGCAGATTAGAAACCACTGTCCTTTCCGCAAGTGATAACTGAACCCACCGACCTCGAAGGTACCTTCTCCGTCCAAAATATAATGAAGCAGATAGTGATCTCTTATCGCAGGTCCAAAAAAGTGACTCGGTATGCATTCCTCTATGCCAAACTGAGTTAGATACAATTCAGAATGCTGTTTACTACGCGGCAAATATTCTATCACGCTAAATCTCCTTATGTAAATTATCAAGCATTATAACATAAATAGCGAGCACCATGCCATGTACTTCATATCTAAAATTAATATATGATTTCTGTAGAACCTACTGCTATATTGTTGAATCTTATCAAGCTTTACACCATATGAACATAGTTGATGGCTGTTACAAAATGCTTCTTCTGAGTGTCTTTTTGGTGTGGAACTCCGATGATTATTATCTAAGAGAGGGGTTATTTTCCCAATGGGTATCATTGTTCAAGAGCAAACAGGGCTGTTTCATTTGCAGTCGTCGGGCATGAGTTATATTATTCAGATTGTGGATGGATTTCCTGTCCATGTATACTGGGGAGACAGGTTGAAGCACCGCGAACCCATGGCTGACCTATTGCTTCACACTCCCGCGAAGGCTGGATTGGATCGGTTGCCGCAAGAATATCCGCAGTATGGGAGCGGGGACTTCCGTAACCCGGCGTATCAAGTAGAGCTTGAGGATGGAACTCGCATCACGGAGTTAAAGTATATTGGCTACCGGATCACTAAGGGAAAGCCATCATTAACCGGGCTTCCGGCCGTATATACCGAAAATGAAGACGAAGCGGATACGCTGGAACTGGAGTTACAAGATGACTTTTCAGGCCTTAAAGTTGTTCTTCTTTATACCGTCTTCACGGATCGAAACGTAATCGCTCGTTCGGCTCGTTTGAGTAATGCGGGAGCCAAGAATCTTCGGCTTCTCCGTGCTCTAAGTGCCAGTGTCGATTTTTCAGGTAAAAGCGATGTAGAGTTCATGTATCTTTCGGGAGCATGGGCTCGGGAGGGGAATATTACCCGCAAACCGATTCTTCAAGGTGAAACCCGAATTGATAGTAAAAGGGGCATGAGCAGCCATCAACTCAACCCTTTTGCTGCATTGGTCACTGGGGGAACAACGGAAAGCTATGGTGAGGTATTCGGCTTTAGCCTCGTGTACAGCGGGGGCTTTGAGGCGGGAGCAGAAATAGATTCATTCGGCTCTACACGGTTTAGCATCGGCGTGAACTCCTTTGATTTTTCGTGGTTACTGAGCCCAGGGGAGAGCTTCCAAACGCCAGAAGCCGTTATGGTTTACTCTGGTCAAGGGCTGGGAGAAATGTCGCGTACATATCATCGCTTGTATCGGACTCGTCTTTGCCGAGGGAAATATCGGGATGAAGAACGCCCTATTCTGGTCAATAACTGGGAAGCTACCTATTTTGACTTCAATGCAGATAAGCTGGTATCGATAGCGAAGGAGGGGGCAGAGCTAGGCATCGAACTTTTTGTCTTGGATGATGGTTGGTTCGGAAAACGGGATTCCGACAATTCGTCTCTCGGTGATTGGTACGAGGATCGTCGGAAGCTGCCAGACGGACTTGCCGATGTCGCGAAACGCATCAATCAATTGGGGCTTAAATTTGGACTCTGGTTTGAGCCGGAGATGATCTCCCCAGACAGTGAGTTGTACCGGAAGCATCCAGATTGGTGCCTTCACGTTCCAGGACGGCGACGCAGTGAAGCCAGATGGCAGTTGGTGCTGGACTATACTCGCAAGGAAGTACGCGATTACATCTACGATTCGCTGGCTGCCATTTTCTCCAGCGCCCCAGTTTCTTACGTGAAATGGGATATGAATCGCTGCCTGACGGAAATCGGTTCCGCAGCTCTGCCGCCGGAGCGCCAATCTGAGACTGCCCATCGCTATGTTCTTGGATTGTATGAGCTGCTGGAGCGCGTCACCACCGAATTTCCGCATATTCTTTTCGAGAGCTGTTCAAGTGGCGGAGGACGTTTTGATCCAGGCATGCTTTACTACATGCCTCAAGTCTGGACTAGTGATAATACCGATGCGGTGGAACGTCTGAAGATTCAATATGGAACTAGCCTTGTCTATCCTGTAAGCGCAACCGGAGCGCATGTGTCGGCAGTTCCGAACCATCAAGTTGGACGCATAACACCCCTTGATTTTCGAGGTGATGTGGCCATGTCAGGAAATTTTGGATATGAGCTTGATCTCACGAAATTTACCGATGAGGAAAAAGAGACGGTCAAACGCCAAATCGCAGTATACAAGCAGATACGTGGCTTAGTACAGAAAGGTGACTTGTATCGCTTAAAGAGCCCGTTTGAAGATAACGAATCGGCTTGGATGTTTGTTTCTGAAGACCAAGAGGATGCCATCGTCTACTATTTCCAAGTGATGGCTGTCCCGAACGCGCCTTGGCGAGCCCTGCGCCTTGACGGACTAAATCCAGAGCTCGAATATGAAGTTAAGTCAGGAAATAGCGGGCAAAAGTCTATCCATGGGGGGGATCGGCTTATGAAGTTGGGCCTCCCTCTTCTCTACAGACAGAAAGACTATGAAAGTGGATGGTTCAGGCTTCGGGCAATAAAGCCTGGTAAGGCTTAAGGATCAGTACAACAGTATAATTGCCGAAAGAGAAAAACAATCGATGGAGTTATGCCCCTTTTTATATGAAAAGGGGCATTTTGCGCGCATCAGCGTACTGATTGGGGAGGGGCAAGTCATGTTTTTTATACGAATGATGAATGACATGAAACTGAGAAAGAAGATGACGCTTACATTCATTTCGGTAGCTGTTCTTCCCTTGCTGTTGTGTGGCCTGTTTCTGACGGGGAAGCTTCGAGAGGCCGTTATTAAAGACGCCTTTATGCAAGTGTCCAACAATGTCGAGCGGGTCCGAAATCGTACAGAAGAATTGATCAAAGTGCCGCTGGACATCTCGTACCGGCTGACCAATGACAATCGGATGAAAATGGTAGCCAGCCAGAAGTATGACAGCTACATCGAAGTCATTCAGGCATACCGGGAGTATACAGGTATTCGTGACTACCTCCAGTTGTACAAAGAGATATCCGGTATCCGTGTCTATGTCTCTAATCCTGGAGCACTTAATAATTGGGAATTTATCCAACCGGATGATAGGATCACAACCGCAGATTGGTACAAGGAGGCCATCGCGCAGAAAGGATTGGCCGGCTGGAATTTAATCAAGGATGAGAGGGACGATGCCGATTATCTCAGCCTGATTCGATCATTTTCAGTGGATTCACCAGGACGAAAAGGGGTTCTGGTCATAAATGTTAACCAGCGCCAATTAAATTCAATCCTGAATCAGGAATCGTTCCCTACCTTGATCGTGGATAACCGGAATCAGATTGTCGCGTCCAATGAAGCAGAGTTGTTCGGGAAGAATCTTTCTGAAATTCATGCCGACGAAAATATACTTTTCCATCAGGAAGGAAGTTATAACATGCTCATCGATGGAAAAGCGTCGAAGGTGGTTATCGCCAATCTAGCTCCACAGAATAGCTGGAATGGACTTCGCATTATTTCCATTTTTTCCGTTTCTGAGATTACCCGAGATGCTAATCAAGTGATATGGCTCGGCGGAATCGCGATCACAGCCAGCCTGATATTTGCAGCCTTGCTTATCTATGCTTCTGCTTCGCTATTATCCAGAAGGCTTCTTCGCTTGAGCAAGCATATGACCCAAGTAGGGGCAGGCTCATGGGAAACCTATCTCCATATTGATGGGAAAGATGAAGTGGGTCTATTATCGAGGGAATTTAACGCGCTCGTCAGCAGCGTAAACCATTTGGTCCAGGAGGTCCAAGAGACGAATCGCCAGAAAAGACTCGTGGAGCAAAGACAAAACGAGATCAAGTTCAAAATGCTGGCAAGCCAGATCAATCCGCATTTTCTCTTCAATTCTTTGGAGTCTATCAGAATGGAGGCCCACATTCGCCAACAGGACGATATCGCTAAAGCAGTCTGGCAGTTGAGCGCGTTGTTGCGCAGCAGTCTGGAGGCTGGTAACGACAAGATTCCACTGCGTAAAGAGCTTGAACAAGTGTGCTGTTATCTCGATCTTCAAAAGTTTCGGTATGAAGACCGTTTGGAGTATCGCTTAACCGTTGATCCAAATTTGGAGGAAATGTTGGTTCCACCTCTGATTATCCAACCATTGGTGGAAAATTCTATTGTACACGGTCTGGATAATCAAGCAGAAGGAGCTGTCATTGAAGTGAAAGTTAAGGAAATCCCGGAGGGGGTTCGAGTTATGGTATGTGACAACGGCGCTGGTTTCACGGCCGATCGTCTCGCCCTAGTACAAGCAGAGCTTGCTGCATCCGTACATGAACAGGAGGTCCAGCGAATTGGACTACGAAACGTAAATGATCGTCTCGTCTTACTGTATGGGACCTCTAGTGCTTTACATATTGAGAGCGAGCCTGGGAAAGGCACTTGTATTCAGTTTTTTATACCTGGGGGTGAATCCAAATGATTAAGGTAGTCATCGTTGACGATGAGCCGAAGCTTCGTCAAGGGCTTCAAACGCTGATCCCATGGGAAAGCCTCGGATTTATCGTTACAGCTACGGCAGCCAATGGAAAGGAAGCACTGGGAGTCATCGAGGAAAAAGCTCCTGATGTTGTAATCGTCGATATCCGCATGCCGGTTATGGATGGTTTACAGTTGATTGAGCGCTTGACAACCGACGGTCATCATTTGCACTTTATGATCCTCAGTGGATATGCCGACTTTGAGTATGCCAAACAAGCGATCAAATACGGGGTGTTCGGCTATCTCGTTAAACCGGTCGACATTGATGAAATGTCGTCCAGTTTAAAACGGATACGCGAGCGGATCGAAGAGGAGCGTCTTCAAGGGGAGTGGCGTAAGAGAGAGGTTATAAATCGAGATTTATACCTGCATAGCTTGCTTGTCTCTCAAGAGAGAACTGAAGATCCGGCCAAGTTGAGAAGTAAGGCAAAAGAAGCAGATTTGTTGTGGAGCAACTACGAAGTCGTGGTCGTCTACCCGCGTGTTTCTGAAGTGGACCGTTCTGATGTCGCATACCAGCTTTCGAATGGATTGAAGGCAAAGATAGAGGGGCAGATGATGGGACTTGTCACAGTAATCCCCCCGTATACAGTCCTGTTGCTCAACGCGCCGCTGCGCGGAAGAGAACGGCGTGAAATTCTGCACAATGAGATTCGTAATGTTGCGGATAATGTCCGGTTCGCCGCTGCAACCGGAGGGGTAGTATCTGCTCCTGAAGATATTTGTAAATCTTTTTTAAAGGCCCAGGAAGCGGTAAAACAATCCTTTTTCAGCGAGAAGAACCGACTGCTAGGTCCGTATCCTTTCTTTTCTTCTTCGCTGGATTCTCCCCGATTGTCTGCTGATAAAGCTGAGGAAACGATGGAGGAATTCATCTTCCGCCTGTATTACAGTCTGGAGGTAGGAAACCAAACCGCAATACTGCCATTATTGAACGAGGCGGCTGCATTTTTACTCAAACAGGGGCAAGATGAGAAGTCGATCAAAGAGTCCTTCTTTTTTCTGTCCAATGCAATCATTCATAAGCTGACCGCGGGTTTCTGTATCGAGTTGAAAGAGACGGAGGAAGTTTCCCGTTTTTTAAATGGGATATACCAGCATGATCATCTATATGATCTTTTGGAAGAGACCCACCGTTTCCTGCTAACATTGGCGCAAGACTCTGAACACCGTGGAAAGGAGCTGGAATTCAAAAAAATGATCGACTTCATTCACAAGCATTATGCAGACAACCTGAGGCTGGAAGCGTTAGCCGGACTACTAAACTATAGTACCGCCTATTTGGGTCAGCTTTTCAAGAACAAGACGGGGGAGTACTTTAATACCTATCTGGACCGAGTCCGTATTCAAAAGGCCAAGGAGCTGCTGGGTCAGGGAATGAAAGTATACGAAGTCGCCGAAAGCGTCGGCTATACAAGCGTCAACTACTTTTACAGCAAATTCAAAAGATACGAAGGCCGTTCACCGTCGGAATATAGAAATCCATAATTTGTGGATGATTTTTTCCGAAATCCGTTGTATGGGTTCTGACTCTCCTCTGTTTTATGATTGGTTTTAAGAGAGGGGATGAAAAAAATGAAAGCGGTAACAGCAAATTCGGAAAACGTATACAAAAAAACGAAGCGGAATGCTTGGAAGGTATTTAAAAGCCAGAGGTATCTTTACTATATGTCCATTCCGTTTGTTATCTGGGTCTTTATCTTTCAGTATTTGCCGCTATGGGGCTGGACAATGGCATTTCAGAAATACAGACCTGGTTTGAGTTTTTTTGAACAGAAGTGGGTGGGCTTGGAGCATTTTCGTACATTGTTCCAAGATGATCATTTCTACCAAGTATTGCGGAACACGCTGGCTATGAGCCTTATGGGACTGGTCGCTGGCTTTATTGTACCCGTTGTCTTTGCTCTATTGCTCAACGAGGTCCGCATACAAGTGGTAAAACGATTTGTTCAGACCGTATCTTATCTGCCGCACTTTGTTTCATGGGTGGTTGCTGCAGGCATTGTCACCAAAATGCTTTCAGCGGATGGCGGTGTCGTAAACGATATGCTCATGGGTCTAGGCATCATCGATCAGCCAGTCCAGTTTATGGCCCAAGGTAAATTATTTTGGTGGGTTGTAACTTTCGGAGACATCTGGAAGGAAACGGGGTGGAACGCCATTATTTATCTGGCTGCCATCGCCGGTATTGGTCCTGAATTATACGAGGCTGCGCGGGTGGACGGCGCTAGCCGATTACAGCAAATGTGGCATATCACGCTGCCGGGGATCCGGCCGACTATTATCATTCTCCTGATTATGTCTATTGGTCATCTGCTCGGTACAGGATTCGAGAAACAATTTCTGCTGGGCAATCACCTGGTCATTGATTACTCTGAAGTACTTGATTTGTATGCGCTTAATTATGGTCTGGCGATGGGACGTTACTCTTTCGGAACGGCCATTAATATTTTTAATTCGGTGATAAGCCTGATCCTATTGTTTGCGGCTAATGGAATCTTTAAGCGCTATACCAACGAGAGCATTATGTAAGGAGGAGAATGGACATGGAGGCTGTCAAAAGCACTACGCCGGTCGGCGGATTAAACAACAAGCTTCAGGCGAAATCACCACAAGACCGAATCCTGGGGATAGTTGTTTATGTTTTCATGATTGTGGTCACCGTTCTGACGATCTACCCGTTCTTAAATGTGCTAGCTATCTCTTTTAACGATTCGGTAGACACCATTAGAGGTGGGATCACCATCTGGCCAAGGCAATTTACTTTGAAGAATTACGACTTGATTTTCACCTATGAGGGGTTAATCACTGGATTCAAGATCTCCTTTCTGCGAACCGTCATTGGCACCGTAGCGGGCTTGGTCAGCGGCTCGATGCTTGCCTATACGCTTGCACGAAGTGATTTTCAAGCTAGAAGGTTCATCTCCATCTTTCTGGCCGTCACCATGTATGTTTCTGGAGGGTTGATTCCAGGTTTTATCCTGATGAAGGAATTGCATTTAATTGATACATTTGCCGTCTATATTTTACCAGGTCTGGTAAGTGCGTTTAATGTCTTCATTATTCGTTCCTTCATTGATGGTCTGCCTTATGCGTTACAGGAATCAGCCAAGCTGGATGGTGCCAACGATTTCACGATCTACTGGCGCGTTATTCTTCCTCTTTGCAAACCGGCATTAGCGACCGTAGCGCTCTTCTTGGCAGTTGGGCAATGGAACTCTTGGTTCGATACTTACCTGTTTAATGGGTCCAACGAATCGTTGACGACCCTGCAATATGAATTGATGAAAATTCTGCAAAGTACGACAACAAGCGCAACCAATTCCCAGGACGCTGCCAATATGGCCGAGCGTATGGCACAGGTTTCACCGGAATCCGTCAAAATGGCAATCACCATCATTGTTACAGTGCCGATTCTTATCGTCTATCCTTTTTTACAAAAATATTTTGTTAAGGGTATGACGCTCGGAGCGGTAAAGAGCTAAACGAAGCAAACATTCACTATAATGGGAGGTTTCGCTCCATGAAGCCAAGAAAAAATAGAATGGTCGTATCTTTCGTAATGTCACTGACTTTAGTCGCGACCCTTGCAGGGTGCAGCGGTAATAATCCGTCTGAGGCTACCAAGGCCGTAACAACAGGAGACATCACACTTACTTATTTTTCGGAAGACTCCAGCACAAATTGGAATAGCATGAAGGATCAAGTCGGTAAGGTCATCGCTGAAAAAACCGGAGTAACTCTAGATGCTGAATTCGCTGTCGGAGACCCGGTCCAAAAGATTTCGTTGATTGCAGCCACAGGAAACTATCCTGATTTGATCGCTGCTAAGGCGGATGTCGGCAAACTTGTCGATGCTGGTGCAATCATTGATCTGACGGATTTGATCGACAAGCACGCACCGAACATCAAAAAAATGCTGGGAGACAAGCTTGTTCGGACAAAGTACAGTTTGGACGACCCATCGATCTATGTGATTCCGACCTGGTCCGCTGTCGAGGAGAAAAAAATTAAACCCGACGTAGGGTTTAAACTCCAGCATCGTGTCGTCAAGGAAGCGGGATACCCGGACATTCGTACGGTACAGGATTTTGAAAAAGTCATTAAGGGCTATATCACCAAGCATCCGACGGACGAAAATGGCAATAAAAATATCGGATTGTCCCTTAATGCCGACGATTGGCATATGTACCAGGTAACAAACTCAGGATTTCAAACGACCGGGGGACCAGGCGACGGCGAATACTACATTGATCAAAAAACACACCAAGCCACTTATCATTTCCGCCGACCGGAAGAAAAGGAATATTTCCGCTGGTTGAATCACATGAACTCCATTGGATTGCTTGATCCGGAAAGCTTCGTGCAGAAGACCGATCAGTTTAAGGCGAAGGTGGCTTCAGGCCGCGTACTGGGCTTGGCCGATCCAGAATGGGACTATGGCGACGGGCAAAATGCGCTAAAAGCGGAGGGCAAATTCGACCAAACATACGGTCATTATCCAGTCACCATGAGCAAGGAATATAAGGACACCAACTTTTGGCTTCCTGGCTTTGATGGGGGATATGGAATCTCGATCTCTAGCAAGTGCAAGGACCCGGTACGCGCTATCCAGTTCCTCGACTTTCTGGCATCGGAAGAGGGGCAAATCCTGAATAATTGGGGGATTGAAGGAAAGCATTACACGGTTAAAGACGGCAAACGGACGATTATTCCGGCTGTGCTGGAACGGATGAACAATGACAATGCAGCTTTCCAAAAAGAATCTGGAATCGGTCTATATTGGAACTTGTCGGTCCATTATGGTGATGGCATCAAGGACTCCACCGGCAACTACTTTACTCGTAGTTATCCGGAGATGCTGACAGCAACTTATAACAAGTCGGAGAAGGAAGTCCTAAAGGCCTATAAGATTGATCATTGGAAAGATCTATTCCCAAAAGAAGAAGAATTCCAACCGAGAGCATACGGAGCAGCCTACACGATGTCTCTCCCCAATGACGATCCGGCTGTTATTCTCGGAGCCAAGATGAAGGATATTACATGGAAACGAATTCCGGAAGCTGTCATGACCAAGCCGGAAAACTTCGATAAGGTTTGGGATGCCTATATGGCAGAGCTGGAGAAAGCCGGAGTACAAGAAATGGAACAATCCTTTACCAAACATATTCAAAACCGGATTAAGCTATGGTCTACTAACTAATTCGTTTTGCAAAAAGAACGGGGCCGTTTCGACTTTCCTGCCGGAGAGAAGACGGTCCTTTTTTTATAATGGTTTATCATAGACTATATTGTTCAAGTTACAAACCAATAGCGGCCGCCTCGGTTATTTTCTGAGGTGGCCGCTGTTCGTTAGCGAAAGGCTTCTACGCTGCTTCATGGTGCTGGATGGGACGGTAAAATTACAGGCACGTTCAAAGTAATTACCAATTTGTCGATGTTGTTATCAGAATCCAGCCACATACCCATCGTCCGAAGTATCTGCTACCTTCCGTGGTACGGTGAGCCCCGTAAGAGCGCCTTACTCCGCTTCATTCTTGGAGGAAGTAAATAGGTCTTGAGGAAGCTCATCCCTCGTGATCACGTAATCGCTGTTGAACACTTTTATGAGATGATCCAGGGAGTTATATTGTCCGTTGCGGACGAAATCGCCCGTCCATGTGGTGAAAAAGAGCCAATGCGCTGAATATGCTTGAAGCAATTCGGGATCGCCAATCGGGCCGTTTTCGGACAGACCAACCAGTTTCTTGCCTTGCACGAGATTTACCAAGTTGTCGTACTTGCCGATACTTGGGTTATAATTAGCCGCCGGGTTGTAGATATCCACACTTACAATATCGACGACATCGTCTCCCGGATACCATTCGGGGCTCTCGGAGTTCCATACCCAGATCAGATTGTTCAGGTGATGGTAGTGTGTTAGACGGTCGTACATGATACGGTACAGCTGCTTGGCGGAGTCTGGCCCTTGGGCGCCCCACCAAAACCATTTGCCTTCCGCCTCGTGCAGTGGTCTCCACAGCACCGGAACGTGAGCATCTTGGAAGCGTTTCAACTGAGCGGCAATGGCATCAATGTCCCGCAGGATTAGCTGATATTCTTCCGATTCGGGATGATTAAGCGCATATTGAACGTCAAATGTAGTAGCCTCGGTGTAAAATCCGCGGTACCATTCTTTGCCTGGAATGTCATGTAGACCCTTAGGGGCATTCCAGTGCCATACAAACGTGACAATTCCACCTTCTTTGGCCCATTGGATCGCCTTGTCCACCTCAGTTGAGGTGGCACCATGCTCGACGCGAGAGGGGGAGTAATCCATCATG
This sequence comes from Paenibacillus sp. 203, assembly GCF_037027525.1. Lineage (NCBI taxonomy): Bacteria > Bacillati > Bacillota > Bacilli > Caryophanales > Paenibacillaceae > Paenibacillus > Paenibacillus sp. 203. The sequence goes on from NZ_JAXCHD010000007.1 coordinate 205,259, forward strand.
TCCGTTGACAACATCGCAGGATACTTTCCAGTTTGGTCTTTAATCCACTGGGCATCCTCCAGAGTGTGCTGACCGGAAAGAATTTTGTTCCCGTAAACATCCACGAGATAACTCATGAGTGCCTTGGTTTCCGCAGTCGCATTCGGGTTTACCGGCTTTTTCTCAATCTGATGCAGTTTCGGGGGGAGCACTGCTGCCAGCTTGATGTAGTCGATATGATACTGGCCCAAGTCGACATTGAACTGTATTGTGTTGTTTCCCGAATTCAGCATGATTTTACCGCCGGATACCTCGGAATAGCTTGCTGTTGTCGGAAGGGATATTTCGCTTGTCTGACCGTTGACCACCATATGGGTCTTTTTGTCACTATTTGGATTACTGTAACCGATTGCAATATTGTAAAAGCCACTTGAAGCTGCGTTATAGGCAAGGGTTAACGACCCTGTGCCTTTAAAGGCTGCGTAACCGGTACCAGAATAGCCCGTGCTGGCGGTTTCGGTGCTGACCTCACCAGTAATGACTCCGTCTTCGGCTTCAATTTTGCTGTTTGTAGCAGGCAAACTGGCGAATTCAACCTTCACGTATTCGATCCCGTAATATCCCCAGCCTCTTGAAAAAGTAACCTCGTTTGTACCGGCATTCAACATGATCTTGCTTACCAACTTCTCGTTTACAACCGCACCTCCCGGAGGGGGAACCAGCGTTATACTTTCAGCCATTGTACCATTGACCTCGAAGCTGGTATCCTTGGAGCCGGTGTCCGCCGGAATATAGTAACCGAGGCTCAGCTTATATAGACCTGCTGTCGGCACATTCACTTTAAACGTAGCCGTCCCGTCAGACTTGCCCGAATTTGGGTCATAATCATAAAAGAAGGATACATAGCCGTCGCCTTTATAAAGTGTATCGCCGGTATAGGGAGTATCCCGTTTTTCTACGCCGTAACCTTGAATAATTGCATCTTTGGAGCTGACAACTGTAGAAGGAGATTTGCCATTAGTGGATAAATCTTGACTTGCACCCATCGTCGTTTCGTCTTCAACATGGGTGACCAAGTTAGTTGATTCTGCTTTTGCTAAGCTTGGAATTAAATCGAGAGATACCAACAAAAAAGATAAGAGAACAAAACTAAGAATACGGAAAAATCTTCTTTTCCACGGATCTGGCATATGACTCACTCCTTGAATTAGATGTTACCACCTTAATTGTCCTGCGGCGCAGATTGAAGAAACCGTTTTCAAAAATAAAAAAATTAAATAATAAACAACTGCTTCCATAATCGCATCTTTATTTGTATGCGTTTTCAATATTTCCTTTTAAATTTTTTAGTTCATCACCTCGCTTTAATTTCATCATAAATTAGAGGCGAGGCAGGAACCATACTATGAATTTCGGAAGAAATCATCCTTAAATTATGGATTTTTAACTCCGATGGTAAACAAACTTCATATCTTCTGAATTTGTCTGGGCGAAATTTGCTGAACGAATTCTTCCTTAATTGATGAATTCATTTCTAAATTTCCGGAATTCTTTAGGTGTTTTTTTATGATGTTTCTTAAAAGACTGAATGAAGTGATTTACATGATTGAACCCCACTCTGTGGGCTATTTCAGTTATTGTAGAATCTGTTGAAATTAATAACTCGCTGCTTTTCTTGATACGGTACTTAATTAAGTAGTCGTAAGGTGTCATATGAATAGTTCTCTTAAAACTACGAATGCATTCCGAAATACTTAAATGTGCTATAGCAGCAATTTCTTGCAGTGTTATATTGTCTGAGTAGTTTTGATGGATAAAGCTGAGCATCAATTGAAGTCGCTCCTGTTGCAATTTCATGTATTTAGGTGCTTCCTCAGAAGACAGCGAAATATTAGATATTAAGACTAACCATAATTGTGCCGTTTTGATGGAAACCTCGTATTCCCAGCCCCACTTTTTTTTCATATCAAATTTCTGTTTCATATCCCAAAGCATTTGCAGTATTTGAATTTGCCATTCAACATCTCCTTTGATTACGAATGACAATAAGAGAGAGTTTGTATAAGGAAGTACATAATTTTTTTCCATCGCACTATCTGCATAAAAGGCCAGCAGCTTCTCAGGGAAATTAAAACTGACATATTGACCGTTATGTGTAAGGTGTGTAGTAACGTGAAGGACACCCTTATTAATTAAAATGGCCTGACCCGTTTCTAATTCATGATCAATCCCGTTAACTTGTATCACTAGCTTTCCTTTGGTAACCAAAGTGATTTGTAGTTCCTCATGCCAATGTAAATCGTTGAATCCTCTACCTTGAGGATTACTTGCATGAATAGTATGGGTGTACATGATGTATGGAAATGAAATATCAGGATATAGAATGGTCTCATGCAATTGTTTTTCCATTTTAGAGAGGTCCTTTCTGATGACGATATTTCTATATAAATTAAAGATATAGTTACACAAATAAAACAAAAGTGATGATATTATTATACCAGATCTTCGGCTTATCATTACAATCCTGTGCACAGGCGATTGGATAAGACATCTTGGAGGCGTACATGTGAAAATAAATCAATCGTCGTTACCGTTTCATCCGTATATTTTGCTTTTAATCAGCATACTGTCTGTTTCTATCTCATCCATCATGATAAAATCCTCAGATACTCCAACCTCTGTGGCTGGGATGTACAGATTGTATATGTCAGTACTCATAATGCTTCCTTTTGTACCTTGGAAAATGTTCCGTTCCTTAGAAATGAACAAAAAAGATTGGAGTACTGTTTTCATAGCTGGTCTTTTTCTCGGGTTGCATTTCTTATTCTGGATGGAATCTTTAGTATATACCTCAGTTGCGAGCTCCATGGTCATCTTATCCTTGCAGCCTTTATTTGTAATGATGGGTTCATACATTATGTTCAGAGAACGAGCAAATATATTAACCATTCTTTGTTTGATCGCCGCTCTTGTCGGTTCAATCATTATAGCTTGGGGAGACATTGGGATTTCGAGAGAGGCATTAATCGGAGATGGATTATCTTTAGTAGGAACAATTTTGGTTTCAGCATATATGTTGGCAGGACAGAAAGTAAGTCACAAAATAAATGCAAATGTATATAGTGTTATTGTTTTTTTTATTGGTGGCAGCGTCATGCTGGTCTACAATTTGTTGAATCATTATGCCTTGATCGAATATGGCTCGTCGGATTGGATGTATTTCTTGTTACTTGCAGTAATCCCAACTATTTTTGGACAATATATTTTTAATCTGTTGTTGAAATCAATGGGTGCAACTACGGTCTCAGTTGGTATTATTGGAGAGCCTGTTCTTGCCATAATTCTCGCTTACTTATTCTTGGGAGAAATAATCTCTGCATTTCAATTCATAGGTGGAATCATGACTTTATTCGGTATGGGGATGTATTTTTGGGCAAAATCTTTAAAGTATACTACGGTTGCAAAATATTAAATTTGAAATTCATTATCGCGAAATTGAAGAAAACAATCGATGAGGAGAATGTTTAGATGGCAACGATTGATGATTTTTTGAAACTAGATATTCGAGTTGGAACCATAATTAAAGCTGAGTTTTTTGCAGAAGCAAAAGTACCTGCTATTAAACTTGAAATTGATTTTGGACAAGATATCGGAATAAAAGCTTCGAGTGCACAAATTACAAAAAGATATGTGGCTGAAGATATTATAGGGGAACAAATCATAGGTGTAGTCAACTTTCCACCTCGACGGATAGCAGGCTTTAAGTCAGAGGTATTGGTCCTTGGAGGAATTCCCGAAAAGGGGGATGTGGTTCTATTGAAACCAGATATCAAATTACCTGACGGAACACCTATTGGGTGATAGAGCGCTTGTTTAATGATTAAAATATATAACTTCACAACAGGCAAGGCATTGAACTAACGGTATACGATCGTTCGATAGCAAGTGAAAACAGATAGCGGCAGACGAGGATTTTATTTTCATATCCTAGTCTGCCGCCTTTTCTTTTATTGGTCTGTCTACAACTTAACTTTTTTGATTCATTAATAATCTGCAACAGTTAGGCTGGAAATCACGAGTGTCACCAGTCCAGCAAAAGACAATTCTCCATACCAGCTATGCGCCTTATGCCTATCTGGCTGGGATGCTGCGTGTCCCCTCTGTCATCGGGGAGGCGCAGAGCGGGCACACCGGCGGCGTGCCTGTGCTAGCCGCGCTTGTACGGCGTCCGCTTGTTGTGTCGCGCCGCATCCACGCTTTGCAGGCACCGTCGGTGCATTTCCACACAGGCACGTTGATGCGTGGCTCTGCCGGAGACCCTGCCACCGACGAGGTCGTCCGTACCGTAGCGCTGCCTGGTCCCGGCCTGCTGCTCACGCGGGTCGCTGTGCCAGACGCTGGCGATCCAGCACCAGCACGGTTGCTATACCCGGAAGCACCCTTCGGTTGGCCGAAGCTGCTGCGGCGTGCTTCCGGTTTGGAAGCCTCAGGGGTGACCCCATAGGCTTCCAGCAGGAAGCGTGACACGGCGGCAGGCTTGCCATGATTAGAGGCGGGAGAGGTGATGTACAGCAACTCCTTCGCCCGGGTGACGGCAACGTAAGCGAGGCGGCGCTCTTCTTCAAGCGCTGCATCGTTATCCACAGCCGTAGTCGGGGCGGCGCCTGCCCGCCGATCCTCCGGCAGCTCGCTGTGCAGCGCCGAGCTGTGCGGCAGAATGCCTTCGCTGGCCCCGATCCAATAGACACAAGGGAATTCCAGCCCCTTGGCGCGGTGAATCGTCATGAGCCGAACAGCATCGCTGTCTTCTTCTCTGCGCAGCGATTCCATTTGGCGGTGACGCTCGGAAAGCTCGTCCGCAAAGCTGACGAACGCCTCCACCGTGTCGAACCGCTTGGCTGCCGTTTCGAGCTCCTCCAGACTTTCTTGCATCGTTTCCTTATAATGAGTCCACGCGCCCGTATCTCCGCTTTCCAAATATTTGTCATAAAAGACGCGCCGCATTTCTTGAATGGCATAGGCAGGTTTCATTGTAGTGAGACTGCGAATCAGACGAATACGCTCTTTCACCTGCTCACGCTGAAAATCACGTAGTCGATCCCAGCGGCTGAGATGAATCAGCGGGTATTTTTTAGCCTGCTGTTTCTCCTCGCGCATAATCCATTCCATCCCCGCCTCACGGGATACGTACAGCGGCCCGAGGGTGCTCGGAATGGATTCCATACGCCGGGGATTTAGCGACAAGCGCAGGTGATCCATTAAGGGACGAATCAGGGACTGATCATAAAATACAGCCCCTGCTCCGTACTGAATAAATGGGACATCCCGCATAATTAATTGCTCAAAAATAGAGCGGCTTCCGCTGGCTGTCCGGTGCAAAATAGCGATATCCCGGTAGCGCAGCCGACCTTCCTCTACCTGCCCGAGTAGATGAGTAACAATATGCCCCGCTTCCTCCTCGGGTCCGGATGGGGTGGCAAACTGCGGCGGCAAGCCTTCACGCCCGGCAGCCGAAAGACGTTTGGAGCGTCGATGGACATTTTTGGCGACAATGTTAGATCCCAGCCCCAATATCCGCGCATCGCTGCGATAATTAATATCCAGGGTAATGACCTTTGCATCCTTATAAACCTTGTCAAACTCCAGAATGGATTCCTGGCGTGCCCCATTAAAGGTATAGATCGTCTGATCATCATCTCCGACGACCATCAGATTGCGATGTCGGGCAGCCAATCGCTGTACCATCTCATATTGCAGGGCATTCGTATCCTGAAATTCATCGACCATGATATGTGAAAAACGTCGCTGAAGCGGCTGAAGCACATCCGGGTCACGCAGCAGTGCGGAGGCACGCAGCAGAATATCGTCAAAATCCATTTTATTGCGTTCCTGTTTCCACGCTTCATAGGCGAGCATGGCACGCTTGGCATCCGATTCCTCGCGTACGGTTTCCGGCAGCTCGTCCGCGCTGCGGCCTTCCGCTTTCCAGGCGGAGAGGGCAGACAGCAGGCTTTCCGGCTGGAAAGCCTCGCTGAGCCCAAGCTGACGCAGCATCATTTTCATGACGGTATGCTGGGCCTGCGTTTCACCGAACACTTCATCTTGCACGCCGCGATGACGCAGCATTGCCAAAGCGAATGAGTGAAACGTGCGTGCCTGAACTGCACGTGCAGCGGCAGGGCGCACACCGGGTAATCCCGCGATGCGCAGTTTCATTTCGGCAGCTGCCTTGCTGGTGAAGGTCACCAGCAGAATGGACGATGCAGGGACATCCCGCATCGCCATGAGGTAGCCTGCGCGGGCAGCCAGCACTGTGGTTTTGCCGCAGCCCGCCCCTGCAAGGGTCAGAAGGGGGCCTTTGCCGTGTCGGACGGCCTGGATCTGCGGGCGGTTCAGGTGAATGCCGGCGTTCTCTAAAGCACGAAAATAGGCCGAGTCTTGGTCGGTGTCAGGCACCAGCGTCATACTGGTATCCATGGAAGCACGACGTGCCTGAGGGCTCGACGTTGAGTAAGGAACCCCGATGGGTCGGGGGTAAAAAGAAGGATTTGGGTCCATAATCCTGAAACCCCTTTCGTTCTTAAAATCTTCCATTTTCACAAATGGGGGTAGTTTTTGGTATGATAGAGTTCTAGTCAGCTTTAGCTGACGAAAAGAACAAGGCGATGGACTAAAATAATGCTGAAATTCATGCGGATCATGCCGGAGTGACAGAACGTCAATACGTTGACGCTAATGCCTATAGCCTTCAAACAGGCGATATGACCGCATTCCATTATACAGGAGTTCGACGTTTGCCAACAGAAAAAAACTTTGGGATATACGGACGGTACAGTGAAATCCGGCTGGATATGGGGAGGAAATAACGATGAAGCTGATTCAACGCATAAAGGAAGGCGCTAATCGCGCAACAGAAAAGGCGCAGCATGCTGTCGAGATTAGTAAGATCAATTCACAAATTACAACGATTCAGCAGGAAATGGATGTTCATTTCTTGCGAATGGGTCAGATCTTTTACGAAGGTTACCGCGCATCCGACATGTCGGTGGCAGAAACCGAGATGACACAGCTATCCACCGCATGTGATGAGCTTCAGGATGAAATTGACGAGCTGCGCAGTAGAATTGCAGAATTAAAAAACGCTCATTTATGCACCTGTGGAGCAGTTGTGCCACTGGATGCCAACTTTTGCCCCAAATGCGGACGCAAGCTGAATGAAGGGCAGGCTGCCTCCAAGCAGGTGGCTGCTGTGCGTGAAGAGGTGCCAACGGACGTCTATTCTTTTGATCTGCGCAAGCCAGAGGTAGTGAAGGATGCTACGCCTGCTTACACGGAGTATGCAGAACATGAAGTAGTCGATCGGCATGAACAGGAACAGGATGAGCGGTACGAAACACACGAACCAGCGGGACTAGACCGCGAATACACAGTATCTGATTTTACACCGGAAGAAAAAGCGGCATTCGACGCTGAGTGGGAGCGCCGTCGCCAGGAAGATCTGGAGAAAGAACACCGTCGTCTTGAAGAACTGGCACGTGAGCGTGAGCGTCAGGAGGAGCTGGACGAGCGGATTCGATATTGGAAGGCCAACAACTCCGGGGCTGAGAAACCGGCAACGCCGTCTGCACAAGTACGTGAGAATGTAAAATGCCAAATCTGCACCGCAGAACTACCCAAAGGGTCCAAGTGGTGCCCGCGTTGCGGAGCTGAACAGATTTAACGCAGCCGAACAGGCTGCTGCAGGACACAGACATAACGCCGGGCAGCATAGGGGGAACAGAATATATGGAGCGTTTGCTGCATCATCTGCGGAATCTGGGTTTTACGGAAATGGAAGCCAAGGTTATGGTCGAGCTTTCGAGGCAAAATGCGGCTTCCGGCTATGAAGTGGCTAAGCGTCTGGGTGCATCACGCTCCAACGTGTACGCGGCTTTACAGCGTTTGGCCGGGCAGGGATACCTCAGAACCAGTGCTGGAGAGCCTGTTCGTTACAGCATGCTGCCACCGGGTGAATTGACCCGGATGATCGAAGGACAAATGCAGGAGTCGCTACGTGCAGTGGAGAAAGAAATGCCACGAACAGAACCAACCAAGCCGACCTTTTATAATGCGGAAGGCGATCGGAAGGTACTGGAAAGTCTGACACGTGAATTGGAACGGGCAGAGCATGAGATTGTGTTGGATTTGTGGCGCGAGGAAGCCGAACTGCTGCGGACAGAGTTAAAGAAAGCCGAGGGTCGAGGTGTGCGTCTGCTCTGGTCCTGCGATAACGGAGAAAGCATGATGGGACCGTGGTTACCGTTTAGGTCTGGTACAGACGGACAGGAACCAGCAGGGCGTAAGTTTTCTTTTGTTATTGATCGGCGTTGGTGCATGCTGGGTATGCGGGGAGAGAATTGCCCGACACAGGCGCTTATTACCGAGCATCCGGTAATGACAGGTCTACTGCTTAATCATTTTGCCCAGGATCTTATTCTGTATGAGCTGGAGCATGATATGGGCAGAGAGCTGTCGACCCGGTATGGCTGGCGGTATGAAGGCATTATCGGCAAATATATGTCAGCTGGAGAATAGCTAAAGATTACCGGCTAGGAAGTTCCATCAGTGCCCGGCATATAGATGTAATATAGCCCGCCTTATGAGGCACGAATTGATCCGATGTAATCAGGCGGCGAGTTTTTTCTGGATTCGTCCCTGACGTAATGCCTTGGGCTTCGATAAAGGGAATATGGCCTTCAAAAAGGGCCAGTGCTTGGTTAAGATCAGCTTCGTACAGTCCGGCTACTTCTTCTTGCTGGAGGTGATAAGCTTCCAATGGCTGGTTCGATAGCAGTCCAAACACCGAGCTAACCTCCCGGTCCCAAAAAGAGGTACCCTGTGCGGTACCTTTGCTTTCATACCGAACGGTCATCAGCGGTGTTAATGAGGCAAAGGGCACATGAATACCCAGTTCTTCCTCCAGCTCACGAGCCGCCTGAGACATATCTTCGCCTGCCGTCAAGTGACCGGCTGCTGTAATATCGTAGCATCCAGGGAAGGTGTCCTTCGTATCCTGACGCTGTTGGAATAGTAAGCGACGGCCTATCGAAGTGTCTCGTGCTAGCCAGCAGTGAAAGGTATGGTGCCAGTATCCCTTGGCATGTGCGTCTTGTCGGGAAGCTGTGCCAAGGGGGTTGTCTTCATCATCGTAGATATCCAGAAGCTCGCTAGTCATCGTGGTTCCTCCTATAGTAAGCAGAAATCAAAGGTCTACTTTACAGTATAACGTGTTTTCCTTCCTGACGATATGAAGGCGGGTGTGGAATGTGGAGTGGCATTTGGGGTATGCTGGGAACATGAGGATTTGCAACATCACACAGGTTTACGATTGAAAGGAGCGATTTTACATGGAATGTATAGTACATTTTCGAGTCATGCATCCGGAGGAACCCAAGGAACTTCGCGGGTTAATTATGCTGGAAAGTGGGGGCAAGCCGGGGATTGATCAAATCACGGATATGTTCAAAAATATGGGCTATGATGTCCGCCCAGACAATCCGGAGGAATTGATTTTTAAACCAGTCGATGTCAGAGCCAATTATACATATATCCGGGTTATTGAGCTGGATACGGGTGAGGAAGTTTACCAGGAAGACAGGGATTTGCGCGCGATTTTGGAAAATTTGCTGAATAAACGTTAAAGGTCAGGAGAACTAATCGATGGAATGAGATAAAGCGATCCTGTCGCCATCCATAGGAACGGAGAACCAATGATGAGATTGTATATTATCCGACACGCAGACCCCGATTACCCCAACAACACCATCACGCCGGAGGGGCATTTGGAAGCCCAGGCATTGGCCAAACGGCTTTCCAGTCACGGACTGGATCGAATTTATGCCTCTCCTTTGGGGCGGGCTTTGGATACGATGCGCTACACTGCCGAGTCTTTGGGTATGACTCATGAAGTGGAACACTGGACGCAGGAGCTGGCCCTAAAGCTGGAGGAAACTCCATACGGCCGTCTTTCCCATTGGGATTTGCCTGGTGAAGTGATCCGTTCCGAGTTACCCCTGCCGACTCATGACTCTTGGCAGGAGATTTCCTATTATCAGGGAACGAAGAGTCCCGAAGCCTTCGAACAGCTGAAGCTTCATTCTGATGAATTCCTGCAACGGCAAGGCTTTGAGCGGGTGGAGGGCAGGTACCGTATTCTGAAGCACACCGAAGATCAGGTGGCCGTATTTTGTCATGGCGGCTTCGGGCTGACCTGGCTTGCTCATCTGTTGGAGCTGCCATTGGCCTTGGTCTGGTCCGGTTTTTGGATGCCGCCTAGCTCTGTAACTACGATCTTGTTTGATGAGCGCTCCAAGGAATGGGCAGTTCCCCGTTGCATCGGCTTCGGTGACGTCTCCCATCTGTATGCAGAGGGTTTGCCCGTCAGACCCCGGGGCATTATCACCAATTTCAATTAATTAAGCTCCGATATCATGTGAAAACGGCTTAAGACGATACACCGTCTTAAGCCGTTTGTTGTAGTCATATGCTAGCTAGCGTGCTTCGACGTACCCTTCCAGCTTGGAAGTGCAATGTGCGCAACGGGTTGCGGCTACAGGAATTTCGGACAGGCAATGTGGACATTCCTTAATCGTTTTTTCCTGAGGAGGTTTTTCTTCCTCTTTGCGTTTCAGCATGTTAATTCCCTTGACCAGCATGAACACACAGAAGGCCACGATCAGGAAGTCCAGCAGGACGTTAATGAACTGCCCATAGGCGAGGACCGCAATCCCTGTTTCTTTGGCCTGTGCCAAAGTCATGCGTGTACCGTCAGCATTTACAGGATCGGCATTTTGTAAAGCTACATACAAGTCTGGAAAATTCATGCCGCCCAGAAGTTTACCAATCGGAGGCATGATAATATCGTTTACCACAGAAGTGACAATCTTGCCAAACGCTCCACCGATGATAACACCGACCGCGAGGTCAATCACGTTACCCCGTACAGCGAATTCTTTAAATTCTTTTATAATACCTTTTCCGCTCATGTGAGTGCTCACCTTCTTTGCATAAAATCATTTATCTATAATACATGCTATGCCACTTGAGGGCAATTCCAAATTGATGTATTGCACTTTGTCACAAAATCACATGTTCATTTGTCTTCTATATGTAAACCAATAAATAATGGAGGCGATGTATCGTGAGTTTAAGATTTAATTACAGTGCAGTGAGTCCTAGTACGTTCAAGGCAATGATGGAGATGGAAAAATATATTTCCGGTCGTTTTACAGACAAAGTATTGTATGAACTACTGAAAATTAGAGTATCCCAAATCAATGGATGTTCCTATTGTCTGGATATGCATGCGAAGGATTTGCTCAAGCTGGGGGATTATGCTGACCACATTTTGCAGCTAGCCTTATGGCGGGAGGTTCCTTTGTTCACGGAAAAAGAACGTGTTATGCTTGAATTAGCTGAAGCGGTCACCCGTATTTCTGAACAAGGGGTACCTACGGATTTGTACAATAGGGTCAGAGAACAGTTTACAGAGGAAGAATACGTAGACTTGATAACCGCGGTTAACGTGATTAACAGTTGGAACCGGATTGCGATTGCAACGGGGATGTATCCGGGCATTCTTTAATGAACAGGGGGCTATGCTTTGTCTGGCAAAGAACATAGAATTGAACAACAATCGGTGGATTTAAATCTGGAGGAGCTGTATCAAAGATATCGTAAATATTCTTTTTCCATTGCTTATCGCATGCTTGGAACGGTTACAGATGCCGAGGATGTAGTTCAAGACTGCTTTGTCGAGCTGAAGAATAAGCCCCTGGATGATTTACACAATCCCAAAGCCTATGTAGCCAAAATGACGATGAATCGGTGTCTAAATCTGTTGAACTCTGCACGCAAGCAAAGAGAGACATATGTAGGACAGTGGCTGCCGGAGCCGTTGGGTGAAAGTGCAGATCTTCCTGCGGATTGGTTAGAGCGTAAAGACATGATATCTTACGCTTTTCTGGTTTTGCTGGAGCAGCTAAAGCCGATAGAGCGGGCTGTTTTTGTGCTGAGGGAAGCTTTTCAATATGATTACAAAGATATTGCGGAATTGCTAGGGAAGACTGAGAGCAACTGTCGTCAGTTGTTCAGTCGCTCCCGTCGTATTCTATCTTCGGGAGAATCTGCTCTTGAGGCTCAGTCCAGTCGCAATGTGAACAACTCTTCCCGAATAAAACTACTAGAACGTTTTACAACCGCCTTTCTTGCCTACGATGTGACTGCTATGCTGGAACTACTGGCTGAACAACCTGTATTCGTGTCAGATGGCGGAGGTAATGTGCATACGGTGATGAGACCGATGGTTGTACGCAAAGGTGTTCTTGCCCTGTTGACTTCTCGTCGGGTATTAACCGTTTTACGAGAAAGAGATGTGTTCCACACCGTCATCAATGGCGAGGTCCAGCTGGCATTTCTGGAAGACGGAAATGTGAGAGAAACCTTATGTCTCAGACTGACACCGGACGGGGAGCATATTCAGAGTTTTTATTTAATGGTCAACCCAGATAAGTTGGGATACATTCATATAGGACAGAAGAAGCGATCATGCGATAAAAAGTAATCATCGAAACAGCAAAAACCTTGAATCCTGCTAAGGACCAAGGTTTTTTGTTGTTTTCACAACTGCCGGGCTTGATGAAGAGCCAGATCGCCTACCCAGGGAAGCTTGAGCCACTTGCCTTGGCCCGCACGAATTAACAAGATAATCCACAAGGCAAGGCTTGCCAGCGTTAACAGGGAAGCGAGGAAAGGACCGAGTAGCGGAATGAATCCGACCAGCACATGTCCGATCATGAGGGCTACAAAAAGAAGTATGGATTGCAGTGCGTGAAATAATACGAATCGGCTTTTCTTTTCCAGCATGACAAAGGCCAGCGCGCCAATAAAGGCGAACAAATAGCACAGGACAGCTGCTATATTTTCATCCAATCCTGTGGAAGACTTATAGACTGACATGTCAGGCATATCCTCCTTTATAAAAGATTCAAGCTAAGTCTCCGTACTATACAAGCTATGAGGGCAGGATTGAAGGATATGCCCGATCTCGGTAAAAAAATTGGCTCTACACAAAGGATAAGCGGTCAAGCAAATGGATATACTCGAATTTGGCGATAACCTTTTTTTACTTTATTGGTTTGCAAATGACCGATAAAGTGCCACGTTCCGTGGTTGAAAGGTCTCCCATTTGGACTGCGCTTCTGTCGCATCGCCCACAAGCTTCGCAGATTCGATGTTCGACTGCAGCCAGACGAGCTTGCAAATTCATTGAACCACTTCCACCTTACGAATTGCCTGATAGTCTTTCCCGAGAATCCGTTTCGGTTCCCGCCAAACGTTTTAGAAACGTATTTCTCCAGTTTAAGGACAATTCTTCCACTTCGAGAATTTGTTTAATACCCTCGATATGAGCCTTCTCTTGATGCATAATTCGATTGGCAAATGAAACCGTAATTGCTTTCGGATGGCGATGAAGGAGGGATAGTCCGTCGGCTTTAGAGGCAACTCCCTCTTCCAGAACGCGGAAGTAGAATCCCGTGTAGCCTGTTTGCTGTACCTTCAAGGGCATGTCCGGTACGCCGTACTTGATGGACAACTTGTAGCAAGGCTGTCTCGGCTGGCTAACTTGAACGATAGCTTTGCCAAGCTTAAAGACGTCTCCAATGCAAACGTCGGATTCTAGCAAACCCTTTATCGTTAAATTTTCCCCGAACGCGCCGTAATCGAGCGGTCTCCGCAATTCATTTTCCCAGAACGGATAGTGCTCGTAGGGATAGACGCATACAGCTTTCTCTTTACCCCCGTGATGAACTAGATCGCCCTGCCCATCCCCTTCGAAGTTTAGATAAGATAAATACAAATATTCATCTGTGGCCGACTTGAATATCCCCGTAGAAACGTCCTTCTGATTAAACTGGATCTGCTTGGGCATGCCGACATTAAGTGAAAGGATTTTAATAGATGCCATTCGGATCACCCCTACTCCAAATTTTGGTCAACGAGTTTTGCTAGATGCTTCTATATACCGCGTTCCTGCATATGTTCGCCCGCCTGAAGCGAGAATTTCTATGATGACTACGCCTTTTTACATTTCGGTAATTCCTCTTTTGACTCTGTTCGTCCCCGTTTCCATTTTACACTCCTCTATGCGCTATTTGCGAATTTTCGATTAGTCTTCGTTAATGGGATAGAGTCCTTTTTGGGCAACTCATCGTTCTGGGAGCGATGTTCTCGTTCGAACATACCCGATCTCGGTAAAAAAAGAATTAGAGAATGTGTATAAAAATACGAAAAAGGCTGAACGAAAAGGATTCGCTCAGCCATTCACACGGTTATGCACAGGTTTTGCACATCTTGTACGCACTTTATCCACCGCACATTACTATTTATCCACAAAAACAGCATGCTTTATGCACAATTTGTGCACAAACTGTAGACAATATAACGATATCTCACACTTTGCACACAGATTGTCCACAAACTATCAACATATTGGTAGTAACTGTGGATATACTTCCGTAATTATCGGTCGCCAGTTTTTAAATGGCGGCGCGGATGTGTGATTTTCCCCATTTTATTCTTGTCATCCTTTTTGGGGATAAGTCGTTCATCAGTACGTCCTTCATGATGATTATCAAAGGCGTATTCGGTCATTTTCCACTCGGAAGTACCCAAAACAACATCAGAGGGAAAATGCTGACCTCTGTGCAAATGCTGTTCATGTCCATCCTCATCAATATAAACACCATCCACTTCTACCTTTTCACCCGAAAGCGGGAGCAAATCCTTTCCTTCGCGTTCCATTGGTATCCCCTCCGTCTGGCTTATTCTTCGTTAATTTGTCCGTACGGAAGGTCTTTTATCCACAAGCTGATGCAAAATATCCTCGGCAATCTGGTCTGCGGGATGAGGCTTGCGAAGCAACTCAATCGCCTGCGTCATCTCTTCGGCAAGAGAGGGGATGGAAATCAGGTCGAGACAATGCTGAATCAGCTCCTCCGTAGTGCGCGCAATACGGGCAGCTCCTTTTTGCTGCAAATACAGAGCATTATTTAGCTCCTGACCGGGCACGGGCTTGAACACAAGAATAGGCAAACCGGATGCAATGCTTTCCGAGAGTGTAATGCCGCCGGGCTTTGTAATCACCAGATTGCTCGCACGCATAAGTGCTGGAACAAAGTCCACGAATCCATAGGTGTAAATGTCTGGGTGGTCTGCATATAGCGCATCCAATTCTGCTTTCAGTTGCTGGTTACGTCCGCAGACGATGAGTAGCCGCAACTGAGGAAGCTGGCTTAATTGCCGACAGATATCCAGTATGCCGGATAGCACGCCATAGGCGCCAGCCATTATGAGTAGTGTAGTAGTCTCAGCCTGTTGCGATGGAATTACCTGTTCCTGAACAGGAATTTCGTTAGCAGACATGTTATAAAAAGAAGCGTGAATCGGAATCCCCGTAGCGATAATGCGATCGATGGGTATTCCCCGCTGGGCGGCTTCCTGCTGGATATCCTCAGTGGCTACATAGTAGCGGTCAATATCAGGATGTAGCCAGCGCCCATGCAGATCGAAATCTGTAACCACGTTGACAATAGGCAAATTCATTCCCATTTTGCGGCGTAACGCCGGGAGCGCGAGCTGCGGGAACGTATGTATCACGAGATCCGGCAACTCCTTTTTCAGTGTGAGCGTAAGTTGACGCATTCCGAATGAATGCAATACATGGCCGAAGGCGGATTTTGCCTGCATACCGCGCGTAATATTATAGACCCAGCCGTAAAGCTGAGGAATGGTTTTGAAGCTTTGCATATATACAAATTTGGTCAGACCGTTCAACCAGGGATGAGATTCAGCCATCAGGTCGAGAAGTTGTACCTCGCAGCGTCCGAGTCTTCGCAAACTGTCCATAATCGCCCGAGCGGCCTGCACATGGCCTTCCCCGTAACTGGCGTACAATATTAGAATTTTTGGTGCTGAGACTTCCATGATTGTTTAGCCTCCTATATTCAATAAGCACATTAAAGCTCATTTCAGGAACGTTCCAAGTTGAGGGAGGATACGGCTGGCAAAACGTAGCGCTCCAGCAGTGTTCGCGGATTTTTCCAACGGCTCACCTTGCTATCTGCTGTAAATACTGCGACTGCATTCGCTTCTGGCACAAGATAAATTTGCTGTCCTCCATGTCCGTGCGCACACGCATAGTTGATGCCATGGAGTCGTCCTGTCCACCATTGGAATCCGTAATCTCCGAATTCTGGATACCCTTCAACCTGTCGCTGTGTCGCCTGATGCAGCCAATCGGCCGGAATCAATTCTGTTCCGTTCCAGCTGCCTTGATGAAGGCAGCAATCGCCGAATTTAGCCATGTCACGCGATGTCAGATATAGCCCGATGTGTCCCATGGTGTAGCCCTCTGGATCTTGTGCCCAACCACTTCTCCCGAAACCTAAGGGTTCGAACAGATACTGGAGAGCGTACGTATAGGCGTCAATCCCACAACAATGGGTCAGCAGCACGGACAACAGGTGCGAATCAACACTACGATATTGGAATACACCGAGTTGATCCTCCTGTACAGGTAAGCGCAGGGCAAAGGACGGCCAGCTTTTGCTGCGATGAAAACGGTGGATAAAAGCTTCTCCGAGCTTTTTACCCGTCTGCCAATACAAGCCGGATGTCATGGTCAACAGATGGCGAATCGTAATCTGCTCTAGCAGTGTTTCCTTCCGCCTAGGTAAATACTCAGGCAACAGCTTATGCACAGCCGTCTCTGGCCCGGGCATATCACCGCGAGCCATAGCTATGCCGATGAGCGTGGAAGTGAAGCTTTTGGTCGCGGATCGCAAATCGTTCAGAGAGCTTACTTCATGCCCGTTATAATAGCGTTCCCAGATCAGTTTGCCGTGGCGTAGTAGCAGGAAGCTGTGCATTTTAGGAAACTTGGCTTGGATTTCACGGTCTGCCTGATCAAGTAGGGAGACATTGACGCCCTCCTCTTCACAAGTTCCTATGTTCAGGGCAGACATACGGGCAACAGGTGCAGTGAACAGCGGAGCAAAGCGGCTCATCCTTTTCCCTCCTTGTTATGTTTATTTATTTTACCCCAAACACATACACTCCAAAAACCGATAAATAAGGTATACCCCCTGTGCAACAGCTGATTGAGACCCCAAATGACATGATGCGTAAAAGATAGGTAAAATCAATGTAAATTTACTGGAAAGCTGAAAGCTGTATCTGAATATGTTATAATGGGGTAGTGATTCAGCCAAAAGAAATTCGGTTAATAATAGTGTCAGGTACATGCCTTGTATAAGGTGTTCCCGACCTAAGCTGCAATTAGACATACTACTTCACTGCATAAGGACATCAATACTTTTCGGCATTCTCTTCAACGGAGCACTTATTTTCAACGTTTTGGGAGGGAGTTACATGGCAACGAAAGGTCACAATGAAGTTAAGGAAAGTCTGCGGGAAATGACTCGAATTTTCCGGCCTAAGGATCCCAAAAAATTTGTAAAGGAATATGTGCGAAAATACCGGATTACAGGAGGGTATGAGGAAGAGTTGACCATGGTGGTGGAAAACGAACTCGGTCGCATAAATTCTTCAGTATCTTAAAGGGTTCGATTACCCGAAAAACTAGAAATACGACTTTTATAAACCGTCTATCCACAGAGGAGACGGTTTTTTTGTGTCCGCCTTGCATACAATGGGATAGGTTTAGTGAATTTGTATGCTCAAAGGAGGCGGATTCCAATAGAGATAGCAATACGAACACCGGAGGAAATCGGCTACATGAGGGAGGCCGGACGTATTTTGGCAGATTGCCATCGTACGCTGGAAAGTCGTATTCTTCCGGGAATCACAACGCTTGAAATCGATGCTTGGGTGGAGCAGTTTTTAAGCAAGCGCGGAGCTACGCCTGAACAAAAGGGCTATAAAGGTTTCCCTTATGCCACCTGCGCTTCGGTCAACGAGGTGGTATGTCACGGTTTTCCCTCGGAGCGGGTGCTTCATGATGGGGATATTGTGACCATCGACATTGTGGTTAACAAGGACGGTTGGCTGGCTGACCGAGGATGGACCTATGCGGTAGGTAACATTAGCCGCCCGGTAGCACGACTGTTGCGGCAGACCCATAAGGCACTGATGCGCGGGATCGAGGTTGCCCGCCCGGGGAGGACGTTGGGGGATATCGGGCATGCTGTGGAAAAAGTGGCAGGCTGGCGGCGGTTCGGCAACGTCAAGCCTCTGATCGGGCATGGCATTGGCCGCCAAATGCATGAGCCGCCAGAGGTTCTGCACTATGGTCGTCCCAAAACGGGATTACCGCTGCGCGAAGGGATGGTGATTACCATTGAGCCGGTATTTACCCTCGGAACCGAGGGGGCCGTGCTCTGGGGGGACGATGGCTGGACCATCAGCACAGCAGACGGCAGTTGGGGAGCTCAATACGAGCACACGATTGCGATTACAAAGAACGGTCCTTATATTTTGACCTCGTAAAAGAGAGTTGTGCCATAGGGAGTCAATGTGCGGGTCGTTAGCATAAGGCTCTCTAGGTAAGTTTTTTTAGGATGACACATTCATTGTGGTTGTAGAGATTTTACGATAAAGCAACAGATAAATTCCCAGCTCGACAGGCGAGGAAACAGCCATCACAATTCCCGCCACTTTGCCGTCCAGTCCTGGAAAAAAGCAGATACACAGAATAAGCGCGAGAATCGCAAAGCTCACAGAAAACAGCCTACCGATAAAGATAGGTTTAGTATTACCGATTAATATCGACCGTCCTATAAAATATTCTACCCAAGGATAAAATGCAACATAGACAGCCAGTATGCGAAGCAGTCCTCTGGTTTCTAGCAACAGTTCTCCTTCCAATCCCAATACATTCCGTAACACAGGATCACCAGCAAATCCGAAGGAGAGTAACAGGAGTAGCATTGGCGACAGGATAGACAAAAAGCTTAAAAATATCAGCACTTCCCTGCGCTTGGTCGTATAAAATTGAATCACAATTTGATGCAAAGAGCTGCAAAACCAGACAAATAGATTCAGGATTTGCAGTGCTACAGAAAAGGATGCCACGGCCAACAGTGGATCAGTTGTATTGTTCAGCGCTGCTTGGATGGAAGGATTCAGGATAACCAGCACCAGCGCCGAATATAGCAAAGGAAGGTAAAAAGGTAGGAGATGCTTCGCGTGATGGATGGTTTGCTCCCCGTTGTCAGGAGGCAGCTTTCTTTTGAGAACCCGGCCTTCTAAAAAAGTAACGACCAGCTCTATGAGAATACCTGCAATAAAAATGGCGGCACCGACTCGTCCGTCATTCGTCCAGCCAGCACGGATCAAAAACCAGGAAGCAATTAGCATGACGATAATACGTATGGACGAGCTGAATGTCATCCATGCCGTTCGGTGCTTGTTAATAATAAGTCCCTGATATATGTTACGGACAGCTACCAATATGTATAGTAAAGTAAGAACCTGAAATACGTTCTTGGTGGGTTCGATCAATACGGGGGACACGCCAAATACATATTGAAAGACCAGATTGCCTACGGGCGTCAACCCGATGCTCCAGCCGATGATCAATACAGCCACAGCCACGAACGTACATAAAATACCGATAGAATGAACGGACTTGCGATCATAACCAAATTTCGTGGTCATTTGCCGTACAGCGGTTAACGGAGTTTCCAACAGTAGGCACAAGCTGACAGCGACCGCATAGCTGCTTAATGTAAACGAAGGATGTTCCGAACGAGCAAGCACGGCATTGACGATGACATGCGTTAGTGCAGCAATTAATGACGAAATGCCAAGCGGCACATAAAATGAAACAATTTTATTCAAGTCGAATCCCCCAGTAAACGAATAGTGTAGTGAACGGGTTATCCTATCCAACTTCACTAAACAATGAATATCCTTATTATAGATCAAGATTTGGATCGTCGATATAATAGAGTGCATAATATTGGAAACTAGGAGTGGAACTTACATGAACATCAGGGAAGCAACGATATCAGATGCCGAGGGCATCGCCAAGGTGCACGTAGATTGCTGGAAGACGACCTACAAAGATATAATGCCTGCCCAGGTTCTGGAACAGCTTTCCTATGAGCAAAGAACAGAACTGTGGAATGCGAATCTATCCAGTGAAGACGGTCATCGGGTATATGTTGCTGAAAATGAGAAGGGGGAAATCATCGGATTGGTGAGTGGGGGTCCAGAAAAGTCAGGTGAATACCCCCCGTATGGGGGAGAAATAACGGCTATTTACGTTTTGAGTGAATACCATAGTTTAGGCTTGGGGAAGAGACTATTTTTACGTCTGCTTCAACATTTTAATAGTATGGATATTCACTCTGTAATCGTATGGGTGCTAGCAGATAATCCAGCATGTACTTTTTATGAAAGGCTGGGGGCCAAACTTATAGTAGAACAACATATTATAAATATGAGTGGCAAAAACCTGAACATGGTGGCTTACGGTTGGATACTATTCGGATAGAATACGCTTTTGTCCTTCCAAAGCACGAATCGGTGCGATATTTTGCGTGAATTCCAACGTTCCCAGATAGCGGCCCTCTGCATCACGGATGGCAAAATAACGGATGTAGACAAATTTGTCCTTGATTGGAATCCAAAAATCTTCAACATCCTTGCGACCTGCCTTAAAATCTTCCAGCAGCTTCTCAACGACATGCACGCTTTGGGGTGGGTGGCAATTCTGTACGGTACGACCAATGACGGCTTTCGTGCGCGCGAAGATTCGTTCCTTACCATGGGAAAAATAGCGAACAACATCATTTTCATCAATAAAAGTCAGGTCAACGGGTAGATGATTCAACAGCAGTTCCAATTGTTGTACAGATATAATCCCCGTCTCGAATCGCACGAAGCCCTGCGGTGTTCCAGATGTGCCTTCCGTTTGCTCAAGGGCTTCTGCCGGTTCCTCTGCCCGTTCAGGTATCCATTCACGTTCGGGAGCGGTCAAGCAGAACCCGATTTCTTCGCTTTCCCGGGCTATTTTCAGCCACTCATCCTCTGTCAGCTTACTGAGTGCCATCGGTAGCAAAATATTTTCTTCCTTGAATATCATTTCATTCACTTCGCTCATGATATGGGCAAGTGCCTTCCCAATCTGTTCACGATCTCCGTTATATTCGGTGAGCAGACTCTTTGCCTCCTTAATCGCGGCACGAATGCTGTCGTCCACACCCCACATAACTTTGGTTGGGCCAAAAATTCCATAGCGTTCTAGATAAGGAAAGACCAGATTTTCTTTGCGGCTATAGTGCTTGTCGAGATCAAGCAGCAGACTTAAATCTTCCAGTAACTTGTAGATGATTTTGGGGCTGTCGTCCTTTTGAAATTGGTCCGCGTGCAATGACAACTTGAAGTTGACCAATTGTTCGATCTCCCGATTTTCCAGCTTGAAGGTATGAACAGGATGTCCCGGTTGTTCCTCTGGTCCTGAAGGACGGTGAATATCCTCAATGGAACCCTTGAATATCGATGTATGCACGGAACAAAGACGCTGCACTTCCGATACGGGAATCCCCTCCTCGGTCATCAATGCATGCTCCATAGCTGAAATTTCCGCTACGCTTACTCCGCCAACAGCCTCTGCGAAACGCGCTTTGACTTCCTCCACGCTTTTCCCGGCATGTAATTCTTTTATAATTTCCTTTAGCGTTTGTTGGCGTTCCGTTAATTCCTGTGCTGTATGTTCACGGTTGTTAATTAACTCGCTCATGATCGTTAGCTCCTTTATTTTTGAATGGTAAAACCATGTTGCAAAAACGTGCGTTCCACGGTTTCCATAGCTACTTTTTTCATTGCAATACCTTTGGACAGTGTCATAAAACGGCCTGCGGTCTGTAACATGCCAGGCTTGGCGATATCGTGAAAACCCAGCTCTACCATAATGTCCTTCACTTCGGGGTAACGGTTAACAAGGTTAAATATCGGCTCATCCCAGTGCAGTATCTTATCCATTTGGTCATCCCCTTGATTGAGAACGTTTATCATTTACAGAGTAGCATAGGTTCTGACGAGCTTTTGTGATTGTACGCACAATTTACATTCAGGTGTTGACAGTTGTAATTCATGGTTTATATACTGTGTATAAAGATATATACAGTAATAACACTGATTACTGTAATAATAACTTCGTATGAAGAGAAAACGAGGTCGTCATTACAGGCAGTGCAGAAGGGATCAGGATATGAAAATGACAATCATCAAGCAGGCATGGAAGATTAACCGGCACGATTTTCGCAACAATCCATATGTCATGCTGTGGACATTGCTGTTTATTGCGTATTTGGGATTAACTATGAGTTTTGCTGTAAGTGTGCAATGGGGTGAACTTGGAAACTTGAGTCCAGTAGCCGATTTTATCATGCTGGTGTTGATTCCGTTTCTCGGATTCATTTATAACCGCCGTGCTTTTAAATATCTTCAGGAAGATTCCTATACGCATATGCTAGCCTTTTTCCGCACCTTGCCTATACCGATGAATGCGGTGATTATGAGTCGAATTCAACAGGCGCTTTTGGCGTTTGTTGTGAACAGTGTAATATTTTTCACTCTATTGTTTACGTTGTCAGCTACGTTTCGGGTATATGCCAGTACAGGTTTCTTTGTATCGTTTGCACTTACCTGGATAGGCTACGGCATGCTGATTCAAGCCATTTATATTCATTTGGAATTTCTTAAAAGAGGAAAATCCTACTTTTGGCTATCCATTGTCATCATGCTCATTTGTGGGATAGTTACGATTATAGTTCGAGTATGTGGAGCCAATCTGGTATCGTTAACGGCATTTTATAGCAAGGAATGGCAGCTGTTGTCTCCGGTGATGTGGGGAGCGCTGCTGGCAGGAGTTCTGGGTATGTGGGTGTCCTATAAGGTGACACAGCGTAGGCTTATGAAACGGGACTTAACTTAGGGGTATGTGTACAAAGATAGATAAAAAGGGGGGAGAAGCAGGTGAATATACCAGTGCAAATTGATGAGAATAGCGCGGAACCGCTGTATGCACAAATTGAAAAGCAACTTCGTTCACTCATCGTAACCGGACAGATTGCAGCGGGAACGCTGCTTCCCTCCATTCGGGAGTTTGCAGGGACGCTCCGCTGCAGCGTCATCACCGTCCGGCGGGTCTATCAGGATTTGGAGAACGAGGGCTTGCTTCGTACCCGGCAGGGGACGGGCACCTTCGTAGCTCTGGTTGAGGACGATAAGCGCTCAGGTTACCGCCTTAAAGCAGTGACCGAGGCGTTGGAAACCGCGATTGACACAGGCATTGCTGTGCAGATGACAGAACAGGAATTGTTAGTGCTTTTCGCAGAAATGGTGAAGAGAAGGTATGAAGTCCAAGTGAAGGAGTGATGCCCGTGAAGAACGAAGTAAATCATCATGTGGAAGTTCCTATGGGGATACAGATAAAAACACCCATTATTGAGATGAGCCAAGTCTATAAAACCCGAGGTAACCGGGAAATTGGACCGATTAATCTAACCATTGAACCGGGATATGTAGTCGCTTTGGCTGGACATAACGGATCGGGCAAAAGTACATTGATTCATCTGCTGACTCAGCTTATCCACCCGGATTCCGGTGAAATCCGTTGGTTCGGTCAAGCGTATCCAGACGGCATGCCGGCAGATACACGACAATGGGTTGGGTATATGTCAGAGCAGCCAAGCCGTGAGGAAGATCAACTCACGGCAGAAGCCGCAGCGGCTTTTCGAGCCTTGTGGTATCCCGGCTGGGATGAAACACGTTTTCAGCGTCTGATGGAGCGATTTCAGGTTCCTCAGCATACGAAATTATCGCGCATGTCTAAGGGAGAGCGCCGCAAGTTTGAACTGGCTGCAGCCTTGGCACCTCACCCTCGTTTGTTGCTGCTGGATGAGCCTTCATCGGGTTTAGACCCTTTTGCCTGGAAAATCATGCTGGACGAACTGCGGGATTGTATGGAGAACGGCAAAACGACGGTCATTATTGCTACTCATATTATAGACGAGATCAAGCGTTTGGCGGATTATATTGTCCTGATGCATGATGGCAAGTTGCTCGGCAAGCTGGAAAAAGACCATTTGCTCGAAAATAGCAAAGAAATGTGGTTTGAAGGCACGCCAGAGGAGGCATCGGAGCTTCCGGGAGTGGTAGAGACGGAGAGCGAAGGCGGATTGCAGCGAATTGTAACGTTGGCAGCCGGAGAGACCAGCGCCATATTGGAACAAGCGGGCATTCGCCCTATCCGTGTGCGGCGTTTGGAGCTGGATGATATTTTAATACATTGGTCTGCTGGACAATTATCAGAAGATGCGGAGATATACACGCAGAAAAAAGGAGCGGAGTAATCATGAGCATGCTGAAATTGAAAGAGGTCGTAAAGCAATATGGGAACCACACGGCGGTGAACGGAATTTCGCTGAATGTGAACGGCGGGGAGATTTACGGATTACTGGGAGGCAATGGAGCAGGCAAAACGACAACGATGCGCATGGTGCTCGGCCTGATTTACCCTGATGGAGGAAGCATTCAATATGAGGGCAAGCCCTACAGCAAGGAGCTTCAGCGGACGATGGGCTATTTGCCTGAGGAGCGTGGACTATACCCCAAGGTGAAGGTGAGCGAGCAAATTAACTATTTGGGCAGGCTGCGCGGCATGTCGGCCAAGGAGGCGGACAAAAGCCTACGCTACTGGCTGGAACGCTTTGGAGTGCCGGAATACTACGACAAGCGGATTGAGGAGCTATCCAAGGGGAATCAGCAGAAAATGGGCTTTATTGCCGCTGTTGTGCATCGCCCAACGCTGCTTATTTTGGATGAGGCCTTCAGTGGGCTTGATCCAGTGAACGTTGAATTGCTTAAGGATACGGTGAAAGAGCTGCGGGACGATGGGGCTGCGATTTTATTCTCGACCCACCGCATGGAGCATGTGGAGGAACTGTGCCGCCATATTACGATCTTGCATCGCTCAAATACAGTTGTGCAGGGAAGTGTGCAGGAGATTAAGGGCCGTTACCCACGTGAAAAAGTTCGTCTCATTACTACAGGTGAAGTGAATGGACTGGAGCAGCTGCCGGGCGTGCGCCGTGCAGAGCCTATGGATCGCGGCTGGATGCTGCATATTGAGCAGCCGGATGCGGCGAAGCTGATTTTACAAACGGCGTTGGAGCAAACGGATGTAGAGCATTTTGAGATCAAGGAACCTACGCTGAACGAGATTTTCATAAGAGAGGTGGGGGATTCCCATGAATAGACTGGGTACGGTGATCGGTTTTACGTTTCGTCAGAAGGCGAGAACCAAATCTTTTATCATTACAACGCTGGTACTGGCCTTGCTCATTACGATCGGTATGAATCTGCCGTATTTGATTTCTTTGTTTAAAGGAGATGGGGCAGGAGGTTCGGGCACAACGGCAGCCGAGCATCATCGCTTGGGACTGATTGCCGGGAGCCGGATAGAAGTGGCGAATCAGCTGGAGCAATTCACCAAGGAGCAATCCAACCCGGCAGCCATCTGGGTGCGTTATGACAGCGTACAAACGCCGGCCATGCAGCAAGCCTTGAAAAACGGGGAGCTGCAAGGTTACGTGCAGTTCACGGAGCCTGCCGCCAAGGGAGATGCGTTTCCTAAAGTGGAGTACGTCTCTGTAGAAAAAGAGCCATCTCCTGCTGTAATTACATTGTTGCAGACGGGACTTCAGGAAGCTAAGGTCAAAGCCATTATGGGCGGCAATGCATTGACCAGCGATCAAATTCGTGAAATTAGCACACCTGTATTGGTGGATAGCAGGGAAGTAGACGGTCCGTCTGAGGCAGGGGGAGCCGTGGGGACAGAGAAAAAAGAGACCTCTATGATTAACTATGGTTTGGTCTATGTACTGATGATTTTATTCTTCACCTCCTCCATGATGACGGGGAATATGATTGCTGCAGAGGTGACATCGGAAAAAAGCTCACGTATCATGGAGATTCTCATCACAAGCGTCTCACCGTTGACCCAGATGTTCGGAAAAATTATCGGCATTTTCCTGGTCGGCCTGCTGCAAATTGCTGTCTTTGCAGCCGTTGTGTGCGCTAACCTTATGCTGCCGCATAATAATGTCATTCTTAGCTCAGCTGGGCTGGATCTGTCGCAACTGAATATCGCAGTGTTGGGCTATGGTCTGGTATTCTACATCCTCGGCTACTTTCTGTACGCAGTATTGTTCGCTGCGGTGGGTTCTATCGTTAGCCGTACCGAGGAGTTGGGACAGGCGATCATGCCGATTACCGTGCTGTCACTGGCAGCCTTTTATATCGGTATCTTCAATATCGCCGCACCGGATACGATTTTCGTAAAGGTGGCCGGGTATATCCCATTTTTCTCGCCGACTGTCATGCTGCTGCGGATTGGTCTGGAGCGGGCGAGTCTGCTGGAAATTTGGCTGTCACTTGGTATACTGGTCGCCTCCATTTTGTTGTTCGGTTGGCTGGCCGCCAAGATCTACCGTACGGGTGTCTTAATGTATGGCAAACGTCCTTCATTCAAAGAGTTAAGAAAAGCTATGAAGGCTTACAAGATTTAAATTTTTTAATTGCGGTGTGAGTGTGTGGAGTTATGAATAGTTATACATTGTTATACATTAAATAATATTTATTTTCTCCGAATGGGTGGGTTCGATTGTGAACCTACCCATTTTCCATTGAACACAGTTATGGTTCTTTCTGTAAACAAAATCACTAATTTGTCCGATACATACATAAGGATGATTTACTGTTAAATATACCCTTGAAAATTATGATTTCACATATCATTAAAATTAGACTTCGGTTTAAGATAACCAACTACTTGATACGTGCAGCCTATGTAAATGTGACGACTAGAAAGGAGATAGAGCGTGAATCGTGAAGAGGTTTTTCGACATTTTAAAAATGAGATCTATGAACCCCTAAAACATCGAATGTTATTCGCATTGGAAGTCTATTTCCAAAATCATAAGCATGCCTTGGCTAAGGCATTTTGCAATTCACTGGAGCAGATATTTGAGAAAGTCAAGTTGATGCAGCAAGAAGGTAATAAACAGGCCTTGGGATATATATCTTATTCCATGCTTCGTACCGAATTAGCAAACGGAAGGGCGACCTATTTAGTGGAGGCGATGGATAAAAGATGGTTTATGGATCTCCATACTTGTCGAGATACCTATAATGCAGATTGGGCATTTCACTACTTGCACGAGTGGGAGACGGAATTAAGTAAGCACGCTAAGAAATACGGTGGAAGAATCGGATTAGATGATATTCAGAGGATGAAATTGCATGCGGCAGTATATGTTCATCAATATATCATTGCCTTGGCGCGTTTTAGTATCAAAGGAGAATGGTTCGATGATATTCAGTTTGCTCATGAAATACAGTTGGAAGATGTATTCGAACTGAGAGTCGGAGAATATTTAGATCGAAGTGAAGTCATTTATAAACGAGATGTGCGTGTCAAAGATTCCATTGTGATTAAAGACTGGCTAGAGGAAAAAAAGCCCTACGACTACATACATGAAGTTTTCCGCAAGATCGACGGGTCTCAAGGAAATTATGAGGGAATACGTCTACAATATGCCGATTTGAATGAAAGTTCCTTTATAAATAGTGTTTTTACGAAAGGGAATTTGATTGGTTCCCGTTGGAATAAAGCATGTTTAATAGAAGCTGATTTTAGCGATTGTTTGATTCAAGAAGCTCGTTTTGAAAAAGCCAACTTAAGAGAAGCTTCTTTTCGAGATGCAGTAGCTGTACCTGGAATATACCAATCTGAACGATGGGAGAGACCTGGTTTTCAACCCGTAAGTTTTGCAGGAGCAGATCTTACAGGAGCCAAATTTCAGGGCGCTTACTTACAGAATGCAGATTTCACCGGGGCTATATTGCAGGGAGCCGACTTCATAGGTGCAGCTATAGAAAGGGCCTGTTTCAAAGGGGCGGTGCTGGATGGAACCCGATTTAGTTTAGGGATGCATCCAGTTGCCCGGGATCTAACTTCATTTGGATGAAACCATGTGGGACAGACGCAATGGAAGGGACGTGGCATAGTGGAGTATTTCCTTTGTCAACATGATGATCGGATGTTGTATTCTGCTGTTCCCGTATGGGACGAAGAAGCCAATGCAGAGATGGTAAATATTAATAATTGGACGGAATGGCCCTCTTCTTATGCTGCACAGTTTAAGGTCAAGGGTCACGATTACACGGTTTACCCTGATATTCTGATGGGTTCGAGGATGATGGTATCTGATTCTGTACATGAGTTGTTACAGGTCTATACGCCGAGCCTCTTCAGTCGTATGGCTTTGTTTCGGGATATGGAACGTTCTCAGCAAAAGTTGTACTGGATGATTCAGCCCCCTTTAGTGAACTGTGTAGGTGAGCTAAGTACATTTCATCCCGGAGGAACATTGATGAAGTTGGTAGTAGATCGAGAGCGCACCGAGGGAAGGCCCTTATTGCAAGTTCAAGGTTTGCGTGAAACCTGTACATTAGTAAATTTAGCATTAGCAGAAAGTCTGTTGCGGAGGGGAACGAGTGGTATCTCCTTTCAGGAAGTCGATATGCAGTAACGAAATGGGAGGAGATATTTGTGGAACATTTGGATAAGAAAATTGTTTCTTTGCTACATACGGTAAGATCAAAAAATGCTGAAAATAATCCATCCTTAACTGAGGATGAAGCTTTGAGTCACGCACACGAGAAAGAACCGTTTGGGCAGCCTTTACAAACATTCATGCAACTTGATGGAGAAAGTCTGATTTTTGCTCAGCGGTATTTAGTGGATGAACGTATCAGTATAACAATGCCAAAGAGCTTTCGGGATATGCCAATTGATGAGCAACTATTAAAATATCCTTCTCATCATCGCCCAGATTTTATTTTCACTAATGAGGCAGGCACGATTAACTTAACCTTCAAGCATACCGAAAGCCCGTTGCAAACAGAAGAGTTGGAGGACTTTACGGATGAGATGGCTCTGGTGGTAAAACAAACCCAGAAGTTGACCGAATGGTTTGGCCATGAAGTGTTGGAGGTAGGAGAGAAGCGAATAGGATACTGCGAATTCATGACGCCTGTATGGAATGCACGTATGTATAATTTATCTTTTTTTACAGTATTGGAAGGACGGGCGCTAATGTGCACGTTTAACTGTACGGAAGAAGAAATGGTGACTTGGAAGCCTGTTGCCCGCAGTATGCTGCTAACGTTGAAAATCGAGTCTGATCGAAAGGAAAATAAACCCTTATGACATTAACTAACATTACATATGATCGGCTGCAAATTACGCCATTTGAATTGGTGAGTATTCAGGAATTGCGTATGACCAAGCGGTTGAATGAGCACACCCGGCTCTCTTTTACAGCTATTTTACCTGAAGAATTACAGGACAGTTATGTTCAATTGATCGAAGCCGATTCTCCGGTTTGTGTATCCCAATTGGATGAGGCAGGAACACCAACACCGCTATTTAACGGAACGATACTTCATATGGAAGTCAAAGCTGTCCGAGATGTGTATTACCTGGAGGTCGAGGCTATATCACAC
This sequence comes from Paenibacillus sp. 203, assembly GCF_037027525.1. NCBI lineage: Bacteria > Bacillati > Bacillota > Bacilli > Caryophanales > Paenibacillaceae > Paenibacillus > Paenibacillus sp. 203. The sequence goes on from NZ_JAXCHD010000007.1 coordinate 234,878, forward strand.
ACGTATAAACTGGATATTCGCAAGAAAGACAGGTCCTTTCAGGATAAAAATATGAAGGTAGAGGAATTGCTTCGGGCTGTAGGTGGGAATTATCCCGGTTTTGACATTATTGATTCGGCTACAGGGAGAGCAACTTTAGGTCGCATAGCGGTCCAATATCGTGAAACAGATTGGGAGTTCCTAAAGCGGATCGCTTCGCGTTATCATACTTCACTCACGCCTGCCTCGGTGTTTGATGTGCCGAAGTGTTATTTTGGTGTTGAGGAGACCCAGTCAGGACTTGATTTAACGAATTATCATTACACCGTCAGTAAACGAGTTGCGGATTATCGTTATTTTAACGGCAATGATACAGCACATGTAAACGAGCATGATTTTATTGATTATCTGGTTGAGGCGGAGCAAGTTTTGGAGTTAGGCAGCACCGTTACTTTTAAAGGTAAAAGCTTGTACGTGTACAAGGTAGATACTCACATGCAAAAGGGTGTGCTACAGCACGTGTATACCTTAACTTCTCACAAGGGGTTGAGGCACAAGGAAGTTTTTAACGAACAGCTTATTGGTCTGTCTTTACCAGGTAAAGTCATTCAGGTAGAGCGAGATCGTATCAAATTACATTTGAATATAGATGCCGTTCAAGACCCTACGAAAGCCCACTGGTTCACGTATGTTTCTCCTTATACTGCGGAAGGACATAGCGGATGGTACGTGATGCCTGAGTTGGGAGATACCGTACTACTCTATTTCCCTGCCCATCGGGAAGAAGAAGGCATGGCAAGTACATCTTTGCGCCAAAAGAATCAGAGTGTAGAGCAGCATGCGCTTGCTAATCCCGACATCAAATTATTTCGTACGGCCCACGGTAAGGAAATCAAATTAACTCCCGATGAAATTGTAATCACCAGTAAGGAGGGAGCTGTGTATATACAGTTAAATGAAAAAGATGGTATTCATATTGTAAGCGACAAACAGATTCATTTCTCAGCAGGAGGAAATATCTCCATTCATTCCGGCAGTAAAGTGAAAATCACGGCAGGGGATGAAATTCAAATGACGAGCAAAGGCAGCACCGTATCGCTGGGCGGAATGACAAATGTTCTGGGCAGTGAAGTGAAGACGAACTAAGAAAGGAATGAAAGGGGGAATAGAAGAATGGCAAATAAGTCTCATTCCGATAAGGAACCTATTCAAGCTGGACGGGGAAGTAAACAAGGATATGTTGTTGCTGGGGCGATCTTAAGCTGTAGCTTTGGTACGCAACCGACACGTCTCAAACGTCCGTTCAGTCACGGAGTATATGTAAAAGAGAAAGCGCAAATGAACGTTGGAGATTACTTGCCAGGAACCAATATCAGCAATTTCGGTCGTTGCTCCTGTCCAGCTAATCCAGCGGTCAAAAGCAGTGACATGGTGGATATCTACGGGGTGAAAAAAGCGAACTGTGTTCCGGTCATCACCGGACCCTGGATCGGCGGCAAAAGTGATGTGCTTGTGGAAGGAGAACCAGCCTTGCTGGATCAATGCTCGAATGCGTGCCTATACGGGGGAATGATTCGGATTACAGACGATGGCCAGACGCTGGAGTAAGGAGGTACAAGTTGAATCACACACAAACGATGTTAACGTATACGGAGTTGGAATGTACAGGTCCATATCCTCTTCAAACGATAAGCGAACTGCGTATTGAACGAAAATTAAATGACCATGCCCGGTTAAAGATCAGTGGATGGTTAGATGAAGAGCAGAGAGATCATTACATAGAACAGGATCAGGATAACGAACCGGTCATTATCCGTACCAAAACAGAGAATGGTCAGCCTGAACGCATTTTGTTCCATGGTTTACTGGTCCATGCAGAAACACGGATGGTGCGTGGCATCTATTATGTGGAGCTTGAGGCGGTATCTCATACGATTCAGTTGGATATCACACCTGTAACGCGTTCTTATCAGGATACCTTAATGCCCTACGGAAATTTGATCAAGCAAATCGTTCAAAATTACAATCAGGCCGATGTTATTGATAACATAACAGATAGTACTATCTTGCATGAATTTACTTTACAATATCGAGAGACGGATTGGGCCTTTCTCAAACGGATGGCTTCCCGGTTTGGAACGGTGTTGATCCCTGAGATCTCATTGAATGGACCTAAATTCTGGTTTGGTATGCCTGAGGGGCAGTACGTTGAGATGAAGCATCCGGTTTACCGTACTCGACGTAGTTTTGATCCGAAAAGGACAGCGGAATTCAGCTATATGATGGAGAGTGAAACGCTTGCCCGGCCCGGAGACCTCACGAATTGGAATGGTGAGCAATGGATGGTGGCAGAAGTCACTTCTGAATTGCGGAAAGGGTTGCTATTACACGAATATGAACTGGTTCACGAACAGGGAATTCAGCAAACAGAGATTTTGTGCCCCCACCTCACAGGAGCTTCACTCGAAGGACGTGTAATTGAAGCTGAATCAGGCCGAATCCGAGTCCATCTTACAGTGGATGAAAAACAAGATCGGGATAAGGCGTGGTGGTTTCCATATGCCAGTAGTTATACCGCCGAAGGACATAGCGGGTGGTACGTCATGCCGGAACGAGGAGATACAGTATCTGTCCGCTTCCCTACAGAGCAGGAGGCGGATGGATATGCGGCAAGTTCCATACGACAAGGGCGAAGCTCGTCACCCAAGCTCACTGATCCAGCTACCAAGTATTGGGGGACTCCTTATGGCAAGGACATCAAGCTGAGTACCAGTGAATTGAAGGTGACGGCTAAATCGGAACAGGTTCACATTTCAATGAATGGTTCGGGTATTCAGGTCGTCAGTGAACATGAATTGTCATTGTCGGCAGGTAAAACGCTCTCCTTGCATGCAGACGGGGAGCTGAATATTCAAGCTGCCGAGGCTATTTATTTCAAAGCGGGCAGCAGTAGCTTGGTGTTGGATGGAGAAACGGATATACGGTCCGCTAAAGTACAGTTGGAAGGCACGGTTAAAAGGCCGGTTTTTGTAGCTGATTTAGCACCGATTTGGGAACCCCCACTAATGTCTGTGAAAGCTTATGCGGAGGCGCAAGCGGCGAAAAGTGCAGCAAACAGCAGTACAGGGGGAAGCTCCAATTCAAGCGTTACATCGAAAGATGGGGGAGCCGTTAAGGCAGCCGTAAACACTCCAAATTCACCGAAGGCTAGTCTACTCGATGGCGTATTGGGACTAGCCCAGAAAGTATGTGATGTGGCTGCGTCTATTCCTGTATTGGGTGCCATACCGAAAGCAGCAAGTCAAAAAATAGCTTCGATTCGTTCCGAAGTGGCTTCCTCTGGACCGTCATCCATAGTTAAATATGCGGCAGCCGGATTGTCCATGATTGCCAGCGTACCTTCCCATGGTTGGGGAGTGGTGTTGGGGAAGACGGCCAAGGTTGCTGCTCAAACCTTACATGCACACGCGGAGGAACAGAGGGCTCGTGAACGGCATGCGACAATGGATTTTCTTGGTAAGGTATGGACGAGTGCCAGAGGGTATGGAGAAGTACAATCCATACATGACTTCATCAACTATGTAAAGGGAGTCAATCAGGCTTCCGTCCAAGCCTATAGCGATATTCCTTCTGATATACGGGAACGCTGGTATCAACGAAATGTGGATCAACAGTTTGAAAAGGCGCTGGATGCTTATTATAATAATCAGGATCTCTCCACAGATATAGTCGCATTGATGGAGCATCAGCGGCAGACAGACAATCATTTTCGGTATAGTGACAGAGCTTTGATGAGTTCCAAGTATCGGGATGATATGAAAGGGTACACGACAGAACAGAAGAAATATCTAATTGATTTTCTGAATTCAATTGACGAATATAGGAAAGAGTATGGGCCGTATAGGGAAAGCCCTTTTATGAAAGACCTGGATGAGACTGAGCGGATTGTGTTTAATGAAATCAAAAACTTTGCCTATGAGAGTGTAGAGGACATGGCAGAGAGGCTCCGGAATTTCCCTAATATAGATATTCACCAAATGATGATCGATAACATCGAAGGAAAACAAGACGTAGCAGATAAAATTGTTAAAGTCATAACGGATCCAGATGCTGCTTATGAAAAAACGATAAACAGCTCCAAACAAGAAAATGCCCGTCTGTTAGTAGAAGCAGCATTTTTATTTGCCGTTGGAAGGAAAGGAAAGAATCATTCTAAAGATGACGGTGCTTCACCAGGAGGATCACCGCATAAACAGGAGGGCCATTCTTCTAAGGGGACGGGTAATGTTCCTGAGGGTTATTATCAAGATACAAGCGGAAGATGGCACCGCCCTGACGGGGGGTATGCAAGTAACAAAGAAGTAGGTTTACCTGAACCAAGTGGCCTCACAAAACGTTTAGAGTATATGGGGGATACACCTGGAAAAAATTCTAGAACAGGTAAAGAAGTAATAGATCGAATGAAGAAAGAAGTTCCACCAAAAATTCGAACAACACGTGATGGAGATATGGAATTTATGGCAAGTGACGGAAAATGGTATCCTCTAGATCAAGCAGATATGGCTCATCTAACTGACGCTGTCTCATGGTGGAACAGTAAGGGGAGATATTATGGTGCAAAGTCCCCAGAAGTTAGGGAATGGATGCTTGACTCCGATAATTATGTGTTAGATCATTATAGTTTGAACCGATCCGCAGGTGCGAAGTTAAATGAAACCTATTTGCCACCAGATAAATAATCATTTGGAGGAACTGATATTGGAACTAGATGATCAAGTATATGAGCAAATTTTACAACTGTGTAAAGAGGGAAATGCTTTAACTGAAAAAGGACAAATTATTAAGGCTATTGAGAGCTATACAGCCGCTCTGGAATTGGTTCCGTTACCGAAGAACAACTGGGAAACAAGTACATGGATTTATACAGCGTTAGGCGACACTTATTTTCATAACAATAGTTATGAAATGGCAAGAAATAATTTTTATAATGCTTTAAACTGTCCAGATGGGATTTCAAATCCATTTATTTTACTGAGACTTGGAGAGAGTTTGTTCGAGTGTGGGGAGCTTGATAAAGCTAAGGACTACCTATTAAGAACTTACATGTTAGAAGGATATAAAATTTTTTTTAGTGAAGATGATAAGTATTTTGAATTGATTAAAGATATGATTTGAGGAGGATAAATATGGCTACTTTGCAATCACCTATCAAAGAAAAGTTTGAAAGTCTTGTGAATAAAAGTGATGAACAATTTAATAATGGTAATCATGAAGATTCTATTTTGTTGTTAGAAGAGGCTTGGAATTTAATACCCGACCCAAAGGGTATATATTGTGAAGAAAGCTATCATCTGGTAAAGGATGTCGTTGCTACTTGTTTAATTATAAATGATCTTAAGAAAGCAAAGGTGTGGGCAGATAAAATATTTTTAACTGGATTTGATCGCATAGATTCGGGTGATAAGGAATTTATCTCTGGAAAAGTTGCTTTCGAACTAGGTGATTTAGAAACAGCGAAAGAATTTTTCATCATCGCCAATAGGAAATCAGAAGGTAGATGTTTTGGAAGTCCAAAGAATACTAAATATCTCAAATTTTTTAAAAGTTAAAGATTTAATTGCTTTGTGTAAATTCATGAAAAACACTATTAACAACTCCACAACACGGGCTATTCGCCCGTGTTGTGGTTTCTTTATATCCGCCGCTATATGCTGAACAATACAAACATACAGGCGGCGGCTTCTCAAAAAGACCCCACCCACTGCCAAGTAAGTCATCTATTCATTCAAGAACACATAAAACATATAACCAATGTAATACTTGTATAAAGATTTCTCCATTATGTTTGTACGCACATCAAAATGCTTTAATTTTATAACCTAAATAACGCTATTCCGTTTACATTGAACAAGTTGATTATGGTCAGATAATACCATAATTCACCTGTCTTTTTGTTACCTTCGTTTTCTCGCGGTTTTACCAAAATTCATCGCAACCGTACAATACGCCGCCCCGATATGGAAGATGAGAAGGTAACAACGCGCATCATTTAGGATAAATCGTGCGACAATGAAAGTAGAGGCGGCTAAAACGAATACATTTTTGATTTTGTCAGCAACAGAACGGTACAATTATCGCAATTGTTACTCCGAAGAAGGAAATCTGGTGACGACCAGTTTACATAAAGAGTAGGTCATGTGGTAAGGCTAGCCGCTAACTCCCACCTTTCTATAAACGAGCGGAAAATCCATCAAAAGTTTTGCCTGTGGGGGAACGCATGAATGACGTACAAATTTCAATAGACAAATTTGCTATTGAATATCGTGGAGTGGCAGTGAACTTCTACAATCAACTAGCCCTGTCCTTTCGGGATTGGTTTGATATTAAGCTCGTTATTCGCCATTAAGAGTATGTTTACCACTGGAATTAGGTATGGACGAGGCTCACCTGTACTTGTGTTATCGACCGTGGTGGCAAAAGAAATCAAGAAGGTACACACTTCAAATCGAAAACAATCCTGATTGTTTGGTGAAGTTATGCACTTTGCTTGATGTACTATACGGGCATTCTTAAGAGGTTTATTTCAATCGATAACAGTTGGCATATGATTTTCCGCAAGCTCGGGGTGACGAAAGTGCTAGAGCGCGTTTAGAGGCATTAAACGATCATGTTCTTGATAATAGGCGCAATGGGCAGAATTACAAAGGGTGGAATTATGTATATATACAAGATGAATATGGAAACAAAGGTGTAATGCGAATTATTTATAGGCAAACTCCCAAAGGAATTGAGTGGCATGTAGTACAATGGCGCAGGGTTTTATATGGTTAAATTTTTTTTATTTCCATTAACTTGATATAAAGTCGTGTAAAAAGTTAAATTAAGTAACACTAACAATAGAAGGGGAGAAAGTCTGGTGGACGAGAAAGTTAAATATATTAATGAGCTGTTCAAATATCTAACACAAAATAATGATACAAAAGAATATCAAACGTTTTTTGCTCTATTAGAAAATATAAAATATAATCCTAGCTTGCTAGAGTATTATGGAAAAGAATTTGTTGAACATATGATAGGCCTTCTCCCACATATAGAAGATAAGTATGATCAAGCTTTACTAATAGAAACGATCATTGAATGTTTAGACATTTACACATTTAGTGAAAACTACCTCAATGAAATTTTTGATAAATATATATTATGTATAGCTGAAAAAGCTGTTAATGCGAAAGGGATGTCAGCTTGTTTAATAGGATTTATTCAAGCGGGGATTAGTGAAAAAGAAATAATTAAGAAGTTGGAGGAGAATTTAGAGAAAGAACACTTAATAAATGTTTTCTCAAGAATGTACGTCAATTATCTTGCTAATTCTGTAGAAGCCAAATCTTACTTAATGAAGGAGGTACAAGAGGCCTATTATATAAGCCAGCGTTCTGAAATCGTCGCTCAATTTTTATTATTAGTGCATCCACACGTTCGGAAATATGCGGGAATAAGTCAGATCACTTTCTTATATGATTCATACAGAGGTGTGTATGAAGATTGCTGGCCAAGAGGGTTACTTCCTAATATGAAAGACACGCTTATTAAGTCAAAGGTGTTGTCATCAAAGGAAGTAAGTATTTTAGAAGAGTTGGATAGGTTAATCAACATGCAAGGAGAAGAATTAGATTCGATGGAAGTCAGAAAATTGTATGAAGATTTTTTCGAAGGTAAAGATCCACTTGAAGTAATCTTTACTTTGCCAATGTAGAAAATTATGTAAAATAATTTCACCTAACCACTTGATGATATGTTCCTAGGGTTAAGCGGACTTAGGATACCTTATTTAGAAGATGCTGGTTTTGTAGTACATACCAATTTCGAGTGAACCCAACCATACGACCAATAACACATATAAACCATGTAATATCCGTGGACGATAGTTAAGGTGGACTACTGTCAATAAGTGGACGCTCTGAAACGAGAATCATTATGCTGCATTTGCATACTGGTTCGGTGGTGACGGATTGTAATATTTAAAATATTGTATGGATTTTGACCATTCCATTTAAGCTTGATACAATAGGTTAAACTAAGTGGAGATACTTCAATATAGAATGGTGTGGTCTAAACTTGCAACATGAAAACGAACTTTTGGATGTATGGTTGTCTTTGTCTCACATCCATTCCACTTTAAATGATAAGTTAGAACAAGCTCTACTACAAAATTATGATTTATCCTTGAAGGAGTTTTATGTTTTGGGTTTTATATCCCATTCCGAGGAAAAAAAATTGCGACTGCAGCAACTTCAAGAATTGGTGGGATTAAGTCAAAGTGCGACATCGAGACTCGTAGTGAGAATGGAAGCCAAAAACTGCGGGGCTTTACAAAGACATACATGCGAGGATGATCGGCGAGGTGTGTATACTCGGATTACGGAATTTGGTGAAAATAAATTCCAGCGTGCACTTCAAACCTTTAATCAGGTTCTTCAATCAGAACTTCAGAAAGATGGAGTGAAGTCACAATTTCAAAATCTTACGCAAAAGCTGTTTTAGACTTTGCGACCTGTGTATATCCTTCTTAGTTTCCTTAGGGTAATATGTGGCTTAAACGTTGTGCCACGAAAGGCTCTTTACAGGGACTTAGTTTATTACCCTACACGATTCAATAGAAATGTTATAATTGGAAAGTAACCATTTAAATGATTGCGCATGCATATTTAAGTTAGGCTTCCAACCATGTACGCATAGAAACGCCCTTCCGAAACTCCTCCTCATAAGGAGGAGTTTTATCATCTGGAACCGCCGCTACTCCTTTAATTAAGAAACAGAGGCCGTATTGCGCTTTTCCTTGGCATTGCCGCGGTCGCGACGACTCAGCAGAAATCCGACCAGAGATGCCGTGGATTGCTGGAAAATCATCCCGAGCACAACAGGCAGTGCTACCGGGGCCGGGAAATAGGTGATGGCAAGCACGGCTCCTGCGCTAATATTGCGCATGCCGCCGTTAAAGACAAGCGCCGTACGGTCTGCATTATTCCACCGCATCAGTCCTGATATCAGATAGCCGATTGCATATCCAGTGGAAGCAAGGACGACTATGGATAGGCATACTCCGACAAGCTTGAGATTGAAATCGACCAGATAAGGCGCGATGACAGATCCGTTAATCATTACGACAAGAGCCATAGCCAGCTTGGAGAACGGGCCCAGCCGAGGTCCCCATACCTGCTTGATCTTCCCTTTAGTCCATTCGTTCAACACCATGCCGATTAGCGAAGGAACGACAATCATCCAGAATAGGCTCTGCATCATCGCCCAGGTATCGAGCTGCACATCCGCTCCGATCAGCAGGGACATGATGCCCGGAACGGCAAATGGGGCCAAAATCGTATCAATTAAAATGATCGCCAATGTCAGCGCCGTATTGCCTTTATAGATGTTGACCCACACGAAGCTGGAAATGCCCGTAGGGATAGCCGCACCAAGAATAAGTCCAGTGATCGTATAAGGATCATCATTGAAGGCCAGATGCCCCAGCATCATGGCAAGAAGCGGCATGGCCAGATGAAGAATAAACAGACAGGCGATCAGCGGACCAGGATGCTTTATCACATGGACAAAATCCTTAAACCCCATACTGATGCTGCCCGCGAAGGTCATGAATGCAAACAGCCAGGGAGAGAGTTCAGTATATTCTGACAACGGCGTACCGATTAGGACGCCAATTAGAATGCTGATTGGTGTAATTAGCGGCATAGCTGCATTTAGTCTACGATTCAACGTGAGGAGCATACAAAACTTCCTTTTTTAACCTTAAGTATAGACCTTGCACCCCCGATTCGTAAATGATCTGTGACCTTGCGGCAGCCCGATAGAAGCAAATTTGAACGCTCCTGATGAACATAGATCAACCCTTCAAATTACTTCGGTATTCCAAAGGAGAGCAGCCCATTATTTTTTTGAATAGCCTGGAAAAGTAGTAAGGGTCCCTAAAACCGAGTTGTATGCTAATTTCTTTAATAGAAGCATTCGTTAAATCCAAAAGCTGACTGGCCCTCTGTATCTTCATTCTTAAATAGTAATCGACAGGAGAGTAGCCGGTGGATTGCTTGAATATCAAGTTCAGATGCTGCTTGGATACCTGAACATGCCGACTAAGCTCCTCAAGCGAAACGGTGGATTCCAATTGTTCACTCATATAGCGTGTTGCTTTATCCACATGACTCTGGTACGTACTGTCTTCCTTGCGAAATGCAACGGATACAACAAAACTCAGCAGATAACGGACAGTTTGCGATACTTGGACTAAATGTATAATGGAGTATGACTTGTTCAGTAAAAGGTCGTAACACTGATGAAATAGCTCCAGTAGTTTGACTTCATCACTGGCGGCCATCGAAACATACGTTTTAAAAGGCTCAAATAATGCCATAAAGTCATCAACTTGGTCCCCTTTAAGATGAAACCAGTAAATCGTCCAAGGATCTCCATCGTCAGCCCCATAAGCATGCGGCATGTCCCTAGGAATGTACGCAAAGCTTCGCTCCGCCATGTCAATGGTTAGGCCATCCTTTGTTCGTATCCAACCTTTTCCACTGGCACAGTAGATGAATATATGAGAGTCACATCCGTGCATTCTTTCACGAAAATGATGGCGGGCATGGCTGAAGCAGCCTATGTCCGTAATATATAGATTTTTTGTAAGCGGATTCAAATTTAATTTATCCAGCATATAGGGTGGAAGGACATATAACTTTTCACCCTCAAATCCATCAGCTTTCTTATTCATAATCTATCCATCTCCCAGCCGTAAGCGGCTCTAATGATGAAATACGTATATAATCCATCATAAACAGTGGATTGTCAATTGTCTGTAATGTCGCTTACTTGTAAGCTCTGAATATAAGGGCGACTATGAGGGAGTGATGGAATTGAGCATTTTCGACGCTAGGGCACGCGTGTGGGAGGAAACTGTGCAGATCCCCACGTATGGAATTGGCAAACCTGACAAAAATCCAATGTTTCTGGAGAAACGTGTCTACCAGGGAAGCTCCGGTCGAGTGTACCCGCATCCGGTAATTGATAAAATTGAGGATGAGAAGAAACTTGAAAATTACCAAATGGTTTTTCTGGAAAATAAATATTTGCGCATTGAGATCATGCCAGAGCTGGGAGGCCGCATTTATCGTGCGGTCGACAAGACCAACGGTTACGATTTTGTATATTATAACAGGGTCATCAAACCAGCGCTTGTGGGCTTATTGGGGCCGTGGATATCTGGAGGAATTGAGTTCAACTGGCCGCAGCATCACCGTCCCAACACTTATGGACCCGTTGAATACAAGTTGGAAGAACATGACGACGGAAGCGCAACGATATGGGTGAGCGAAATTGATCGTATGTTCGGCACGAAAGTAACAGCGGGTTTTACACTTCAACCGGATAAAGCATACCTTAAAGTTGGAGCCCAGCTATACAACCGGACTGCCGAGCCTCAAACGTTTCTATGGTGGGCCAATCCAGCCGTAGCGGTACATGAGCACACACAATCTGTTTTTCCTCCAGACGTATCAGCCGTGTTCGACCATGGAAAGCGAGATGTATCCCGTTTCCCGATCGCTACAGGCACTTATTATAAAATGGATTATTCTGAAGGCGTAGATATCTCCCGATATAAAAATATTCCTGTCCCCACTTCATATATGGCCTATAAATCGGATTACAATTTCATAGGTGGTTACGACCATATGAAACAAGCCGGGCTTTTGCACGTGGCCAACCATCACATCTCTCCCGGAAAAAAGCAATGGACATGGGGAAATGGCGAATTCGGCCAAGCATGGGACAGGAATCTAACAGACGAAGACGGCCCCTACATCGAGCTGATGACGGGGGTATATACCGATAACCAACCAGATTTTACTTGGCTTCAGCCGTATGAAGAAAAATCGTTCTCGCAGTATTTTATGCCTTACAAACATATTGGTATGGTCAAAAACGCTTCAATTGACGCAGCCGTTAATCTGGAATTAAATCGCAGCGAAGGGACAGCACAGATTGGAGTCTATGTAACTTCCTCATTTCGTGAGGCTGTTGTGGAATTAAGTAGTCAGCGGAAAGTTTATATTAAAGAAACCTTAGATCTGACACCTAATAAGGCCTTTATACAGAAGACAGTTATTTTGGCTGAGGATGGGGATTATGAACTATGCTTAACCGTCAAAGACGCGACCGGAAGGGAGCTGATTAGCTACCAGCCGAAGAAAAAGGAAGTTGAACAGATGCCGGCCGCCGCCGCCCCCCTGCCAGAACCGGAGAAATTAAGAACGAACGAAGAATTGTATTTAGCAGGACAACATTTGGAGCAATACCGTCATGCTACCTTTGAACCGGAGGCGTACTATCTTGAGGGCCTGAAAAGAGATAAAAATGACAGCCGCATAAATGTGGCATATGGTACGTTACTTCTTCGTAGAGGGTTGTATTCAGAAAGTGAAGAGTGCTTTCGTAAAGCCATCTCGCGGGTAACCTGGCGTAACTCTAATCCCTATGACGGTGAGGCCTACTACCAGCTTGGCTTGTCGCTAAAACACCAAGAGCGGATAGATGAGGCGTTCGCTGCATTTTATAAATCGGTATGGAGTGCAGCATGGCAAGACAGCGGGTATTTCTCACTGGCACAGATTGCGACAGAACAAGGGAACTATGAAGAAGCATTGGAGCTCGTGGAGCGTTCAATCATCCGCAATGCTCACAATTACAAAGCACGCAACCTGAAGTCGGCTATTCTTCGTAAGCTCGGCAGCTACGAAGCGGCAATAGCCTTCTCCAAGGAAACGATGAAGCTCGATATCGCCGATTTTGGAGCTTACCGTGAGCAAGCATTATCTTTAGAGGCTCTCGGGTTACGAGATGATGCTAAAACGGTCCTCGAAGAGTTGGGAAAATGGATGCGGGGAGATGTGCATAATTATATAGCGGTAGCATCGGACTACGCGGCGGCGGGACTCTATGAGGATGCAGCATGTGTGCTGGAAGAAGCTCCAGAGCAGGCGAAGACACACCCTATGCTGTATTACGTTCAGGCCTTCTGCTATGCTAAAATCGGCAAGCATGAGCAGGTGAACAATGCTCTCGCTCAGGCCGCAGATGCAGTACCCGACTACTGCTTTCCTAACAGTCTGTTTGAGTTGGATGTGTTACAATTTGCAATTCGAACGAGACCGGGGGATGGAAAGGCGCATTATTACTTAGGTAATTTACTCTATGATAAGAAACGGCATCTGGATGCCATTTCCAGCTGGGAAACGTCTCGTTCCATTGACGATACTTACCCCGTTGTTCACCGTAATCTTGCTCTTGGATATTTTAACAAACAAGGCCAAGTAGAGAAGGCTCGCCATTCGTTAGAGCAGGCCTTTGCGTGCAATACTTCAGACGCGCGTGTTCTTTATGAGCTTGACCAGCTGTATAAGAAGCTGAACATCAGGCCCAACGACAGATTGAACCTAATGGAGAGTTATCCGGGAATCATAAAGCTTCGCGATGATCTGTTTTTGGAATATGTAACCGTTCACAATACGATGAAGCAGCATAAGGTAGCTTTGTCCTTGCTGACAGGGAGAATATTTCATCCATGGGAAGGAGGAGAGGGGAAGGTAACTGGACAGTATAGGCTTGCCAAGGTAGAGCTTGCCAAGTCCGACCTGAGGTCTGGACGGATTGAACAGGCTGTAAAAGGGCTGCGGGAGGCTTTAGTGTATCCAGAGAATCTTGGCGAAGGTAAGCTAGAGGGTTCCCAAGATAACGATATTTACTATTATTTGGGCTGCGCGTATGAGCTATTGAAATTAACAGATGAGGCAAGGCAGGCCTTTTCCACGGCCTCTCAAGGACTGGGGGAACCTATTAACGCCATGTATTATAACGATCAGCAGCCGGATATGATATTTTACCAAGGATTGGCCTGGCAGAAACTTGGCTATGCGAAGGAAGGCATGCGTCGATTCAACAAGCTCATTGATTACGCCGAAAGACACTTATTTGAACCCGTAAAAATGGATTATTTCGCGGTCTCGTTACCCGACTTTCTCATCTTTGAAGATGACCTGAATATTCGTAATCAGGTTCATTGTACTTATATGAAAGCACTTGGTTTGCTTGGATTAGGGCGACAGGACGAAGCTATCTTGCATTTTAAATCCGTGCTCAAACTGGAAGCTAACCACCAAGGAGCATTGAACCATATGGACTGGGACTGGGAGGGGAAATCAAATGAATAATCTCATGAGAAAGTTACCGCGTAAATTGACGATCACCATGTGGGACTTCTCCTGGTATACAATGACACAGGAAGGTGAGCCCTACAGCGATCTTGAAGCCCGTTTTAAGGAAGCGATCGAAAGAGGGTACAATACGATCCGAATATGTGCTATGCCATTCATGTTGTTTACAGCGGATGGCAAACGCCCCGGTCCCTTGGAGTTTGCTAACCTTGGGGAAGTAGGCCAGCGTACGCGTTGGTATAACTGTCATGGCGGCGCAGTGCTGGACGGGCATGCTCATTTGCTTGAACTGTTTAAACAAGCTAAGGCTCATAACTGTTACATTATGTTATCCTCTTGGGAATATCAGCAGAGTCCCAGCTTTCTGGCTCATGCTGGGCTTAGAGATGAATTAGCTGCAATTCCTCCTAAGGAGAGATTCATGGCCATTGCAAAATCAATGGATCAGTTGATCCGTTTCGTCACAGCAGAAGGCTATAGGAACCAGATTATCTATACAGAGCTGCATAACGAAGTGGAATTTGGGCAGTTAAACGCCGTCGGAACATCTGAAGGCATAGCCGAAACGAATGTACCAGCGCTTATTGAAGCCATGCAGCCCTACGTAGAAGAAGCGATAGAATATCTCCGCCAATGTCATCCCGATATCATGATGACCGCCAGTTATACGTTAAATGAAGCCTACCCTAAAGCTTACGTCGCGCGCAATATGCAGGTTGCCCATTTTCACCTTTATATTAAGGGGGTACTCAATGAGCTTATGGAAGCGGCAGCGCTTTATGATGAGTTGGCGCCGTTCCCCAATCCATTCGTGCAATCCCTATTAAGAGAAGACGCTCCTCCATTTGCAGAGTGGAACCTGCCTCCGGAGCAGAATTGGCGGATGGAAGGCAATCCAGTCGGCATGAGGCTTATTTATTTGCATGATTGGGTAGATCCCGATCAATGGGATTTATTTTTGTACGATCGGTATGGAGACCATAAAATTGCCATGTTGCAGAAGGCCGACTCCCGATTGGAAGAGATTCATGAATGGACACGTCATTCCGGCATTCCAATTGTCATAGGAGAAGGTTATGTAGGCTACACGCCGCTGTATGCCCAATTTGAAGAAGGCCCAGTCGGTAAATTTATCGCTGAATATGTGTTGCGAAAAGGAATAGCACTTGGATTCTGGGGAATGACCCTCTGCTCTAACTGTGCTCCCCATCATCCATTCTGGAATGATATCGCTTGGCAGCGCAAGTGGAATCAATTTATCCTGAATTCAGATTAACGAGTGAGGGGAGTGAACTCCATGAGAAACTATCGAGTTACAGTCAAAGACGATCAAAAGCATATTGTTAAAGGACATATCAAACTTGGCGGCACCAATCCAAAAGGAGAGGAAATCGGATTCACCAACTATTTTATGGAGAAGGACGGAGAGCCCTTTTTCGGTATTTGTGGTGAATTCCATTATGCCCGTTATGATGAACGCTATTGGGAAGACGAAATCATTAAAATAAAAATGGGCGGCGTAAATATCATTGCCACTTATATTTTTTGGAACCTACATGAAGAAGTTGAAGGTATTTTTAATTGGAGTGGGAACAAGGATCTTCGTCGTTTCATCGAGTTGTGCGGCAAACATCAGGTATACTCCATTATTCGGATCGGACCCTTCAATCATGGGGAAATTCGAAACGGCGGTATGCCGGATTGGTTATTTGGTCGACCATTTGAGGTTCGTTCTAATGATGAGGGGTATCTGTTCTATACGAGAAGATTGTATAACGAAATCGGTGCCCAGGTTAAAGGGCTGCTATATAAGGAAGGGGGGCCGATTATCGGCACCCAAATCGAAAACGAACATCATCATTCATCTGCCCAGTGGGCATGGACTGTAGGAATTAATGATATGTGGTTAAACAGCGGAAGTGACGGTAACTCGCATATGTTAAAACTTAAAGAAATAGCTCTGGAAGCGGGGATTGATACTCCGATCTATACGTGCACAGGATGGGGAGGAGCCACAACTCCTGTCCCTGATATGCTGCCATTATGGGGCGGGTATGCCTATTGGCCATGGATCTACTACGAAGAGGGACGTTTGGAAGGGATGGACGAGCATCCTGCGACACCGGAATACATTTTCCGAGACAAGCATAATAACAAGATTCCAAAGAGCTACAATTTTGAGCCTCAATATGCCCCTGAAGACTATCCGTACGCTTGCTGTGAAATGGGTGGCGGCATGGTTCAGTTTTATAAATATCGGTTCGCCTTTCCCTACCGTAGTGTTCCAGCGATGACTGTCATGAAGGTTGCAGAAGGCTGTAACCTGATCGGATATTATATGTATCATGGGGGTTCCAATCCTCGAGGTCAGGTTAACCCGTTCACAAATGATCTAGCCACCCCTAAAATATCCTATGATTTCAACGCCATGATCGGCGAATTCGGTCAAGTAAGGGAGTCATACCAAAGAACAAAGCTGCAACATTACTTTTTTTCAACGTTCCAAAAACAATTCTCTCTAACAAAGACTATTCTGCCAGGAGATACGTCCCAGATGGACCCTTATGATGTGGAAACGTTACGATATGCAGTGCGATCCAGTGCCGGATCGGGGTACCTATTTCTAAATAATTTCCAAGACCATGTCGAAAATGACGACCTGTGCGATTTTAATGTGAGCATTGAGCTGCCCGAGGAAACGATTGTAATTCCTAGTCAAGGTGAACTGACGTTAGGACGTGATAGCTTCGCCATATTGCCATTTAACTTTAATTTAGATGGAATAATGCTTAAATATGCTACGGCACAGCTGATAACAAGGATAGAAGAAGATGGAGAAGTATATTATTTTTTCTTTGTACCAGAGGGCATGAAAGGAACGTATGCAATGGAGTCACAAGATATCATCAGTGCCACAATCGACAAAGGTTCGATAGAGCAATTCGATGGGAACACGATCATTAAGGTTGCTGAAGAGGAGGATAGTCTCATCCATTTGGTATCTGAAAGTGGCCAAAAAGTTGCCATCTACACGATGACTGATGAGCAAAGTCTTACATTTTGGAAGGTGAACATGCAAGGCCGCGACAGAGTGATGCTGACAAATGCCAATGTACTTGTATCTGAGGGCGATCTAAGGCTGGAATCAACGGACCAAGAAGTGGTAACCCTGAGTGTATTCCCGGATTTTGACGCCTCATTCACATCTATTTCCGGTGGAGAACTGCTTGAAATAACAGAAAGTGAATTATTCAAAACGTATCGTTTAAAGGCTCCTAAGAAAGAAATCCATTTCAATTTGAAAAGGGTAAATAAAGATAAATTTACTATTGATTTCGAAACAGATGCGTTTCATGGAATCAAGGAGGCTCTGCTGCGTATCGATTATACTGGAGATATCGGTTATGCTTTTATGGATGGCGAACTGATCAATGATAATTTCTGCAACCATACGACTTGGGAAATAGGTTTGAAAGCATTTGAACATCGGCTCATCGAGCAAGGGTTGTACGTATATGTTTCCCCCATTCGAAAGGGTAAGGTTCTCAACAGCAATACGACTATGGCGGGCTGGAACGAGGCGACAAAGGAATGTATTGTAGATATTGGTTCGGTTAGCCTTGTGCCTGTATATGAAATCAAAATCACCATATAACCCAGAAGGTTATATGGTGATTCTTTTCCAGAATAATCTACATAAAATAATCAGCCAGTGAATACATGAGTCTTTTTTATTTTCTTATCTTAATGTGTTTTTAGTAGATACCGGCTTTTTTTGATGTTTGTTTGATCCCGTTGCTTCCGTTAACTACAGTTTTTCCCCAATCCGTCAGATTGCCATTAGGTCCTGTTACAAGATCAAGGTAGGAAAGGTTGGAACTATTACCATACCAGGACCAGGCTAACCAGCCTATCCCTTTGGATTGTCCGTATCTCATGATTTCTGTCTCGTCGACATCTGCTCCTTGATGGTAACCGCCAAATTCACCAATAATCAGCGGAAGTCCTTGATTCAGAACGTTATCAATATGGGTTCGAACAGTTTGAGCATCTTTACCCGCGAACTCATACATATGGATGGAGAATACCGTATTTTTCAAAGAATCAGCTGCAAATACAGATTTACCAAAGTCATTGATAGACTGAGGATATTGTCCCCATCCGGCACAATCAACGATGAGCGTATTTTTGATACCTGCGTTTCTCAACTTGGGAATCGCTTGCTTGTATCCATCAGCCCAACCACTTCCATTCCAAGAACCATACCATTCGTTCGCAATGTTTACGATAACCCGATCTTCCTTGCCGATCAGAGCATCTTTTATGCTAATCCAGTAGTTCACAGCTGCATCCAAAGACGCGTAGTCGTCTTTGCCCGTAGCGTCATGAACTTCAAGCACAGCAATCATTTTGTAACTCGTGACGAGAGAGATCATATTTTTCACGGAATTAATGTCATCCTTGGTGTACTGGTTTCCGTTAGAAAGGACAATTCGGACGGTATTAGCACCTGTCTGGGCAATTGCCGGGATAGCTGTATAAAGATCGTTTTTGTACCAACTGTGAGCATGATTGACGCCTCTCATAACAAACGGCTTGCCTGTAGAATCATACAATTTGGTACCGCTTACATAAAATCCTGAAGCAGCTTGTGCCTTGGAGAAGAATCCCCCCAAACCAATCATGATAAGCACACCGACGAGTCCAGACAATAATGCTTTTCTTAACAATACCTTCATTTTTTTACCTCCCTAAATATATTATTCAACTTCCTGCTATATAGAGATGAAGTAGGTATGTAAGTATGTATACAGCAGTAAGCTAAACACAATATAAAACGCTTTCATTTTTGGTGATAGTTATTTTTTGTTATTCTATCATTTGTGTTTTTGTTATGCAATTGATTTTTTTATCTATTTTTTTGCTTTTGAAATACAGATACATAGATTACTTATTTATGTGTGATTTTTCTATGATTTTATTGTGCTCGTTGCTTATATTAAGGTGTATTCCTTCGATACTTATTTGTAATTTAGTTTTTTTTAAGATAAAAATAACCTAACTAGTTTTTCTTTAGTGTGCCTAGATTATGTAGATAAACCTAACTTTCTGCTTGGATGATTATCTTGAACAAAGGTGAGATCTATCGGAAGCAATACCTAAGCTTCACCACGATATTAAATTATAGTATGATATTCTTATGAAAAATTTTACCAGAGTGAATAGGGGCAAGCTGATGAGAAAACCAATCATTGCAGTCGATATGGACGATACCATCTGTCATCTCGTCAAACGAGCCATATACCATAACAATAGTGAATTTCCCACTCATCCGCTTCGGTATGAAGAAATGTTAGATTGGAACACTGATCATCTACGTCATCCGAAGAGCACGCTTGATGTATTTTATGGACGACCGGGTTTGTTTGAGGAACTTGAACTATTTGACGAGTATGTTGTAGAAGAAATGGAAAAGCTTTGCAATGCTTTTGATGTCATTATTGTGACAGCGGCAGAACCCAAGACCGTCGTAGAGAAATGGAACTGGCTTCAAAGACATATGCCATTCATTCCGATTGAGAACTTTTTCCCATGTAAACGAAAAAACCTGATTAACTATGATCTCCTGATTGATGATGGTCCTCATAATTTAGTGCCTGCGCTAGAGGCGGGGAAAAAGGTGCTTTGCATTCCTCATCCATGGAATCTGAGAGCAAGAGAGCAATATGAGTTCCCCGTCATGACATCCTGGCAAGGGGCAAAAGAACGAATCGACTCCATTTTAGGGGTTCTGTATAAATAATAGAACCATTCGTAAAACAGCTGGCTCCTTTGGAACTGGCTGTTTTGTTAGAAAGAATAGCACTTATGATTGAAATAAAATGGTACAATTGATATACCTTATCCATGAGGAGGGAACGTGTATGACCATGACTATGGGGCAGGTTGTGAATCATCTGACCAAGGGAATAAGCATACCCAACACCACCGTAGATCTGCTGGAACCAGGATTTATAGATATTGAGGTACACGGAATTGTAACCGCTTTCTCCGCTTCGCAGTATGTGATAGAACAAGCTATTTCTCTAGGTGCAAATTTTATCATTACGCATGAAGGCATCTTTTATAGTCATCAGAGGATGCATGAATGTTTACTACATGATCCTGTTTTTTTGCAAAAATCTCGCCTCATTGCCGATGCAGGTATAGGCATTTATCGGTTTCATGACGCCATACATCGTTATCAACCGGATGGAGTGATGGTTGGGCTACTTCAGGCGCTTGACTGGCACAACTACATTGTGAAGCAGCAGCCGACGGCCGCCATTTTGACTATTCCGGTTATGGAAGTTCAGGAGATCGCTGAATATATTAAAGCCAAATTACATATTCGTTATGTACGGGTGGCTGGTGAGGTTTCCATGCCATGTGAACGAGTGGGAATCTCAGTAGGATACAGGGGAGGTGGTGATCTAGCCATTCCATTATTTCTAAATGAAAATGTAGATTTAGTCATTGCCGGTGAAGGCCCAGAATGGGAAACACCAGAATATGTTAAAGATGCCGTCTATCAAGGTCAAAGTAAAGCACTTATCATGCTGGGACATGCTGAAAGTGAAGCACCTGGGATGAAGTATCTCGCAGATGTACTTTCCGCTCAATTTCCAATGCTCCCGGTACACTTTATTGAAGATCGCCCGGTGTTTCAAATATTGTAATGAGAACACGTCTTTTGTGATGGTCATCCAGCACTGCTGTTATATCCGTTCATCCACTTTATGAAATGGAGGCAAGATGATGGGAAGCAGAGTGATTATGCCGTTCAAAACGGACTGGAAGTTTATAGAGGGTAATTACGCAGGTGCTGAGAAAATGGACTACAACGATGAGCATTGGCGACTCCTTCAGGTCCCTCATGATTGGAGCATTGAGAAGTCCTTTGATCCACATATGCTGTATGGTGGCAATCAAGCTTATTTGCCGAGATGGTCTGTCGGATGGTACAGAAAGCACTTTAATGTGAAGCCCTCCTCTCCAAAACAGCGCGTATACATACAATTTGATGGCATTCACAGTAACAGTGAGGTTTGGATCAATGGACATTTTGTGGGCAAGCGGCCCTATGGATATGTTAGCTTTCAATATGATTTGACTCCATATATTCGGTGGGATGAGGAGAATGTGATTGCCGTCAAAGTGGACAATACGATTCTTTCACCTGACAGATGGTATTCGGGGGCCGGTATTTATCGTAATGTCTGGCTGATTTGTACGGATTATATTCATATAACCGAATGGGGGACTTACATTACCACACCTGAAATTTCGCCAGATGAAGCCAAGGTGACTGCCAGAATCCAGGTCACTAATCATCACGCGCATGCCGTAAAGTGTACGATTATGACTGAAATGCTGGACCCACAGGGACAGATCAAAGGAAAAGTTGAAAACCGAGTCACTCTTTCGAGTTGTGAAACGGGGGAAATAGAGCAAAAAACGCGAGTTTTAGAACCAGAACTATGGTCACCGGACAACCCAGTGCTCTACGAAGCCCAAACGACAATTTATTGTGACAATACAGAGGTGGATCGTTATTGTACCCCTTTTGGCATAAGAGAAGTGAAGCTGGACACTCAAAAAGGTTTGTTTCTGAATGGGGACAGCTTAAAGCTAAAGGGAGTGTGCATTCACCATGATTTAGGCTGTCTGGGGGCTGCTTACCATGATACAGCCATGAAAAGAAGGCTTCAAAAGCTGAAGGAAATGGGCTGTAACTCGATCCGTTTTGCTCATAACCCGATGGCGCCCGAATTATTAGATTTATGTGATCAGATGGGGTTCTTGGTGGTTGATGAGGCTTTTGACAAATGGAAATCTCCTTTCTATGAGCATTTATATGATGAGTGGTGGGAAAAAGATCTGGAAGCAATGTTGCTCAGGGACAGGAACCATCCCAGTGTTTTCATGTGGAGCGTTGGGAATGAAGTGGAGAATCAAGGTCAGCCATCCATGCTCAAAATGTTGGAGCAGCTCGTAGGTTTCTGCCATGAAAAAGACCCAACTCGACCAGTTACATGTGCGCTTGAGCCGCATAATACACCGATCAGCTTGCGTGAGGGTTCAATTGAGGCCAAAGTGGAGCATACCAAACAGCTGGCACAACGAGTGGATGTTCTAGGGTTAAACTATCAGGAACAGTGGTATGAGCACTATAGGGCGGCCATGCCGGATACGCTAATCCTGGGAACAGAAACATTCCCATACTATCGGGGTAAGGATAACCGGGTTAAAGGTTATTTGCCTATGAATCCCTGGTTTGATGTCGCTAATCATGATTATGTGATCGGTCAATTTGTTTGGAGTGGAATTGACTATTTGGGAGAAACGAGCTATCCCTCCAAAGGGTGGTCTTCGGGCCTGATTGATACTTGCGGATTCCGCAAACCAGTATCTTATCTCCAACAAAGTTTATGGTCTAATCAGCCTGTTGTGCACATAGCCGTATTTAACGAACATATGAAATCGGAATTTAATCCGACATGGACGATGCACTGGAGATCTCCGGCCATGGAAGATCACTGGACATTTCCTGAATACGCTGGAAAATTGATACGGTTGGTTACCTTCACCAATTGTGAGAGCGTGGAATTGATCGTGAATGATGAATCATACGGTGAGAGGAAGTTAGTGGATTATCCTAATCATTTGATCGTATGGGAGCTTCCCTATACACCGGGCGAAATCCGGGCTGTGGGTCGTAATGGAAACAATAAGGTTTGTGAGCATGAATTAACCACTGCCGGACTTCCTTATGCTCTAAAGTTGGAGGCTGATCGGGTAATGCTACCTGCTGATGGGCATGAGATATCTCATGTAGAAGTAACCGTCATAGACCAAAACGGGATCATTGTACCTAACCAGAATTTTGATGTAACCTTTAAACTACAGGGTGATGGTCGTATCCTTGGAATAGACAATGGTGATCTCACCAGCGATGAATCCTTCAAGGGGAATGAGAGACGAACACACAGAGGAAGGTGTCTCGTTGTTGTACAGTCCGGTTATGTGGCTGGTGAGTTGTTGCTTCAAGCGTCAGCAGATGGAGGGTTGCTGGGAGAAACCAGACTGAAAATAGAACAAGAACGCAAATGATAATTCAAGGTTGATTCAGTATAAAGCTCGTATAGTTTAATTAAAAGGTCTGAATAGGTGATGAGTGCTCATGCTTTACCTGCTCAGGCCTTTTTTATATGTTTACAACTGACGGTCAATAACGATCTATGACTATAATTCTCTTTTGACAAATAGTTTGGATACGAATAAAATGACTAATTATAATATAACTTATTAAAAGATTAATAAAAAGTGGTGATAAGGAGATAAGTAAATGCCAGTAGAACCATCCATGAATCCTCGGGTAATTCGTAATATTTTGTTTTTATTATTCGCTTTACCAGGTGTAGCTTTTGCTTCCTGGGTGTCTCGAACGCCCATTATACGGGATATTTTGCATGTCTCGACTGCCGAAATGGGAATCATTATTTTTGGATTAGCTGCAGGTTCTTTAGTGGGACTACTCAGTGCAGGCAATATGATTTCTCGTGTAGGTGGACGGGCGGTCATTCTGGGAAGTGCGATTTTGATTGTAAGCGGTTTTGTCATTGTAGGGTTGGGAACTGCATTTTCGCTCACGAGCATCGTGTTTGCTGGTTTAGTCATCTTTGGAGGTGGTTATGGGACAGCAGAAGTAGCTCTGAATGTCGAAGGTTCTGCGGTAGAAAATCAATTGCAAAAAACGCTTTTGCCGGCTTTTCACGGTTCATTTAGTATGGGGACACTTGTAGGTGCAGTCATCGGTTCTGGAGCAGCGGCACTACACATACCTGTTGTGGTCCATTTTGGAGCGATGGCTGCCATGATTGCAGTGATAACTTTCTATTTTTATCGTTTTCTGCCTCACGATACAGGTATAGAGAAAGAAGTTCCTACTCAAAAGGTTGGATCTAATCTCAAGGCGCAGCTTGCTGTATGGAAAGAAAGACGAATTTTATTGATCGGTATCATCGTGTTAGGTATGGCGTTTGCAGAAGGGTCTGCGAATGACTGGCTACCGCTAACGATGGTGGATGGTTATGGCGTGGATTCTTTAACAGGTTCCTATATGTATGGACTATTTGTGGCAGCGATGACCATTGGACGTTTTACCGGAGGATTCATACTGGATAAATACGGCCGTGTCCCTGTATTGAAAGGAAGTGCTGTCCTGGCTGCTATCGGTATCATTCTAGTGATCTGGGGACAGCATTACCTCATAGCCGGATTGGGCGTCGTATTATGGGGGCTTGGAGCCTCACTTGGTTTTCCTGTGGGCTTATCTGCTGCCGGAGATGACCCTCGTGGTGCAGCTATCCGGGTTGGAGCCGTAGCCACGATCGGTTACATTGCCTTTTTAGTAGGTCCCCCAGGCTTAGGATTTTTAGGTGAACATGTTGGACTTCTGCATGCCTTGATCGTAGTGCTTGTTGGCGTTATTGTTGCTGGTTGGATATCCGGTGCAGCCCAACCTATTGGGGTGAAAGAAAAGAAATCAAATTAAAATATAAAGGGGATTGTCGCATGACTATGAAAACGGAAAAACAAAAGATGATGGATGGGGAACTGTATGTAGCTGCTGATCCTCAATTAACGCAAGAAAGAGAGTATGCGAGAAGATGTGTACGTCTCTTTAATCAGACGGCAGAGACGGATCGTGAGTACCGTGAAAAGTTACTTAAGGAGCTTTTCGGATCAACTGGTGAAAATATAGGTATGGAACCCAACATACGCTGTGACTACGGATACAATATTCATGTTGGGGAAAATTTCTACGCCAACTTTGACTGTACCATTTTGGATGTTTGCGAAGTGCGTATTGGAGATAATTGTTTCCTGGCTCCAGGAGTTCATATTTACACAGCGACTCACCCCATAGATCCGTTTGAACGAATCGCTGGCCCGGAGTATGGAAAGCCTGTTAAGATTGGCAACAATGTATGGATTGGCGGTCGAGCAGTTATTAATCCCGGTGTTACGATAGGTAATAATGTCGTCGTGGCATCAGGAGCAGTAGTAACCAAGGATGTTCCAGACAATACGGTTGTAGCTGGAAATCCGGCACGAATAATTAAGCAAATTAAAATCTCCTAAACAGCATACAAGTAAATCATATAATATTTTGTACCGATGATCCTATTAAAAGGGCTCCTTATTTTAATAGGATCATTTGAATTTAAAGACTTGAACACTTATAGTCTTCAAGATTGAACTACTATACAGAGTAATAAATAATCATATTCATCCGAACCAGTGTTTCTCCTAGATTATAGTAAATGTGTGGGCGGTCTGCTTTAAAGCGGATCGAATCCCCAGCTTTAACCGTGTACATTTCTTCGCTAATTTTTACCACCATCTCACCCTCAAATACCGTAATAAATTCTTCTGTACCTTCACGGTGCGGCGCTGAACTCAGTTCCCCGCCTGCTTCAATCTCTACGGTGTAAACCTCAAAATTTCTACTTCCTTCATAGGGGAAAAACGGATACAACCGATAGTGATTATTTTCTTCAAGCACTTGTACTTTGCTTTTAGGAACGACTACCGCATCTGCAGGTGGTTCATTAATCAGAGCAGTGAAAGAGATTTTTAAGCCGTTCGCAATTTTCCATACGGTTGTAATCGAGGGATTAGATTCTCCCCGCTCAATCTGACCGAGCATCGTTTTACTGATCCCCGTCAGATCAGCTAATTTATCTAGACTTAATTTTCTTTCATTTCTTAGATGCTTCAAATTTTTACTTAAAATCAGATTAATATTCTCCATAATTCTCCACTCCTATTGTGCTTTATAAAGAACATATTGTACAATCATAAAGTACAAATGTGCGCTTAAACGTACATTTCATTCAATTATAACATACGGGAGTTGATTGTTGCATGCCGTTTATTCCGTTCCTTTCTTATGTACTTGTTACCAGCTTTACGCCAGGTCCCAACAATATTATGTCTTTAGACAGTGCCAGACGGTTGGGTTTGAAAAAAGCATTCCCATTCTTGCTGGGAGTAACAGCAGGCTGTTTCGCTATTATGCTGTTAGCCTGCTATTTTAATCTTGCTTTGTATCATTTTTTGCCACGGGTTAAGATCTGGATGAATGTCCTCGGCAGTCTGTATATGCTCTATCTGGCGGTGAAAATTGCAAAGAGCAAATCCTCTACGGACGATAATGATCACAATGAGGGATATTCCTTCAAATCAGGACTGCTGCTGCAATTTATCAATTTAAAAATCATTTTGTATGGTATTACGGTCATTTCAACGTTTGTAATGCCTTATGATGTATCGTATATAGAGCTTATTACGATTTCATTACTCCTGACCTGTATTGGTTTTTTAGCTGTAGTGAGCTGGGCGATTTTTGGCGCTGTGTTTCAACGTTTCTTGAATAAGCATGAGCGTTCCTTCAATATTATAATGTCCTTATTGCTCCTTTATAGTGCACTATCGATATGGATGTAAATGAGCACCTTATTCATCATAGAAAAGAAGGGTTCCTGACTATAGGCAGGAGCCTTTTTTTCGTGTGAATTGAGCTTATTCTACGAGTCATAACATACAATCGAACAGAATGGATGAGTCTCCTGATCATTTAGCTGCAAAACGGGTATTACCTTAATAGATAAAGCTGTTGACAACTTGTATATACATGACTTAATCTTGTATATACAAGATGTTGAAAGCGTTATATTATTTTTACGCTACTTCATTTCGCAAGAAAGGAATGAGCATGAATGGAAGCAATGAACAAGACTTTAATTCCTCAAGATAAAGACTGGTGGCGTAAATCAGTAGTCTATCAGGTTTATCCCAAAAGTTTTAACGATACGACGGGCAAAGGAACCGGTGATATAAGAGGACTGACGCAAAAGCTGGATTATTTAAAAAAACTGGGTGTTGATATTGTCTGGTTGCAGCCTGTATATGTCTCACCACAACGTGATAACGGATATGATGTAGCCGATTATTGCCAGATTAATCCCGATTATGGAACCATGCAGGATTTTGAAGAATTGAGCGAGGGAATCCGGGCACGTGGGATGTACTTAATGATCGACATCGTGGTTAACCATTCTTCCACAGAACATGCCTGGTTTCAGGAGGCACGGCTTTCTAAGGATAGTGAGTATAGGGACTACTATATCTGGCGTGATCCAGCACCCGATGGTGGACCACCAAACAATTGGGTTTCCAAATTTGGTGGACCTGCTTGGCAATATGACGAGGCAACAGGCCAATATTTCCTGACACTATTTGATAAGACTCAGGCGGATCTAAACTGGGAAAATCCCAAAGTCCGTCAGGAAGTTGTCAATCTGCTGGAATTTTGGGCTGAGAAGGGAGTCAGTGGTTTCCGGCTCGATGTCATTAATTTGATCTCCAAAGATCAACAATTCTCGAATGATGATGGGAGCACGGTTCCTGGCGACGGACGTAAATATTATACGGACGGCCCACATGTGCATGAATACATTCATGAGTTACATGAGAAAGTATTTGCCAAACAGAATAGCGTCACTGTGGGTGAGATGTCCTCTACCTCCCTAGAGCACTGCATTCGTTATTCCAATCCAGAGAGAAAAGAATTGTCCATGACCTTTAATTTTCATCATTTAAAGGTGGATTACCCAAATGGACAGAAGTGGGAACTCATGCCATATGATTTTGAAATGCTGAAAAAGCTATTTTCGGATTGGCAAACGGGCATGCAACAGGGTGGCGGCTGGAGTGCATTGTTTTTTAATAATCATGATCAGCCAAGGGCAATCTCTCGCTTTTTGGATGATGGCCAATACCATGCGGAAAGCGCCAAGCTGCTGGCAACCACGCTACATGGTCTTCAAGGTACACCTTATATATTTCAAGGTGAAGAAATTGGGATGGCCAACCCGCAGTGGGCAGACATTGAAGAGTTTCGGGATGTTGAATCTCTGAATATGTATCGTATTTTACAGGAGCAAGGCAAAAGTGCAGAAGAAGCATTGAATATCATTCGAGAGCGGTCTCGTGATAATTCGAGAACACCGATGCAGTGGGATGGCACTCGCAATGCGGGCTTCACTACAGGCACTCCTTGGATTAAAGTAGATGAACGATATCCACAGATTAATGTTCAGGCTCAGTTAGAGGACCCGAACTCTATCTATCACCATTATCGTAAGCTAATTCATCTGCGTAAGACGGTGCAAGTCATTACCGATGGGAATTATCAACGCTTGGACGAAGCTCATCCTCAGGTCTATGCCTATCAACGCAGCAATGAAGAGGAGACTTTGATCGTCATCTCTAATTTTAGCGGACAGGATGCGCAATTCTGTATACCGGATTCATTTTATTCACGATTAATAAATCAAGCGTTGGATGCGGCTGAGCTCTTAATTGGTAATACCCAGCACGCCCCAGAGCTAAAACAAATGATCTCTTTAACCCCATATGCTTCATATATGTGGATTGTTCGTAGACTTAGTGAATAGTATGGAGACATCTAGTAGCACCCTGGGCATGTTATTTTGATAACCGGGGTTGCTACTTTAAAATGAGCAAACGTTAAGGGAGTGGGCTAAATGGCGATTGAAAGATCACAGGTAGAAGACATTATAAAAGCCGTTGGTGGCAAAGACAACATAGAGGCCTCTACGCATTGCGTAACTCGTCTGCGATTTGCCCTTTATGATGATAAGCTGGTTAATAAAGATGCACTTGAACAAAATGATCTGGTCAAAGGCCAATTTTCTTCACAAGGACAATATCAAGTCGTGATTGGCCCAGGTCTGGTGGATAAGGTATATGACGAAATGATCTCCATTACAGGAGGTAGTCGGGCTTCTAAAGACGATGTCAAAAATGCGGCAAGCAAAAAACAAAATCCAATTCAGCGTGCCATCAAGACGCTGGCAGATATTTTTATCCCCATCTTGCCGGCAATCGTGACTGCAGGCTTATTGCTTGGAATAAATAATATTTTGACTGGCAAGGGAATCTTCTTCGAAGGTATGGCTCTGGTTCAGGTCTATCCTCAATGGACCGACTTTGCTGCTATCATTAACACCATTGCCAGCACCGCCTTTACATTTCTACCTGCCTTAATTGGATGGTCGGCTGTTGTCCGGTTTGGCGGCAGTCCTTTACTCGGGATCGTACTGGGTTTGATTCTGGTTCATCCGGATCTGCTAAGTGCATACGGTTATGCAGATGCTGTTACCAAAGGAACCGTCCCGGTTTGGAATTTGTTTGGGTGGGAAGTGAACAAGATTGGTTATCAAGGACAGGTTTTACCCGTTTTAGTATCCGCTTACGTGCTCGCGCACATTGAGAAATTCCTAAATAAGAAGATAGCAGATTCATTTAAACTGTTACTTGTAGCACCGATTACATTATTAATAACGGGATTTCTGGCATTTACAGTGATCGGTCCGGTTACTTTTATGATTGGTAATGCTATTACGTCTGGTCTTGTATACGTTTTCGATTTGGCTCCTGCGCTGGGAGGCCTGATTTATGGAGGCTTGTACTCCTTGCTCGTGATTACGGGAATGCACCATACTTTCCTGGCGGTGGACGTGCAATTAATTGGTACGCAGGGTGGAACATTCCTTTGGCCGATGCTGGCGCTGTCCAATATCGCTCAGGGTGCCGGAGCACTGGCAATGATGCTGGTATTGAAGGAGCAAAAGGGAAAAGGATTGGCTCTTACCTCTTCAGTGTCTGCATTTCTGGGTGTAACCGAGCCTGCCATATTCGGGGTGAATATCCGATATAAATATCCGTTTGTATTCGCAATGATCGGTTCCGGTATTGCAGGTATACTGCTCACCGTAAATCATGTGATGGCTTCTTCCATTGGTGTGGGCGGGATTCCAGGCTTCTTGTCTATTTTCCCAAACAACTGGGGTGTATTCTTCATCGGGATGGCGATCGTGTTAATTGTGCCGTTTGCTTTAACTTTTATGTATGGGAAACTGCTAAATAAGCGCCGTCAGGCTGCACCAGCCAATGATTCGTACAAAAAGACTCGCTTCCGCAAAATACTGCAATAGATGTGCTTGAAGTGAGGACTCCCGTACGAGGACGTGTTGTACCGCTGGAACAAGTTCCTGACCCGGCTTTTGCCGAACGGCAGATGGGGCAAGGTATTGCAGTGGAACCGAAGGATGGCAAGATTCTTGCCCCATTCAGGGGAAAAGTTATTCATATCATGATGAAAAGCAAGCATGCCTTGATTTTGGAGCATTCGACAGGTGTACAGATTCTGGTACATGTGGGGATCAATACGGTGTCACTGAAGGGTGAGGGATTCACCATGCATGTGGAGACCAATCAAACCGTGGAGCAAGGACAACTACTGATGGAATTTGACCGTGATCTGATTCAGAGATCCGGATATCCCGTCATTACACCAGTCATTGTGCCGGATGGTCAAAGTATGATTGAATCGGTTGAAGAACTGCCAGGTGAGGCAGACGATTTGCAGTATACCTTAATGAGAATTCATTTGAATTCTTCATCAGGTCATAGGAATTAATTCAGATTCAATTCGCACAGTCTATTATAGTGAACAGGGAAGTGAAAGAATGCTACAATGAACGTGGTGATGAAAATTGACAAAGAATATATTTTTGCAAATTTATCAGGATTATTCGGGACGAATCCAGACAGGCGAATTGGCTCCAGGCACGAAAATGCCATCTGAAAATGAACTGGCCCGAGAGTATAACACTTCTCGTGAAACCGTACGTAAAGCACTTCACTTGCTTGCACAAAATGGGTATATCCATAAAATAAAAGCTAAAGGATCTTTTGTTCTGGATATTGGACGGATGGATTTTCCTATAGGAGGACTGGTCAGTTTCAAGGAAATGTCTGAACGAATTGGGCGTACATCACGAACCATTGTACATGAAAATCAGCTAATTCCAGTTCCAGATGACATAGCCAATCATCTTGAGATTGACAAAGACAAGTATTTGGTCTGGAAAGTTATTCGTGCGCGTGAGATTGAAGGTGAATGCGTCATACTGGATAAAGATTACTTTCGATCAGACATTGTACCTGTGCTTACCGAGGAAATTAGTCGTGGGTCCATCTACGAATATTTGGAGGGAGAGCTCCATCTTCAAATTAGTTATGCCAAAAAAGTGGTTTCTGTAGAAAATGCAGATGAAGAAGATCATAGGCTGATGGACCTTCAGAACTACACTCATGTGGTCGTAGTGCGTAACTATGTTTATCTGGAGGACACCACGTTGTTCCAGTATACCGAGTCAAGGCATCGGCTAGACAAATTCCAATTTATCGACTTTGCCAGACGTTCCCACGGTGAAGACAAGAGAGCAGATTTTTTAAAATAACGATCATAAAATAGTTAAGAAACCCCGTCTTTTAAGACGAGGGTTTCTTTTTTACCTTGGATGCAACTGCTGAGCAGCTTGTATACTGGCATTTGAGGGATTTGAATTTGCGTTTTATCCAAAAGCTGTTTATAGAATATTAAAAGGTTATATACTGTTTAGAATACAATTCCATGATCAATGCAATGGGAACGAGGTGTATGTTATTTATGTATAGAGTGGCTATCTGCGATGATGAGCACAAGCAGAGAGAACTTGTTAAAAATATGCTGATTACTTTGTCGATAAAGACCAGTATAGAATTTAAAGTTGAATTATTCGACTCCGGAGAACAGCTGGTATCTCATTATCAAAACCATGAGCCTCCATTCCATATCTTAATATTGGATGTTGAAATGAATGGCATGAACGGAATTCAAACCGCCCAAAAAATAAGGAGTTTAAATCACCTGGATGAACAGATTGTTTTTTTAACGAGCTACCCTGAATATATGGTGGAAAGTTTTGACGTAGTCACATTTCAGTATTTAATAAAACCGATTGCTCCCCATATCTTTGAGGAAAAAATGATAAAGCTGTGTCAATATTTTCAATCTCTCGATAAAAAATTCGTTATCATCAAGTCAGCTTATGAGGAAGTGCTTTTAAAATATGATGATATCATTAGTATTGAAGTGGTCAAAAGCTTAACCATAAAAAACAAACTGCATTTTGTAACCTCTACTCAAACCTATGATAGCAAAGGGATTCTTTCGGACTATGCTTCAGCATTAAAAGAATATAATTTTCTACAAATTCATCGTTCGATTATTATAAACTTAATTCATGTGAAAAAATTTGCTGGCGGTGATGTTTTGATGTCAAATGATGTGAAGTTACCTATTGGGCGTTCTAAAATAAAAGAAGTTAAAGATCTATATACCAAATTTATGATCATGAAGATGCATTAATATGATGGAATATAATTCCCTGCTTCTTAATCTTTGCGTTGTCCTTGTTATGTGCTTTCAAGTGAATGTTTACTTTAACTCGGTTTTTGATAAGTCCAATCGAAAGCCGAACAGATTCGTGTACTTCATTGTTTTTGGGTTGCTGGATTCCTTATATTTAAGTGTTTATTTGACTCCTACGGTATCTTCGATTTTAGCATTACTTGTCATATTTAGTTTAGCGCAATCGTATACAGTGGAAATAAAGACAAAGATCATTTTTTCTATTCTTTATGCTGTATTGATAACCATCGTTAATTTTATATCTCTTTATATTTTATATGCTGTAGGCTCCGTTAAAATTAGCAACTTTAGCCATTTGAGTGGACAAGATCACTTGATATTCTCTAAGGTTATGTTACTCAGCTGCATTATCATGTTTGCTGTCATTCAGATTATACGGCTATTTGCCAAACGCAGAACCTTCCCTTTGCAGCATCGTTACTATATTTTATTTCTAATCGTTCCCATCATAAGTTTATACCAGGTCAATGTTTTATCTGTTTATAGTGAAAAGAATATGTATTATTTTGGTTCTATTATTGGCTTTATTTCCTTAAATGTTTTTATCATATATATTTTTGATAATGTCATTGAAAAATTTCAATTAATGCATGAAAATGCTCAATTACAACATCAGATGGACTACCAAGATGCCAACTACGAAAAAACGGTTCACAGCTTCAAAAATATAAAAAGAATCATTCATGATACACACCAACAGTTTTTGTATATTGAAGAATGTATCAAGAGAAATGAATTGGCAGAGGCGAGTGAACATATTAAGGTTACCTTAAATAAAATCGAAGGAGCATATCAAAGGGTTAATACCGGTAATCTGGTTATAGATGCCCTTGTCACGAATAGTCTTAATATTGGGCAAGCCAATGGCATAAAGATAGATACCCAACTTAACTTATATTCACAGAAAGTAAATATTGAACGTTATGATTTATGTGTAGTTCTAGGGAACATGCTGGATAATGCCATAGAAGCATCCAAAAAGGTCAAGATTGCCGATGACAGGTACATTCTTATTAAAATACATTCCAATGAGTCTGCGCTTTTCATTCACATCCTTAATCATGTGGAAAATGAAGTGGCTCATTTGCATAGTCAAAAATCAAATCAGGATGTTCATGGCATTGGCTTAACCAATATATCTAGAATATGTGACAAATATGGTGGGAATATGACCATTGAAACGAAAAATAAAGTATTCAATAATATGGTTTTATTGCCATTTTATAAAGACATTCCTTAGACATTATGTTGTTTAGGGATTGTTTTTTACGTTTAAGGGTGTTTTTTTATATAGAATCCTCGTTCATTGTATGATCAGGTCAGTAATAAAGCCTGGTGAAGCTATAAGAGGAGGAAATATGGAATGAAGAAAATAATAGCTGTGTTCGTTTCTGCTATGCTTTTTGTACTGCCGATGACGAATACTTTTGCTCAAGGCACTGCTGAACCCATCAAGGAAAAGGCTCGCAGTCTAGCCTCGGAGCTGGTATCCAAATACGGTGCTAGCGGTGTGCAGTATGCCATTATGGACCAAGGAAACATTGTATTATCGGATAGCGTGGGTGTAAAGAATAAAGCAACCAACGAGCCGATCACCAAAGATACGATGTTCGGTATAGGCTCTACAAGCAAAATGTATGTATCTGCTGCAACGATGATGCTGGTCGATGCCCATAAGGTAGATATTGATCAGCCGCTAACAACATACATTAAGGACTTTAAAATGTCTGATGAAAGATACAAACAAATTACACCCCGTATGCTGTTAAATCATTCGTCAGGTCTTTACGGTGCTCACTATAAAAATAGTATGTTATTTAATGACAATGATACAGAAAATCATGATGAGCTCTTGCTAAGGTTGCAATCAGAAACTTTAAAATCAAACCCTGGCGAATATTCCGTATATACCAATGATGGATTTCAATTGCTTGAAATATTGGTTGAGCGGGTGAGCGGTCTAAGTTACACCGATTTCCTGGCAAAGCATATTAGTACCCCTTTAGGTTTGAAATCTACCAAAACACCTCTCGATCAATTTGATAGACAAAAGCTGTCCAAAACTTATTTTCCTGCGGTTGAGGGGGCTTTACCGGTTGAAAATGCCAATGTCATCGGGACAGGGGGCTTATACTCCACCGCAGAA
Organism: Paenibacillus sp. 203; assembly: GCF_037027525.1. Taxonomy (NCBI): domain Bacteria; kingdom Bacillati; phylum Bacillota; class Bacilli; order Caryophanales; family Paenibacillaceae; genus Paenibacillus; species Paenibacillus sp. 203. The sequence continues at coordinate 269,730 of NZ_JAXCHD010000007.1, forward strand.
GAGGTGGCTATGTTTTCAGAAGTATTAACGGGGAACAGACCCGATATTCTATCTGCACAATCGGCGAAGTCCATGAAAAGTCATGAATATCGAAATGGAATATGGGTACCTGAAGAGACAAACAGCTTTAATTATGGACTTGGTTGGGATGCGGTTCAGTTGGCACCGTTTAGTGATTACGGAATAACTGCGCTATCCAAGGGTGGGGATACTGTTTTGTATCACTCTACTTTGATCACCATACCAGAGCATCATATTTCTATGGCTGTGCTTTCATCTGGAGGGTCTTCCATCTTAGATAGTATTTTTGCTTCTAACATTTTATTGGAAGTTTTAAAAGATAAGGGCATCATTAAAGACATCATACCGGAGAAAACATTTGAGCCTCCTGTAAAAGTGGAAATGCCATCTGATTTACTTTCTTATTCGGGATTATACGGTTCTGTGGGTACAACCATCAATGTAGAGATTAAAAACGGTGAGTTTGACTTACCTGCTTTCTTGGATGGATTCGTCCCGGCGCAAAAATATGTGTATACAGGCAATGGACAATTCAAAAGCAATGATGGCAGTGTAGCCATAAGCTTTGACAAACAAAAAAACGGGAAAACGTATATTAAGGCTAACCTATATTTAAACATTTCGGGATTAGGTCAAATGGTTATGGTGACTTATGAATATCAAAAGCTAGATGCCAATCCTGTAAATCCCATAGTTAAAAAGGCATGGGAAAACAGAAACGGGAAAAATTATTATGCTTTGGATGAAAAGATATCTTCCATATTCTATCTGGCCCCCTCATTTATAACGAAAAAAATATCCTTTGATCATGATGGATACGCAAGTGGTACTAAAATTGTGGATGAGAATAAAGCAGTAAATGCCGTTGAGATTCCTGTTATGAGTGGAAGAGATGCATTTGATCTGAATTTTTATACCAAGGATGGTTCGGAGTATTTAACCATAGATGGACAATCCTATATCAGTGAAGATGCTGTTAAACCTATCTTGGGAGGAAAGTCAGTGTACACCATACCATCTAATGGCCAAGCCACATGGTATAAAATAGATAAAAACTCAGCCAATAAAACGATGACCGTTGATTTTCCAACAAGCGGAGGGTTCGCTGTCTATGATGAAAACGGAGCGGTTGTACAATTTTCAACTGCTAGCAATAACAATTCGATTGTACTGCCCAAAGGCGGCTTGATCGTTTTGGGCGGCAATGCAGGGGATGTATTTAAAATCAATTTGAATTAAGCATGTAGCCGCTTCTGGAAATTCAGGAACGACCGTTGCAGCGTTGAAAGGTTAAGAGATAACCGCGAATCTTAAGTCGAATTGGCCTTTATATAAGACCAATTCGACTTTTTCATTCCGCAGATGAGCCTAAATCCGTAATGGATAATTTTATATCGAAGGTTACGGGTATTTTGCTGAATTTGTAATCCCAATCATCCTTTACTTTTTTCCACACCTGAGGTTTCTCGATATGCAAATGATCACCGAAGCCGGCAACATCGACTTTATATTCTGACTGTAATTTGTGCATAACAGACTTAATCCTGCGAGTCACTTGTTCTTCAAATTCTTTCTCTGCCTCTTTCATGTTTCGTGTCTCAGTCGGGTCCGCTTTATCATCCCAGTTTTCGATTAGACGTCCTTTAGATTCAATTTTTACGTGGAACGAGATATCGTTGCCCTCGGTCACCTTGGTTGTTATTTTGCTTTTTACCGATTTGATTTCGTAAGTTATGGCTTCATTCCGCTTGTCATACGTTTTGACAGCCCCACCTTTAACATCACCGGTAATCCATCCAATACTCTCCACGTCTTGTTGTCCCAAAGTACCTATCCAGTGACCGGTATCTCCTTTAATAATCCCGGCACCTGAAAATTCTAATTCTCCATCTGATTCAGTGATGTTCTGTAATATATAGCTTTTTTTGGAGTGCATCAACCCATCCAATTCAGACAAATTGACTCCCCTCATTACCTTGCTGGTTCTGAAATGGTTACGAAGCATATACAAAATATGAATGGATGGGACCTCGTCTTCATATTTGGTAACTAAAGTGCTAGCTGCTCGATCCTTGCTTAAGAAGACCAAACAACTCGGGCGAATATCATTATCACGTAGCACAAAATCCATTAATTGCTGCATCGTCTGTTCTTTCGCCAAATCGGTGGCAACCACCATGACCTTTAGATGGTGACCAATAACCGGGCGATCCAAACGGAGAGAGAGTTGTCGAAAGATTTCAAGCAGAGAATCCCCGGTGGCTGCTATATTTACATAATTTGGTCCTTGTCCGCCACCGCCTTGCTGCTCTGTGCTTCCGGATGATTTTTTGGGGACGATTTGTAAACTGGCGGTAATTTTATTTTTCTTGAAGTAACGACTGCCTTTCTTTTCCAGATTCTGCTCTAAAGGAGTAAGCTCCCCCTTATCCAGAGCCAGTCCTGTATATATGCTGAGCTCTTCTACTTCTTTGCTGCTCCAGCAACCGATTTGAGTTATAAGTAGAATGAAAGCAAGCAGCAAGGATAGCATAGGGCGTCTACACATTTTGCTTCATTCCCTTCTTCCTGATTATGAACACGATGGAGAGAAGTACCGGAACGAGAACAAATATAACGATTCCCATGTATCCGATCGCATCGCCTAGACTAAACACTTCCATCATACGAACAGGAGTCATTGTAGAGATAAAAATAATTGGGATTAAGCCAAAAATCGCATAACGATATTTAAGACCGAACACCTGTGAGACCCCTAGGGAAGCATTGAAGAAGAAACTGCAGAAATTACAAAACATTTGCATCATCCAGATCACTAGCAGAGGAAACTCAAGCCGCTCAAAAAGAAAACCGGGGATTTCAAAACTGCGCATCAAATTGATGGTAGGCCAAGTACTTGTCACAGTGGAGTCCATCGATAACCCGCCGATCACCATAACTACGGTCAAAAAGTACAAAATTAAGGGGATACTGATCCCCACTACCATGGCCTTTAATGCTTTCTCAGGGTATTGTAAAAAAGCGACCAGTGTCATGACGACTTCACATCCAGAGAAAACAAGAATAGTCGATTTCAGACCCTTGATGACAGGTAAAATCCCCTCACTCAGTACAGGACGAAGATGATCAATCTCAAAAATCCTTAAGCTAAAGACAAAACAGAGCAGCAGAAAAAAAAGACTAATTGGAAGTACAATCTGGTATAGCCGAGCGATGGGATTAATGCCGCCAAAAACCAAATAGCTTCCTACCCAGATGAATGGAATAACAATCGCCCAGATCGGAGTGCCTTCCAGCAGAAAAAACATGGTCACTTCAGCTAAAACCCGAATCTCAAAGCCGGCGATGATTAAAAAATATATAATCAATAACACACTTAAAAATCCACCCGGAATTGTGCCCACGATTCTTCTGGAATATTGATACACGGTGTTTTCAGGAAACTGTTGACTTAATTTCACCATGAGCCAGACGACCAATATGACAATACATCCACCGAGAAGGACAGAAAGCCATGCATCAGGAGTCTGTACCTTTTCAGTTACACCTCTCGGCAGTGTCAAAATCCCCGCGCCCAATACGGTATTGGTCAGGAACACAGCCGCCTGCTTGGTTGTGATCTTATCATCAGAGCGTCTAAACACCATAGCTCCTCCTTCGTCTTGGCATCATGGCCTACGTTTGGTTTGCTGAGTTTTCATCATAAGAGGTCTTCTTTTCATCATAGATATAGGAGCTCGAATATACATATCCTTCCAATCGCTTAGGCGCATAGGGGAAAAGGGCGTTACATACGGTACGCCAAAGCTTTTTAATTTCGTCAGATGGATACAAATTAACAGAAAGAACAATATGGTTCCTAACATGCCCAGGATGGCTGCAAAGAGCATGCCGACGAAACGCAAAAGACGCAAGGTAATACCCGCACTGTATGTCGGTATTGAAAACGAAGAAATGGCAGTAACCGCAACCACAATTACCAGGAAGGGGCTAACGATGCCTGCATTTACAGCAGCGTCGCCGATGACCAAGCCTCCCACAATGCCCATCGCAGGACCAATGGGTTTGGGCAAGCGAATGCCGGCTTCCCGTAGGATTTCGATAGAGATTTCTAAAATCATAACCTCAATGACGGATGGGAAGGGGACGCCTTGACGGGTTTCGATGATGCTAATGACCAGCTTGGTCGGAATCAAACCGGGATGAAACGATATAAAAGAGATGTACAAAGCAGGCCCCATAAGCGCTATAAAAGCCCCGCTAAAACGCAACAGCCGTAAAAGTGTTCCTGGAATCCAGCGCTCATAATAGTCTTCAGGTGATTGAAGCAGCATACTGAAGGTCACCGGAACAATAAGTGCAAAGGGAGTCCCATCCAGCAAAATAGCTATTCTTCCTTCCAACAAAGCATTAATGACACGGTCGGGACGCTCTGTGTTGTGAGCCTGCTGGAACGGACTTAAATAATTGTCTTCAATAAGTTGTTCCACATAACCGGATTCAGCCAAAAAATCCATGTCTATCTTTGAAATTCTGCGGGTTACTTCTTCGAGGAGATCTGGATTCACAATATCCTTTATATACGCGACAACCAGATCTTTTTTGATTCGGCTTCCCACTTGAAATTTCTTCATTTCCAGACTTTTGTTTAAGCCTTGGCGTCGAAGCATCGAAGTATTTTCACTTAATACCTCCGTAAAACCAATGCGGGGACCCCGAAGTAATGCTTCAGAGGTTGGTTCATTGACGGAGCGAATGGCGCCATTGGGCGAGCCCACCAGCAGTGCTCCCTTCATTCCATCAATTAATAAGGCAGTATGGCCTAAAAGTATAGACTCCTGCAGGTCCTCCATATCAGCAACTTCACTAATTTGCGTAAGTGGCATCAAGTTATCTTTTATAAAGGAGTTACTTATACTTTCCTGCTGTTCCTGTGGGTCCTGCTGGCCCTCGTACATCAAGACCTCCAATACCTGCTTGCTCATAAGCTTTTCATCCTGCATACCTTCTATGAAGATTAACACGGACCGAGCATGATATTTCTTTACTACAAACTCACGAAAATGCACATCACTATTTTCGCCTATAGCCTCTCGAATCGACTTGAAGTCGGAATCATAATTCCCTGTAATTTTGGAGCTTGGTTCATGCTGTTGATCAGCGTGGCCTTCGTTATGTTCGTCGGAAAGCGGACGATCAGAAGAATGTTTGGATTTTGCTCCCTTACTGCCAACAAACGAATAAATCGATGTGTTTATATAATAAATTCCTAAAGGAATAACCAACGCGAGGCCTGCTTGAAAGAGTGTACTCCAGCTTGGAATATAAGAAATTATTTTAGACCACATGATGATCACCTCCATACGATTCAATTCATGTTTCCTTAAGATACAAGTTGTTCCTAAAGTATTCCTTATAAAGGTTGCAATTACTCATTAAATGGAAAGATTCGTTCGATGAATTGGGCAAGTGATGTATTTAATATTCCTGAAATTTGATTTCAGCTTCTTACCTTTATCCCTTGAAACGGAATAGGGAAATCCCTAAATATTCTTAATTTGAACTACATTGTGATTCTAGTCACATATAGCTCTATCTGCTGTATTAGAATAGAAGCATAAGCAATATTCATAGGAACGTAGGAGATGTCGTCGGATAGGGAGTATCGTCGAATGAATGGAGGAACCGGTATATGATAAACAGTAAACAGAAACTTGTGGTTATAGGGAACGGGATGGCTGGTATCAATACGGTCGAACAAATTTTGAAATTAACGGATAAGTATGAAATTACGGTCTTGGGAAATGAGCCGCATCCGAACTATAACAGGATCATGCTCTCTTATGTACTAGAAGGCAGTAAAACGATTGATGATATCATACTGAACGATTTGCAATGGTATGCGGATCAAGGGATTACTTTGTATACAGGAAAAATGGTGAAAAGCATCGACGGTGAGAACAAGAAGATTCATACCGAAGACGGACTGGAAATTGATTACGATGTAGCTCTGGTAGCTACTGGCTCACAATCATTTATTCTGCCTATTCCGGGTAAAGAATTACCGGGTGTCATCGGTTTCCGAGATATCGCCGATTGCTCGGCAATGCTTGAGGCAGCGAAGACCTTTAAAAAGGCAGCGGTCATTGGTGGAGGTCTGTTAGGGCTGGAAGCAGCTAAAGGCTTGGTCAACCTGGGAATGGATGTTACGGTCGTTCATTTAATGGAGGATTTGATGGAACGCCAGCTGGACCGGGAAGCCTCTGCGATGCTGAAAGCAGAACTAGAACGCCAGGGAATCAAGTTTGCTATGCAAATGCAAACTGCGGAGGTGTATGGTCAAGATCGGGTACAAGGGCTGCGGTTTTCAGACGGAAGCGAGCTAGAAGCGGATTTGGTCGTTATGGCCGTCGGGATCAAACCTAATATTCAGGTGGCTGTGCAAAGTGGTATGGAAACGAACCGTGGTATCGTAGTCGATGATTTGATGAGAACCTCCGTGCCGGATGTATATGCTGTAGGGGAATGTGTTGAACACCGTGGAACCTGTTACGGTTTGGTAGCTCCGCTGTTTGAACAGGGGAGTGTCATTGCCAAACATTTGGCAGGCGCGGAAACTGAAGGTTATATGGGATCGGTAGTTTCTACCAAGCTCAAAATTTCAGGGGTGGATGTTTTCTCAGCTGGCGAATTCATAACCCAGCCTGAACATACGGTGATTGTTGCAAAGGATGAGTGGAAGCGCACATACAAAAAAGTGCTGCTTCGTGAAAATAAGATTGTTGGAACTGTATTGTTTGGCGATGTAAGCGAATCTGCTAGTCTTCAAAAATATGTGCGTCAGCAAACATTGATGACAGATGAGATATATGGACAGATCATGGGTACTGGATGTAGTAATCACGGGGCGAAAACATTATCCGCTGAAACGATGGCGGATGATGAAATTGTCTGCGGCTGTAACGGTGTGACTAAAAAGGCGATTGTGGATGCAATTAATGATAATGGACTGACCACAGTCGATGAAATTAAGGCATGCACCGGAGCAACACGTTCCTGTGGAGGATGTAAGCCTGTCGTTGAGCAAATTTTACAATATGTTCTTGGAGACAGCTTCAAGACGTCAGCCAAGCAAGGAATATGTGGTTGCACAACATTGAGTCGGGACGAGATTGTGGAAGCGATCAAAACCAAAGGGCTGACAACAACGCGTGAAGTTATGAATGTACTGGGTTGGCATAATGATGAAGGATGCTCCAAATGCCGTCCGGCGCTGAATTACTATTTGGGAATGATTAACCCGGATACCTATGAAAATGAGGGAGATTCCCGTTTTGTAAATGAGCGATTGCACGCAAACATTCAAAAGGATGGAACGTTTACAGTTGTTCCTAGAATGTACGGCGGTGTAACGACCCCAGAAGATTTGAAGAAGATAGCAGATGTTTCTCTTAAATACAACGTTAAGGTCGTTAAAGTAACAGGAGGACAGCGGCTGGATTTGATCGGTGTTCGTAAAGAGGATCTGCCTAAAGTATGGGAAGAACTCGATATGCCGTCGGGATATGCCTACGCGAAGTCACTTCGTACGGTTAAAACCTGTGTTGGATCGCAATTTTGCCGGTTTGGCACACAGGACTCGATGGGAATGGGAGAAGTGTTGGAACGAAAATTCGAACGACTGGATTTCCCAGCAAAATTCAAATTAGCAGTTAATGGATGTCCACGCAACTGTGCGGAATCTTGTACCAAAGATATTGGGATCGTAGGCAACGATGGGGGCTGGGAGATCTTTATCGGTGGTAATGGCGGTATTAAAGCGCGGTTGGCTGATTCACTCTGTAAAGTAAAAACTGACGCTGAACTGATTGATATTGTAGGAGCCGTGATGCAATTCTACCGGGAAACAGGGCAATACCTGGAACGTACTTCGGAGTGGGTGGAACGGATCGGTCTGGAAGAGATTCAGAAGGCTGTCGTTCAGGATACAGATCATCGACAAGCTTTAGTAGAACGCATCGAATTTGCACTACAACAGGTGGAAGACCCGTGGAAAAAGATCATCAATGATGAGGATACACGCAAAAATCTATTTGAGGTTGTCACTCCGTCTATTGTGTAATTGTATCTAAAATGCCTGAGGAAGGGAGCGATCAAGCAAATGATCAAAAATGCCGAATGGCTTGTCGTCGGTCACAGTAAGGATTTTCCGATTAGAATAGGGCGTACCATCTATATCAAAGGTGCTGAAATTGCTGTTTTCCGCACTTCGGAGAATGAGCTTTATGCCGTTGAAAATATCAATCCTCATCCCAAAAGAGGTCCTCTTACAGAGGCGATAGTATCTGGTCATTATATCTATGACCCTTTATATGACTGGAAAATTGATCTGAAGACAGGCATCGTTCAGGAGCCTGATCACGGACAAGTTAAAACATTCGCCGTTTGTGAAGAGGGAGAAGAAGTTAAAGTATCACTCGAAACGGTTTAGTCCGTCTGATGGAATACAAATAAAAAAGGGCTCGACAGGAACAATCCTGTAGGGCCCTTTTTTCGTCTCGGATCAGGTAATGGTAACGCCTGCACTTGCATAACCTACGATAGTGTTTACGAGGGAAAGTCCCGTAGCTGTTGCAGAGAAGACAAGGAGCAGACGAGTCTGTGCGGTTACCGGTATAGCCAACCCGGTAGTAATACCGCTAGAGATCGTTCCCAAAGCAATAATGCCATCCAGTGGAGGGGCCAATGTAACGATAGCTCCGGGAACTGCTGTGAAGGTATTATTAGGTGTTGTGGAACTAAACAACTGGGCAGTAATCGTCGCAGTTGAACCCACGAGAGTTAACGCAGCTGTTGTACTGAAGTAACCAGCAATAGATGTAATTACGCCATCCCGTGGTACGGAAAAAGCAAAGTTGATCAGAGGTCCTACAAGTGTACCTGTGAGGTCAATGGTATCGCCTACGAGGCTAATCCCTGTTGCTGAGCTTCCAAAGCCGATCAAACTGGTGGTTCCTACCACCCCGCCAAGAACGGTTGTCAGGATAGCAGGTCCGCCCGAAGCAAACGGAATGATGGCTCCCGAACCGGTCGCTCCAGTAACACCAGCTGTGCCCGTGGCTCCGGTAGCGCCAACCGCGCCTGGCAGCCCATCAGCCCCGGTCGGTCCTGTGGCTCCCGCAGGCCCGATCAATCCATCCGCGCCCGTAGCGCCCGTGGCACCTGTCACACCCCCGGCAGGGCCCGCAGCACCCGTAGCGCCGACAGGTCCGGCAGGGCCTTCCGGTCCAGCGGCCCCGATAGGCCCTGCGGCGCCAATAGGCCCAGCTGCTCCAACTGGTCCGGCAGGCCCCACAGGCCCGGCAGGGCCGACTGGTCCAGCCGCACCGATAGGTCCAGCGGCGCCGATAGGTCCGGGAGGCCCGGGAGGCCCTTGTGGGCCTGGTCCACCTACTGGTCCAGGCACACCGCCGGGTCCCGCAGGTCCAGGAGGTCCTTGTGCACCGGGCTCCCCTGACAAGTATGTTTCACCTAATACGTTGCTAACCGTCTTTCCAGCGATTCTGATCGCGCTGATTAAGCTGTCTTTAAGAGCAGGATCGAGGGATTCTTGTAAAACGATGGACAATAGGGCATCCAGCAATTGTTGCAGTGCAGTACCTACGCCGATCGGAGAGAAGGGTGTAGCTTCTAACGCAACAATAGCAAGCTCCAGCGCTGCCAGTAAGTCTGCCTTAACCCCGCCTCTAAGTCTTAAGCTTTTCGCCAGAGACAACAAACGTCTTAAAATCTGTTGCAAGGAAGATACATTAGTCGCAGAGGGGGTTGCGAATACGATGGGGATGATCGCGGTCAATTCATTAATCAGTCTGAGAAGATCTTCGATACTTCTATTTACTCTTGTTGGTTTACAGTCTTCGTCTTTTTTTGAAGCACCACTGAACCTGAACGGTTTTTTATGTTTCATGCTCAAATATCTCCTCCTCATTCTTCCTACTGTAGAGGTGACAGGTGGTTCATCGCCCCGCTTCGCAGATATTCATAATATATTTACTGAAGCGAAAAGGGTGAATAAACAAGCAAAAATGATTGTTAAAGGCTTGTACATAAAATATACATAAAAAAATACGGCCCCCAAAAAGCATGGAGGCCGCGTTGTATGTGCGTATACTCATCTGATCTATGAAGCTTAAAACGTCTTATTTAAGAATACGTACCAGCAGTTCAGCCATCTCACCTCTGCTGATAGCCGCTTTTGGCTTGAGTGTTCCATCTGGATAACCGCTGATCCAACCGGAGGATACTGCATTCTGGAATGCTGCGGAGGCCCATGCTGCAATCTGCTGCTCATCCTTGTAGGATTGCAGTGCAGCAGTGCTGGAAATGGATGTCTGATTCTGCATCGCGTGTGACAGGATCACCATCGCCTGTTCACGGGTAAGACTGTCATCAGGTCCGAAAGTTTGAGCGGTTAGCCCTTGAATCCATCCCTGGCGATGAGCAAAATCCACGGCTGATCCAGCCCAGTGTCCCTGCATATCTGTAAATGAGGTAGAAGGGCTCTCATCTCCAGCAGTTCCCAATGCTCTGGTCAGTATGGCTACAAATTCTGCACGGCTTACAGCGCGATCAGGGCGTATGTTTCCGTCTTTATAGCCTTGTATCCAGCCTTTGTCTGCAAGAGATTGCAGGGACTTCGCTGCCCAATGGCCTTGTACATCCGGCCATACCTGAGCTAGCACTTGTGGATCTGACGAATTGCTTGGGTCATTTTGCACACTGGCATTATTGGTTTGAGTCTTGGCGTCTGTGGCGACGGCAAAGGTACCTAACCCGGTCGTATTCAGACTCACACCCGACAACATCCCTTTTGAATCCATTACAGCAGTCCCTTTTAGAATCTCACGCTCACCATTCTCATGAATAACAACAATGGAGAACTGGGGCTCTGTATTGTGTAACTCACCTAAGGATTCGTTATCCAGCGGTAGAATGATCGACGAGGTCCCAGTCACATTGGCTTTGATGTCTGTAATCGGACCCATCAGCGTCAGGCTGGATTGTTGCTCGGCCCAATCACGGATCTGCTGTGCACGTTGTACATCTGCCTGCTGGAATGACAATGTAACGTCCTGCTGGCCTGAGGCCATGCTGGCTAAGGTGTCACTGGATATCAACAGTGTTCCATATCGGGATATTACCGATGCACCAATCTTATCCCATTTATTCAGTAAAGAATGAGAAAGGATAACACGACTTAGTTGCTTCTCCTGCTCCAAACGAATGTCTGCGTATGCTTTGCCTTCGCGAAGTGCTTGCTGTATCTGCTCATCCAGGAATGCCGGCGAAGGAACAAAGAGGGAAAACTCTTTCCCTTGTTCGGAAAATCCGATCTGTGGTACGAAAGCAGATACATCCTCATTCTTATCTTTGTTAGATTTGCCTGTGTTCGCAATTACCTTGGCAGGGACGGTGACTTCTATGGCTTGCGTCAAAGCATGAGAACCATCGCTTACCCTCATAACATCCAGCATGATAGTTACAACGGAAGGAGTATCTGCTTGAATAATAGTTCCGTCTGTACGCACGATGTCTGGCTGGCTACTGCTGCTGATGGTCACACGGAAACCATCAGGTACAACAGGCAACCTGAGCAGTGTATCACTTGTTGTAGGAGCTGCTACGCTTGTGATGGAATCCGCAACGCGCTGCGCGGTTAACCCTTGCGGATACACTAGCCCTGACGGAGCACTCTTCATGCCATTTACGTTCTGCAGCACATAGTAGCTGGCTCCTTCAGGAACAGGTGTAAATGTATATCTTCCCTCTCCCGAAGCAATCCCTTCCGCTATAAGCTCCTGCTGGGCATTGTACAGCTCAAGCCGTGCGCTCGGCAACGCGCCTGTAACGATCACTGAGGCTATATCCTCAGTGCCTGCTGCGGATGTAACAGCACGAGGCAGCACGTTTATACGGCGTTCTGCCGGTTCTGCCGTCCAGCCCCCATTGTCGCTATAAGCATAGTTCAATACGTATACGCCAGGTACATTTGTATCGACATTCCCGCTACCTGAAAGCTCAGGGATCAGGATATTGCCGTATACGCTGTCCAGTACGCTGGCTCCTGGATCAGTGAAGCTATCGCCGGTTTCCAGAACAATCGGATTGCTGCCGTTCAATCGTACGTAAGGTGTATTCGGTAATGCCTTCAGTACTGTGATCGTGAATGTTCTTTGTACAGAAGCTGCACCTTTAGAAATAATGGCCATTAATTGTACATTCACATCACCATCTGTATATTTAGGCCGATTCACCTGACCGCTGTTGCTGAGGATATCTGGTTGATCCGAAGACCAGTCGATCTGGGTGTCAAATGCTCCTGTACGAGGCAGAGCGATGGAATCCTTAATCCCTTGCGGATAATCCAGATTCAGTGTATTTGCTGCCAAATTTACGGCTTCATCAGCGCTTACAGGCAGTGCGGGCACGAGCAGGCTAAATGTTTTTCGTAGCTCAACCGCGCCTCGTGATACAACTGCTTCGAGCGTGATGGTCTGATCGCCCTGTACATAGCTTGGGAAGGTTACATGCCCAGTATGATCCAAGAACTGGGGTTGATTCGATGACCATGACACCTGAACACCATTCAGAGCATCTTTTGGCAAATATACGTCTCCCGTTACTGTCGTTATCGGCAGTTCAAGTGCTCTGTATGCTGCGTCTACGGCTTCAGTGTCGCTCATCGGCAGACGGAGTACGTGTGCAGTAAAATCCTTTGTTTTCGTTAAGCCTGCAAGTTGCAGGGTAGCCGTTAGGGTAACATCCGTATCTCCACTGTTATAGGAGGGTCTGGTGAGTGTTCCATCTGCTGCAATGACAAGAGGTTTGGACGAGGACCATTCGATCTGCGCTCCGGCATAACCGGATAAAGGAAGAGAAATATTTTCTGTTAGCGCAGACAAATCGCCAAGCGAGAGGGTGTCTGCTGCTTGATTTAATGTATCTTGAGCAGTGATCTTCGCTACGGTAACCTCAAAAGTTTGGGTATCTGAGGCGCTTCCCTTCGCAATCATTGCTGTCAGTTTTACTTTTCGGTCACCCAGATCATACTGCGGGCGTGTGACAGCCCCCTCGTTCGTAATGATGTCAGGAGTATCCGAACTCCAGCTCACCGTCGTATCATTCAACCCAGCGAGTGGCAGCGTCAGCTTTTGGGTTACGGAATCAGCTGTATCTCCAGGTGCGAAGCCTAATGCAAGAGCAGCTTTTGCCTGTGCAACTCTCTCGGCATCGGAAAGTATGTTCACTTTAACCTCTGAGGGAGTGCTCTCCCCCTTAGCATTCACGGCCTGAACCGTGTAAATTGCTTCACCTGGCGGCAATGCTGAAGTATCTATGAATTGAGTTAAGTTACCTGAATAAAGCGTTACACTATCTCGTATGACTTTGTATGAAGTTGCATAAGGAACAGCATCCCAGCTTAACTCCACTGTATTTCCATTTTTGGTTCCTGTAAAATGACCCGGAGTCTGCGGAACGGGCAATCGCTCGCCATAAGCTGCGAATTCCATGATGGAAGCCCATTGATTGTTTCTCGCATTTCCTTGATCAATATATACTCGCAAGTATCGTGTAGTTACAGGAGTAATGCTCTTTTCAACATTAGAGCTCCCATTATTCTGGACGGTATCCACAGTCACCCAATTACTTCCGTTGCTGCTTGTTTGCAATCGGAAACTGTATGGATCACGCTGATCATGCCACCCATAATGGACACCCATACCTGTAACAACGTATCGATCTACGATATACCAGTCTCTCAGATCTACCTGAATCCATTTCTCACCATTGCTGGCTTGATACCAGCGGCTTGTCGGTTCGATTGACCCATCCACAGCTCTGGAGGGATCATAGGGCTGGCTATAGCCACTGGATGTGGCTGGCTTATTAAGTACCGCATTTTCCCAACCGGCAGCGTGAACCTCATTCGTCCCTATGAGCAGGAACGTACCGCCGATAAATGGCAGCAATGGAACCAGCAAGCGATAAGGTTTAAAATTGTTGCGTGTGAAGTTATTGCCTTCGAGCACGCCATCACCTCTTCTTCATTAAGTAGCACACCATTGAACATTTCATTATGGACGGGACGGGAATCCTCCTACGGTTGCAATGTAGTAATCTACATTCGGCATTGGAGAGGCTCCACGCAAATCAGGCAATGCAAATGTGGTTGTTCCATTCCCCCCAAAATTATTACCCAATAGACTGAACAGTGCTGTATTTTGCGAAATAGATAAGAGCTGACCTTCACACTTTAGCCATCCATTGGGAGCGAACGTGTAAGGATACATCGTAATTTCCCCAAGATAAGGTTCGGTCGATGCTTGAGCCTGCTTGGGACTGATCGCCGTTCCCCCTAACAAAATGACCGCTAACAAACTCAACACAGCGGCTTTCTTCCCAAAATGATTCTTCATACCTACAACTCCTTTTTAGATTCGAATAATGGCCCACGAATTCAACAAATTTGTGACATTAGTCATAGAATGAATAGATATTATCATGGAATTCCACTTTTGGCACTACAGTTCATCTATCAAATTCGCCTTTTTATTCCTTTTGTGAGTAAAGAAATTTATTCCATTGTCCATGCATCTTTTTTCTAATCCAGGTAAATCTATATACAAATCATCTGGAAGTGAAGGAGGAAAGAGTGTGTGGCAGGTCATCGGAACTCATATGCCTAAATGGAACGTGTGGATGGAAGCCTTCTTTTTATCCATCGTACCTTTGATTATTTTTCTGACGGTACGACAAATCAGAGCGATGGATGGTCGAGAGAGCAGACGTATGGAACGATTAAAGCTTTTAGAAGAAGAAGACCGTTCGCAGCATGCAGATCATAATCCGTCTGTAAGTGAGGCTGAGAAGGAAAAGGGAACCTTTACCGAAGATTATGAAGCCAATGTAGCAAAAATCAGACAAGCCGTCACGGATATGTCGGACGTGAACGAACGATCCATTTTTCTGGAAAAATTGAACGCTGTAGGCACACTTTTTTTTGTGGATGGATTAACAGACAAGGTTGGCATGGATCAGAACATACTAAAGCCGCTGATGGATTGGGGCAGCTCCGGACAAGGCGGGGAGGATCTCCCGAGAGGGGAAGAACTTCGGGATATGTTTATTCGTCAGGTCATGCTGGTATCGGAGACTCAGTACACGTTAGAGGTGCAGTTCTCCTTGCAAAAGGTGCTATTCGGTTCAGTCATACTCATGATTCAGGGTATACCGGGTGCTTTTGTGCTGGGCACACCCAAAGGGAGTACACGAGGGGTGGAAGACCCCATATCGGAATCGGTGCTGCGAGGACCGCGAGTTGGTTTTACCGAGACCCTCAGCGACAATACGGCAATGCTGCGCAGACATGGAGAAAGTACAGAACTGGCCATGTCGTCCTTCAAAGTGGGCAAAAGAGTGGAAAAGCAGCTGATGGTGGTGTATTTCAGAGACATTGCCGATCCGGAGCTTGTGGACGAGGTGAAACGGCGGGTTCAAACTATTGATATGGATGAGGTATTGGAGTCGGGCTATGTGGAGCAGCTTATTGAGGATAATTTTCTTAGTCCCTTTCTGCAAATCCAAAATACGGAGAGACCGGATCGGGTCATGGCTGCATTGCTGGAGGGACGTGTGGCGATTCTGCTGGATGGTACACCTTTTGCGCTCCTTATGCCTGTAACGTACGGGATGATGCTTCAGTCTCCCGAAGATTACTATGAACGATGGATACCGGGGTCGCTTATTCGATTTCTTCGTTTTATGGCAACTACGATATCTCTGTTCGCCCCGGCGCTCTATATCTCCTTTATCTCGTTTCATCCCGGACTGATTCCAACCAAGCTGGTCATTTCCATTATCAGTGCGAGACAGGGGGTTCCGTTTTCGACGCTGATTGAGGCCCTGATTATGGAGATTTCCATCGAAATTTTACGCGAGGCGGGACTACGGCTGCCCAAACCCATCGGTCCAGCGATGGGCATCGTCGGCGGTCTGATCATTGGACAGGCCGCTGTTGACGCCGGGATTGTAAGTCCGATTCTCGTTATTGTGGTAGCAGTCACAGCGATTTCTTCCTTTGCCTCCCCTGTATACAGTGCAGGGATCTCTATGCGTATTCTTCGTTTTGGGGCCATGTTCACGGCGTCTATCTTTGGTTTGTATGGAGTGATCATGTTTTTCCTGCTGCTGAGCATTCATATGGCTAAATTACACAGCTTCGGCGTGCCATATCTTAGTTTAACGGTCCCCCGTTCATTGAAGGACTGGAAAGATTACTTCTTGCGAGCACCGCTACAATTTATGAAAAACAGACCCATTCTATTGAAGCATAAAGACCCTAAGCGACAAGGATGAGTTCAACAACACAGGAGGGAGCAAGATGGCCCGTGGGAAAAAAATGGATAAAATTACAACGCTACAGACGACGGCAATTGTGCTTTGCTTTATGCTGGCAGCCGGGCTGCTTACTCTTCCCAGAGTAGCCGTTGAAACTGCAAAAACACCGGATGTATGGATGTCTGTCATTTTAGCAGGGGCTGCCACTTTCCTGTTCGGATGGATTATAGTCAAACTAAGTTCACGGTTTCCAGAAAGCACCTTTTACCAGTATGTTCAGCGGATAACCGGCAAAGCCATCGGCAAGGTGGTGGGCATGTTGTTCGTCATCTATTTTATTTGTATAGCTGCATATGAAATCCGATCTGTGGAGGAAGTAACGTCGTTCTTTTTGCTTGAAGGAACTCCAGCGTGGGCTATTTCAGCACCCTTTATGTGGATCTCTCTGTATCTTTGCTTGGGGGGGATAGGCACGTTGGGGAAAATATGCCAATTTATATTCCCGATTACGGCGTCTATCTTTTTGTTAATATGCTTGCTAAGTTTGAATATTTTCGAATTGAATAATTTGCGTCCTGTTTTGTCCGAGGGTGTGATGCCAGTGCTTAAAGCTCTCAAGACTACAACCCTAACCTTAACGGGGACAGAATGCTTGCTGTTTATTCTTTGTCGGATGGAAAAACCAAAGAGAGCAACCAAGGCAATCGGACTGGCGATCGGGATCTCGACCGTTTTTTATATAGCTACGCTGACCTTATGCATTGGTGCCTTTTCGGTGGAAGGGGTTATGAGCAGAACCTGGCCTTTTTTAGATTTGGCCCGCAGTTTTGAAGTGGAGTATCTGTTATTGGAACGGTTCGAATCCTTATTGTTGACCATTTGGATCATGCAAATTTTTGCTACATTCAGCATAGCTTTTTATTGCGCCTCGCTCGGAGTTTCTCAAATTTTGAATAGCTCTTATTCCAAGGTGTTGTTTATTTTGCTCCCGATCATCTACGTCCTGTCCCAAATACCCAAAAATTTGAATGAGTTATTTTCTTTTGGAACGATCATCGGGAATGCAGCATTCGTTTTATTTGCTCTACTTCCATTGCCACTCCTGCTTATTTCTCGCTGGAGGGGTGTGGGGTCATGATGAAGTTCCGTTCAGGAATACTCGGAATAGCGGTTCTTCTAATATGCAGTACACTTTCAGGTTGCTGGAGCAGCTCTCCCGTGGAGGATCTAAATCTGGAGACAGGCATTGCTATGGATATAGCGACAGAATCTTCACAAGAAGAGCAAATTAATCAAAAAGGAGGAGATTATCCGAAAAAAGAGTTAATTACGGGAACCTTTCAATTTATCATCCCAGAGGAAAGCGGCGGTTCCAATAGCTCCTCACCGCAAGCTAAAAAATTTTTTAATATTACAGAAACAGGGGATTCCGTTTTTGAGATGTTAAGAGAAATTTCATTGCGAACCAACCGACCGCCCATTGGGCAACATTTGAAAACGATTATTATCAGCTCCAGTCTGCTTCGCAAGATCCCGTTGTACGAGCTGCTGGACTTTTTCTTGGGGGATAATGACATTCGGCTCAGCGTCCAGCTACTGATTAGTACAGACAAGGCGAGCAATGCGCTTCAGGAAAAAACTCCTGGTCAAATTCCTGCCTATATCTTAAAGGATATTTTCCAAAATCGTAAACGGAACGCACGGTTGATAAAACCCGTGGCTTTGGTTAAAGTGGTCGGGCCCATGAAGAGTAAGGGAAGTTTTATATTACCCAATGTCATTTCGACGGAGAATGAAATCAAGGTCGCAGGTGCGGGGATCATCAAAGGAAAGACGCAAACATACGGTGGTTTTCTGAATGAATCAGAGGTCGAGGGTCTTATGTGGATCAAGGGCCAATTGGTTGGAGGCGTGTTGAAAGGTAACGATCCTCAAACCGGTAAAAATATAGCCTATGAGATCAAAGCAGTGAAAAGCAGGATCAAGGCCATCGTTCAGGGGGACGACATTTCCTTCCAAGTAAAAATGACCTCAGAGGGGCGCGTTTCCGAGGTTTTTAACAAGAAAGAAAATTTGCGCAGCAACGCTGTGCTCGGACAAGAAGAAAGTATCTTTCAGGAGAAAGTGAATTCATTAGCTGAACAAACTGTAGCCAAAATGCAAAAGCTGCAGGCTGATGTCGGAGGTTTCGGAGAAGCCTTGAGGATTCAGCATCCTAAAGCTTGGCGTAAGGTCAAAGAGGATTGGGATACCACTTTTAGTACCATTCCCGTACGTTTTAGCACAGATATCCATATTGAAGATTACGGCTCTTCGATTACGACGGCAGACTAGTTTGTATGTACTTTAGAAAAACCTTCAATACCACGAATCTACGTGGCGTTGAAGGTTTTTTAGGCTATTCAAACAGGGATAGTGTATCTTCCAGCCACGTAATATAGCTTTCTTCCCGATTAATGGCACGGCTCAGCACCAGATAATGCCCGAATTGATTAGAACCTGGGGCCTGAAGGTTCTCGTCCTGCCGTTGGAGGGATTTCTTACTTTCGTACAGATACTCCAGCTTCTCTTTACGTTTGGTTATCTGGTCCTCGAACAATCGCTTGTTCTCTTCCTTGGGGATGGCTGCTGAGAAATACAGCATGAGCATAAACTCATCCTTTTCCGTTTCTGGTAACTCTTTGGGACTTAGAAGCCATTCGGTCAGTTCTTGGGTCCCTTTGGGGGTAATGCAGTACAGCTTCTTTTCCAGCTTGGCTCCTGTAATGGAGGTGCGATATTCAATAAGCTCCTCTTCGGTCAGCCTTTTTAACTCAGGATAAATCTGACTGTGTTTGGCGCTCCAAAATTGTCCGATTTCCTTCTTGAATTGACTCGTAATATCGTAGCCGCTCATTTCCTCTTTATGAACCAGGCCCAAAATGGCGTATTTTAATGTGCGTTTCAACGTAGCTCTCCTTGTCAAACGTTATTTGACACTAGTATACCATAGTGCTACAATTTATATGTATTTAAAAACATGTTTAATATTACATGTTTTGAATTGAATGTTTATTATCTTTGGTCTCCTATTCAATTCATAAAAACTTATAATTTAGGAAAGAAGGATGCAAGATGGACAAGTTTATCGGCAGCCACATGATCTACACTTATGAGAATGGTTGGGAGTACGAAATATATATTAAAAATGAAGATACGATCGATTATCGCATTCATAGTGGTATGGTAGGCGGCCGCTGGGTACGTGATCAGAAGGTCAATCTGGTGAAGTTGGTGGAAAATGTGTATAAAGTATCGTGGACCGAACCGACAGGCACTGACGTTTCTCTGAACTTTATGCCTGAGGAAAAACGTATGCATGGCATTATTTTCTTCCCTAAATGGGTTCATGAGCATCCGGAAATCACTGTGCGCTATCAAAACGATTTTATTCCGCTGATGGAAGAATCGCGTGAAAAGTATGAAACGTATCCGAAGTATGTGGTTCCTGAATTTGCAGATATTACATTCATCGAAAATGCGGGTGTGAACAACGAACAACTAATTTCCCAAGCACCTTACGCAGGAATGACAGACGATATTCGTGCAGGTAAATTGCAAGTGTAATCAACTCTATGCTGAAAGTGTAAAAGCCTGGCCTGTGATAAACAGTCTCAGGCTTTTTTACGTGAACTGGAAAGTGGATTGACAATGGAGTTGTGGACGATATCTAGAATGAATAGTAGACCAGGTCATGCTCGATGAGATAAGAACGACTAATCCGAGGGGGGAGGATGGTCACCTTGAGGTTACACGACATAGTAAGCAAGCCACAGCAATGGTGTTGATAAGGTTTTGAGTCAGGAAATTGACGATAGTCGTATTGAATCATTTCCATGGAACCAATGCGTAATTGGGTCGCTTGGGACGTTGTGGGCTGGGCAAGCGTCATGCTCATGCTAGAACGGCCTCCTTCTTGGATTCACTGTAAATAGGGATGGAAGAATCCTACGTCACAGAGGATGTAATGTAAATCACGGATACAAGTGTAAAATGGGGATATGTAGCGAAAAACGAGCTTTAATGCCAATGGAAACGGATACTTGCATCCATTTCTTTTGTTATCTTGGGGAACGTCTTTATATCATAAAAAAACAACCCCAGATCTCCCCAGGGTCGTCTCTACTAAAAATATAGTTCAGCATTTCGCAAAATGCTTGTTTTGCTGATCACACGGGTGTGACGTCCTGAATTTCCTCTTCTTCTTTCCAAATCACATTCTCTCGATAGTTTGATCCCCAATCGTACATTGCTCTCAGTACCGGAATCAGGCTTTCGCCATGCTCTGTCAGTGAATATTCCACATGCGGAGGGACGACAGGATAGACTTTACGCAGAATGAGTTTATCTTCTTCCAGCTCACGTAATTGGTTGGTCAGCATTTTTTGCGTAATGTGGGGGATTAGCTTCTTCAATTCACCAAACCGCTTGGTGCCTTCCATACCGAGATGCCACAAAATAATCAGCTTCCATTTTCCACCGATGACCGCGAGAGTCAATTCCTTATCACAATTAATCAGCTTCAAATCTATCCGGTCTTTTACAGTAGTGATATTCATCGACCTCCTGTCCGTAGTTATTCCAAGTATACTATCTATAGCTACTATACGCAAAAGGATATACATCCATTTTGGAAACTATGCATATGCTTGGGCACTTATAGACTGGACAGGGGTACCTAATGATGTGTGCAAGACTGGAAGAGTCCAGAAATCTGCGGTGTTAAGAAGGAATCACAATAGTATTAAAGGACTCCGGCTCCATCTCCAAGCGGTGTGTTGTTTCTCCGAGAGACAGATTCAGCACACGTGATTCCTTGAACGGATTGGCGATGACTACCACCCTTTGCCCGTCTGTATTTTGAAAAGCAACTGCATTTCCAGTCCATGAGCCACGAAGTCCTATGCGTCGGGCACCCGGTAATACAAAATGAGAAAAGTGCTTCATGACGTAATATTCCGGGTTCAAGACAGGTTTTCGATCCATCGGATCAACGGTGATCATCGAATTTTGCTCCCAGCCCCATGTACTCTTGCCTTTCGGTTCCAAAACCATATTCCAGTAAATATAAGCATTTACGCCATTGGTGAAGTAGTGCTGGTACAGATTATATACATATTTGGCGTAGTCCCATGAGTTTTCTCCGTTCCCGCATTCATTTTCTGTTTGCATGTAACGAAGCTCAGGATAACTGGCAACGGTGCGCTGAATGGCATTTTTGCCTGCCCACTGGTAGCCTACGCCTTTAATATATTTGTAGGCCTGAGGGTCACTCAACACGGTATGGGCATACTCATCGAATCCGGTCGAAGTCTTCTTCATTAATTCCTCCCACGGATCGGGTGCGTTAATGGTGCCCAGCCAAATTTCCGTATCCAGTCCGTGTTCCTCAAAGGCAGGACCCAAATAGTCGCGAATAAATTCACGCAGTTGCTCTCCGGTCCATACACAGGAAGGGAACTTCTGATCGGCAATGACTTCATTTTGAACATGAATCTGATGAATTGTAATACCTGCCTCTCGATAAGCCTGAACAAATTTGACAAAGTATAATGCGTACGCTTTCAAAATATCCTTTTCCCAGCGCAGCGTGCCGTAATTATAGGCTTTCGGTGATTTCATCCATGTCGGCGGGCTCCAGGGTGAAGCGAACAACTTCAAGTCCGGGTTGAGTTGTAACGCTTCCCGAATAAAAGGAATGAGATATTGCTGATCACGCTCAGTGGAAAAGTGTTTCATCTCCACGTCACCGTCTGTTTCATTGTGGCTGTACCACTCCAGCGCGTAGTCACTCGCTCCAATAGGAAGTCGGCAAATCGCAAATTTGTGCTCGCCCGCTGGATGAAAGAGAGAATGAAGCACCCGATCTCGTTCGTCTTTTTCCAAATGGTTCAGGGCCACATAACCTAATTCATTAAAACAGCCACCAAATCCTTCGACAAGCTGATGTGTTTCTCCCGTAAAGATTAGATTGGCACTCTCTTGAGTATCGGTCAAATGATGAGCTTGGGATTGCCAAGTTTTAGCTTTGGAAGTGGAAAACCACTGAATGGTTTGATTACTCATGTATTACCCTCCTGTTCAAGCTTTTTGTATCTCTTCTTATTATAAGGTAGGATCATAGGAGATGAGATGGTCTGAGCCAAGACAAATTTGCCCTAATCCAAGGTTGAATTTGCGGATGAGAACTTCTGCTGATAAGAAGTGTCAAGAACACATAAAGTACACATGTCTTTGATATGATGGTGTCCTAGAATGACCGAAAGAGGGAAGTCGATTGAAGAAAAGAGTTCTTCTCGTGGAGGATGAAATACGTATTCGTGAAGTGATTGCTGACTATTTTAAACAGAATAATTGGGAAGTCTATGAAGCAGGCAATGGAAAAGATGCACTGATCTGGTTTGATTCGGTGCAGCCGGACCTGATTATACTCGATATTATGATGCCGGAACTGGATGGTTGGGAGGTGTGCCGCCAGGTGCGTAGCCGCTCAGGTGTGCCGATCATTTTGTTGACAGCCAAATCCGGTGATGATGATAAAATATTAGGCTTTGAACTGGGAGCCGATGATTACGTGACCAAACCTTTCAGCCCTAAGGTGCTGATCGCTCGCGCCAACGCGCTGATGAAACGGGTGGAGGGACATGTACAGCCGGAGTCGCATATTTTGCGGTTCGGTAGTGCCATTCTCAACACGATGGCTCATCGGCTTGAGGTGGATCAGGCGGAAGTCGAGCTGACGCCCAAGGAGTATGAGCTGCTGCGGCTGCTTATACATAATAAAGGCATAGTTATTTCACGGGATGCGATACTGAACCGGGTGTGGGGCATTGACTTTGAAGGAGATACACGAGTTGTCGATACGCATATCAAAAAGCTGAGAAGTAAGCTAGGCCGTGAATCACGCCATATCCGCACGGTTTTTGGTACTGGCTATAGGTTTGAGGAGGAAGAATGAACAAACGGGGAGTTACCTTTAAGTTGTTCATTATGACGGTTGTGTTTTTCCTGTGTTTTTACGGTATGGTGATTTTAAGCCAATTGCTGTTTTTTGAAAATTTTTATCAGCAACAGAAGATTGGTCGTGTGGAAAGCCGCTTGCAAAGCTTCGGTCAAAGTTATGTCCAGGAGGCTTGGGGGTCGGGCAGGGTTTCCCGTGAGGCAGCTCGCTTTATGCTTCAGAATAAAAACCAGCTGGCGATTGTAACGCTGGACGGCAAAGTAAAGCTGGATGATGCGTTTCATATCAATCTAAGAAAAGCGGATGGTAAAATCGTTAAAATATCGCTGTCTCTGTTTATGAGCGAGTACGGAGATGAACTGAGAGCTGCTCGGATTCAGCCCGGTGATACGGTAACGGTTGAAGGTGAGGGATTGGGAACGGACGGCATCTCTACCGCCAATTTAATTTATCCAACCGGCATACAGAAGTTTGGTTTCAAAAATATAGGATCGACTTCGGAAGAGGCAAGCACAGATGGCCGTGTAAGGTTTTCCGGTACGGTGACAGAGATTGTACTGCCGGATCTGAAAACATGGAGTCAGCGACAAGGCTTACTGTTTAGTGCACTGGAGGAATGGTTCCCTTTATCACAGGCGCATCTGGAGAAACTTAAGAATTTCGAAGTGTTGGAAGAAGAGTGGACGGAACCTTGGACAGGGGTACGCAATGCAGTCATAGTCCATCCTGTTCGTCAGGACACAGGCGAGATCGACCTCCTGTTCACAGTGACATCGTTGCAGGAAATTAGTGAGACGAATGAAGCTCTGCGCTGGTTTTATCTGTACCTAGGGATCGGGGGATTTGCACTCATTCTGATTTTGTCCCTGTTCTATTCCCGGATGGTGACCCGTCCGCTCATTGCTTTGAATAATACCGCCAAGCGGATGGCTAAGCTCGATTTTACAGCCCATACACCAATCCGGCAGAATGATGAACTGGGCAGCCTGTCCTACAGCATGTATACCCTGTCCCAGAACCTGGACACAGCTTTGCGCGAGCTTCAGGAGGCCAATCAGCAATTAGTGGAGGACATGGAACAGAAGCAGAGAATGGAGGCTGTGCAACAAGACTTTTTTGCGAACGCTTCTCATGAGCTGAAAACTCCGCTGAGTATCATTAAAGGCTTCGCAGAAGGATTACAAGATGGGGTTAGCGCCGGGAAGCAGGATCATTATATGAAAGTCATTGTAGAGGAAGCGGACAAAATGGAGCGATTGGTCAAAGATATGCTGGACCTCGCCAAATTGGAATCGGGTACTCTCAAGCTTCGCAAGACGACCTTCATCTTGAGTGAGCTGGTGGAGGAGGTCGTGGACAAGTTATTCCATTTGTTGAAGGAGAAAAAGCTGGAAGTGGTCATTATCCCCGCCAATGAGATGCCGATCCATGCCGATGTAGGATGGCTGGAACAGGTGATTATCAACTTTGTTGTCAATGCCATACGACATGCTGAGGAAGGGAGCTCGATCACGATTCGTATCGAAGGTGCTGGGGAAATCAGTTTTTTTTCCATTGAAAATAAAGGTGAGACCATTCCTGACGATCAACTGGAGCAGATATGGGATCGCTTTTACCGGGCCGAGCTGTCCCGAAGCCGTCAGACAGGTGGGACAGGACTGGGGCTATCGATCGTCAAACGAATTTTGGATTTGCACGAATTCCGCTATAAGGTGGAGAATACCAAGGACGGCGTCCGTTTTGTTGTTATATTCGGAGGCTAAGCTATGGCAAAGGAGTTAAGAGTATGAAATGGAATTGGTTGCCCTCACTATGCACGATTGCAAACCTGGGGGCAGGGGTCTTATCCCTGTATTTCACGATTCATGAGCAATACATGACCGCTTTTATTCTCGTGGTGGTGTCTGCTTTATGGGATGTATTAGACGGTTTGCTGGCAAGGCTGTTGCATTGTTCCAGTGATTTTGGCAAACAGCTCGATTCGCTGGCGGATGTTGTCTCATTTGGGGTTGCCCCTGCTTTCTTGATCTTGTTATACAAGCTGGGAGATACCCATTGGATAGGACCGCTTGTGGCTGTTTTGTTTGTCATATGCGGTGCGGTAAGATTGGCAAGATTCAACCTAATGGCTTTTAGCAAAGGATTTGTAGGTATGCCGATTACGGCGGCGGGTGTGATTTTGTCCTTTATGTTTTTATGGAGTGAGCATTTGAAGCCGGGGTTGTTGCTTGCATTAATGGTAGTGCTGTCGTTCCTGATGGTTAGCCGTATTCCCTTTCCGTCCTTCAAAAAATAATCGGTCAGGAGGTGGCTCCCCTATGGAATGGGTCATCAGCATGATTACACAATACGGATATATCGCTATTTTTGCTCTTCTTGCTCTTGGGATTATCGGCCTACCGGTTCCAGATGAAATTATTATGGTGTTTGTCGGCTATTTATCTTCTATTATGGTACTGAATTATTCGGTGTCTATATTAGTCAGCTTCATTGGTGCAATGACAGGGATGATGATCAGCTACACGCTAGGCAAAAAGCTGGGTCAGCCCTTGGTGGATAAGCACGGCAAGTGGGTTGGATTGACACCGAAGCGATTTGCAAGAGTTAAGGGGTGGTTTGCACGCTTTGGGTTGTGGACCATTTTGTTCGGTTATTTTATCCCAGGAGTCAGACATGCGACAAGCTATTTGTCGGGCATTAGTGCGATGCCTGTCCGAAAATATATGCTGGTGGCAAGCGCAGGTTCTCTGATATGGACGCTTATCTTTATCTCCATTGGTTATATTGCAGGGGCGAATATAAACTTTCATTAAGGTGACCTCAAAAGTAATGTAGCATTTTTCACGTATACCACCGATAATATAAATAAAGATACTGTACAACCAGTGAGGGGATCTGTATTGAATGTACTAATGAAGTATATTGAGAAGTTACCGAGTTTTCTGCAAATGATCTTGAATATCTCGCTGTTTCTGGTCGGGCTGATTTTAAGCTTCTTACTGCTAAAAGAAACATGGTCCATTTTTTCTTATGTTTTTTTGTACGCAGAGACCGACAAAAATTACTATGAATTCACGGAAGAGTTGCTTGTGTTTTTCTTGTACTTTGAATTCATAGCATTAATAGTTAAGTACTTTAAAACCAATTTTCATTTTCCATTACGTTATTTTATCTATATTGGGATCACGGCTGTCATCAGGCTCATTATTGTAGATCATGATGATGCTAAAAATACATTCTGGTGGTCTATTGCTATCCTAGTCATGGTAGGTTCTCTATTGATCGCTAACAGTAAATTGTTAAAAAGAGAAAGTTGATGCTCAGGAAGATTGCAAAATTGACAGTCAAGTGGGAGAGAGGGAATAAAGACGAATGGTAAGAAACTGGATGAATCATGCGGGCGTCAGGCGGATAGCCGTCCTTGCGATAATCGTTTTGCTGTTGTTTATGTTAAGAAGCATGATGAATATTATGTTGTTAACACTGCTGCTTACGATCTTGATTGGCAGTATATATAACGGAGTGAATAAGCTGGTCAAGCGGTTCGTCAATGTGCCGTCAATGATCGTGCTACTCCTGGTGTATGGTTTGCTAATTCTGATTATGGTGTGGGGCGTTTACCGAATGGTGCCGCTAATCGTTGTACAGGTCAAGCAGGTGTATCTCATGATTCAGCAAGCGTATATGTATCCTGATCGCAATCAATGGAACGAAACGATTATCGAATTTATGGACACGCTGAATGCTCAGCGGCTATTTGAGCCTGGCCTGAGTGCAGTGATGAAGGTCAGTCAATTAGGAACACAGCTTCTGGTGTCAATTATTTTGAGCTTGTTCTTCCTGATGGAAAAATCCTATATTACACGTTTTACAGCTACGTTTGTAGATAGCAAGCTGGGTTGGTTTTTCAAGGAAGTGGGTCATTTTGGCCGTATGTTTCTGGGTACGTTCGGGAAGGTATTGGAGGCTCAACTGCTGATTTCACTTATTAATTGTATATTGACCACGATTGCGCTCTGGATTATGGGCTTCCCTAATCTGCTCGGTCTTGCGCTCATCATTTTCGTACTGGGATTGGTTCCGGTGGCAGGTGTGTTTATCTCACTGGCACCGCTCGGCCTGATCGCTTTCAGTGTCGGCGGCATTCAATATGTGGTTTATCTGGTTATTCTGATCGTGGTGATTCATGCGATTGAGGCCTATTTCTTAAATCCGAAGCTGATGTCATCCAAAACGAATTTACCGATATTCTTTACCTTTGTCGTACTTATTTTCTCTGAGCATCTGATTGGAATTTGGGGCTTGATTGTAGGTATTCCGTTGTTTGTTTTCTTCCTGGATCTGATTGGGATAAAACGCAAGCAAGAGAAGGATACTTGATTCAGCACTACAGGTTCCACCCTAGTATAGTGACTATTGATTCATTACCAATGCCTGCGAAGCCGCAGGCATTTTTTTATTGCCCGTTTGTTCATAGGAAGAATCGCTGACGCTCATCCACTTTTTAATTCTCTTGTTAGCTATAGTACACTAAATATGCAAGATTAGATCAAGATAAATGAAATGAGATGATCGGATGGAACAGAAAATTAAGGTATTGGCTATATCGGGTAGCCTTCGTCAAAAATCCTCCAATACAGCGCTTATGAAGGCTGCTATGGGACTGGCTTCTGAAAATATGATGTTCACAGTCTATGATGGATTGGGGGATCTTCCGCATTTTAACCCTGACTTGGATGTAGATGAGGGGCCAGCTTCCGTAAGAGAGCTACGGGGACAATTGAAACAAGTGGATGGAGTGCTGATCTGTACACCGGAATATGGGAATGGGGTGCCGGGTGCTTTGAAAAATGCCTTGGATTGGCTCGTATCTTCAGGTGAATTTGTAAATAAACCTACAGCGGTCATCAGCGCGTCACCGTCTCCTATGGGCGGCCATCTGGCGCATGCCTCGCTGCTGCTCACATTGCAAATGATCAATGCAGAGATTGTGGAGAATGGAAAGGTCATTATTCCGCATATCACCTTGAAGCTAAACCAGGAAGGTGAAATTACAAACGCTGAAACTAGGCAGGAGCTAGAAGCATTACTTCAAGGGCTTGAGCAAGCTTGCTTAAGCACAGGAACTCTTTAGATTTTTGAAGTTTAATAAAGGAAAAGCAGCGGCAGTCTAAGATTATATCTCACCTTCGAAGCTGCCGCTTCTTCATATAATTGACTTTACAGTAAAACATATTGAAAGGATTGACCCTCCCGATAGAAACGCAGGTCATATACGCCCAGACGCTGTCCGTCGTCTGCAACAACCACGAAGGGCGATCATTGCATAAGCGTTTGTGCCTTCGGATTGCCAGCAAACAGCGAATATAAATTGGCCTCATCCTTGGATGGCAGCTTCGTCACCGTGTGAAATCTTACGGGACTATTGTAAGTGGAGAGCGTGATATAATAGGGCACAAATCGTTTCATAGATGATGACTCAAGCAAAGGAGTGAAGGCTGGTGTTTGAGCAAATTGTAGCATATGGTCTGAGCCAAAAAGAGGCTGTTAAGGATTATCCATTTGGTGCTGATCCCCTGGTACTAAAAGTAGGGGGCAAGATGTTTGCACTTCTAACTGAAAAGGATGGCATTTGCCACGTATCCTTGAAATGTGATCCAGTCATTGCGGTAAATCTGCGTGAACAAAACAAGGCGATTAAGCCAGGCTATCATTTGAATAAAAAGCATTGGAATACGATTGAGGTTGATGCTACCTTCCCACTGGAGGATTTGTATAGCATGATCGACCATTCGTATGAGCTGGTCTTCAAGAGCTTAACCAAAGCGCAACGCGAAGCGATTACGATGAGAATACGGGCAACGGATCTGTAAAGGGCTGGTATAAGCCCTTAGGTTGTATCCCAACATACTTATTAACATTATTATAGTTTTACTTGACAGAAATCACGAATAGATATATTCTTAATTTAAAGATAATTTATTTGAAAATAATATCAAGGAGCGGAACTTAACATGAGCGAACTGGTGAATATTATTCAAGAGAGAAGATCAGCTTCTAAATTTATTCCTGATGTTACTATAGATGCAAAAGAACTAGAAGAAATATTTCAGCTGGTGAAGTTTGCTCCATCGGCCTTTAATTTACAGCATGCGCGTTATATCGTAGTGCAGGATGCTGATACCAAACAAAGACTGCATGATGAGGCAAGTAAGCAGTATAAAATATTAACGGCTTCGGCGACCATTATAGTGCTGGGGGATACAGAGGCTTATACCAAGGTAGCCGACCTCAACGAAGGATTCCTGAATTTGGGCGTTCTGAGCAAGCAGGAATATGATAGCACAGTAGAGTCGGTAACTCAGTTTTATCGCGAGCGGGGACCTGTCTTCCAGAGAGAAGAAGCGATCCGTAATGCCAGCCTGTCGGCTATGCAATTGATGTTGATTGCCAAGGACAAAGGCTGGGATACATGCCCGATGATCGGTTTTGATCCGGCGAAGGTGCAGGAAGTACTAAATATTCCAGAGCAATTTGTACCAGTGATGATGATTACCTTGGGTAAAGAGGACGAATCGGGTCAGCGGGCACGGGGATACCGCAAGCCGGTTGGACAATTTGTCAGCTACAATGGATTTTGAAATTTGTAAATCATTTGTGTAAATAAATCAACATGTTAATGAAGGAGTGATAAAGATGTCATTGAAAACCGCTGGAATTCACCATATCACGTCCTTTGCAGGCGACCCGCAGGGCAACGTTGATTTTTACGCAGGCGTACTTGGTCTGCGATTGATTAAAAAGACGATCAACTTTGATGCTCCAGAAGTATACCATTTGTACTTTGGTAATGAAGAGGGCAGCCCGGGCACGATCATTACTTTTTTTCCAGCTCCGGGTACACGCAAGGGTAAGATTGGAG
The DNA here is from genome assembly GCF_037027525.1 of Paenibacillus sp. 203. Taxonomy (NCBI): domain Bacteria; kingdom Bacillati; phylum Bacillota; class Bacilli; order Caryophanales; family Paenibacillaceae; genus Paenibacillus; species Paenibacillus sp. 203. The sequence continues at coordinate 300,071 of NZ_JAXCHD010000007.1, forward strand.
GCGGACAGGTCGGGATTACGACGTATGTCGTGTCGTCCGGTGCTTTGGAATACTGGGAAAACCGTCTGCACAGCTTGAAAGTATCTTTCACGAAGGCCACTCGTTTTGGCGAGTCATTCATCCAGTTCCGAGACAACGAGGGTTTGCATCTGGAGTTGGTGGAGCGGGAAGATGGCCCGTTGAACACGTGGACAGCCGGGGGTGTGCCTACGGATAAAGCTATCAAGGGCTTTGGCGGGGCGGTACTGTACAGTGCGGATTCCAAGCATACGCAAGGGGTGTTGGAGAACGTCCTGGGGATGACTCTCATCGGAGAAGACGCAAATGCAGGCTACATCCGCTATCAGACGACAGGTGATTTGGGCAACCTGATCGACATTCCGGTCAAAGATGTCCCGTGGGGGAATGGCGGCGCCAGTACGGTTCACCATATTGCCTGGCGCCCGCAGGATGATACGGAGCATCAGGCGTGGAACGAATGGGTTCATCAGCATGGTTTTGGGACCAGTGGTATTGTAGATCGCCAATACTTTAATGCCGTATACTTCCGCGAGCGGGGCGGTATTTTATTCGAGATCGCAACCGATCCACCCGGATTTACCGTGGATGAGGAATTGAATGAGTTGGGACATAAGCTGATGCTGCCTGAATGGTATGAGCCTCAGCGTACCCAGATTGAGTCTAACCTGGTTCCCATTGAACCTAGAGTATTAAAACAGGATTAATCTGCTCGATCAAAACAATCATATTAGAACGAAAAAGGTCCAATGCGGGAAAACTTCTACCGTCAATTGGACCTTTTTTGCATGTGGAATTGTCATACTAACGTAAAAATAAGCGTGGAGAGTTGGCTAGATCATGAGCAGTTCACGAATCTCCAGCTCGGTCAGTGCCGAAAGGGTTTCTTGCCCCGGCTGAATGACCTGGTCGATCATGTTTTTCTTTTTTTGTTGCAGCTCATACATTTTGTCCTCTACCGTACCTTGGGCGACGAGACGAATAACCTGCACGACTTTTTTCTGGCCCATTCGGTGTGCTCGGTTGGTAGCCTGCTCCTCTACAGCGGGATTCCACCACAGGTCATACAAAATGACTGTATCTGCACCAGTGAGGTTCAGGCCAGTGCCTCCTGCTTTTAGGGAAATCAGGAACAGCTCGCGTTCTCCTTCGTTGAAGCGACTGCACAACTCGACTCGTTCCAGAGCAGGAGTCTGCCCATCCAGGTAAAAGTAGGACACCCCTTCTCGAGTAAGCTCGCGTCCGATCATTTGAAGCATTGTGGTGAACTGTGAAAAAATGAGCATCCGTTTCCCGGAGCTGAGACATTCCGTAATGATCTCCAACAGCTGTTCAAATTTAGCAGAGCTTCCCGTATATCCTTCGATGAACAAGCCCGGATGACAACAGAGCTGACGAAGTCGAGTCAGACCGGCGAGAATTTTGATCCGATTTTTCTGAAATCCTTCCTCGTTGAGATGCTTCAACGTTTCATGCTGAAGCTTGGCCAGATAGGCGGTGTACAGCTTTTTTTGATCTGGCAGAAGCCGGGATACCTGCACGGATTCGATTTTCTCCGGCAGCTCCTTGAGGACATCACTCTTAAGACGGCGCAGCAAAAACGGACGAACCCGCTTGGCGATCACATTTCGAGGCAGGTTGTGAAACGCTCTTTTCCCGCCGGGAAATAGCGCAGGAAATACAACGTCAAAGATGGACCACAGCTCTTCCAACGTATTTTCTACGGGCGTTCCTGTCAGGGCAAAACGGTAACGAGCTTTTACATCCTTAACAGCCTGTGCCGTCTGGGTGGCATGGTTCTTGAAAGCCTGCGCCTCGTCCAGAATGAGCGTATGAAACGATGGCTTGCTGTACACATCTGCATCGCGCCGTAGCAGCGGATAGGACGTAATGACGACGTCATAACTGGCGGCATCCCGTATGATTCGGCCGCGTTCTTCCGGGCTGCCATCTGCGATAGTGACGCGGACGTGTGGAGCAAATTTCTCCAGCTCATTCCGCCAGTTGTACACCAGTGATGCAGGGGACACGATCATGGCTGGAAGCTGCTGGCTGCGGATCTCCGGCAATACTGAGACGAGAAAGGCGATACTTTGCAGCGTTTTACCCAGCCCCATATCATCTGCCAAAATGCCCCCAAAACGGTAATGCGCCAATGTCTTAAGCCATTGAAAGCCGTAAACCTGATAATCTCTCAAGATTGGGGCAAGCATGTCTGGAACTGGAAAGTCGAGATGGTCAGGGTTACGTATATTTTCCAACAGCTGGCGAAAGGTTTTACCCAAAGTCAGGTTTTTCCCATGATCGTGAGGATCAATTAAGTACAGTCCTTGCGTGACGGGAACACGAATTTGTGCTGCATCCAGATCGCTTTTGCGGATACCTGTTTCATTCATGAACCGAATCAATTCCTTGTACTCCTCTGTTTCGAGCGGCAGCAAGGCACCATTTGGAAGACGGTGATATTTCTGTTTTTCCTCTAACGATTTGAGCAGTTTGCGAATTTCCGGTTCCGGTATGCCCTCCATATCAAATTTAAATTCAAGCCAATCCGTACGTTCATCCCACTCCGCGCGTATCCTTGGGGTAGGCAGAGTATTGTTTATTTTTGCTTTGACTGCACCTGTAGCATAGACATCCAGCAGCTTTTCCAGCTGCGGAACAGTATGATACAAAAAATCATACTCTGCATCTTCATCTTCCATAAAATATCCGCTATCTGTTCTGGCAAAGGAGCTATGCTCCATCAGCTCCAAAATCCGCTGCTCCTGTTCTCCATCACGTATCAGAATTCGGTCGATACCAGGCGTTCGTGCATCTGTTTCCAGCGGGTTGATGATGATATCCCCATATTGGAACTCCAGCCCTGCCAGCAGCTTGTCTCTTACCCGGTCCAGATATAGCTTTGCCTTCAATGGCTGCTGTGTGACCCGATCTGAGACGGACCGAGTCATATGAACACGTCCGAGCTTCATTAACCCGGGTACAACCTTGTCCATAAAAGATTCCATCTGCTCTGGCGAAATCTGAACTTTTCGCCTGTGGTGTACTTCTGCCATCCGTTTTAGCTCGGACAAACGCCGTAAGGGGTCGGCTTTCTGTTTGACAAGCTTGCCATCGGCAATGACGACACCATAGTCTTCCATGATGGTCAAGTCATCCAATCCTTGTATGCTTAGCTGGTAGCCTTCGATTTCGGCCTCATCAAATTCAAATTGCAGCGGAAGCATCAGGTCGGACTGGGGAATACCCTCGCTCATGTTCCCGTGAATTTCAAAGTAGATGCCCTGTGCTGCAGTCAGCAAGGGCAGCAGCTTTTCCCAAGCCGCAGGCGGGATGAGGAGCATTCGCTCGCCGCTCATATGACTACTGGAAGATGAATACGTGCCTGAGGTTTCCCGAATCATACGCTCATGGTGGCACACCTGGGATAATTGCTGGAGAATAGCGTCATGTTCAGGACGGAAGCGGTACAACTCAGGCTCGTACGAGAAGCTTTTCGTGAACATGTAGCTATCTCCACGATCAATACTATCCAGAAACGGACGAATTTTCTGCACGATATATAATCGTTTGGGACCAGCCTTCATTTCTACACCAAACATATATTTTTGGTAACCGTAGGCAAAAGGCCGGATGACGAACTGAAAATCCAAGACCGCGCGAGTATCCAGCAGGGTTGGTGTGCTGCGTAGCGGTCGCTTGCGGTCAAATAGTTTTAACATACTGTCGGTCAGCTGGAGATCGCCTCGTGTGATGTCAGAGGATCGTGCCGTTCTAGCAGTGTGATCATATGGAGCATCTGTAGATGTGTACATCCCGTCTGAATCCATGCTTCCTGCTGTATCTGGGGCAGTACCAGGATGAAGCCTGGAGGCATAGGAGCGCACAGACAGACTTTTTCCACGGCGTATATCATGGGCATTAAGGAGAACAGCTGCGATATGTTTACAATATCGTCCAGTGTTCTGAAATGTGCTACAGGTGCATTCTGCTCGGATACTTCCATTGGATCGGATCATCGCCGCAACAGCATAAAAGCTGCTTCCTTTGACCGTAGCTTCGTACACACCCTCATCATGATCTATTTGTGTAAAGGCCACTCTTTTGGCCCGGTAATAGGCATCCCCGTCGTCATAAGCGGCTTGACTGCATAGTTGTCTGATGGCTCGCCGGGTAAGTTCAAAGCTCATGATTCGTAATCCTTTCCTGGGTTATTCCGTTTTCTTATATGATAACAGAACAGACAGGAGGATGGACACTTGGGTGCTTATCTGTGGGTTAGAGAAGTTTTTACAAGCTGCACATAGCAGGATACAATGGAAGTGTTAAAGAAAGGAGACGGATACCTTTGCAAAATGAAGAGAAAAAGACCGATTCCAAATCCGGCTCATCCAAATGGTACCTTGGTAGTGCAGCAGCATTGCTTCTTCTGAAAGGCAAGTCGTTACTTGCCCTTTTAAAATTCAGTAAATTTGGCGGTGCGCTGATATCTATGGCGATAACGATTAGCACATATGCGATCATTTACCCATGGGGATTTGCGGTCGGATTCGTGTTGCTGTTGTTTGTGCATGAGCTGGGACATGTATGGGCTGCCAAGCGCAAGGGGCTTCCCGTGTCAGCACCGTTATTTATTCCTTTTCTCGGTGCGCTGATCACAATGAAACGGCAACCTTTGGATGCGCAGACAGAGGCTTATGTAGCCATGGGCGGCCCGTTACTGGGGACGGTTGGGGCTATGGCGGTATACGCAGGAGCCTATGCAACAGACAGTCCCCTGTTGTATGCGCTCTCGTATGTCGGTTTTTTCCTGAACCTGATCAACCTGCTGCCGATTCATCCGCTCGACGGAGGACGGATTTCCACGGCAGTGACGCGTTGGCTGTGGCTGGTGGGCTTATTGGGTGGAATTGTAGTCGTAGTATATTTAAAATCCTTTTTATTTTTCTTCATATGGGCGTTCTTTGCCTACGATTTGTACAAAAAATATGTTAAACGTAATAAAGGAGAGGTCAAGATCCAATCCTTTTTGCAAAAGCCGCTGGTGAACGTACAACATCTGTATGAGCAAGGATATCCGCTGCCCGGACCGGAGCACACACGCAGATTATCCTTTAATACCTACTCGGATTTGGAGGGGCAGCAATATGTGACGGTGTATATGGAAAGTTTGGATGTGGAGCAGACACTTAAGCTGCCGCAGCAGTGTCTTGTCCAGCATGTATGGCTGAACGGTGTGGAACATATACCGACGCCGGATGCGTACCAGCTCAGATTGCTGTGTGGGATTGATTACATTCCGTTTGAAAATGATAAATATTACGAAGTGCCCGCATCATCGCGCTGGAAATTTGGCATCAGTTACTTAGCTTTGGCCGTATTCCTGATGGGGATGATGTATGTGGTGCACCAGCATATAGGGGATATTAGGCTGTGATCTGAATAATGAGTGATTGGTCAAGATTTTAGATCATTAAGGCAACGGTACAGCTTATAGAAAATAGAGACAAAAGAGCGTGACAACCGCGATATTCGGTGTCACGCTCTTTTTTGGTTGAATAACACGGTGGAGCTTTTGCTATCTGTCCTTATATCTTAATCCTTTGTTCATCAGTAATCGGTTTTAACGTCTGGCGGTATTTAAGTGGGCTGGTGCCTGTCCAGCGCTTGAACTGTCTGCTGAAATGAGCCAGACTGGAGTATCCGAGCAGGGAAGCTACCTTGTTGAGTGGCAGATTGGGTTGCTGGATCAGCACCTTAGCCTCATGCAGCTTGGTCTCCGATAGATAGTGACGTGGAGAATAACCGTATACCTTGCGGAACACTTCCTGGGCATAGCCGGGACTAATCCCAAGGGAAGCCGCCACATCTTCAAGACGGAACGCTTGCTCGCCAGATTCATCTTCCCGATAAGGCTTAAACCTTGATTGAATGGCTTCCATGATGGCCTTGGCATATTGAACGGATGAAGGCGCAATTCTGGGCTCCAAACCGGTAGATATCATTTGCGAGAATATCCCGAATAGCTCAAATAAGGCAATTTGCATACGAAAACGGTCTGCTGTCGTATATTCTCCGCTTTCCTGCACCATGCCAATCCAGCTATGGACGACCTTTTGCAGCTTGGTATTCGTTTCAGTACCCGCTGGAAAAAAGAGCTGATTGCTCTTAATCATTTCCTGACAGAATAATGGATCATCGACATTAAAATGAGAGCTAAAATAGTACATGCCGTTTGGGGAAACACATTGACTCACATGCTTGAAACCCGGCGGAATAATTAAAATATCACCTTCCCCAACCGAATATACGTTATTTTCCATAATCGTTTCCTGACGACCTTCTAAAATGAGTGCAATTTCAAAACCGATATGAGACTCCTCCGGCATGCACCAATCCGCTTGGACCCGGTGAATATGGGCGCCAAAAAATTTCACATTCCAGTCAATAATGGGCAGCCATTGGCAATCATGAAATAGAGCTGGATCAATATCAGGATTTAATATCATCAGATCACCTTCGATTAGGGCAAATTTTACACCGCTTAGACAATCTCATTGTATCTAACATTTAACTATAATAAAAGAGCGTTTACAAATGCTATAGTATAAGCTTTTATATATAAAAGAAAGCGCTTGCTCTGCTGTTTATACGGATTATGTTGGCATATCTGTTTCTATTATCGGTACTTTATTCGCACTAGCCCGTATATGGGATGCACTTAGCGCTCCGATCTTCGGCGTGATCATTGACCGGGCCAATCTAAAGGGCGACTTGGTTCGTCTATATCTTGCACTTCGAAGCGACTGGAATCGAATTTTGCAAAATCCTAACGAACCTAATTGGAGGACGATTTGATGAAAAAGCTACTATACGGTGTTGCTTATTATGATGAATATATGCCATATGACCGTTTGGACCAAGATATTCAAATGATGAAGGATGCGGGCATCAATGTGGTGCGGATTGCCGAATCCACTTGGAGTACGCATGAACCGCAAAACGGCGTGTTTGATTTTACTTCTGTGGATCGGGTGCTGGACGCCATGCATAAGGCGGGCATTGAAGTCATTGTGGGGACGCCCACCTATGCCGTACCCACATGGCTGGTGAAGGAGCATCCCGATGTATTGGCGACAACGCCTCAAGGTCCGGGCAAATATGGAGCTCGCCAGATTATGGACATTACGAACCCGGTGTACCTGTTCCATGCCGAGCGAATCATACGCAAGCTGATTGGGCGGGTGAGTCAGCATCCGGCGGTTATTGGCTTTCAGACGGATAACGAGACGAAGCATTACAACACAAGCGGGCCCAATGTGCAATTGCAATTTGTAAAGTATCTGCGGGAGCGGTTCGAATCGCTGGAGGAGCTTAACCGCAAATTTGGTCTGGATTACTGGAGTAATCGTATCAATAGCTGGGAGGACTTTCCTTCGGTGGTCGGAACGATTAATGGAAGTTTGGGCGCAGCCTTTTCCCAATTCCAGCGCAAGCTGGTGACGGACTTTCTGGCATGGCAGGTTGCGCTGGTGAATGAATATAAGCGGGAGGACCAATTTGTTACGCAAAACTTTGATTTTGCGTGGAGAGGTCATTCCTTTGGTGTTCAGCCAGACGTGGATCACTTTGCGGCATCGCAAGCCTTTGATGTGACTGGGGTGGATATTTACCATCCATCACAGGATGACCTGACTGGTATTGAAATTTCCTTCGGTGGCGATGTGGCACGTTCGACGAAAAATAACAATTATCTAGTGCTGGAAACGGAAGCGCAGGCCTTTACCCACTGGGTTCCCTATCCGGGGCAATTGCGTCTGCAAGCGTTCAGCCATCTGGCTTCTGGGGCTAATATGGTGGCATACTGGCACTGGCATTCCATCCATAATTCCTTTGAAACCTACTGGAAGGGTCTGCTGAGCCATGATTTTGAGCCGAATCCAGTGTATGAGGAAGCACAGACCATAGGGAAGGATTTTGCAAGATTGTCTCCGCATCTGGTCAACCTGAAAAAGAAAAATAAAATGGCGATTCTGGTCAGTAACGAAGCATTGACGTCGATTGACTGGTTTAAATTTAATATGAGTAGCCCGTTAAATTACAATGACATCGTACGTCGTTTGTATGACGAGTTGTATAAACTGAATATCGGGACGGATATCGTTCATCCAGGTACAGAATCGTTTGACGACTATGATCTCTTGATCGTCCCGGTTCTCTATTCTGCCCCAGACGCACTACTGGAGAAGCTGAACCGATATGTGGAGAAAGGTGGTCATGTGGTATACACATTCCGAAGCGGATTTACCGACGAGCATGTGCAGGTGAGAACGTCCCGACAGCCGGGCGTGATTAGCGAAGCCTGCGGCATTCATTACAGCTTGTTCGTGCAGCCGAAGAAGGTGACGCTTAAGAATAATCCTTTTGAGGTGGCACCAGAGGACAATCAGGTAGATACGTGGATGGAGCTGATTACCCCGACGACTGCTGAAGTATTGGCCTATTACGATCACCCGCATTGGGGAAAATATGCCGCAATTACGCAAAACCGCTATGGTCAGGGAACAGCGACCTATATCGGCTGTGTCGTCAGTCCGGCGGTCATCCGTGAACTATTCAGCTCTGTAGCCAAAAAGGCAGGAGTATGGGGACTGGATCAGGAAGCGTCTTATCCGATCATTGTTAAATCCGGCACGAATGAGCTGGGACGGACAATCCGGTACTATTTTAACTATTCCGAACAAGCAGGCTCGGTGGTATATCCTCATGGAGACGGCAAGGAGCTGATTGGGGAGCATGCGGTTACCCAAGAGCAAACGCTTACATTAGAGCCTTGGGGTGTTATAATTATCGAAGAAGCGTAAATGATGAAATAGTGAGCCGAAACCGACTCACGAATAATATCATATAGGTATTCTCCGGGAGTATCCGGTACATGAAGCGCCCCTGCGAATTGCGGGGCGTTTTCGCATATGGCTGAATAGAGGAGTGCATCGCTATGACAACCCGAGCAGTCCGCTGGTTCCGGGCGCTGACAGCCCCGTATCGACGCAGCATTCAGCTCAAGCTGATCTTGACGATGATTGTTCTATCTGTGCTGCCGGTCATTGCTGTCACGGTGCTGGCTGCGGAAAAAAGTAGAGCTTCCATGGAAGCTGAAGTAGTAGAGACGAACATGTCCAATATGAAATGGACGGGGATCTATATCAGCGACCAGCTAGATCGTCTAAATCATCTGATTTACAGCATTCAGATCAGCCCTGATCTGAGCGATTATTTGAATGAGCGCGAGCCTGACAATCTTTCAAGCCAATTTAATGCCCAGCGAAAAATGCTGAATACGATGGCGAATGTGTATTATTCGGCCGGAAGTCATGTGATCGGCATCCAGCTTTATTTGAAGCAATCGCAAACCCTGTTTACCTTTAATAGCATGCAAAATGAAATTACGACAGTGAGCGGTATTCCCCCACAGTATGCCGAGATGTGGCAAGCAAATAAGGATTATTCGATTCGTCCAAGCTCTGCTGACCCAGAACGCTTTATTTTGACGCGCAGTATTCGGCGTTTTGAAGACCAGAAGCAGACGGGGGCTATTTCTTTGGATGTATTGTGGTCGCAATTCGATCAGACGCTGGGCCTGCTGGGACGAGGGGATGAGCATCAGGTGCTTATTACAGATGGGGATGGCAGAGTTATGTATCCAGCACAGGCTCGGCAGGCGCCTCCGCCTGCAGGTGTGCTGACAGCTCTTCGTGACGTTAAGCCGGGCCCAGGTATGATTCAAACTGCTGAACATTATGTATTCTATAATGATCTGGATGTAGTTGGGCTGAAGCTGGTCAAAATCGTACCCACTTCCTCCATTAACCACAGCGCTTTTTCAACGATGCTGTATGGTATTATCGTCGGCGTGATTTCAATCCTGGTTTCCATCTGCATTGCCGTTTTCATCGCATGGCGGACTGCACGTCCGATTGTTCATTTGGCGCGTTCCGTACAGGAGCTGGATATGATCAAAGGACCGATTGGACAGCCAAGTACACGCCCGGATGAGATAGGGCTGCTGGAAAGAAGTCTGCATGGGATGGCAGGCCGAATTCGCGAGCATATTCAGGCGGAATACAGTATAAATTTGCAAAAAAAGACGGCTGAATTGAAAGCGCTCCAAGCGCAGATTCATCCACATTTTCTGCAAAATACGCTGCAAATGATCGGAAGTATGGTGTTTTCGCAAAAGCCAGAGGACACCTATGAAGTCATTCGGTCGCTGAGTGAGATGTTCCGTTACGTGGTACGGGAACCTCAGGATTTGGCCTCTTTACGCGCAGAGCTCGACCATGTGGGACACTATATGCGCATCCAGCAACGGCGATTTCCACAAAGATTGGTGTTTCAGGTGGAGACGGAAGAACAGGCGATGGATATTCGATTGCCTAAGCTATCGCTTCAGCCATTGTTGGAAAACGCGTTTCAGCACGGTCTTGATCGAAAGGCGGGGGCATGGAGAATGGGGATTCGGGTGGAGATTATGAAAGAAGATGTGTGTATTACGGTTTGCGATAATGGAAACGGCATGGCCCCGGACAAGCTGGAAAAAGTACGGGCAAAGCTGGAAAACGCGTCGGAGGAACCGATCTGGGCGCAGGGTAGTCATATCGGATTGAGCAATGTGTCTTCACGCATACGGATGAATTTTGGAGTGCGCTACGGAGTGACGATAGATAGTGAGCAGGGAGTCGGTACAAGTGTCACTATCCGCATTCCATTTACCTCAGCAGAGGAGGGAAAAGTATGATCAGAGTATTAATTGTGGACGATGAGCCATGGAACCGCGATATTCTAAGGACATTTGGCACATGGGAAAAACTTGGAATGTTGGTAGTGGGTGAGGCTGAAGACGGAGACGAGGCGTTCAGGCTGGTCGGGGAGTTAGCTCCCCATATTGTGATTACTGATATGCACATGCCGGGTGCGGACGGAGTGGAGCTGCTGCAAGCGCTAAATAACCATTGTCCTGATGTAAAAATCATTGTCGTGAGCGGATATGATGACTTTGCGTATGCCAAACATGCCATCCGTTACAAGGCCGTCGATTATTTGTTAAAGCCAGTCAATCCTGCAGAGCTGAATGCAGTGTTGCTCAAATGCAAAAACGATCTGGAGGTCAAGGCTGCTGAACAGCAGCAAGAAGCGACGGAGCTGGATTATGAGTTTTTTCACAAGCTGACCCGGTATAAGCAACTGCTGCGTCTTTATTTTAATGAGTTGAACCGTGACGGGGTGAACATAACTTGTAGGCAGGTTATGCAGGAGCTGGAGAGTTATGGAGCACCGAGTCCACATATGCTGGGCAGGCTGGTGCAGGAGCTTCTTTCCCTACTAAAAGAGCTCACAGCGGATAACGGGCTGGATACTTCTACGGCAAAGGCAGGATTTCCACTGTCGCAGGATGCCGTATCCTCTGTAGAACATGCGCTGGAATTCGTATCGTCGTGCTATGTTCAGGAACTGGATCAGCTCATTCGGCAGCGGAAATACAAAAACAAACTGAATTTAGAAGAAGTACGGCGATATATCGACAGTCACTTTGCTGGGCCGATTACACTGGAGCAGTTGGCAAAAAACTTTTTTGTGAGCAAAGAGTATATGAGCAAGGTATTTAAGCAGGAGTATGGTCAAAATGTAACGGACTACATCGTAGAGCGAAGAATGGAAAAGGCGCGGGAATGGCTGGTCAATAAACAGATTTCAATCAAAGCAGTAGCGGAGATGGCAGGATATGAGGATGTGTCTTATTTCTATCGGGTATTTAAAAAGCATTTTGGCGTGGCACCCGGTGAAATGAGGAAGGAAGTTTAAAAAAGTCCAATCCAATAAGCTAAGGGTGTCCAATGGCAGAAGTGACCTCTCATTCTATAATGAAAGCGTATACAAAATGAGCAGTACAAAGGAATTTGGCCTTTATGAAGTTCGCACAGAGCTGAATAGAGGTTGAAGACCGGCGGCATAGCTGCTTTGAATAACAACTGATTTGCCGATGGGCAACGGTTATTTTCAAAATAGGGGAGGTCATTTTTCATGAAAATGTGGAAATGTGTATTGAGCACGATGCTGGTTGGCACGTTATTGGCCGGGTGTGGAGCGAATTCTTCAGGCAGTGACAGCAACGGTTCCGGTGGAGACGGCAAAACGGTGAATCTCAAAATGTTTATTGCTCAGCCCCGTTTGAAGGAGCACTACGATAAATACATTAATGCTTTCGTAGCGAAAGAGAAGAAAGATAAAAATATCGACGTTACGGTGCAACTGGAGATGCCGCCTGCTGACAACGCCGCACAAATTTTGAAGACAAGACTTGCATCCAACGATGCGCCGGACGTATTTGCATTGCACGCGGTGAATGAAATTCCTCCGTTTTATAAAGCGGGCTATTTGGAGGATTTGTCCGGTCAGCCTTTTGTTAACAAATTGATGGATAGTGTGAAGCCTTCGGTGACAACCAAAGACGGAAAGGTCGTAGCGGTTCCTTTAGAAACGATCTCGTGGGGCTACTTGTACAATAAAAAGATATTTAAGGATTTGGATTTGCAGCCGCCGGGAACGTTGACCGAAATGAAGGCTGTGGTGGAGAAGCTGAAAGCGAATAATGTAAAACCGTTCCTGTTGTCTTACAAGGAATCCTGGATTCCACAGCTGTTCGTGCCTCTGACAGCAGGTGCGATGATGAACACACAGAATAAAGATTTTATCGAACGGATGAATCAGGACCAAGGCTCCTTTTCCGAAATGAAGAGCATGTTCGATATTATTGATCTGGTGAATAGCAACGGTACTGACAAGGCGCTTGAAATCGGCGGGGATGATGGATCGGCTGCGTTTGCTTCGGGTAAAGCGGCGATGTGGATTCAGGGACCGTGGTTTGCGGAAACGATTTTAAAATCTGATCCGAAGATGGATTTTGGGGTAGCAGCGCTGCCGATCAATGACGATCCCAATGCGACATTGATCAATTTGTCCACTTCGACTTCGCTGGCTGTATCCTCCACAAGCAAGAACAAGGAGGTTGCGCTCGATTTTGTTAACTATGTGCTGGATGACAAGGATTCTAGCGCGTTCTATGAAGCATTGAAATTTAATCCGATCTCCAAAGTGCATACGTTTAAAAGCTATCCTTGGGTTAATGACGCTACCGAATACGTAAAAGCAGGCAAGTCGTACCAAGATCCATCTATCCCGCAAGCGGTTAAGGACGAGGCAGGGAAATCGCTACAATCCTATTATGCTGGTCAGCTCTCGCAGGATGACGTCATTAAGGCACTGGATAAGGCATGGAAATCGTATAACAAAGTGAACAAGTAACGGTAACCTATAGAATTACACCAGGAGGGAGAGACTCCATGCCTTTTAAAATCTATAAAAAATACGTCATGCTACTGGCGTTTACGGCTCCGGCGCTGATCTTTTATGCTATCTTCCTGCTCATTCCAACGATCAGCGGCATGTACTACAGCTTTACAGACTGGAACGGATTGAATCCCAATTACAGCTTTATCGGCTTGGGGAACTTTGTGGAATCGTTGAAGGAAGACCCCGATTTTCTCAATTCCCTTTGGTTTACCCTTAAATACGTATTGGTCATGATTGTGCTGCAAAATGTACTGGCACTGGCTCTGGCAGTGTTGATTGAGTCGCGTACACGTACCAAAGGATTTTTCCGGACGATATTTTTCATGCCCAATATGATCAGTACCATTATTAGCGCATTTATGTGGACCTTCGTTTTTTCTTCCGTGCTGCCACAGATCGCCGAAAAGACGGCTATCGCCTTTTTGGGCCAATCGTGGCTGGGCGATCCGAAGGTATCTTTCTTCTCTATCATTATCGTGTCGCTCTGGAATGGTGTCGGCTATATGATGATCATCTATCTGGCTGCGCTTCAAGGTGTACCACAAAGCTTGAAGGAGGCTGCTATTATTGACGGGGCGAACGCATTTCAGACATTGCGAAGCGTAACGATGCCGATGATTACTCATGCGATTACGATCTGTTTCTTCCTGACGCTGAATGGTGCCTTCAAGGTGTATGAGGTCGTATACGGACTGACTGGCGGAGGGCCAGGGCGCAGTACACAGGTGATTACGATGAACATTTATGAGGAGGCGTTCTCCAACAACTTCCGTTATGGGTATGCGAGCGCCAAATCTGTTATTTTGTTCGCGATTGTTCTTATTTTCACCCTGATTCAGCTGCGTGTCATGAAGAAGAGGGAGGTGGAGGCATGAGGCTGAAGAAAGCCAATTCCTTGCTGATTACGCTGATTCTGTGCGTGGGCGCTGTCGTGTCCTTCTTCCCAATCTACATGGCGGTAATTAACTCGTTTAAAACACAGGGTGAGATGTTTGCATCCTTTACGGCGCTGCCGACGAAGCTTCACTTTGAAAATTACAGTCAGGCTTTTCATCAGACTCATTTGCTGAACAGCGCTCTTAATTCCACGATTATTTCTTTTATCGGCATTGGTGGCATTGTGATCTGTTCGGCACTGGCAGGCTACAAGCTGTCTCGTACACAGGGGAAACTGAGCAGTGCGATTTTCTTCTTGTTTGTCGCATCGATGCTGGTGCCGTTTCACTCCATTATGATACCGCTTACACGAATGGCAAAAGATTTGTCCGTTCAAGGCAGTACGTACGGCTTGGCCCTGATCTATATCGGCTTGGGTGTGAATATGGCGATCTTTTTGTATCATGGATTCGTCAAATCCATCCCGCGTGAGCTGGAAGAATCCGCACAAATGGACGGCTGTAATGAGTTTCAAACGTTCTTTCGCATTATATTTCCTTTGCTGCTGCCGATCACAGTTACCATCGCGATTTTGGATTTTCTGTGGATTTGGAACGACTTTTTGCTTCCATTGTTAATGCTGACGGATGTGAACCATTACACTCTAATTCTCTCGACCAATACGCTGTTTGGAGAGTACAACAAGGATTGGTCGCTTATTCTGGCCGCACTTGTACTGACCTCCATCCCGGTTATCCTGATCTATGCCTTCTTCCAGAAATTCATCATGGAGGGTATCGCAGAGGGAGCGGTTAAGGGATAAGGTGGAAAGCCTTCCTATCAACAAGGAAGGCTTTTTCTCTGATTCAGCTTTTTTCGCGCCAACGTTTCAATAAAAAGATAGGAAGGGTTACAAACAAAATTGCAAAGGCTGCAATGATCCACCACTGAGGGTCAATGATATACAACACGACTCCGATCAGCAGAACTGTTGTTATTAAGGAAATTCTCACTTTCAACATTGTTCTCTTACTCACCCTAGCTTCTAATTTTGGCAACGTTATGAGGGTGATTGCAGTTAACGCAGCAAAAAATATGGAGGTAAATGAATTATAAATAATACCAACTCCTTGATCTAATTACTCACCCCGGATTGTTTGGATTTAATGTGATAAAACAGAAACCCTCCGCTGAGGAAGGCTTTTGTTTTGGAACGACGCACATCCAACGTTACTTCGAGAAAATACTTATAATAAAAAATAAAAGCGAAATGATGATCAAAGTTAGATATATACTAGAAATCCGTTTTCCGATTGTAGCTCCAAACTCTTTAGGATTTTTATATCCAATGATTAAACTGGGAATAAAAAAAATACTGGATAGATAAATGGTGTAGTGAAACCTAGTATTATCGACAGGATTGGACCATGCGGACAATCCAAAAAAGGAAAGCAACTGGTCTCCCAATATGTAATCGCCAAATTCAAAAGAAACAGCTATGCCAAGAAGAGATAACAGCAGTGAAAGTGATCCCCAGCCTACTTTTTTTCTGTTTTTTCTCAACAATTCAAAGATAATTAGTAAAATTGCAATTGCTTGTATGCTGTATGTCAACATGATTGAAAACATAAAGTACCTCCTTGAACATTAAGATCCAATGATAAGATGTCAATTTCGAAAATGAGCATACCATTTTTTGGAATGTTTTCATATGCCTTTCAATACAGCGATCGTAAGATCAAATGGAACGTGAAGCGTCTCTAGCCATACAATATTTCATCTGAATGTAAAAGGAGATGATTATGTTGGCTACCTTCTCGGCCGCGCTTCAAGTGAAAAAGCGGATGGCCAAGCGAGTCTTAAAAATGTCCGGTGTCCACGGCATTGGCGTAGGATACAGGGACCCTGCCCATCCCAAAAAGGGAGCCGCTGTCATTGTGTATACGGACCGTCTAGCGTCGGCCTCTACTGGACTCCTGTCAGCCACCGCCTTAGGAAAGAAAACGAACGTTCCAGTCCGAATTGTAAAAACTGGAAAGATCAGAGCCAATGCCACGGACTACAAAGTGCGCATACGCCCGGTCATCGCCGGCTACAGTGTCGGGACGATTGAAGGCTCCGGTTCAACCGGACTCATCGTTGCCCCAACTGGAGCGCCGGCGACGCGTTATCTTTTTAGCAATAACCATGTCCTCAATCCCTCCAATACAGACAATCGGGAGGCTACAATACAGCCAGGCGGAGCCGATGGGGGGACGGTTACTCAGGATCGTATAGGAAGGCTGTATCGTTACGTACGCTTGAATCCCACCGGTACAAACCTGATTGATGCGGCGCTTTCGCTTCCGACCCGTAACAACCTACTCAATCCGCGTTACGCTACGGTAGGAGCGATTCCAGGTCATGTTACCGCATATCGCATAGGAGAAAGATTGAAGAAGGTTGGGCGTACGACCGGACGGGTCAATGGCACGGTAGAGTCCGTCTATACGGACCTGCAAATCAATTATGGCGGAGAGTTGGGCCTGCTGACCTTCGAAGATCAGACGGTTATTAGAGGTACGACTCCCGTATCACTACCTGGGGATTCTGGCTCTGTATGGCTCAGACAGTCAGATAATTATGCAGCTGCGGTCAACTATGCAGGCACGGCAGATGGTCGCTTATCTATAGCCTTTCCGGTGCAGTGGGCGATGCAGGTATTCAACACACGGGTAGCCCGCCCCAACGGGGCAGGCAGGGTGCTCAGGGTAGATACAGGATCTTCCCCTCGCTCCTATACTAGGCAGCTCACCAGTGAGGAACTGGTTCGCTTAAGACCAAGAACGACACGCATTAGACGGAGCTAAACGCCCTACAGATGGAAAAGCTGCCGCTGATCGTCCCAATAAAGCGGTCGCTTTAAAAGCTTTCCGAAGGACTGCTTGCTTCGGAAGCATCATCTCCCCGGATTTCTCCCCTGATTATAGACTTAACTTAAGTAATCCGGGGGTGAGCTAATATAGGAAGAATCATTCACGATACCAATCATTTACGACGATAATGATTCACGACGCAAATCATTCACGGTACAAATCATTCATAATCTAAAACGTTAACGGCATGAATGAATACATTCTAATCTGCTCCTTCAGCATATGAATGGGCTCCCATATCATGGGCTGTAATGGTGCTGCTTGCCGAGGCCAAGCCCCGGATTTCCTGAGCGGTTAGGGCTCTGTTGTAAATAATCAGTTCATCCACTGCACCGTTCAGGTAGGGATCATCAAACTGGGATTTCCCAATGTAGTTCCGGTCTGTTAGTCCAAGGCTGGAAGGCTTGAGCGTCATGTTCGTGTTACGCGTCGCCTCTACACCGTCCAGATACATCATTCCAGTATTGCCTGACAAAGTCACGGCGACATGCTTCCAAACCCCTGTTGCCAGCTCTGGCGCATTCAACTGTTGTTCCTCTCCGTTCCCCGAGACGGTGATAGCAAAGCGCATACCGGTTCCCTCGGCTTTGGGTGTCAAAAACATATACCGATTCGTGCCTGCTCCAAAATCAAACAGGCGTGCCCAGCCGTTATGCGTGTTCACCCGTACCCACGCGGCAATCGTAAAGTCATTTAGGCTGCTAACGATACCACCGGGCAGGCTAGCATAGGCGTCTGTACCGTTAAAGTGCAGGGCATTGCCTTTCCGTCCGGCTCCCCACGCACCTCCATTTACACTGGCCTGCTGTCCATAACCTGACGAATCGGCTGCGGTAGATCCGGCCGTTTCGTCAAATTCATAACGGGCTACAATGTCTCCGGCGGGAGACGGGTTGTCTGTACTCGACTGGATACGGATATCATAGTTGGCTGCCGTACCGATATTCAGTCTGACCGTGGTCGTAGAGCTGTTAGCAGCCGTGACTGATCCGTTTTTTGTGCCGTCTACGAGCACGTCATACGTACCTGCCGCAAGTCCGGTCAAGCTCATAATGGTGGTGTGAGTCGTGCCTGGAGTCGTGTTTTTCAGCGTCAGGCGGATGCTGTTCTTGGACTTAGACACGATGGCCAAGCTATATTGGTCCCGATTCAGCTCCAAACTCAGCTTTTGGGTGATCAGATGCAGTCGCTGGAATACACCGTCCTTTGGAGTGATCGCGTAGCTGTTACTGCTTTCTGTAACGTCACAGCCATAGCCGAACAAGCCGAATATTGGATCTACAGCAACATCCGAGCTTAGGATTTTAATGGCTCCAAATAGCCCCAGGTCGGCTTCCCCGGACATCCCGCGCCATCCGTTAAAGAGGGGGCCGCCGTCCAGACCGAGTGCGCCATAATTGCCCTTGCCCGCCTGATATGTCCACGATACCGCCCCGATATTGGCAGGATCAGGGCTGATCTGTCCCGAGTTAATCGCCCCGATGTTCGCCAGCTTGGCGGCATAGGACAGACGCTGATCCACTTCGGGCTTGGACGAATGCCGACGTGTCCAGTCATCCATCGCATAGCCGGCCAGTGAAGTGGTGTACTGGAAGTTCCACCAATTCTCTCCGGTGATGGTGACCGGATCGGCGTAATAGTACCAGACAGGCATATGACCGCGTGCAGCACGCGTTTTGGCGTTGATTTTGCTCATCATGGTCGTGTTGTTGTTCATTTTGGCGAGTGTATATACGGCTTCTTCACCTGTGTTGTCATAGTTATACTCAGAGCCATAAGGATAGGTGGTGTTTTTGAAATTGTTGTACTTGGTAGCCATTTTGGCAATCAGCTCGTTAGCCTCGGTAGTCAAGCCTTCTTCCTGAAGCGCTTTAATCATATCAGGTGTAGTTAGCTCACCCATAAGTCCCGTGTTCCAATTATAAGCAACAGGGCCTTCATACAACGCTTTAAAAATACGATAAGCACGTAGCAAATATGTGTTTTTGCTATTGCGATAGCTGATCAGGTTGGGATACAGCTTGGCAAGTTTATACATGCTAAAAAATGTATTATAAATGTGCGGATAGGCATAGCCCCGGTACGTTGGTGTCGTATTAGGCTGCGGCATCAGAAAATCAGGAACCAGATAATCGGTATGATGGCCTTCCATCAAATTCGTCCAGATGGCCACCTCCAAATAATCATCGACTGCCTTGATTTCAGATGCTACGGGCTTCTGAACGTTTTTCTCCGCCAGAAACTGGCCGTGAGTTAGTCCCCAATCATCACCCCAGCCCCAGTAGCCAGCAAAGCTGTTGCGTTTGGCCTTGTATTGCATCATCCAGTCATCAAAGACCTTGTCCCTCAGGTCGCCCGGCACGTTCCATTGGGTGCTGTTGACCATGAAGGTAGAGTGACGCTGAAGTGCAGCTTCGACTGGCTCTATGGCATAGAACTGGAGAACGGTTTTTTCGCCGTTACCATAGTTTACAGTAATATTGTTATGTCCCAGTCGTCCCAGGGTAAGTTCATATATTTTATGGTTTGTAGGGGCTGTTTCCAGATAGCTGATGGTCGTTTCGGACGGATATTGCGCTGTGACAGAGGTAATGGATTTGCTGGTATGCAGATCGAATTTGGCCTTGAGATTGGTCGGGAAAATCATACCCGGGACCACGGTCACATCCACATGTCCCTCACTGTACAGCCTGTCCTTTACAGCCTGCTCGTCCGCTACTTTATAAAATTTAAAGGCATACGTTTTGCTTTCACCAGGAGCCAGCGACAGACTGGTGCTTCCGAGATAACCACGGTTGGTGCTCTTGATGACATTGGAGTGGATATAGAACACATTCAGTCCTTCGGACCAGCCACCTTGCTCCATAGCCCAAGTGCTGCCGGGATGCTCCTCAGTTCTCCAATGGTCCTGATATTCGAGACCAGCACCCGTTGAGGCATCAGGGATTAGCAGTACATACGGTCCGATGCCGCTAGGTCGTCCGGCGGTAATAAAGGAGCTATTATGGCCTACAAAGGAGTGTGAGAGTACTCTGGTTTCATAAATTTGTTCATTATTGCCACCGGACCAGTACTCGTTAAACGGAAGCGGCAGTCCCCAATCTCCGATCTCCAGCGTTTGATTAGAGGTGTTTGTTACTTTCATTTGCCAATGCAAATAATCGTTAACCAACGAATAAGTTTCATGTAAAATGAAATTACGTATTCCCTGATTGTTTGATGAATTCTGATAGGCTACCTGGACACTGTTTCCAGAAGAGGTGATCTGGCGCGCATCAGCAGAATTACTTGTCCATGCCCGAGTCCACGCTCCATTGTCGAGACGATAGGTGAACATGAGTTCACCCAGCCACTGATGATCCGACGTATTCTGTTTAGGTGCGTTGGAGCTGTTCATGACATAGTTGGTATTAAAAGTGTCCCCTACCAGCCGTAAGGAAGAGAGATCGCCGTAATCTCCGACAGAGATGGAGAACACTTGATTAGATAGTTGTACTGCCATGCTATCAACCTCCTAACAAAGGTTCGTGAGCGTGCTCACTACGTTAATATATGTGTGAGAAATACTTTTGCTACCCTATGTATGAGAATTGGTAGAAAATAGATTCATATAAATGTCCTAGAGGGCGCTCAATCGTGGAGGTAGAGGTATTATGAAAATTAAAATGGAGTTGCCGAAGATTCCTGTCGACTTGCCCGTATTAAATGAAGAAATGTATTCCTTACGATCCAAAGGCGAATATCGTATGGGGTCTGTAGAGGATATGATTTTGGATAATGTGGAAGCGGTTAAGGTTTCATTAGAGAAGATGACTTTTAAAAATGTAACGATCATGGAATCGTCATTGCCGGAAAGTGAATGGACAGACGTCATTTTTGATAAATGCGATCTGTCTAATGTTCATTTTTCCGGTTCCTTTATCCATCGGGTAGAGTTCAGGAACTGCAAATTGCTTGGAACAGACTTTTCCAGAAGCAGGCTCCAAAACGTTCGTTTTTCGGATTGCTTAGGGGATTATTCGATGTTCCGTTTTGCTAATTTTAAGCAAGTTGGTTTTGAAGATTGTTCTTTAATAAGTGCCGATCTGTATCATTTAACACTACAAAAAACCTTTTTTAACCGTTGCAATCTGGATCAAGCGATGCTATCCGGGTCCAAGCTCAAAGGGATTGATCTGAGCGATTGCGAATTTGATGGGCTACAGGTGGATATAGAAGATTTGAATGGCTGCATCATTTCACCGCATCAGGCTTCATCATTTGTGGGCCTTTTGGGGCTAGTGATTAAATAAGGGATTCCTTACTGATTTTTATTACGGTCCCATGCCTGGCGCAGACGATTAAACCCTTCAATAATTTGTTGCTCCGTTAAATGGGCAAAGATAAAGCAGGCAGATGGAGGTCCCGGTGTCAGTTGGTAATCGGCGGCATCACGCCATGTGACTCCGAAAAATCGTGCTGTCTGCATCAAATGATGATACTGGACAGACTCATGCTTCCAGATGGCATAGGCATGTAGTCCGCAATCGTTCTGATGCCAGTGAAACAGTTCACTTAACTGCTGTATTTCACGCTGAAACACGTCGTAGCGTGATCTGTATATTCGAGTCATCCGACGCACATGGCGTACATAGTCGCCGCGCATCATAAAACGTGCCAGTGCGCGCTGTTCCAAGCGGGCAGGAGGCAGGGGATCATATAGTCGTTTGGCAGCTGTCAGCGCTTGGGCCAATTCAACGGGCAGAATCGCAAATCCGAGTCGAAGGCTGCTGAACATGCTTTTGGAAAAGGAACCGACATAGATGACACATTCCGCGCGATCCAGTGCTTTTAATGGTTCAATGGGTCGTCCTGCCCAGCGGAATTCACTGTCATAATCATCCTCAATGATCCACGCACCTTTGGATACTGCCCATTGCAAAATGTGTTGACGGCGTGCTAATGGTAACACAGCACCCGTTGGAAACTGACGTCCCGGCGTAACAAACAGCAATTTGGAATCCCAATCCTGTGGGACAATTCCATGTTGATCCATTTCAGCAGCATGTATCTGTCCGCCTGAGGCAGTAACTGCACGATAGATGCCGGAATAACAGGGATTTTCCAATACAATTCGATCTTGTTCATGAATAAGCAACTGACTTAATAACGTGATCACTTCCATGGAACCACTGCATAATACGACTTGATCCGGGGTAGCCGTTATTCCGCGTGTTCTGCCAACATGATGGCAAATCGCTTCGCGCAGCCATTCATCACCGTTCACGGGTGCAGTCGTCGTATCAGCCGAGGGCCTTTGCAGATCTTTTCCAGCGGCAGTCATTGCGCTTTTCCATGCGATCTGTGAATTGCCCTCCAATACAACTTCTCCTGCCTGGAAAGAAATCAAAGGCGGTTGCGCACTGTCTCTATCTGTAGCAGAAACAGGAGACGACTGTAAGTTTCGTTCCCTTTCGATCTGCATGATTCGTTGTCCCCATGCTGATAGAGCAGGGGCTTTTTGTTTTGCGACAGGTGAATTTTGGTTCTGCTGGTTGATTAGAAATTTGTCGGGCAGCGTCGCTGTCTGTTGCATAACAAAGGTTCCTCTGCCTACTGCCGAGTCTACATATCCTTCTGCCAACAGCATATCGTATGCCTCTTTAACGCTCCCTCGCGAAATTCCATACATCACAGCCAGATCACGAGTGGAAGGCAGACGCGTACCACTGGCTAGGGAACCATTGAGGATTCCCTCACGAAGAGCATGATACAATGCCAAATATTTTAAATGATACTTTTGAAGCGCACGCTGATAAGCAATCGTAATATCCATACTCTTCTCCTTCGATTGGACCACTCATTTTCGTTCATATTGGATCTTTTTATGAATCCATTTTCAACATAATCTGAAATGTATCATTGGTCAATAGATGGAAGGAGAGTTCAATGTGAGAAGAAAAGAATTTACGGTGGCAGAACAAGAGGAAATAGAGCAGTTTCTGAGCGAGGTCAGTTTCGGATTTTTAGGCATGAACAGCGAGGATGGTTTTCCGCGTGTGGTTCCCTTGAATTTCGCTTATGGAAACGGCGTTTTTTATATTCATGGCAGCCGTGCTGGAGAAAAGATGGAACGGATGAAAGAGGATAATCGGGTTACTTTTTCAGCTGCCAAAGAATATGCGCTCATTCCGTCTTATTTTACGGATGAACATATGGCATGTCCTGCGACATCATTTTTTAAAAGTATTACCGTGCGTGGTCATGCGGAGCATGTAGTGGATTTGGAAGAAAAAGCATCGGCCTTTTCCATTTTTATGAGTAAGCTGCAACCGGAAGGCGGGTATGATACGATTGATGCCAGCGATTCTCGGTATGCTTCACGCTTGAAAGGGGTCGCTCTGATCAAAATTGTACCAGAGGAATGGACTGCCAAGTTTAAATTCGGTCAAAATGTCAAAGGTCAGGAACGTCAGCAGATTATCGACGGCTTGCAACAACGGGGGCTGGATGATGATCTGACAACGATTGAGATGATGCGCAAATATTGTCCTCATCACTGAGCGTAATAAATTCCTGCTCGCTCACCATCAGATTGGTTAATTATACCTTGTAGGCAGATGCCCTAGATTTTCCAAAACTTTCAGTCCTTCTGTATTAGGACTTTTGAAGGACAGGTATATATCATCCTCAAGCCCATTGTTCTTACTGCAAAGGAACTTTATAATACGATAGATTTGTGGCGTAAGGGGGCAAGACCGTGATGAGAGCAGGAGTCAGAAGTCGGGAAAGTCGAAGGTTGTTACTGGAAGCGGGGGCTGAAGAGTTCGCTCAGACGGGGTTTTATCAGACTAAGGTAAGTTCGATCGCGGCACGTGCAGGATTAACGCAGCCGGATTTTTATATTCATTTTGAAAGCAAGGAACAAATGTATGAGGAGCTTGTGGAGAGCTTTCGTACTTTGGTGAATGATACGGTACAAAGCATGAAGATTGGCCCAGACCAAAGCGAGGCTGAAATTTTGAGACGGGGACAAGTGTTTCTGGAAGCTATTTTTCGCGTGTTGTCTAACAATCCAGCGATCACTCGTGTCGGATTTTACCAGGCGGCAGACTCGGTGCGCATTAAGGCGGAAATGGCCGAGCATATTAAAAAGCATCTGCTGGCGGCGCAACGATGGGGCTCCTGCCGTGAGGAACTGGACCCTGAACTGACAGCAGAATGCGTGATCGGCTTGATTGAACGGCTGACGTTAACTAAATTACTACCTGGACGTGAAAGTCCATCTGTGCTTGCCAAGCAGGCACGAAACCTCCTGTATCACGGCATGCTCGGGTCCGAAGAATAACAGGACTATACAATCCCAACCTAGATTTGGGCGGCAGGCGCGGCATTTGTCCCTATCATGAATGATGGCATAAGCATAAGATGCTTTTGTAAACCATGAAGGGAGGAATCACCATGTCTGGAGTAGGTGCTGGTTATGGAGCTTTTACATCTACAGGAGCGATTCTGGTACTTTTCATTCTGCTCGTTATTATTTCCAAAGCATTCGTCATCTAATTCGTAGCTCATGAATCTGATTTCGGGCGATTTGTTGTAATCGACAGAGGGAGGAGGAACTTAAGATGGGTGAAGTAGAAAGAGGTTGCGGTGGCGGTGGCTACAACATGTTTACTTCCACTGGTGTTATTCTGGTACTCTTCATTTTGTTGGTTATCATCACACGTACCATTTTCATCTAAAGCGATATTCATGGGCTTGAGCACCGATGCTCGGGTCTATGACCGTGCAAGCCAAACTAGGAACCGTCTCCAATAGAGGCGGTTTCTTTTTTATATAAAAGTTTACGTTGACGTTAACGTTATAGAGTCGTAGTATTTATATATAATCTTTTTCATAAGGTGGGTGTCATGGTTACGTATAAAATTGATGAGGTCGCCAAGCAAAGTGGTCTGACGAAGCGAACCATTCGTTATTATGAGGAAATCGGCTTATTGCCCTCTCCGCAGCGCAGTGAAGGGAATATGCGCCTGTATTCGCAGGAGGATGTGGATTTACTAAAAAAAATAGTGAGTGCCAAGGAAGTACTTGGATTCTCCTTGCAAGAGCTTCAGCGTTACATGTCCGCAGCGGAAATGCTTAAGGGTCAGCGGGAGGAATATCGCGAGCGAACAGAGCATTTGCAACCGAACGAGCGACGGGCCATGTTGGAGGATATGGAAAGTACATTGAACGAACAGTTGGAATTAATGGAGGGAAAAATCAACAGCATCCGTATGCTCCAGACTGAGCTGGTGGAGTTGCGGGTTAGGGTGCGTGAACGCAAGGTTCTTCTGGATGAAGAACTTGATCACGACCCATCATAACAAGAACATTTACATTCAGATGTGGAGGTAACATCATAATATGAGTTCACAACATGCATTACCTGAAGAGTTAAAAGAACGCTCAGGCTTGCTGTCTCAACCGAAAGCGGTATGGGCAGTCGCCTTTGCTTGTGTTATTTCATTTATGGGTCTAGGATTGGTCGATCCGATTCTTCCGGCCATTGCCGATCAGCTTCATGCTACGAAAAGCCAGGTTTCATTGCTGTTCACCAGCTATAATCTGGTAACAGGCGTTGCGATGCTGATTACGGGCGTTGTATCTAGTCGATTGGGTGTCAAATGGACACTACTAACCGGGATTTTGTTTATTATTGTGTTTGCCGGACTGGGCGGCACGGCCAATACAGTTGGCGGAATTGTGGGTTACCGGGCAGGCTGGGGTTTGGGGAACGCTTTGTTTATCGCAACAGCGTTGTCTGCGATTGTAGGTCTGTCCACTTCTGGAACAGCTAAAGCAATTATTTTGTATGAAGCGGCCTTGGGCCTTGGGATTTCAGTGGGGCCGTTGCTGGGCGGTGAGTTAGGTTCCATTTCCTGGCGTGGTCCGTTTTTCGGTGTAGCCGGACTGATGGTGGTGGGATTTTTGTTCATTACGTTTATGCTGCCTTCGATTCCAAAGCCCAAAAAACGCGGTTCCATTACCGATCCCTTCAAAGCGCTCAGTTATCCGGCTTTGCTCACGCTCGGTATTGTAGCGTTATTATATAACTTTGGATTTTTTACGTTGATGGCGTATTCTCCATATGTTATGAATCTGGACGAGCATGGTTTAGGTTATGTGTTTTTTGGTTGGGGAATTATGCTGGCCTTTACCTCGGTGTTTGTAGCACCGAAGATTCAAGCACGCTTGAGCGTGGTATCTTCCATTAGTATCATGCTGACGCTGTTTGCCATTGATTTAGGTGTTATGGCGATTGGGACGATAGCTGGTTCGCCAACGACTGTCATTGTCGCCGTCATTGTAGCTGGTATTTTTCTGGGAATTAACAATACATTGATTACAACTGCTGTTATGCAGGCTGCTCCAGTGGAGCGCTCGACAGCATCTGCGGCCTACAGCTTCATGCGGTTTTTGGGCGGGGCAATTTCGCCGTGGCTTGCAGGGAAGCTGTCAGAGTGGTACTCAGCAGAAACCCCGTTTTATTTTGGAGCATTGATGGTACTGATTGGTGTAGCTGTGCTGATCGTACGTCGTCGACATATGCAGGATATTCAAGTGGATGCACACTAAAATTGGACTTCTGAGGAGGAACAGAGTATGAGCGAGTACAAACATATTCTAGTTGCGATTGACGGTTCGGAACACGCGATGAAGGCGTTGGAGACAGCCAAAACGTTGTCTAAGCAGCTTCAGGGGAATCCGCATCTGACTGTATTGCATGTAAACCCGGCTTTATCCATGAATGAGCCGCCGGTTGGGGTTGATGTGGATGAGCGGATTGAAGAGGAAGGTCGTCATATCTTAGAACCTGCATCCGACTATTTGAAGGACCAGGGTATATCTTACCGTATGCTGGCGGGTCACGGTGATCCGGCCAGTGTCATTTGCGAAAGTGCAAAGCAGGAAAAGACGGATTTGATCATTATGGGGACGCGGGGCAAAGGACTTGTTTCCGAAATGATACTGGGTAGTGTGAGCCATCAGGTGATTCAGCATGCACCTTGTCCGGTGTTGACGGTAAAATAGATGGTAAAAGAACGTTGATATCCAGAGAAGGAGGGAAAAGCATGCAGCAACATTTATTTATTGGTGGAGAATGGAAAGCTGCTTCATCGTACACGACGTTGAAATCACCGTATTCCGGGGAAATCATTGCTGAGGTGGCAGAGGCCACGTCAGAGGATGCCAAGGCTGCTATTCAAGCGGCCTCTGATGCACGCTCGGAGATGCGGGCCATGCCAGCGCACCAGCGGTCAGCCATTTTGGAGAAGCTGGCTAACCTGCTGGAAGAGCGGCGTGAGGATGCAGCGCGCATCATTGCACGTGAAGCCTCAAAACCATGGAAGGCTGCGCTGACGGAGGTTGATCGGACGGTGCAAACCTACAAGTTCGCAGCTGAAGAAGCCAAACGGATTCACGGGGAAACCATTCCGCTGGATGCTGCACCGGGCGGCGAGGGCCGTATGGCCTACACGCTCAAAGAACCAGTAGGAGTAGTCGGAGCTATTACACCATTTAACTTCCCGATGAATCTGGTCGCTCATAAAGTGGGTCCCGCGCTGGCAGCAGGCAATACGGTCGTATTAAAGCCTGCGGAGCAGACGCCGTTGTCGGCTTACTTGATTGCGGAGCTGCTGGAGCAGGCTGGATTGCCTGCGGGCGCTCTTAACGTGATCAGCGGCGATGGTAAAACCATTGGCGACGTACTTGTCACTGATCCGCGCGTCAGCTATATCACTTTTACCGGTAGCCCGGCGGTCGGTACAGAAATTCGCTCCAAGGCTGGCTTGAAGCGGGTCACGCTGGAGCTGGGTTCCAACGCGGCCGTTATTATCGACCGTGATACGGATGTGGACGCGGTCATCGACCGTTGTGTGAGTGGAGCCTTTGCCAATCAGGGGCAGGTATGTATCTCAGTTCAGCGTATTTACGTTGCTGATGAGCTGTATGATACCTTTGTATCCCGTTTTATAGAAGCAACTCAACGTTTAAAAATTGGAGATCCGCTAGAGCCGGACACGGATGTATCCGCGCTTATTTCAGCCAAGGATGTCGAACGAGTCCGTGAGTGGCTGGAAGAAGCGGTTCAAGCAGGCGCAAGGATCGCTCTGGGTGGCCAAGCCAAGGGAGGTATTTTGGAGCCGACGGTTTTGCTTAATGTGGACCCGACTGCCAAGGTGTCCTGTCGTGAAGTGTTTGCCCCGCTTGTGCTGATTCATTCTGTTAGCTCTATAGATGAAGCTGTAAACCATGTGAATAATTCGATTTATGGCCTGCAGGCGGGAATTTACACGCGTGATATTACGACCGCGCTGGATGCAGCGGACAAGCTTGAGGTTGGCGGCGTGGTAATTAATGACATTCCAAGCTTCCGTGTTGACCATATGCCGTATGGTGGTGTGAAGCAAAGCGGCACTGGACGCGAAGGCGTAAAGTACGCCATGGAAGAGATGCTGGAAACAAAGCTGGTCGTTATTAAACGGTAGTAGTTATATAAAAGCCTATCTGATGGACAAAGATAATACGTTTTGCGTATGTCTGCTCATTAGAGGGCTTTTTTTTTCACCTTTTGCGCGATTTTCAGATGAAAATAAAGTTTTAGACCGTTGGAACTGTTCCACCGTCAATATTATATTCACTTCCTGTAATTGAAGCGGCCCGGTCGGATACCAGAAAAGCAACAAGCTCAGCGACTTCTTCTGGTAGTCCTGGACGACCAATTGGAATTCCTCCCAACGAGTCCATCAGTTGCTTTAATGCACTTTCTCGGTCACCTGTCGTTTCAGCAATCCGATCAATCAAACTTTGTGCTGCCTTCGTTTCGATAAAGCCTGGCGCAACTGTATTAATACGAATGCCTTGAGGCGAAAACTGCTTGGATAACCCTTTGCTGTAAGTAGTTAAAGCTGCTTTGGCTGCAGCATAGGCCAATGTTGCATCATATAGCGGCAAGCGACGTTGAATAGATGAAATATGAATTATAACACCGGAACCCTTTTCCACCATAGCCGGCAGCAGTCCACGGTCTAAACGGACGGCAGCAAACAGATTGGCGTTAAAAGTTTGCTGCCAATGCTCGTCTGTCAAGATAAGAGCTCCCCCGGATGGGGCTGACGAGCCTCCAACATTGTTGACAAGAATATCTACACCGCTTAGGCGCTCAAGAACACTGTTTACTACTTTATCTACACCTTCAGGCGTACTAATATCGGCTGGAATAAACAGGTCTGGATTTTCTAAATTAGCTGGAGTAGTTCGAGCCGTAGTTATTACGGTAGCACCTGCAGCTGTAAGTCGCTTAGCAATAGCTTCTCCCATTCCTTTGGTACCGCCTGTGACCAAGGCCCTTTTGCCTTTAAACTCACTTAAAATGCTTTCTAATTGAAAACTCATGCGAATAATTCCTCCTAAATTCTACAATGTGGTTGAGAAATACCTCTAGGTATCTCCACTTCGAGTTCACTTGTCTTGCGAACCTTACACACTATCGACAATGACACCCCGGTACCGCCCTCCGCGCAGTCGATGTTTTAGGGCTTTTTGATAGGCTGGACTAAAGTACCAAGCTTGTGCTTCCTCAAAAGTGGGAAATTCCAAGATGGCCAGCCCTTCAATAGCGGGTCCTTCGAGAACTTGGTATGCGCCATACATTGCTAGGGGGTTGACGGAATGTCCCGCCAAACCTGCCGGTGCCAACTCAGAATAGAGTTGGAGTTCAGTTTGATCGGTACTCTGTTCACGTATAAAAACAACATAAGCGGGCATATTCGTTGTCCCTTTCTTATTTTTTTAATACCTTTATGGAAGTGTAATAATCAGTTCTTTAATTTTATTGTTGTTTACTAGAAATTGATGTTTAAGTAGGAGTGGATCGGGGAGATTTGATTTATCAAAGTCTCCGTCTACTTTCGCAATTATGACGATGGTATTATTACTGTCATCCATATCCACGATCTCAAAGGTGACATTCGGCTCCGATATTTCTGCTTCACACCATGATTTTATGGCTTCCATACCTTTGATTTCGCGATGATTATCCAAGATCAACGCATCTTTATCGAAAGCGGAAGTAAGTACTTCAAGCTGGGATTTATTCGCTGATGTAAAGTAAGTTTCTACTGCGGGTGGCATGGTTCTATGTGGATTCATTGATCCTTCAACCTCCTATGGTGAGTATGTTGTGAGCGATAACTTCAAACTCATCATAGCAGTAATAATATGACTACATGGTGTCATATTATAGAGGGCCATTTAAATTTCTTTTCATCGTTTCTAAATGAGACAATATTCTTGTACGTACTTGTTCGGGGCTAACCTCTATAAGGAGGGGACCAAAGGACAGCAGATAACTGTCCAGCCAATTGCCTACAGGAAATTGTGCTGTGACGGTATAAGAGCCGTCTTCCTTCTGAGTAATGGTTTTCTCGGCAAATTCATCGTATACGCGGTAAGCTCCTTGAGCAGAAATGTGAAGAGTTACTTCAATGGTATGAAGCAAGTCGTTCATCTTTGTATCTGTAGATGCTACGACTGTTCTTGGCTCATAACTAATTTCGGTAACTGCAATCTCTTTCATTCGGCTAATCTTAAATACACGATGACTTTCCGTATTTAAACAGTAACCTTCCACATACCAGGATTTATCTTTAAACAAGAGCTTGGCAGGTTCGACGCTACGATAACTCTGTTCCCCGGCGACGTTATAATAGCGGAACTTTATAACACGGTTTGTGATTATTGCGTTGCGTATAAGAGTGAATAGCTGTCTCTGGCTGTTTTGGCTTCCCCATGGCGAAAAATCTACTTCGATCCAGTTTCCCATGTCTTTTTTAAAAAGCCTACTCAACTTGTTTAGCACTTCTTCTACCTGTGGGATGGTAGCTGTAGCCACACTCTGAAGTGCCATTAAGATATCATCTTGTTCCTGCTCGGACAGTAAAGAGGTGTTAAAGACATAACCCTCCATCAATGATATTCCGCCCCCCTTGCCTCTACTGCTGTAGATGGGAATCCCAGCTGCGCTTAAGGTATCTATGTCCCGATAAATCGTTCGTGTGGAAACCTCAAAATGCTCTGCCAATTCATCAGCAGTCACCTTTTTCTTATGGAGTAACATATAAACGATTTCAAAATGTCTGCTTAACGGCATACGCTTCACCTCTCTCGGTAGCATACACCTTATAACATGACATTATAAAGTCATATTAAGTGATTGCTCTACATCACACCCTAATGGGCATCAACTGGGGGACTTTATTTTCTTTGAACAGCGATAATAACACTGCCTTGGGATCAGATCTTTAAATAATCTTTTTGACAAGTTGAACAAAAAGCACTTGCAAAGTAAAAAGGAATAAACTATACTGAGGCCATTCATTAGTAATTGATCAATCACTAACTGAATTAACAAGCAACGGAGGTGATATTCATGAGCAGGATACCGCTCAAGTTTACTGAAGTATCTTTATCGGAACTATGGATTGAGCATATTCAGTTAATTGAAGGAGTACGAAGTTAAGTAATTGATCAATCACTTATTTTAAAGTAAATGGAGGAGAGAACATGAAGCATCTTATTATTTACGCACACCCATCCGAGGGAAGCTTTAATCATGCAATTTTGACCACAGCAGTCGAGGGGCTGAAGCAAAAAGGACATGATGTGGTTGTTCGTGATCTATATGCAATCAACTTTCAACCTGTGATTAGCAGCAGCGAGGTCATTGAAGGAATCGGAGAAGATGTTGTACGGGAACAGGAATTTTTGCAATGGGCAGAGGTAATCACCCTTATTTATCCGATTTGGTGGACGGGGATGCCAGCCATTATGAAAGGGTATATAGACCGCGTATTCTCTTACGGATTTGCTTATAAATATGTAAATGGAGTGCAGATGGGATTACTCAAGGGTAAGAAAGCCATTATCCTCAATACGCAAGGAAAATCACATGCGGAATATGCCAGCAATGGCATGGATCAAGCCCTTCGTTTGACGTCTGACAAAGGCATATTTGAATATTGCGGACTTGATATCATGTATCATCTATTTTTCGAGTCGGTACCCCAATCTGATGAAAATACGCGTAAGAAGTGGCTTCGCCAGATTGCAGACATGGCCAGCAAAGCCTAATATTTATGTTCAGAGCCAGAGGATTAAGCATTAGGGGAATCGAAGTAGCCAGTGGCTAACACCAAAAGGCATCGCGTGCATCTTCAGGCGATGCCTTTTGGGTTGGTCCAATATTGAATGTGTTCCAATCGACACTCGCTCATGGCAAGCATCAATTTGCCATACTAAGGGTTAGGCATTAGTTTTTCCGATTTTTCCGATTGACGCTACGAGATCCACTGGAAGGCCACTGTGACCCACCACCTTGACCACCGCTTTGACCATGAGGGGGCCACCATTGTGAGCCACCACCCTGATGACCGCCGCCTTGATTATGAGGAGGCCACCACTGTGAGCCACCACCTTGATGACCGCCGCCTTGATTATGAGGAGGCCACCACTGTGAGCCACTACCCTGATGACCACCGCCTTGATTATGAGGAGGCCAATGCGATCCACCGCCTTGACCGCCGCCCTGACCACCGCTTTGTCCTGCAATAGAAGGCATACTTGGATAAGGGCCTTGTGCCTGACTGATTTGAGTAACATCAATATAAGACTGTGTCCCATTAGGATATAGCACTAACATTGATTTATTAGTGGGATCTACGCTTTTTACGAAAGCAACGATCTGTTGACCATTCACAGTAAATATTCCCCATAGATTAACAAAATTACTCACTTCAGTAGTGGTTGCAAAATGTGGTTGTAACGACCCCATCGAACGATGAGAAGAATGTTTAGTCAAGGTGTGTATCTCCCCTTTAAATTGAATTTTGTGACATCATATGTGTAAACGTACTCGTTGGAATGGGCAATGTTCCTACAAGATATTTTCTTGAAAAATTCATTGTCCTAAAAAAGTACAAAAAGCAGCATTTTTGCAACGATTCCTATTGTCAGCCCGTTAATTAAAAAAGGCAGCCCATCCCTTCTGGACGGCTGCCTTTAATTATTTTTGAAGTTGACTTCAATAAAATGAGAGGTTACTCATTTTTAGTTCTATAAGGATATTTTATTTTTAGGCTTACTTCACTAATAAATGTTGATCCCAGTAGCAGGATAGCGCCGAATATTTGAAATAACGTCATACTTTCGCCTATCACAAGTGCTGAAATCAATAATGAGGTTAGGGGATCTACATAACTTAATATAGCGATGCTTTGACCACCTAGTCCTTTCATTCCGGAAAAGAATAAGTAGAACCCCACACCTGCATGCAGGATACCTAGTATCAAAATAAGGATAACGGAATTGTCTGATAACTGATATATTCCTAATTTCTCTTGAGTAATAAAAAGAACAGGAATCAAGAATATCGATGATAATAATAGTTGTACAATCGTGATTTCTAGTCCATTCATATTCCTAATGAATTTGTTGGTCAAAGTCAGGATTGCATAAAAAGTTGCTGCAATAAGTCCATATACGATACCAATCAAATGATTGCCGTCTTCTCCGTTACTCGCGCTCTGTAAAATTAAAATCAACCCGAAAAGGGCAGCACAGGCGCATAAACATTTTTTTAGGGAGAGCTTTTCTTTAAGCACAATAGGTGACATACCTATTACCAAAACAGGAGCGAAATAGTAACTTAAAGCGGCATTAGCGATTGTTGTTTCCTTGTAAGACTGAAAGAGAAAGACCCAATTTAAGCTCAAGGCGATGCTTGCAAGTAATAATGCAAGAGCATTCTTTTTTATGTTAGGCCAATATACTCTATTCTTGGTTATGATGGAGATTCCGAACAATAACAAACCGCCAATCAGACTCATGAATAAAGCTATTTCAATTGAACTCAAATCGATATACTTTGCAAACACGCCAACTGCACCGAAAATCACCATAGACAAAACAAAATATAATTTTTCTTTCATTTATTTTCCCGCTTTCTACTAATATGATGGTTAGACTGACAGGATATAGTCTACTCTTGCATACAGTAGAATCTATGGAAAAGGAACATCAAACTTCATGTAGATACCTTCACAGTAGATCCTACTGTTGTGGTTCTACTGGGGGGGCTATAAAATTATACATTTGTATCCTCCTTCAACAGTGGATTCATTCTTATAAGTCCTAGCATGTTTTTTTAGTATAACACACGAAATTCAACTTAATTACGCTATAAAATACCATTTATCTATCCCGTTAATCTCCCCGATAATTTAATGAATTGCAGCCGAAAATTTTGCACATACACGGAGATGGATCGTTACAGAATTATTCATTCTTCGATGTCATCAGCGGTAATGAAATACGAGGACAGACATATCTATCGCATCAAGATCATCATCCGGCTTTAACATGTGCAATCACTGAGATTGCGCATAGTCTAAATATTCAGCAGCTTTTTTAAATCCTCTTATTAAAGGTTATAAGATGACGAAGCTCAATGTAACAACCGCATTTAGACAACAACGATTATTTTATAGATGAAAAAGCCGTTAAATAGCGGCTTCTAGGTGTATCAATTCAGATCATCCGATAGTACTTAAAGCCAGACCCATGAAGAGAAGAGGGTATCCTTAACCGGATATCCTCTTCCGTCCTATTTACTATTTCCAGTAAATTTTATTCATTTGGGTATACAACGACCTTCAAACATTCGCTTTTATAGTTTAGTGCACGCTCCATTGCTTCATAGGTTTGCTCCAATGGATATTTATCAGTGATTAGTACCTTAGCGTCAATACTACCTGACGAAAGGAATTCAATCCCCTTCGGATAGGTGTTGGCGTAGCGGAAAACACCGTAAATATCTATCTCGTTATCCGCTATGAAAGGAACATTGAAAGGAATATCCGCCTGTGCAGGAAGACCGACAATTGCCATCTTGCCTCCGCGTGCCAAACTACCAAGTGCAGATTGGAGTGCTTTAGGATTACCTGCAGTCTCCCAAGCTGTATCTACACCATGACCGTTAGTGATTTGTTTAATTTCTTTCTCCGCATCCTGTTCCAACACATTGATGGTATGTGTAGCTCCCATCTTCTTGGCAGCTTCAAGGCGGAGAGGCTCAAGATCGGTTACAATGATTGTCGAAGCACCATAAGATTTAGCAGCGGCTACAGCCATCAAACCGACAGGTCCCATACCCATAATTGCAATAGAAGATCCAGGCTGCAATTGGGAGCGGGCAGCCGCATGGATGCCTACCGAGAATGGTTCAACCAGAGCCGCCTCCTCGTAGGTCAGGTTATCAGGGATCTGGAATACAAAATCCTCTCGCATTTTAAGATATTGAACAAAGGCCCCATCAAACGGAGGGGTTGCCAGAAACTCTACCTTAGGACACAAATTATATCTGCCAGACTTGCAGGCCTCACATTTGCCACAGGTCACGCCCGGTTCAACCGCCACGCGGTCTGCGACCTTGAAGCGACTTACATTGGATCCAACAGCCACGATATCCCCAGAACATTCATGTCCGAGAATGAACGGTTTCTCTACGACATAGTTACCGATTCGTCCATGCGTATAATAGTGCAAATCAGAGCCGCAGATGCCAACGGCTATTACTTTTATCAGCACTTCATCTGGACCGATCTCTGGTACAGGAACTTCTTCTATCTTGATTTCGCGAGTACTATGCATAACAGCAGCCTTCATTGTTTGGGGTACTTGATAGTTTGTCATAGATTACAACCCTTTCTGTTTATAATTGAGATTTTGATTCTTTTTGGTATAAGTCTGATACAATCCGGTTAAAAAGTCTGGAATCGAGCTTGTAAAATAATGCTGCAACGATACCCATAATGCTTAACAATGCAGGAACCAGACAGAGTAGAAGTGCTATTCCAGTGAGTGCCGATGAAGTTTGTACGGCATTCGGAACATATCCTGAAATCTCAAGGATGTAACCAGATAGTGCTCCTGACACCGCAATTGACAGCTTTTGTCCAAAACTGAATATGCCATAGATGAGCCCTTCGGTACGGTACCCTGTCTTCCATTCGGAGTATTCTACAGTATCGGGAAGCGCCCCCCATATCACTGCCGCAGGCATCCCACCTATTAAGCTGCTTAACAGCGTCCAGACAATAACCATAGACAGATTGCTATAATCTGTATAAAACAGGGCAACACCGCAGATCATTGTGCCGGATAGTCCCAGAATGATAGCGTTTTTCTTTTCCAGCCATTTGGTTAGAAGCGGGGCAGCCAGAGTACCAATTAGATTACCGCCAAAGGTAAGCAACATGAATAATGAAAGTAAATCCGTACGGTCCAGGTTGTAATTTACGTAGTAAATAGAAATCGATGAACGGATACCTGCCGCAGCTTGGAATACCAGATAAATAAACGATATCAACAGCAGTGGTTTATTCAGCAGTAAAACCTTAAGGGCTTTCTTAAACGGAAGAGACACGGCTTTCTTGGCCGAAACCCGTTCCCGGGTGCCTGCAAAACAGATCATGTAGAACACTAATGCGAATACAGAATAGATCATCAACGTGTTACGATAGCCGACCTGGTCGTTATGGGGCCAGAAATGTTCGATAATCATCGGCGTCATGACGGAGACAATGATACTGCCTATCATGGAACCAACAATACGGTAAGATGACAGGCTGACACGCTCCAGAGGATTTTGTGTCATCGCTGATGTGAGCGCACCATATGGTGTTCCGATGAAGGACATCATGGCCATAATTGCAATGTACGTGATGTATGCGTATACAATTTTACCGGTCATACTAAATTCAGGTGCAGAGAAACACAATATACCTACGATAGCCATTGGAACCGCACCAAACAAAATGAAAGGTCGCAGCTTTCCCCATCGTGTCTGGGTTCGGTCGATAATAAAGCCCATACCTAGATCTATAAATCCGTCCAGGATTCGTACAAGAAGAAACATTGTTCCTACAATGGCAGCCGGCAGTCTGACAACATCCGTATAAAAGAACAGCATATATGTCAGCACCATCGACCAGTAGAAGTTGATGGCCAGATCGCCGCTTCCGTAAGATAGCTTTTCTAAAATACTCAGCTTATGTGGTTCCTCTGAGTGTACGGTGGTATGCTCCGCTCTTGCCAAAGTGTTATCCATTAGCGATCCTTCCTTTCCAGTTGATTAGAAACCTTGCTTGTTTTCAATTAAATTGTATATAGTTATGGAATTGCTATCTATCTTTTTGAACTGTCCATTTCGTACAGCGCGGCTGTACATTTATTGAGAAAGAAGTAAGGAGTGTGGGAATATTGGCAGAATTGGATAAAAGGGTAGAGTTCGCTGAGTTGCTTGCTGATGGCATTTCAACCCTCAGGGAGCATCCCGAATACCGAACCCGCCGTAAGAAAAGAGAATCGGTTCCCTCAGGTAGATCCTTTTCCGAATCTTATATGGACCGTATTGCAGCCCGCATCGGTGTGTCTTCTAATACTATTAAAAGTTGGATGGGTCAAATGGGCCCTAAATATATTCCCAGCCGAGTGGAAGACGGCAAACTTTTGGGTCTTCTGTGGATCATTATGGAAAAAGAAGTAATGAATACTCGTTGGTTCAACGACCTATTGCTGACCACTTCCATTCCGGTTATTGATCCTCCAACTGCAGATTGGCTGATCTCCTGCTTTCGCAAAGCTAAAGTTTTGCTGGATAACGGATCGTACGGTACTCCGGCAGATCGAGAGATCAAGAATTTGGTTAAGACGTTCTTCACTGATTCGCAATCCATTGAAGCTGAAGAGGAACACTCCTACTTTCTTGAGCACAATCTCCCCGGCCGCTGGACAAGCTCTTTTATTGGGCGCCTGCATGATCTCGAATATATATCTTTATGGCTACGCTCACCTTCCCCCATCTGTCTTCTGACTGGCTGGGGAGGCATGGGTAAAACGACGATTGCGCTTGAAATCGCATATGCTTGTATTGGTGATCCGCATGGCGAAGCCAGCTCCCCAACTTTAGTTTGGCCTGACCTTTCCCATGTTATCTGGGTGAGTGCCGAACTACGAAATTTGACCTTGAACGATTTTTTAGACACCATTGCATATCAGCTAGGCCGCAGCGAATTGCTGGAAAAATTACTGAATGAGAAACGTTTAGTTGTGCGGAACGTACTTGCATCGGCCGCACTACAGAAACCGTTGCTGCTGATAATCGATAGTATAGATATGGCCAATAATGAAATTCATGAATTTGTGGCTACAGTTCCACCCGGCGTGAAAATCCTATTAACTGCACGTGAGAATCACAGCCTGCTACATGCCCTCTCACAGAAAGAAATATACACAATTACACTGAATGGACTTGAGCCCATGGAGGCTCTAACCTACTTTAGAGAGGAAGTAAATTACCAAATACAAATGAGTTATCAGCCTGCCAAGAAAGAGCGCCTTAATAAGCTTCTGACAGATGATGAAGAAGCATTACAGCGGCTCATTATGGCTACGGCAGGCAACCCCAAGGCAATCTCCCTGATTGTCGCTGACCTTGCTGACGATGATATTCAAGTCAGTGAGCTGATTAATGAAATTGCTCGTTCGGGGCACACTCTCTCCTCACTGTTTAGTTTTCTATTCGGTCGAAGTTGGGAGCGCTGTACGGAAGAAGCACGACGGTTATGGCAGACATTCGGATTTTTTAGTGATTCGACCGTTGAAGACAGCTGGGCCAATACGGCGGGACTTAATCAGAAGAACTTTTATGAGGC
Organism: Paenibacillus sp. 203; assembly: GCF_037027525.1. NCBI lineage: Bacteria > Bacillati > Bacillota > Bacilli > Caryophanales > Paenibacillaceae > Paenibacillus > Paenibacillus sp. 203. Next base: position 339,093 of record NZ_JAXCHD010000007.1, read on the forward strand.
CCTGCGTTTGCTGAGAAGCTTCTCATTGGTCGAAACGGAGCGAAGCAACGGCCGTCTCCACTATCAGGCACATCAAACAGTCCTCACCTATGGAGAACAACACCTTAACGACAACCCTGAGTTGGAAAAGGAACTTCGGAGGAATTGGAGTTCGTATTACCTTTCTTATCTAGATACTCATCTCAAGAGGGAGCAGCCCACTGAGGTGTATTGGAGTTTTTTATTAGGAAGAGATCTGGCTCCCGTAAAATCCGAGTGGCCAAACATCCTTAAATTGCTCAAGTGGGCAGATAATCATGATTCCAATACTCTAATTCAAATCATGTTAAGAATAACCCATTTTTTAAGTCGGATTAATCTAGAGACACGGACAGAATACTGCATTAAGGCTGCAAAATATGCAAGCTCTGCAGGGAACCCGATGTTGGCAGCTATGTTTTATATTGATGGTGCTGGTTGGTCACTCATTGAGACCGGTGAAAATGAGAATGGACTTCACTACATTGGGGAAGGGATGAATGAATTAGCCATAATGGATCAAAGTAAACCTGACGCTACGGATTTGAAGATTCTTGGTGAGGTATTAAAGGCAAGATGCTACTTAAAAACCGACCAACTGGATGTTGCTCAGGCAATAATTAGGGGAATAACCTTTGAGCCATACTCCCCTATTATTCTTCACCGTCTGCTTTTGGTTAAGGGTGAGATCAGTTCAATGAAGGGCAATTTCGAAGAGGCGACTGCACAGTACGAACAAGCTAATGAGATAAGCCGCACTTATGGCGGGGAGAAGACAATTGAGGCATATTTTAATCTAGGAGTAGCTTATGTAAAGCAGGCACAGTACGAGAAAGCTGAAACAGCCTTTGAGCTTTTGCTATATGATAAAAACCATCCTAATCAAATCGAGTTAATCTATTACCAATACGGAACGGCCCAGCTTCTAGCTGGCAGAGGACTCTATAACCAAGCAGTGATGCTTATCCTGAACGTACTTACAAATATTGAATCCTGGGGCCGTTTAATTGACTTGAAGCAAGAGGTCGATTCTTTCTATAAATATCTAAGAAGTAAACTAAGGGGCGATACCGGTTAACTGCTAAGAATGGATAGAATTACGAATGAAAAGCATTTGGCTTATAGTATTAAAAATGGAAAAGTATAGGGTTGTTTACCGTAGAAAAATGAATAAATAAATGAAATGACCTTCTCAGATTAAAGAAGGTCATTTTTTAATTCAGGAATCATTATTAAATGTAGCACAGCCTTCTGCTTATAGGCGTTATCGCTTGCAAGTCATGAAGTGGTTCTTTATACCTAGTGTGGAATTTTCGCATGGACGTTCATGCGTTTTGTCGGTTAGCTATGATGCTGCGTATCACGGTTCAAAAGTAGCTGCACATGATGAAATCTCTGGTGTATATCTATGTAGGGTATCAAGCTGTAGTTAGAGCATTTTTTTGAGCTGGGATATACGGGCTTGGGAAACCTCAAGTATTTTGGCATATTCGTGCTGTGCTGCATTGGGGTGTTTTTGCATTAATTCTTTTAGACTTTCGATCATCTGTTGTGTCGATCGCCGTAGACGTTTGGACTCTTTATTAGATCGTTGTGAGTTGGATAAAGATGATTTGGCTGGTCTTAGGATAGGGCTGAAATTTATCCCCTTCTTTAAACTTTCAATACATTCCCCGCAAATAAAGCTGTCTCTAAAATAAGTTAACTGTTCTGTTGAACCACACATTTTACACGTCACCCCAGTGTACTTTCGAAAGGCGAGAATACCAGTTTCCTCATCTGCAAAAATCTCAACAGGATCACCCACATTATAATCCATGGAAATTCGCATTTCTTTGGGAATAACGATGCGGCCTAACGCATCTAGGGGACGTGTCATACCTGTACTTTTCAAATGATAACCTCCTTTTTTTATATCCTTATAATACTAAATAGTTATGATAAAAAAGAATAGGCTTAGAGAAGCAATCGCATATATTTAGTAAACTGTTGAAAAGTATACAAGTAATTTCCAAAATATGTTTTGTTATGGAGAGAAACGTGTTGAGGAGATTATAAAGAATTTCCGATATATATTCATAAAGATTATTCTAGACGATTTTTGTTATGAGGCACAAATGCCCACGTTTTATTTTCTATCCGAACTAACGGGTCATAAGAAGGTTGCCTCGCTGCTGCCAGGTAGTAGGAATCTTAATTTTGCACTCTTTACTATGAAAACTTATACTTATCGTTAAAGCTGACTTGAAGAGAAAATAAAAGAACGAGGAGGGGAATAAATATGTACTCCATTAAAGAAGCTCAAATGAAGAGCGGATTGCCCGCATCTACTCTTCGTTACTATGAAAAAGAAGGCATATTACCTGATGTGGGTCGGGATGGAGGTGGAAGAAGGGTATATACCGAAAAACAAATCGATTGGATTAGGTTCCTTATGGCTATGAAAGATACAGGGATGACCATTGAAGAAATTAAGGCATACCTTGAGCTAAATGTAAAAGGAGAAGCCACAATCCAAGAGAGAAGAGACTTCCTTGTAGCCCACAAAAAGAAAGTAGAGGAACATGTGGCACAAACGCAGCACAATTTGGAGAAAATTATTCAAAAGATAGCTTTTTATGATCATGTGGTTATGGGGAAAAGCCTCTCTTAGGTATCGTATGATCTGTAAATAGTGGTAAAGTCAAATCGAATATATGGAGCCCCCGGCATATTTGAGAATACGTGCTGGAGGGCTTTTTTGCATAGATTTCTAAAGATGCAGATTCTAGGTCATAAGTATGGAAAATGGTTGGCAAATGGGCGGTTCACAACGCGCTTACAGGGTAAAAGTGTAGTACCAAGGTGGGCGAGTGGGGGCGTTGACTCTCACGCCACGTGAGACTGTAGACTGTCAAGCAAGGGAGGTGAAGCGGAATGGCTTATACGGTGAAGGAAGTATCTAATCTGTCGGGAATCAGCGTACGAACATTGCATTATTATGATGAAATCGGATTGCTGAAACCGCATCATATTGGAAATAATGGATATCGCTATTACGAACAGGAACAACTGTTGAGGCTTCAGCAAATCATGATGTACAGGGAACTGGATTTGCCTTTATCTGAAATTGGAAATGTGCTGGAGCAAACCAAGGAACAAAAGGCCGAGGTTTTGCAGGAGCATCGAGCCAAGGTCGAGGCCAAAGTCTTCCGCTTGCATACTCTCCTACAGACCATCGACGAAACGGTGGCTCATTTGAAAGGGGAACAAGCAATGAAACCAGAGCACATGTACCAAGGTTTTAATCCGGAAAAGCAGGAAATGTATGAACATGATTTGACAGACCGTTATGGTCAAGAGGCTCAGGAAACAATTCAGGAGAGCAAGACGGCGACGAAGAACTGGAGCAAAGAGGATTATTTGGATTCGCAGGCAGAGGCTGACCAGATTCATCGGCGGCTGGCAGAAGCCATGAATAAAGGATTGAAGCATAACAGTGAAGAAGTACAGGCGCTAATCCGCCGTCATCTTCAATGGGTAAGCCGATTCTATACCCCTACAGCAGAAATTTATAGCGGGCTGGGAGACTTGTATGTAGAGCATGAGGATTTCAATAAAATGTATGAAGGCTATCGCCCCGGACTGGCTGAGTATTTGCGAGACGGGATGAAGGTTTTAGCCGAACGGGAATTAAATTAACAAAGGGGTGAACAACAAGCCAATTCCGATGGCCTGCTGTTCACCCTTTTTTTGTGAAAAGTAGCTTACATGCTGCTTTGTGCTGTTCTCATGCCTTGCTGACTGTTGTTTCCGTAATGTTGCATGCCACTGCTTGCGAAATGTTGTCCAGTCGTTCCCATATGTTGCGGAAAGCTGTTATTCATGTGGCTTCCTGTATTAAAGGAGGTTGGTTGCATACTGCGGGAAGCAAAGCTATCGCCAAATCCAGGCTGAGTCATTTGATTGCTGGAACGGATGGAGTTTTCCAACTGACTACACAGTTGAATCACTTGCTGGTATTGCTGCATAGCCTGCTGGTGATGCTGAATTGCAGTTTGGATCATTTGAGCTGCGCTTCGTTCACGTTGCACCAGGCTTTCAAGACTGGATGCATTTTGTTGTTCCTGTTGCAGCAACTGCTGATACATCGCAGTTCCTTGCTGTGTTTGTTGTACCAATTGTTGCATGATTTGTTCACATTGATGAAGTTGTTGTTGTGGAGCCATGTTGTTGTACATGAATCATCAATCTCCTTCGCCGGATAGTTTTGGGTTTCAGACCCTCCTATATTGTGGCGAAGGAAGACGATATATATGCGCTATTTTTGGTTATAGGCTGGCTACCAGAATAGCCGTAAATTCCTCTAGGAATACACGATCTTCGTGATCAAAGCGGCCTTTTAGTGGGCTGTCAATGTCCAGCACTCCAATCAGTTCCCCATTCTTGACAAGGGGAATAACGATTTCACTATTGGAAGCAGCGTCACAGGCAATATGTCCTGGAAACGCATGTACATCATCTATAACAAGCGTCCGTTGTTCTGCGGCTGCGGTACCGCATACGCCACGTCCTAATGGAATCCGTATACATGCAGGTAAGCCCTGGAAAGGACCAAGTACAAGCTCATTGCCGTCATAAAGATAGAAACCGCTCCAATTAATATCAGGAAGGAAATGACCAAGTAATGCTGATGCATTTGCCAGATTGGCAATGGTATTGGATTCATCATGAATAAGTGCCCGGAGTTGTCCGAGAACCGATTCGAATTGTTCATGACGTGTGCCTTCGTAAGGAATAGCTTGAAACATGTAGGGTTCACGCTCCTAACATTAAATTTTTACATTAAGTGTTGTATATATCTTAAAAAATAGGTAATTATCCAATTCGCTTTTACCATTGGTTAATTAATTCAAGATATAACGATTGTATATATTCAGTCAAGTGGAAAATCACTCTGTAACCTTTTCGTACACTCCGTACTCTACCCTCTGTACAGAATCATTTTGGGAAGGGGGAAAGCTATACGTTTTAGCAGGGCAAACAATATAGAAAGCAATTCAGCGAGGGTTGCCCTCATCTGTTTCCAGCTTATCCTCTATGGGTAAAAACAGTGTAACATGGTGGCCTAGGCCAGGGAGGAGTTACAATTATGCATGCAGATGTTCAGAACTTGTTTATCCGTATACAGATGCTTTCTTATGCACATCAGAACGATCTCACGGTAAGAGATATTCAACCTGTGTTGGAAGAGCGCGGTTACCGTGTAGGAGAACGTGAGGTCAAGCAGGAGCTTGAAAACCTGACGCAGGAAAACTTTCTGACACCGCATGATGATATGTTCAGCATTACCGGCGCAGGGATCGATGAATTACAGGAAATTCAGTCGATGCTGGGCGTACTGTACAAGGATGTTGTGAAGAAACCGACTCGCACCACAGTTTAATCTCTTATAATATAGAAGATGCCCTTCTAATTCCTCATCCTAGGAATAGGAGGGCTATTTATATATATAAGCTTCGCAGCTTTAAATAAGGTTGTGTTTGTTGAAGGTGTATGCTTAAATGTAGCGTATATTTATGTCATTTTAATGCTGGAAGGATGATTGAACATGTGTGCATATGCATGTGAGGGGCATATACCACTGCTTGAAAGTGCGCGTCTTCGGCTGCGAAGGATGGAAAGCGGGGATGCGGCTACAATGTTCGCTTGCTGGTCTGACCCGGAGGTTCACCGTTATATGAACCTTTCAGGTATGTCTGGACGTGAGGACGCAGAGGATATGATTGAGCTGTTGAATGAGTTGGCGAAGACGGAGGATGCGCTGCGCTGGGGAATAGAGCTGAAGGAAAACGGGAAGTTGATTGGAAGCTGTGGTTTTAATTATTGGCAGACGGAGGGAGCTTATAAAGCCGAGATTGGTTATGAAATAGCCAAGCCTTATTGGCGGCAGGGTTACATGACCGAGGCGCTACACTTGGTGCTGTCATTCGGGTATAACACGATTCGGTTGAATCGGATCGAAGCGCTGGTGGACCCGCGCAATACAGGCTCGCAAGCCCTGCTGTCCTCGATGTCCTGGACACAGGAAGGACTGTTGCGGCAGGTACAGCATACATCTACAGGTTTTAAGGATATGCTAATGTATTCTTTATTGCATGAAGAATGGCTCAGACTGGAGGCACAACGAAATGCTGTTTCAGTATAACGGCGGTTCGTCGCCGCTGCACAGGTTAGGGCCGTTAAGTAAGCTAATATGGGTGGGATGCTTTAGCCTCCTGTCGATGGCTTGGGATTCGACGCTGCGGGAAGCAGCACTCTTGGCTGTACTGATTGCTGTGGCTGGCTTGGGCGCACGTTTGCCATTAGCACGCCAACTTCGGGCTATGTCGTTCCTGATTGGTTTAGGTATTCCGTATTTTATATTGTCTATCCTAGCGATTCGAGAAGGACATACCGTGGCTGCATGGGGACCCATTGTCATTACAGCAGAGGGGCTGGACATCGCAGGGGCGTTAACGTTGCGGATTTTTGTGTTGTTTTTGGCATCTTATATCTATCTCTCGACGACCGATCCCCGAGATTTTGTGCAGGCATTGAATCTGCGCTTGCGTGTTCCTTATCGGTTTGCGTTCGGTATTTCGGTGGCACTGACGTTTCTCCCCTTATTGGAAGAAGAAGGGAGGACAATTATGGCAGCACGGCGTGTTCGTGGACAGGAACCACCACGAGGGTGGAGCAATCGGTTATCATGGTGGAGCGGGTATGCGGCTGCCGTGTTGGTGAATGCTGTAAGACGGGTTCAGCAGACGGCGCTGGCTATGGAGGGCAAAGGTTTCGGTGCTTATGCAGAACGGACATATCTTCGTACACTGAACAATGGGCGTTTAGGCAACTTATGTGCGGTGACTGCTGTATTAGCTACAGCTGTTTTATGGTGGAGCTTATAAAGTGAAGTCTCTTATTTTTGGCCTTATTGTCAACCTATTAAATATAATTGGGTTGACAATAAGGCCGCAGATGAATACATTTATACAGTAGCAGCTTGTACAAGGATCAGAGCTGTAATCTTATAGATTAGATAGGGAGAGGAGCAAGAAATACATATGAAGGAATCTCGTATGTTTGCAAAGTTTACAACGCTGGATATCGTACTCATGGCGATGCTGGCCACGTTGAACGGCGTCATGACTGTGTATTTGTCGCTCATTAACAAAACATTAAACAGTCTGGGAGGGCCTATCGCAACTTCCGCTATTGTCGGGCTGTACATGATATACGGCTTATTGGCTTATTATATTATTCGTAAGCCGGGTACGGCGGTTATTGCTTATGCATTTGGCGCGGTGGTGCAATCCTTTATGGGCTCTGCCTATGGAATTGCTTCTATTATCGCGGCGGCTGTCTGCTATATGATTGCGGCTGAGTTGGTATTTGCCTTGTTGCGGTATCGACGCTGGAACGCAGTTTCGCTGATGCTAGTGGGTGGGGCTATGGTTCCGCTGTGGTTTATTGTCGCAGCCAATATGTTTGGCTATATGCATTGGGGCTGGAAGGTGCTGACGATTGCACTGGTCGTTCGTATCCTGAGCGGCATTGTCCTGTGCGGTCTGCTGACGAAAGTGTTGGGTGATGCTTTAAATCGTACGGGACTGTTAAAACGTTTTAAACTGGGACACGCTTCACGTGCATAGCCGTGGCTATACATGTGGTTATATCTTCAACGATGGGGATCGAGGATATTTCAGTTATGAATGAACATAGCGATTATAACTCTAGCAGTAAAATAGCCGTATCCTTGAAGAATTTTGGCTATCGGTATGATGACCAGGTGGAGCCAGCTTTACATGGTCTGACACTGGACATTGCGGTGGGCGAGCATGTAGCCATTGTCGGAGCCAGCGGAAGTGGAAAGTCTACGCTATGTCAGCTACTTCATGGCGGGTTGTCCCGTTCCGGTGAAGGCGAACGGACGGGGGAGCTGACCGTGTACGGGATGGACCCCGGTACCGCTGATTTGGCTACTGTCGCCACCACTGTCGGCGTCGTGCTTCAGGACCCGGATGCCCAGCTGGTGCAGGGAATCGTCGAAGACGAGATTGCTTTTGGGCCGGAGAACCTGCGCGTGCCTCCGGCAGAAATAGCGCAGCGCATTGCTGCTGCGCTGGAGGCCGTCGGCCTAGCTCCTGAGCGCGACTCCTTCGTGCGGCGCCTCTCGGGAGGACAGCGCCAACGCACCGCGATTGCAGCGGTACTGGCGTTGGAAGCGCCGCTGGTCGTGTTCGACGACGCAGCTGCGCAGTTGGACCCGCCGGCTGTACGCGACTTTGCCCTGCTATGTCGGCGGCTCCATGCCGAAGGCCGGACGGTGGTTACCGCGTCCGGCCGCATAGACGATGGCGCGCGGGCAGCACAGCGCGTCATCGTCTTGAAGGGCGGGACCGTGCAGCTGCAGGGTCCGCCCGAAACGCTGCTGCGCGAACATGGTGCGCAGCTGGCCGCCTTGGGGCTGCTCCCCTCTCCCGCAGGGAGGGGGGACATGCCGCGTGAGCCGGGGGGGAATCCCGGCTCAGCAGCGGACCGCACTGGGCAGCCGTTGCTGGAGGTGAAGGGATTGCCCTTCACCTACCCCGGTAACCAGCGCCCGGCGCTCAAGGGCGTGAGTCTTGCCCTTGCGCCTGGCGAACGAGCCGTGCTGCTGGGTGAGAACGGCTCGGGTAAAACCACGCTCGGCAAGCTGCTCATGGGTCTACTCCCAGCACCGAAGGGATGCATGTGGTGGGAGGGCCAGGATATGGCGAAGCTACCCATTCACCGACTGGCTGCCGGGATTGGTTATGTATTCCAGCAACCAGAGCATCAGTTTGCAGCTGCAACGGTGTGGGAGGAATGCTTGTACAGCGTGCGCGCCAAGCTTGGTTTACGGACCGGGGAGCCGGTTCCCGTCGCATATGTGGAACGGGCGCAGCGCTTACTGGCAGCCGCCAGGCTGGGCCACAGGCTAGAGGTTTCGCCATACCTGTTAAGTGGAGGCGAAAAAAGGCTTTTGAGCGTTGCGGCACAGTTTATCCTACCCAAAAAGCTTTACATTTTGGATGAGCCAACTGCGGGAACGGATTACGAAGGGGCAAACATCCTGCTCCGTATGTGCACAGAGCAGTCTGCTGAAGGCGCGGCTTTTCTGATCATTACCCACGATTTGCAGATTGCTGAACGCTTTGCCAGCCATGTTCTTCGTATGGAAGAGGGGTATCTCTATAAAACGGAAGATAGCGGGAGTTAACATACGATTACAGTTGACAAAAATTAAGGATATGTAGACAATAATATATATACATCGTACAAAACAGGCGGCCTATATAGGCCGCCTGTTTACGATTATGCGGTGCGGGTAATAATCCATTCTGGAAAGGCAAACCGCACAGATACAACACAGTTTTTATAAGGGAAGGATTTGTGATTTGCTTGGGAAACGATAAACCCATGAAGCGCGGACTCGTGCTGACAGGTGTTCTATTGGCCACTTTTCTGGCCGCAATTGAAGGAACGGTTATCGGTCCAGCGGGACCGACGATTGTTAGCGAGCTGGGTAGCGTGAGTTTGCTCAGTTGGATTTTCACGGCATATTTGCTGACGATGGCTGTGACCACGCCCATTTTCGGCAAGCTTAGCGATTTGTTTGGCCGAAAACCCATTTTTTTAATCGGCTGTTCGTTGTTTGTACTTGGCTCGTTGCTTTGTATGATGGCTGGTAGTATGGAGCAGCTTATTATCTACCGGGCTATACAAGGGATTGGTGCGGGTGGTGTCATCCCCGTTACCTTTACCATCATCGGTGATATATACAAAATGGAGGAACGCGGCAAAGTCCAAGGCATGGTCAGCTCCGTATGGGGAATTTCTTCCCTGATTGGGCCTCTCTTGGGCGGTTATGTGGTTACCTATTTTGGCTGGGAGTGGATTTTCGGCTTTAACGTCCCCTTTGGATTGCTGGCTATGTTCTTCATCGCCCGTTACTTGCGTGAACAGGTAAGCAAGCGTACCGCACGTATTGACGTGCCAGGTGCGGTTACCTTTACCATCGGGATGACGGCTCTCTTGCTCGTATTGGCACTGGGTGGGCAGTATATCGGCTGGGCTTCTCCTGAATTGCTGGCCTTGGCTGCCGTAGCCATTTTGTTCCTGATTCTGTTTTTGGTTATTGAAAAACGCGCTCAGGAACCGATGGTGCCACTAAAGCTATTTCGGATACGGGATATTGCTTTTTCCTGTGCCGCAGCCCTGTTAGTCAGCACTCTATTGATCGGACTGACTAGCTATCTTCCACTATGGATTCAAGGTATACACGGTGGAGATGCCGCTTCATCTGGTCTCGCATTGGCTCCAATGTCCGTAGGTTGGCTATTTGGCTCCATGATCGGAGGACGCATTTTGCTGACGCTGGGCTCGCGTCGAACCTCTTTGATCGGGCTGACCCTGATTGTATTGGGTGCCTTCGTCATGACCTTGATGGGCCAAACGGCTCCGATCTGGCTGCTGTTCCTGTCTACATTATTGTATGGACTGGGATTCGGCTTCTCGATAACTGTGTTCACGATTATTGCCCAGTCCTCGGTCGGGTTCCAGCTGCGTGGCGCCTCTACAGCTTTGAATACATTCCTGCGCACGTTGGGGCAAACGATTGGGGTTGCAGCCTTCGGTTCATGGCTGAACTATCGCATCGCAGCCCAGACAGCCGATGGACAGCTAACTCAGCAAGGGATTACGCAGGAGGATATTAATGGTCTGCTGGCCCCGCATGCTTCACAAACTCTAAGTGACAAGGTTGCCGGATTACTTCGTTCTGTACTGGAAAACAGTCTGCATTCCCTGTTCGTTATCATGGTCGTTATTGCAGTTATTAGCTGGTTTGTCGTCCTCGGATTGCGGAACCGTCCGCCGGGTACGGAAGAAGAGGCAGATCAGCGCGTAAAGACACCACAAAGAGAACACGCATAAAAAATAATATACATCTTTCAGGATAAAGAGACAGTCCGGTACACCAAATAAGGGTCCGGGCTGTCTCTTTATGCAATGGTCTCTCCTCCTACTGATTCAGCAAAATAGCCACCTCGTATAGGACCGATAAATTCCCAAGTATACAAAAAGGAGATAAAAACCCCCTAGAGTTGCTATATATTCATAGAGTATAGGTAACAAAATGGTAAAAAAGTCTTAAGAAATTGTAACAAAAAATGTGTTTCTGAATTGAGCTGTAGGGTACTAAGGAACCATTTTTATGAACCCGCTTACAAATCGGGCTTTGTATGATTTATTTTAGAACGATTTTGCATGTAAATGAAGCAACCAACCTAGCAAAATGGGGCACGGAAAAAAATCAAGTAGCAAATATTTCTAAATGTAATAGGAATGAAAAAAAAGGAATTTTCAGAAAATTACTAGGAAAATATGAGGATGAAATTCATAGAGGAACCTGTTTTCTTACCTCACATAATAGGGCTTTTCAGTCTATATCAATCGTTTGACATACCATATAAAATGGCCCTACCAACCAAAAAGTTGGGTTTCAAATCTAGAAGCATAATTAGATTAAGGGAGATGGAGTACTTGAAGTTTAACAAATGGTTCAGTAAAGCAGCCACTGCAACAGTAGCAACTACCTTGCTGTTAGGAGGCGGCGTTCAGGCTTTTGCTGAGGAAAATGATGCATCTGATCTCAAAAATGACAATGCTTTTACGCAAATTACGCGTAATGACATGCTGAATATTTTCAAACAGCAAGGCAAAGAGAAATATGAGGTTCCGTCCTTCGATGCGTCTACAATTAAGAATATTCCTTCTGCTATGGGTCGCGACAGCTCAGGCAAGCTGATTGATTTCGATGTCTGGGACTCTTGGCCGTTACAAAATGCTGATGGCACAGTAGCCAATTACAAGGGGTACAATATCGTTTTTGGACTGGCAGGCGATCCTAAAAGAGGCGAGGATACATTCATATACCTGTTCTATCAAAAAGCGGGCAATACTTCACTGAGCGGCTGGAAAAACGCTGGCAGAGTATTTAAAGACAATGATAAACTGCTTGCCAACGATCCGATTCTAAAAAATCAGTCAGAAGAATGGTCAGGTTCAGCTACCTTAACCTCTGATGGACAAGTACGTTTATTCTATACCAGCAGACAGCCGTATGATCCGAATAACAAATTATACGGCAAGCAAACCTTGAGCACGGCTCAAATTAATGTCTCTCAGCCTGATGATAAGACACTGAAAGTAGATGGAGTCGAGGATTTGAAATCGATCTATGACGGTGGAGATGGGAAAATCTATCAAAATGTACAGCAAAGCGTCGGAGTGGATATGGATAATCATACCTTTAGAGACCCTCACTATGTCGAGGATCAAGGCCACAAATATATTATATTTGAAGCCAACACAGGGACAGAAACAGGCTATCAGGGCGAAGATTCGATTCAAAACCCAGCTTATTATGGCGGCAATAAGAAATTCTTCACGGAAGAGCAACAAAACCTGCTGCAAAGTCCTAAGAAAAAGGGAGCTGAGCTGGCGAACGGCGCACTGGGTATCGTTGAATTGAATGATGATTATACGTTGAAAAATGTAATGCCTCCTTTGATTGCATCCAATCTGGTAACAGATGAAATTGAACGGGCGAATGTGTTTAAAATGAACGGTTTGTGGTATTTATTTACGAGTACAAGAGGTTCCAAGGTGACTGTAGATGCGATCGGTGACGATGATATTTACATGCTGGGTTATGTTTCTACTTCCTTGACAGGGCCTTATAAACCGTTGAATGGAACCGGTCTCGTTCTTCATCAGGATCTGGATCGTGATGATATTACCTGGACGTATGCCCATTTTGCTATCCCGCAAGGCAAAGGTAATAACGTAGTTGTGTCGAGTTATATGACCAATCGAGGGCTTTTCCCGGATCACAAATCTACTTTCGCGCCAAGCTTCCTGCTGAATATTAAAGGTTCGAAAACCTCTGTTGTGAAAAACGGTATTCTGGAACAAGGGCAAATCACGATTGATCCAGAAAAGGACAAAAAAGAACCCCAAAATGAGTATGGCAAGAAATAAGTAGGTATAAGCAGTATGTCCGAAGGCGGCAGCTTGGTAGCAACCCGATCTGTCGTCCATCGGACGATACATAACGATGCAATGAGAGGTAAGGAGGATCGTCATAATGAGAAAAAAAGCTCCCAAGAATATTTGGATACGATCCGTTGTAATCATCACAGGCTTAACTATATTTATAGCTATGGGTTGGAGTATGTACCAACAGGATACAGCCGAACCCCCAAAATCTGCTGCAACTCCAAAAAATCAAGCGAATCAAAGTAAGCAAACAACACCGACCTACCGGTCAGCCTATCATTTTACCGTTCCGGATAAGTGGAAGAATGATCCGCAACGGCCCATTTATTTTGATGGAAAATACCATTATTACTATTTATATAATCGTGATTATCCCAAAAAGAACGGTACAGAATGGCGACATGCCACATCCACCGATCTGGTTCATTGGAAAGATGAAGGGGTGGCGATTCCCAAATATACGAACCCGAATGGAGATCCTTGGTCCGGTTCGGTCGTGATCGATGATAATAATACCGCAGGTTTTGGAAAAGGCACGCTGGTAGCCATTGTGACACAGCCCTCCGCAGATGGCGGAAAGCAGGAACAATTTTTGTGGTACAGTAAGGACAAAGGTAAGACGTTTACTTCTTACCGCAACAAGCCTGTGATGTCCAACCCCGGTACAAAGGACTTCAGAGATCCCAAAATCATCCGAGATCCTCAACGTAATCAATGGGTGATGGTCATGGCAGAGGGAACGAAGATTGGCTTTTATGAGTCTGATAATTTAAAGAATTGGCGGTATACGAGCGGCTTTCAAACAGAAAATATTGGGCTTGTGGAATGTCCTGACCTTTACCGGATGCGTGCGGATAATGGAACCTATCAATGGGTTCTGGGTGTGAGCGCCAATAGCAAATCAACAGGCGGACCCAACACGTATGCCTACTGGACGGGAGATTTTAATGGAGAAGCATTTCTCCCTAATCACAGTGAACCTGAGTGGCTGGATTATGGGTTTGACTGGTATGGTGCAGTTACGTTCGAGGAAGGAAAAGGCAAAGATAAATATAGTAACCGTTATGCTCTGGCCTGGATGAATAATTGGGATTATGCCAATAACACGCCTACCCTAAAGGAAGGCTTTAATGGAATGGATTCGATTGTTCGCCAAATTCGGCTGAAACATACGGAAGATGTTGGATATCGTTTGGTTTCACAGCCGGTACCCAATTTGGAGCGATTCCAAACATCCAAAAAATCATTAGGAACAATTAAAGTAGAGGGTGCTCACCGGCTTCCGGTTTCAGGCGATGCCTATCAGTTAGAGGCGGATGTATCTTGGTCTACGATTAAAAATGTAGGATTGAGGCTTCGAGAGTCGACGGATGGCAAGCGTCATGTCGATGTGGGTGTCTCAGTGGACGGTCAATACTCCTACGTAAATAGAGCCAACACCGGGCAGCCGGATCAGAGTGGAAAATATGTGGAGAGCAAGGCGCCTTTTGATGCTAATAAGAAAAAGGTCCACCTGAACATTCTCGTCGATAAAACCAGCATTGAAGTGTTTGTAGATGGTGGAGAAGTAGCTTATTCCTCTTTAATATTCCCACGATTAGAGGATCAGAAAATTACTCTTTTTTCCGATGGCGGTCCGGCAGTGTTTAACAATGTAGTGATCAAGCATTTTAGCCGATAGCAGGTACTTATGCTGTTCGTAAGCTTAGGCATATTTCGCTCTATCCAGGTATATAAAAAGTCCACCCATGAATATTAGGGTGGACTTTTCTGTGTAAATCTAAATTTTCGTTTTAGCACAGCTATAAGATTGTTCGTTTATTCACAAACGATTAGTTGCTAAAATTACTATTCATTCTATTTGTGATAAGGTGACAAGTTATCAGCGCTACGGCCCAATTTTTTGAGCAAGCCGATGAGTTGATCTCTTTCGGTTTCACTAATTCCGCTAAAGGCACGTTCAATCTGACGTGTATAATCAGGATAAATTTCGTCCATGACACGTTGTCCTTCGTCCGTCAATTCTGCATATATAATCCGACGATCTTGGTCGCACGGGTGACGGTGCAAATAACCGCGGCTTTCCAGTTTGTCGATAACATAAGTGACATTTCCGCTTTGCAGAAGCAGCTTTGCTCCAATTTGTTGGATTGGCTGCGCGCCTTTGTGATATAAAACTTCCATCACGGCGAAGGCCGTTGGGTTAAAGCCCACCGTTTTGATGCCAGCAACCGCATGTTCGTTTACACTTTTGAATGACTTGGCAAACACGCTATACAAATGCATGGATTGCTGTGTCACCAATGTTCGGTAATCTATCATCTTCATTCCGCCTTTATGTATGGATTTGGGCATCCTTTGACCGCTCGGCTCGGATGACCGGGCAACCATACCCTTGTTACTAGCATAAAGGGATTTACGTAGCGAAAACATGCGATTTGTCACAGTAGCTGCTTTTTTAACTATTTAATTTCAAAGCTTTAAAGTAAATTTTTGAAAAATAAAGGTTTTGAATGTAAAAATACTGTTCCGGTTGGTTATATTAAAAATAACATACCTAGTTTGATGAACCCCAATTAACCAAATAAGTTACTTCAGAGGAGATGAAACACATGGATACAGGTTCTTTCCGTTTTCAATTTCGTGATCCGCAGCAAGCCGCCCAAGCCTGTGAAACATTAAAGGAAATTGGATACTCCGCCAGCACAAATGGTGACACAGGTCTCAGTGTTCATATTGAGAACCAGGATGTGCTGTCTGCATTGGAAATTTGCCAAGCCTATGAAGGAAGCATGATTGAGGTAGGGACTCTTTTCTCTAAACCGGATCAATATCCCGGTTTGCAAGGAAATATAGGTGTACAACATCCAGGTTATAGCCCGGAAGATTGGATTATCCCGGCACACACGATCAACGAAGACTGGAGCGAAGCGTATAAAAATGGCTCCTCTCAAACGTACACTAATACGATGGAGGAGCACAACGTCAGCTCTGATCAACAACCTGAAGACGATGTGGATGGATTTTCTGGAAGCATCCATATCTGATTTTGTCCTAAAAGTCATGATTAGAATTTGAGTCCTCACTGTTCAACTCATATTAGGATAAAGCTCCTATAAGACCATTAATTATTATGGAACTGACCCCATAACGTGAGACAAATCAAAACACCTTCAAGAGAATCAAGCCATGTCGTAAGATATGGAGATAACCTTGGAGGTGTTTTTACGTTGGCAACGAGAGTTAGCTATCCAGTAGAAGT